>NZ_JBASBH010000099.1:0-14706 GCF_049651025.1 Parvibaculum sp. | reverse complement strand
CCCTTGAGGGGGAGGGTTGGGAGGGGGGTGCGCCCAGCCGAAAGTGTTTCACGAAGAAGCCCCCCCACCCGGAACGCGTTCCGCGTTCCCGCCTCCCCCTCAAGGGGGGAGGGGAAAAGGAGAAAGGGCGTCAGGTTCATCACAGACCGAAGCCGGGCGGAATGGGCAGGCCGCCGGTGATGCTCTTCATTTTTTCGGCGGCGAGTTTTTCGGTTTTCGTCTTCGCGTCGTTCGAGGCGGCGACGATCAGGTCTTCGAGAATTTCGCGCTCGTCGGCTTTCATGAGTTCAGGCGCGATGCTGACGCGCTTCACGACGCCCTTGCCGGTCATGGCAACGCTCACAAGGCCGCCGCCCGATGTGCCTTCAACCTCAAGCGCTTCAAGCTCGGTCTGCAGGCCTTCCATTTTCGACTGGAGGGCCTTTGCCTGTTTCATGATGTCGGTAAGGTTCTTCACTCGTCCAAATCCATTTCGTCGTCACTCGGAAATTCGTCATGTGCGATCTCGCCATCGCTCGCAGACGGCAGATCGACGCTCAGCTTGTCGCGCACATTGACGATCACTGCGCCCGGAAAGGCCGCCAGCGCCGCCTGAACAAGCGGGTCGGCCTCGGCGCTTTCCTTCAAGGCCTGTTCGCGGGTTTGCGCCTGCTCTTTCAGCGTCGGCGCGGCCTGCGCGCGATCCGTTGCAATCGATACGACCCAGCGCTGGCCGGAGGCGCGCGTCAGCTTTTCGGAAAGCTCGCGCGCAATGTCGCCATTGGTGCCTTCGAGCGGCTGGATCTCGATGTGACCCTGCTCAAAGCGCACAAGGCGCATGCCGGCTTCGAGCGTCGATTTCATGCGGATGTCGCGTTGCGCGCCGAAGAAGGCGACGACATCTTCAAAGCGCGCGAGATTGATCGAGGGCGCGGCGCTGACGGCTTGCGTGGCGATGGGGCGACGTTCGGGCTCGCCCATGCTGGACACGGTGCGCAATTGCGCGCGCGGGCCACCGCCCGATGGACCCGCGGGCGCACCGCCGGAAGGTGCGGGCCGGGAGACAGCACCGCCGCCCTTCAATTGCTCGATCAGTTCTTCGGGGCTCGGGCCATCCGCCACATAGGCGATGCGGACCAGCACCATTTCAGCCGCCGCGATGGGACGCGATGCGCCCTGCACTTCGACGAGGCCCTTCAGCAGCATTTGCCAGACGCGCGACAGGGTGCGGATCGGCAGCTTGCTCGCCATTTCCTGGCCGCGCACGCGCTCGGTTTCCGACATGGCCATGTCGTCGCCAGCGCCCTGCACGAGCTTCAGGCGCGTCAGCCAATGAGTGAGATCGGCGAGATCGGAGAGGACGACAGCCGGATCGGCGCCGGCATCATATTGCGCGCGCAACTCGTCCAGCGCGGCGGCAATGTCGCCCTTCATCAGCATGTCGAAGAGATCGAAGATGCGGGCGCGGTCGGCAAGGCCCAGCATATCGCGAATGGCCAGCTCGAGAATATCGCCCTCGCCTTCGCTTGCGCCATGGGCAATGGCGCGGTCGAGCAGCGAAAGGCCGTCGCGGGCGGAACCATCGGCAGCGCGGGCGAGAAGCTTCAGCGCCGCTTCCTCGACGGCGATGCTTTCCTTCTGCGAGATGCGCGACAGGAGGCCGGTGAGTTCGCCGACGCTGAGGCGGCGCAGATCGAAGCGCTGGCAGCGCGAAAGCACCGTGACGGGCACTTTGCGGATTTCGGTCGTCGCGAAAATGAACTTCACATGCGCCGGCGGCTCTTCCAGCGTTTTCAACAGACCGTTGAAGGCTGCTTTCGAGAGCATGTGCACTTCGTCGATGATGTAGACCTTGTAGCGCGCCGAAACCGGCAGGTAGCGCACGCTTTCAATGATCTCGCGAATATCGTCGATGCCGGTGCGCGATGCCGCGTCCATTTCCAGCACGTCGACATGGCGGCTTTCCATGATCGCTTCGCAATGGACGCCATTGCCGTCCATGTGAATGGTCGGGCCGTTCACGCCGGGCTTTTCGTAATTGAGCGCACGCGCGAGGATGCGGGCGGTCGTCGTCTTGCCGACGCCGCGCACGCCGGTCAGCATGAAGGCGTGGGCGATGCGGCCCGTCTCGAAAGCGTTCGAGAGGGTGCGGACCATGGCTTCCTGGCCGACCAGGTCGTCAAAATTCGAAGGACGGTATTTGCGCGCGAGGACCTGATAGCCCGACGCCTGCTGACGCGGCTGGGATTTCGCCTCGCCGCCGAGCAGGGCAAAACCCGGCTCTTCATTTGCGATGGCTTCTAGCGCCGTATTTTCCACGCTGTCGTCCATCGGGTTCCCATGAATGAAAGGGGGAATAGGTGGGAGGCTGGACGAACGACCCGAGGCTAACTCGTTACGGCTGCTTCCTTCCGGATCTGACCGGGTTGGCGAGGGCTCCGTCCGTCGCCAACCTCCCGAGGGGAGTATATCAGGGGAAAAGACCCCAGATGCAAGGGCGAGGTGGCAAAGGCGGATTCCATTGAGCGAGGCGGCGTCTCGTGCCACCTTCACATAAAGAAAATTCAAGAGAGTCCAGAGGAAGCGTCAAATTATGGGCATCCCCCAGAATCCCAATATCTTTGCCAACAATCCGCTCGATCGCGCGAGCTATCGCCGCGCCGACAAGGACTGGGTCGCAGCCCAGCTTGCAGATAGCGCGAGCCTTTTCGTGCCGTTTCATCGGCTTCAGCCTTTCGTTTTGCCGGAAGAAAAGCCGAGCCAGGGCAAGGATGTGGGCTGGCTCAGAATGGGTCTGCTGCACGAATTGGCGGGACCGGAGCCGCTTGTCGTGTTTCTCGGCATCAACAAGCGCGGCAAATCGCTTTTTGCCGCCGATGTGAGCGGTTTGAAGAACGCGGAGAATCACCCTGCGCTGAAGGGCTTTGGCGCGTTTGAAGAACTGCGCGGGCTGGCCATGGCCGGGGAAATCACGCCGAGCGAGCTTGCGATCCTCGCGCAGGGCAAGAGCATGATCGACTGGCATCAGCGCCACGGCTTCTGCTCGGTTTGCGGCACGCGCACGGAAATGGCGGAAGCGGGCTACAAGCGCGCCTGCCCTTCCTGCAAGGCGGAACATTTTCCGCGCACCGACCCTGTCGTCATCATGCTCGCGACCCATGGCGACACATGCTTCCTCGGGCGGCAGAAGATATGGCCGAAGGGCATGTTTTCGGCGCTGGCGGGCTTCATCGAGCCGGGCGAATCGATTGAAGAGGCCGTGGCGCGCGAGCTTCACGAAGAGGCCGGGCTCTCGACGGCTTCGGTGAGCTATCACTCGACGCAGCCCTGGCCCTATCCCTCATCGCTGATGATCGGCTGCATGGCCGTTGCCGAGAACGATACGTTCAAGATCGACGGGATCGAACTATCCGAAGGGCGCTGGTTCAGCCGTGCTGAAGTCAAAGCCGTGCTGGCGGGCAAGGGCGATGGAAGCTTCTGGATGCCGCCGCCGTTCGCGATCGCCCATCAGCTCGTGAAGACTTTCGCCGAGCAATAGAAAAAGGGCCCGCCTGATGGCGGGCCTTTCCTCGTTTCAACGCCAATGGCCGTCGACCCGGTTGTGATAGCGGCGCGGCGGCTATTTAGGACAGTCGCCGATCCGCTTGTGATCGACTTTCATCGTCATCGACTGCTTCGCGCCCTCTATCGTGGTGGTCGATTCGACGACCTGAAGCATGCGCCTCGGGCTTTCGTAGGTCATGGTGCCGGTCGTCGAGACCGTGCCGCCCTGCTCCGGCGCAGAGCAGTCAACCTTGAAACGGTAGACATTGCCGCTCCAGTTCCCCGATGACTTGCAGTTCCCTGCCATCTCGTCCCTGTGATTCAGCAACGACTCGGGACCGTCCTTCACCATATCGGGCGTCACGCATTCCTTGTTCGTGAACGAGTGAGCCCCCATCGTCATGGCCTGCTCCCAAAGGCCGGGCTCCATGTTCGGCGGGGCGGCAAAGGCGGCGACCGGCAGAAGCAGCGCTGCGACTGCAATCGAAATCATTTTCTTCATAAATTTTCTCCATGCGATCCGTGCGCAACGCACACATGCCGCGAAGGCTAACACGCTTATCGCACAGCGAAGAAGACGTCAGGACACGCCTTGTACGGATAAAATTTCTGCCTTCGCCGAACAAGGAGGGGATGTTCTGGCATAGAGCGGGCGGCGCAGCGCCACCCAGGCCGAGAGCAGGATGAACAGGGTGCCGAGTTGCTCGATGCTTTCTTCGAGCATCTCGCTCCATGCAGGGTTGCCGGTGAAGAATCTCTTCTCGGCAACGTCGCCCAGCACATAAAACAGAATGCCTGAAATCATCAGCGCGCCGGAAAAGGTGAGCAACCAGCGCAGCACGATGACGACGCTCAGGCGGAAATGGCGGAGCGAGAGCAGCAATAGCGAAAGCCACAAGATGCCCAGAAATACGTAATGAAAACGGTTCTGCAGTGCCGCGCCGAGATAGGGCTCGGCAAAAGTTCCCCGCACGTCCAGCTCGCGAAAGAGAATGCTCAGGCAGAACAATGTGAGCCCGAGCAATGCGAGGCGCGAGACGCGGTTCGTGGCCCTGACGGCGGAGGCGAAGAAGAGGGCCGCTCCGGTAAACAGAAAGACGTCCTGGCTGAGCTCGAACAATGCGTTTTCGGCGTAATAGTCGATGGTGCCGAAGCAGGCGACGATCTGGACGCAGGTGACGACCAGAAGACACAGCGCAAGAACCCGATTGGGGCCGCTTTGAGCGTAAATTCGGCTGAGGAGTGTGGGTTTTTCGGGCGTGTCGACTGTTTCGTCTAGACGTAACCCCGAAGCCATCGAACATCCTCACGCAGCACCGCTTAAGGATCAAACCTTTCACATATGCGTCGCATTTGCAACGCGGCGAGGCTCAGCGCGTCGTGGAGGCGGCAAGCGTGGCCCGGAAGGCATGGGCTTTATATATGCCGAGAATCCTGAGTTCGCTGGTGAAGAAGTCGAGTTCTTCAAGCGCCAGGCGCACATTGCGCGATGCGGGGTGGCCTTCGATGTCGGCATAGAACTGCGTCGCGTTGAAGGAGCCTTCGAGCTGATAGCTTTCAAGCTTCGTCATGTTGACGCCGTTGGTCGCAAATCCGCCCATCGCCTTGTAGAGCGCGGCTGGCACGTTCCGCACACGGAAAATGAAGGTCGTGATGACCGGATCGTCTTCCGGCTCGGCGTCGTTGGGCTCTTTCGCCATGATGAGAAAGCGCGTCGTATTGTGCTCGGCGTCCTCAATGTCGGGGCGCAGCACATCAAGGCCATAGATCTGGCCCGCAAGCGAGGTGGCGATGGCGGCTTGCGACTTGTCGCCTGCCTCGGCGATCTGGCGGGCGGAGCCTGCCGTGTCGGCGCCGACGACCATGCGCAGACCCAATTCGCGGATCACATTGCGGCACTGGCCGAGCGCGGGCGTTTGGCTCTGCACGGTTTTCAGATCGGAAATCTGCGCGCCTTTGACGCCGAGCAAATGGAAGCGGATGCGCAGGAAATGCTCGCCGACAATATAGAGACCGCTTTCAGGCAGCAGGTGGTGAATGTCGCCGATGCGGCCCGCCAGCGAGTTTTCGATCGGCAGCATGGCGAGTTTCGCCCGGCCTTGCTGAACGGCGGAGAAGACGTCCTCAAAGGTGGCGCAGGGCAGAACCTTCATGTCGGGAAAGGCTTCGACGCAGGCAATATGCGAGTTCGCGCCCGGTTCGCCCTGAAAAGCGATGGTGTTTTCAGCCACGGTCATATCCGCCCGGATGTGAGTTTTGAGAGCGCGGCGCGCGCCTTTTCGAGATCGGCGGGAGTATCGACACCGAGCGGAACGGTGTCAACGAGCGCCACCTCGACGCTCATGCCTGCTTCGAGCGCTCGCAATTGCTCGAGCTTTTCGCGCAGTTCGAGCGGCGATGGCGGCAGCGCGACAAAGCGGGCAAGCGCGGCGCGCGTATAGGCGTAAAGGCCGATGTGGTGATAATGCGGGCCATCGCCCGAGGGCGCAGTGACGCGCGTGAAGTAGAGCGCCCTGCCCGCTCTCTGCCCCTCGCGCAACGCGATGACGGCCTTCACGACATTGGGATTGGTGCGTTCTTCTTCCACGACGATTTCAGCGGCGAGCGTCGAAATGTCCGCACCCGATGCGATGAGCGCATCGGCGGCTGTGCGGATCAATGCCGGGTCGAGCGTCGGCAGGTCGCCCTGCACATTGACGATGACGTCATGGCGACCTTCCGGATCGACCGCATTGAGCGCCTGCCAGATGCGGTCGGAGCCGGACGGCAGGTCAGGATCGGTCAGCACCGCCTCGCCGCCTGCGGCGCGGACGGCATCGGCAATCGCCTCTTCGGCGGCGGCGACGACGACGCGGCCAAGACCGGCTTCGCGGGCACGTGACCAGACCTGAACGATCATCGGGAGGCCCGCAATGTCGGCCAGGGGTTTGCCCGGGAGGCGGGTCGAGGCCATTCGGGCGGGAATCACAATGATGGGATTTGAGGCAGAAGCGGGGTCTGGACGGGACATAAGGCGTTCCTCAGCCGTGTTTGGGGAAGGGACAGCCTCTTTTCCTGCGACGGATCGCCGCAATTTGCCCCTGATTAGCGGCCTCGCGCGCCTGAGTTTCACGTGTGCCCCTGAGGCGTCTTATACGGCTTGCGGCGCGGGCGCGGAAGCGGCTAATCTCCGCGCGAAAAAGGGGGGTTCTGGCAAGGGCATTCAATCGCTATCCTGCCGCATATAACCCCTGTCCCTTCACTGAATCCTGGCGGCACGAGAGCAAATGGATAGTTTTGAATTTAACAAGATTGCAGGCGCGGTCATTTTTTCGCTGCTGCTCGTGCTCGGTGTGAAGAACGTCGCCGACATCATCTACGAAACGCCCGCAGCAAACCCGCAGTCCTTTGTCGTTGAAGGCGTGGTTGCCGAGGGTGAGGCCGGCGCCGAGGCAGGCCCCGCAGAAGCCGCGGTTCCGCTGCCGGTGCTGCTCGCCAAGGCCGATGTCGCCGCCGGTGAGAAACAGTCCAAGAAGTGCGCGGCTTGCCACAATCTCCAGGAAGGCGCCGGCACGAAGATCGGTCCGGACCTTTTCCATGTCGTCGATCGCAAGGTTGCGAGCGCGCCGGGCTTTGCCTATTCGGAAGCCATGAAGAAGCATGGCGGCGTGTGGAGCTTCGAGGAGCTTTCGCACTTCATCGAAAATCCGCGCGGCTATATTGCCGGTACGGCGATGTCCTTTGCAGGTATCAAGAACCCGCAGCAGCGCGCCGACCTCATCGTCTATCTGAACACGCTTGGCACCAACGCAGCCCTGCCCAAGGTTGAAGCGGCTCCCGCCGCGGCGGCACCGGCAACAGCAGCGCCGGAAGCGGCAAAGCCCGACGCGGCCAAGCACTAAACAGACAGCCCGCCACAGGCGGGCCGACAAAACAGAGCGCCCGGAAATTTCCGGGCGCTTTTTGTTTGTGCGAATGGCGGTTTGCGCGGATTGGCTCGCGCTCGCCTCAAAAAATGGCCACAATGAACGGTAGTTATGGAAGCGAGACAGGTTATCAAGCGGGAGGAGAGATGAAGCGTAGCAAGGCCGGGCGCAGCGTGGCGCTTCTCGTGTCGGCACTTGCCGCCCTTACGGTCGCAGGATGGGCCGTTGCCGGAGAAACCGCGCGAGCGGCCGAGGTGGAGCGGCATGGCGCATCGCTATTCGGCGACCTCAAATATCGTCCCGACTTCAAGCATTTCGACTATGTGAACCCGGCCGCGCCGAAAGGCGGCGAGCTGCGCTATGCGGCCATCGGCAATTTCGACAGCCTCAATGCCTTCATCGTCAAGGGCGAGCAGGCGGCGGGCCTCGCGCTCATTTACGACACGCTGCTCGAAACAAGCCTCGACGAGCCGGGCGCGGAATATGGGCTGATCGCGGAAAGCCTTTCCTATCCCGATGATTTCTCCTCGGTGACGTTCAGCTTGCGCAAGGCGGCGCGCTTCAATGACGGCAAGCCGGTAACGGCGGAAGATGTTGTCTGGAGCTTTGAGACGCTGAAGAAGCTCAACCCGTTTTATGCCGCCTATTATCACAATGTGACGAAGGCCGAAGTGCTCGCGCCGAACAAGGTGCGTTTCACGTTTTCGGGCAAGGGCAATCGCGAGTTGCCGCAGATCGTCGGCCAGTTGCCGATCCTGCCCAAGCACTATTGGACGGCGCAAGGCAGCAAGGGCAAGACGCGCGACATTTCGCAGACGACGCTCGAAGCGCCGCTGGGCAGCGGGCCCTATCGCATCGGCAAGGTCATTGCCGGGCGCAGCATCGTCTATGAACGCGTGAAGGATTACTGGGCGAAAGACCTGCCGGTGAAACTCGGCACGGCGAATTTCGACAGCATGCGTTTCGATTATTACGGCGACCCGACCATCGCCTTCGAAGCCTTCAAGGGCGATCAGGTCGATTACCGCGCCGAGAACAGCGCCAAGAACTGGGCGACCGGCTACAACATCCCTGCCGTGAAGGACGGGCGCATCAAGCGCGAGGAACTGCGCATGCAGACCGGCGCGGGCATGCAGAGCTTCGCCTTCAACCTGCGCCGCGACATTTTCAAAGACCCGCGCGTGCGCGAAGCCTTCAACTGGGCCTTCGATTTCGAGTGGCAGAACAAGACGCTGTTCTATGGCCAGTACACGCGCACCGGCAGCTATTTTGAAAACAGCGAGCTTGCCTCAAGCGGTGTGCCGCAGGGTGCGGAGTTGAAGCTGCTCGAGCCTTTCCGCAAGGACCTGCCGCCGGAAGTTTTCACAACGGCCTACACCAATCCGAAGACGGATGGCTCCGGCAACAACCGCGCCAATCTGCGCCGCGCCGCTGAACTTCTCGATGCGGCCGGATGGAAAGCGGTGAAGGGTGCGCGCGTCAATGCGCAGGGCCAGCCATTGCAGGTCGAGTTCCTGCTTGCCGATCCGATGTTCGAGCGCGTCGTCGGGCCTTACCGCCAATCGCTTGAGCGGCTCGGCATCAAGGTGACGCTGCGCACAGTCGACAGCGCGCAATATCAAAACCGCGTCGACAATCGCGATTTCGACATCATCGTCCATTCCTTCGGCCAGTCGCTTTCGCCCGGCAATGAGCAGCGCGAATTCTGGGGCTGCGCAGCGTCGAAGATTTCCGGCAGCCGCAATGTGATCGGCATTTGCGATCCCGTCGTCGAAAAACTGATCGACAGCGTGATTTTCGCGAAGAGCCGCGATGAGCTTCTTGCGGCGACGCATGCGCTCGACCGCGTATTGCTGTGGCGGCATTATGTGGTGCCGCAATGGTTCTCGCCGAAGAGCCGCGTCGCCTATTGGGCGCGACTTGCGCATCCGACGCCGACGCCCGCCTATTCCGTCGGCTTCCCCGACATCTGGTGGTATGACGCGAGCGGCAAGGCCGCGAACAAACAGGCGCCCCAGAAGCCATGAGCGAGCAGGTGCGGTTTCCACGGCGCAGCGTTCTCGGCCTGATGGGTGCGAGCCTCGGCGCCGCGCTGCTTCGGCCCATGCATGCGGGTGCGCAGACGGTCGGGCCGGACAAAGGCGCACGCCACGGGCTTTCGATATTCGGCGAGCTTAATTATCCCGCGGGCTTCAAGCATTTCGACTATGTGAACCCGGATGCGCCCAAGGGCGGCACGCTTTCTGAAACGCCGTCGACCGGCGCATTCAATGCCTCGCTGCTCACCTTCGACACGCTGAACGGCTATATCCTCAAGGGCAATGCGCCGCCGCGGCTCGATTTCATTTTCGATACGTTGATGGTGCGCGCGCTGGACGAGCCGGATGCGGTTTACGGACTTGTCGCGGAAAGCGTGCAGGTGATGGAGGGCGGCAACAAGCTCCAGTTCCGCCTGCGCGATGCCGCGCGCTTTCATGACGGCACGCCGCTGACGGCAGAGGACGCGGCTTTCTCCTTCATGCTGCTGAAGGAAAAAGGCCACCCGCTTATCGCACTCAATCTGCGCGAGATGAAGAAGGCGGAGGCCGCCGACAAGCGCACGCTCGTCGTGACGTTCACCGGAAAACAGACACGCGATCTTGCGATCTTCGTTGCCAGCACGCTGCCGATTTTTTCCAAGGCGTACTACACGGCGAAGAAGTTCGATGCGACGACGCTGGAGCCGCCGCTGGCGAGCGGGCCTTACAAGATCGGCAGCTTCAAAGCGGGCGACAACATCACCTATCAGCGCGTGCCGGATTACTGGGCGCGCGATCTCAATGTGAATATCGGCAACTGGAATTTCGATCGCATCCGCTTAGAGTTCTATCGCGACCGCACGGCGGGCTTTGAAGCCTTCAGCGCCGGCCAATATCTTTTCCGTGAGGAATTCACGTCGAAGGTCTGGGCGACGCAGTATAATTTTCCGGCTGTGAAGGACGGGCGCGTGACGCGCGTCACCCTGCCCGATCATACGCCGTCGGGCGCGCAGGGCTGGTTCATCAATGCGCGGCGCGAAAAATTTTCCGATCCGCGCGTCCGCGAGGCACTGAACCTCGCATTCGATTTCGAATGGACAAACAAGAACCTTTTCTACGGGCTCTACAAACGCACTTCGAGTTTCTTTGAAAACTCGCCGATGCGGGCGGAGGGATTGCCAAGCGCTGAAGAGCTGGCGCTGCTCGAGCCGTTTCGCGCTTCATTGTCGCCGGCAGCGTTCGGGCCTGCGGTCGTCGCGCCGGCAAGCGACGGCACGGGGCAGGACAGAAAGCAGCTTCGCCGTGCGGCGGAACTTCTCGACGAGGCGGGCTGGAAAGTTTCCGGCGGCGTTCGGCGCAATGCCAAGGGCGAGGCACTGACCATCGAATTTCTCGGCGACGATCCCGTCTTTCAACGGGTGGAGGGGCCTTATGCGAAGAACCTCAAGCTCATCGGCATCGATGCGCGCTCGCGGCTTGTCGATTCCGCACAATTTCAGGATCGGCTGAAATCCTTCGATTTCGATTTCACCGTGCAGCGCTATTCGCTGGGCCTTACGCCCGGCATCGAAATGCGCAGCTATTGGAGTTCGGAATTTGCCGCGATACCGGGGAGCCGCAATCTCTGCGGCATCGCCAATCCCGCCGTCGACGCGCTGATCGAAAAGGTCATTGCAGCGGAGGCGCGGGCGCAGCAGGTTGTCGCCGCGCGCGCGCTCGACCGCGTATTGCGCGCCGGGCAGTTCTGGATTCCGCAGTGGTACAAGGCGAGCTACACCATGGCCTTCTGGAATATTTTCGACCGGCCGAAGATCGCGGCGAAATATGATCGCGCCGTCGAACAGACATGGTGGGTCGATGCGGCGCGGGCTGCGAAACTCGGCATGAAGGGTCAGGGCTGACGCGATGGCGGCTTATATCATCCGGCGCATTCTGCTCATGGTGCCGACCATTCTCGGCATCATGGCCTTAAGCTTCCTGCTGGTGCAATTCGCGCCGGGGGGGCCCATCGAGCGCATTGTCGCGCAGCTTTCGGGCACGGAGATTTCGGCGACGGCGCGCATCGGCGGCTCAGGGTCCGGCGATTTCGCGCAGCAGAATATCGGCGGCGGCGCGGATGCCGCGCTCAACAGCAAATATCGCGGAGCGCGCGGGCTCGACCCGGAATTCATCAAGCAGCTCGAAGTGCAGTTCGGCTTCGACAAGCCCTGGTATGAGCGCTTCGGCAAGATGATCTGGAATTATTCGCGCTTCCAGTTCGGCACGAGCTATTTCCGCGACGTGAAGGTGCTCGACCTCATCGGGGAGAAGCTGCCAGTTTCGATTTCGCTGGGCCTCTGGACGACGCTTCTCACCTATCTGATCTCGATACCGCTCGGCATCCGCAAGGCGATGCTCGATGGCTCGCGCTTCGACCTGTGGACGAGCGCCGTCATCATTGTCGGTTATGCGATACCGAGTTTTTTGTTCGCGGTGTTTCTGATCGTGCTTTTCGCGGGCGGCTCGTTCTTTGACGTCTTCCCATTGCGCGGTCTCACGTCGGACAACTGGTCGGACCTTTCCTGGCCCATGCGCATTGTCGATTATCTCTGGCACATCTGCCTGCCGGTGACGGCGCTCGTCATCGGCTCCTTTGCCACGACGACGCTGCTCACCAAGAATTCCTTTCTCGACGAGATCAAGAAACAATATGTGATGACGGCCCGCGCCAAGGGGCTTTCGGAGCGGCAAGTGCTTTACGGCCATGTCTTCCGCAATGCCATGCTGATCGTGATTGCAGGGTTTCCCGGCGCCTTCGTCGGCGCCTTCTTCACCGGCTCGATCCTCATCGAAACGATCTTCTCGCTCGACGGTTTGGGGCTTCTCTCCTACGAATCCATCGTCAATCGCGACTATCCCGTCGTCTTCGCGACGCTCTATATCTTCGGCCTGATGGGGCTGGTGATGACGCTTGTCAGCGACCTGACCTATACATGGGTCGACCCGCGCATCGACTTTGAAACGCGGGAGGTTTGAGCGTGAGCCTTCTTCCTTCATTCGCGCGGCCGAAATTCGTGCTCTCGCCCATCAACCGGCGGCGCTGGCATAATTTCAGGGCGAACAAGCGCGGCTATTGGAGCCTCTGGGCATTCCTCGCGCTTTTCTTTCTGTCGCTCTTTGCCGAATTTATCGCGAACGACAAGCCGCTTCTCGTCACCTTCAAGGGCGAGATCTACTCGCCTGTTTTCGTTTCCTATCCCGAAACCGCATTCGGCGGCTATTTCGAGACGGAGGCCGATTATCGCGACCCTGAAGTGCAGCGGCTTATTTCGGAAGCGGGCGGCACCATCATCTGGCCGCTCATCCGCTACGACTACCGCACCATCAATCTCAATCTGCCGGTTCCCGCGCCTGCGCCGCCATCTGCCGAAAACTGGCTCGGCACCGACGATCAGGGACGCGACGTGGTGGCGCGACTGATCTACGGCTTCCGCATTTCCGTGTTGTTCGGGCTGGTGCTGACGCTTGCATCCTCGGTGATCGGCGTTGCGGCGGGCGCGGTGCAGGGCTATTTCGGCGGCTGGACCGATCTGCTCTTTCAGCGCTTCATCGAAATCTGGACCAGCGTGCCGACGCTTTATCTGCTCATCATCATGGCCGCCGTGATCGAGCCGAGCTTCTGGATATTGCTCGGCATATTGCTGCTGTTTTCATGGGTGTCGCTTGTCGGCGTGGTGCGCGCGGAGTTTCTGCGCGGGCGCAATTTTGAGTATATCAAGGCGGCGCGCGCGCTGGGATTGAAGGACACGACCATCATCTTCAAGCATCTGCTGCCCAATGCAATGGTCGCGACGCTGACCTTCATGCCGTTCATTCTGAACTCGTCGATCACGACGCTGACCTCGCTCGACTTTCTCGGCTTCGGCCTGCCGCCCGGCTCGCCATCGCTCGGCGAATTGCTGGCGCAGGGCAAAGCCAATCTGCAAGCGCCGTGGCTCGGCCTTGCCGGGTTCTTCTCCATTGCGATCATGCTGAGCCTGCTGATCTTCATCGGCGAGGCGGTGCGCGACGCTTTCGATCCGCGCAAGGTGATGCAATGAGCGCCCCTTTGCTGGAGGTCAAAGACCTCTCCGTCGCTTTCCGCGTCGAGGGACGCGAGGTTCTCGCGGTCGATCGCGTGTCCTTCGACATCAAGCCGGGCGAGACGGTGGCGCTGGTCGGTGAATCCGGTTCGGGCAAATCCGTGTCGGCGCTTTCCATCGTGCAGCTCCTGCCCTATCCGCAGGCGCGGCATCCGTCGGGCGGAATTTTCTTCGGCGGGCAGAACCTTGTCGGCGCGAGCGAGAAAGTATTGCGCTCCATTCGCGGCGCGAAGATCAGCATGGTCTTTCAGGAGCCGATGACCTCGCTCAATCCGCTGCACACGATCGAGCGGCAGGTCGGCGAGATGCTGATCCAGCACAAGGGGCTTCGCGGTGCGGCGGTGCGCGCGCGCGTGGTGGAGCTTCTGCACAAGGTCGGCATTCCCGATCCGGAAGCGCGTCTCGGCGCTTATCCGCACGAGCTTTCAGGCGGGCAGCGCCAGCGTGTGATGATTGCCATGGCGCTCGCCAATGAGCCGGACCTTCTGATTGCGGACGAGCCGACGACGGCGCTCGATGTGACGGTGCAGGCGCAGATCCTTGAACTGCTGAAGGACCTCAAGCGCGAGATGGGCATGGCGCTTCTGCTCATCACGCATGATCTCGGCATTGTGCGGAAGATGGCCGATCGCGTCTGCGTGATGACGGGCGGCAAGATTGTCGAGGCAGGCGCGACGGAGGATGTCTTCACCGCGCCGAAACATGCCTATACGCAGCATCTTCTCGCCTCGGAACCCAAGGGCCGCGCGCTTGGCGGACCGAAGGATTCACCTGTCGTCATGGAGACGGATGATCTCAAGGTCTGGTTTCCGATCAAAAAGGGTTTTCTGCGCAAGACGGTCGGCCATGTGAAAGCGGTCGATGGGGTGACGCTCACCGTGCGGCAGGGGCGGACGCTTGGCGTTGTCGGCGAATCCGGTTCGGGCAAGACGACGCTTGGCCTTGCCATGCTGCGGCTTCTGTCGAGCGAGGGGCCGATCCGTTTCGACGGCCAGCCGATTGACGGATTGAAGTCGGCGGAGATGCGGCCCTTGCGGCGGCATATGCAGATCGTCTTTCAGGACCCTTACGGATCGCTCTCGCCGCGCATGTCGGTGGGGCAGATCGTCGAGGAGAGGCTTATCGTTCAGAGGATGGCGC
>NZ_JBASBH010000098.1:0-4806 GCF_049651025.1 Parvibaculum sp. | reverse complement strand
TTCCTTGCCTGCCTGAATTTTCAGCGTGGCGACGACACCGATAACGGCCATGAGTTTCTCCCGATTTTCTGTGTGATTTCATCATATTCGGATTGGCAGCGACTTTAGGGGGATTGGGGGGCCGCTTCAACGGCTACGGCCACCCCCTGCCCGTTCAGGACCGCACAGGCCCCTATTCGCCTTTGTAATTTGCCGGACGCTTTTCAAAGAAGGCGTCGAGCGCTTCCTTGTGATCGCTGGTGTGATGCGCGATGGCCTGCATGGAGGCCGAAAGCTCCATGATCGTGTCGAAGGAACTCATCATGCCCTGACGAAGCAACTGCTTCGTCATGCGCAAGACGTCGGGCGCCTGGCCGCAAATCTTGTCGGCAACCGCATGGGCGCGGGCCATCAGATCGGCGGCGGGCACAACTTCCGAAACGAGGCCCCATTCCTTGGCGGTCTTCGCGTCGATGGTGTCGCCCGTGTAGAGAAGCTCCGAGGCGCGCGCCATGCCGATAATGCGCGGCAACAGCCAGGCGCCGCCATCGCCGGGGATAAGGCCGATCTTGAGGAAGGTCGCACCGAAAATCGCGGTGTCGGCGGCGATGCGCGTATCGCAGAGGCAGGCGACGTCATTGCCGAGCCCGATGGCCGGGCCATTGACCGCCGCGATCACCGGCACTTCAATGCCCCAGACCGAGCGAACGATGCGGTGGATGCCGCCGCGATATTGTTCGCGAATATGGACGCCGGGCCCGCCGAAGCCTCCCGTGCCTTCACGCATGGCCTTCACGTTGCCGCCAGCCGAAAACGCCTTTCCGGCCCCGGTCAGGATCACGCAGCGAACGCCGCGATCGGCATTGATGCGCGCAACGGCCTCGGTGAAATTCTCCGGGTCATCGGCTGCGCCGAGCGGGTTGCGGCTCTCCGGCCGGTTGATCGTCAGGGTGACAACGGGGCCTGTTTTTTCAAACAGCAAGGCATCAGTCATTTCGGGACGCTCCTCTGATGGGCGCAGACAGTCATGGTCCACGCCTCTTTCTATAGGCGGATTTCCATTTGGAAAGGGCAGTTAACCAAGAGTCGGAAAGCCTTATTAACAATTTTAGTCGACCTTGAGCTTCAACGAAATGAGGGATTCGGCAGTCGCAAAAGGCGGCCTGCTCCTCTTCTCATCGCGGCGAGGATATTGGGCACATGGCACTGGAGGACGCGCAGCACAGCACCGGATCTACCGGACGCACGCGCGACAAAGCTTCCAATTCCGCAATGAAAGAAACGCGTGCCGCGTTTGTCGACGGCTTGCGCGCCGTTCTGTATGGGAAGCCTGTGCGAGTTTCTGCCGATGCGGGCATTGCGCAACTGCGCGCGCTGGCCGAATTGCAGATCAACGCACCTCTCGCGCTTCCCCTTCTCTTTGCGGCATTTGCGGCAAGCCTTTATTCTGTCGTCGCGTGGGAGATCCTCGTCTCCTGGACGGTGGTGATGTCCGGCCTGCATTATTACGCGGTCTATAATGCGCGCGCCTATCTTCGCGCCGATGTAGAGCCCTCCCAGTTTCGCGAATGGGCGGTGCGCTTCGAAACCTTCAGCCTTGCCTTCAGCATCGGATTGTCGTCGATCCTGGTTCTGTTCTGGGTACCTGACAACATCATCTATCAGACCTATGTCATCTCATCCGTCGCCATTGCCGTCGCGCCGATGATACTGGTGACGATTTGCTACTTCCCGGTCTTCTATCGCACGCTCATTCCGATCATCGTGGCAATGGTCGCCCGGTTCCTCGCCTATGGCGACATGTTTCACCTCGGCATTACTGTCGTGCTGATCATGTTCGGCGTGTTGCTGAAAAATCTTGCCTCATCGGTGAACGGGGCGATGCTTCGCTCCATCAACCTGCAATCCGACAAGAACGCGCTTATCGAACAGCTTTTCCGCGCCAAACGCGACTCAGATGCGGCACGCGCACGCGCTGAAGACGCAAACCGCGCCAAATCGCATTTCCTTGCCAATATGAGCCACGAGCTGCGCACGCCGCTCAATGCGATCATCGGCTTTTCGGAAGTCATGGCGACGGAAATATTCGGTAGCCACGCCAAGCCGATCTACAAGGAATATTCCAACGATATCAATCGGTCAGGGCAGCATCTTCTCGCGCTTATCAACGACATTCTCGACCTCTCGCGCATCGAGGCGGGGCGCTATCAAATCGCCGAAGAGGACGTCAATATCATGCAGATCGCAGATGATGCGCGTCATCTGCTTTACATCCGGGCACAGGCGCAGGGCGTCAGTGTCGTCGAGGAATTCGAATCCGATCTGCCGATGCTCTACGCAGACAGCCGCGCCATTCGCCAGATCTGGATCAATATTCTCACCAATGCGATCAAGTTCTCTTCAGCCGGCACGACCATCACGATGATCGCGCGGCTGGACCCGACTGGAGAATTGCGTTTCGGCGTTCACGATCAGGGTGCCGGTATTTCCGAAAACGAAATCGGCCGCGTTACCGAAGCCTTCACGCAGGGTGCGGCGGGCATTGCCCAACCCGGAAAGGGCTCCGGCCTCGGCCTGTCCATCGTGAAGGGGTTGATCTCTCTGCATGGCGGCAGGTTCGAAATCCGCAGCGCGCTGGGGCGCGGTACGCAGGCCGAGGCTATTTTCCCGATAGATCGGCTGCGTCACGCCGGGCAGCCGGATGGCCGACGCGCAACAGCCTGAGGCTTAAAGTGTCGTCGCGCTTCGCGCCGCTATTTGCCTGATAACGCTCGCGCGGAATATCCAATACTGGATGGCAAAGAAAACGAGCTTCGCGCCGATTGCGCCGAAGGAGAGGAACCATATCCAGACCTTCGGCTCGAAGTTGAGTGCGATGATCACATTGGCAACCCCAAGCGCGACCATCAGCGCCGACCACGCATATCCCCATCCGACGATCATGCGCTGCGACAGGTTTTCTGCGGCGACGGGCGGCAGATAGCGGCCCAGCCAGCCCGGCTGCAACATCACGCAGGCGATGGCGCAGTGAATGATGGTCGGCTTCAGCATGACGAATTTCGGATTTTGCGTCAGCAGGGTCGCCCCGCCGAAGACGATGACGAGACCGAGGCTCGCCCATTGCATGCGGCTGACGGTGCGCCCGACCAGCTTTTGATAGGCGAACTGGGCGATCGCGACGCCGATGGCGGCAGCGGTTGCGACGTATATGTCGTCGACGATCGTGAAGACGATGAAGAAGATGATCGTCGAAAGAAGGTCGTTCAAAAGCTCTTTCAATTCAGACCCCCGTTTGACCGCCCGTTTCCGGCGGTTGCAGATTTTTCAGATGCGCCAGTCAATGACGGCATCCGGGCGACAAAAAAGGCGACGGTTCACAACCGTCGCCCAATTTGTCAGATTCGCAGGCTAAGCCCTTCAGGCAGCTTGCGAATAACGCTTCAGCTGATGATCCACATTACCGAACTGGGTGTCGATCATCGTCAGGCGCTTGAAGTAGTGGCCGACATTGAGTTCATCGGTCATGCCCATGCCGCCATGAAGCTGCACGGCCTGCTGGCCAACGAAGCGACCGGCCTTGCCGATCTGGACCTTGGCGCCCGCAGCCGCTTTCACGCGCTCGGCCTCGTTCTCTTCGAGCTTCAGGTTGACCATGTAAGTCATTGAAACCGACTGCTCATATGCCATGAACATGTCAACCATGCGGTGCTGCAGAACCTGGAACTTGCCGATCGGTACGCCGAACTGCTTGCGCGTCTTGCAGTATTCGACGGTTGCCTTGTTGAGCTCGCCCATGCAGCCGACAGCTTCGGCGGAGAGCGCGGCGATCGCCTGATCCGTCACCTTCTCGACGAGGGGAAGCCCCTTGCCTTCCGCGCCGATCAACGCATCCGCGCCGACCTTCACGTTCTCGAAAGTGATTTCCGAAGCGCGGCGGCCATCGACCGTCGGGTAGTCGCGGGTCGAAACGCCGGGGGCGTTCTTGTCGACGATGAAGACGGAGACGCCGTCACGGTCGCGCTGGCCGCCGCTGGTGCGTGCGGTGACGACGAGCTTCTGCGCCCAGGGTGCGCCGAGAACGACGGCCTTATAGCCGTTGATCGCGTAGCCCTCGCCGTCCTTCTTCGCCGTGGTGACGAGGTCGGCAAGATTGTAGCGGCCCTGCGGCTCGGCATAGGCAAAGGCCCAGACGGTCGAACCGTCGACGATGCCGGGAATGTACGCGTCGGCTTGCGCCTTGGAAGCGCCTTCGCGAAGGAAACCGCCCGCGATCACGACCGTCTCGACATAGGGCTCGACGACGAGGTGACGGCCGAACTCTTCCATCAGGATCATCGTTTCGATGGCGCCGCCACCGAGACCGCCAAGCTCTTCGGAGAAAGGCGCTGCAAGCAGGCCCAGTTCTGCGAACTGCTTCCACATCGGCTCGCTCCAGCCATCTGCCGACTTCACGATCTTGCGGCGTGTGTCGAAGTCATATTTGTCGGCGAGCAAGCTCTGCACCGAATTGCGGAGGAGTGTCTGTTCCTCGGTGAACGAAAAATCCATGTCCTACCCTTCCCGTTTCAAGTCGTTGTTCTATGAGGTGCTTTGAGCCGATTAAAGGCCAAGCACCATTTTTGCGATGATGTTGTGCTGGATCTCGTTCGAGCCGCCATAGATCGAGGTCTTGCGCATGTTGAAATAGTTCTGTCCGACGCCGTTCGAATAATCGGGGCCTGCGACAAACTCGTTGCCCGCCATCTCGCCGGTCGGCACCTGCACGAATGCATAATTGCCAACGGCTTCGAGCGTCAGTTCGGTGATGCGCTGCTGGATCTCGGTGCC
>NZ_JBASBH010000097.1:0-34664 GCF_049651025.1 Parvibaculum sp. | reverse complement strand
TATCTTATATGCATCCTGCGCTAGGATGATGCACCGTCCATTTACCGAATCGCTCTATGCCGTTATGGCAGGTTAAAGCCATGACGTGGCTGACTGTTGCGGTATACCTTTCGATAAAGACACGGCTTCGATGCGCTGACGCTCAGGAGAGAGAATGAAAGACCCGCTCGCTACTTATATGAATCTCGTGCCAATGGTGGTTGAGCAGACCAACAGGGGCGAACGCGCTTATGACATTTTTTCGCGCCTGCTAAAGGAGCGGATCATTTTCATCGCGGGTCCCTTTGAAGACGGCATGGCGACGCTTGTGACGGCGCAGCTGCTCTTCCTTGAAGCCGAGAACCCGAAAAAAGAAATCTACATGTACATCAACTCGCCAGGCGGGGTGGTGACATCGGGTCTTGCGATTTACGACACCATGCAGCACATCCGCCCGCCGGTTGCGACGGTTTGCCTCGGCCAGGCCGCTTCGATGGGTTCGCTGATTCTCGCCGCCGGTGAAAAGGGCATGCGTTACGCCTTGCCGCATTCGCGGATTATGGTCCATCAGCCCTCAGGCGGATTCCAGGGTCAGGCGACCGATATTGAAATTCACGCCCGCGAGACGCTCGCCATCCGCGAGAAGCTGAACAACATTTACGTCAAGCACACAGGCCAGGACCTGAAAAAGGTTCAGGACGCGCTGGAGCGTGACAATTTCATGAGCCCTGAAAAGGCCATGGAGTTCGGTATTGTCGACCATGTCGGCGTCCAGCGAAGCGAAGACGTGGCAAAGTAATTCGCGGCTGTTCTCACCTTCGGTCCGTTGCGGTTGCGTTCTCTGGTTAAACTTTTGGCAAGACGTGCCAAAAAGTCTGGCCATTGCGCCGGTTTTCGCCCAGAAAGAGGGTGAACAGGCAACTTGCTGAATTGTAATGAAATCTTGATCCCTCGGCGAATAACATGCTCGTATGTCGGGAAGGTGACGGACAGCTGATCCATCTGAGTCTTTCAAACGTTGAAAGATGAGGCTTTTTCGGTTCGGCGCTTGCGGCAGGCACGATCTGGCTCGAAGGCGATCCGATCCGGTCTGAAGGCAAATGCCTAAGGAGTTTCTATGAGCAAGATCAGCGGCGGCGACTCCAAGAATACGCTTTACTGTTCCTTCTGCGGCAAGAGCCAGCACGAGGTCCGGAAGCTTATTGCGGGTCCGACCGTCTTTATCTGCGACGAATGCGTCGAGTTGTGCATGGACATCATCCGGGAGGAAAACAAATCCTCCCTCGTGAAGTCGCGTGACGGCGTGCCGACGCCGCAGGAAATCTGCAAGGTTCTCGACGACTACGTGATCGGTCAGTTGCATGCCAAGCGCGTGCTCTCCGTCGCGGTTCATAACCACTACAAGCGTTTGAACCACGCGGCGAAGAACAACGACGTCGAGCTTGCGAAGTCGAACATTCTCCTCATTGGCCCGACGGGTTGCGGCAAGACGCTGCTCGCGCAGACGCTTGCGCGCATTCTCGACGTGCCGTTCACGATGGCCGATGCGACGACGCTGACGGAAGCGGGTTATGTCGGCGAGGATGTAGAAAACATCATTCTCAAGCTGCTGCAGTCGGCCGACTACAATGTCGAACGCGCGCAGCGCGGCATCGTCTATATCGACGAAGTCGACAAGATCAGCCGCAAGTCCGACAACCCGTCCATCACGCGCGATGTATCGGGTGAAGGCGTGCAGCAGGCGCTGCTGAAGATCATGGAAGGCACCGTCGCCTCCGTGCCGCCGCAGGGCGGGCGCAAGCATCCCCAGCAGGAATTCCTGCAGGTCGACACGACGAACATCCTCTTCATCTGCGGCGGCGCTTTCGCCGGGCTGGAGAAGATCATCGCCGGTCGCGGCAAGGGTTCTGGCATCGGCTTCGGCGCCACCGTGCGCTCCGCCGACGATCGTCGCACGGGCGAGCTTCTGAAAGAGCTTGAGCCGGAAGATCTGCTGAAGTTCGGCCTCATCCCGGAATTCGTCGGTCGTATGCCGGTGCTTGCAACGCTCGAGGATCTCGACGAAGCGGCGCTGATGCAAATTCTGACCGAGCCGAAAAACGCGCTGGTGAAGCAGTATGAGCGCCTCTTCGAAATGGAGAATGTGAAACTCTCCTTCTCGAACGATGCGCTGCACTCGATTTCGAAGAAGGCCATTGAGCGCAAGACCGGCGCGCGTGGGCTTCGCTCGATCATGGAATCGATTCTGCTCGACACGATGTTCGACCTGCCGACGCTTGAAGGCGTGGAAGAAGTCGTCATCAGCGGCGAAGTGGTCGAGGGCAAGGCCCGTCCGCTTTACATTTATGCCGAGCGCAAGGGCGACGTGGGCACCAGCGCCTGACACTGTAATGGCCGTGAAAACCGCTCGTATGAGCGGGGTTGAAATGGCCGGAATTGCGGCATGGTTTTTCAAAATTGGAGATGGCCTTGAAAGCGCGAGCTTTCAGGGCCATTTTTCATTCAACTAAGGCCAATCCCGGCCGCGCCCACTGCAAAGGCGAATCCGGTGGATAGTTTTGCGGACCATCTGTTCGGCCCGCGAATCCCTCTAGTCTGGAGCAAATCGCCTCGTCATCAGCATTCGTTCAGGATCGAGTGTTAGAGTTGAGTGTCGCTAAGGGCGTCTAGTGAAAAGCAGGTATCGAGAATGAGCGATAAAAACGAACAGACATCGGGAACGGAAGAGCAGGGCGTCTTGGTCTTGCCGGTGCTGCCGTTGCGCGACATCGTCGTTTTCCCCCATATGATCGTGCCACTCTTCGTGGGCCGTGAGAAATCCGTGCGCGCTCTCGAAAACGTCATGCAGGACGACAAGCAGATTCTGCTGGTCGCCCAGAAGAACGCAGCCGATGACAATCCCGCGATTGGCGACATCTACGAAGTCGGCACCATCGGCACGGTGCTCCAGCTTCTGAAGCTGCCTGACGGCACTGTGAAGGTGCTTGTCGAAGGTGTGCGTCGTGCGCGCGTCCAGAGCTATGTCGAGAATGAAGAGTTCTTCGAAGCGCGCGTTGAAGAGATCGCAGAAGCCGATGTCGAGAACGACCAGCTCGAAGCGCTGGCGCGTTCGGTCATCACGCAGTTCGAAGGCTATGTGAAGCTCAACAAGAAAGTGCCGCCTGAAGTGCTCGGCTCGGTCACGCAGATCGACGACCCGGCAAAGCTTGCGGACACGATTGCGAGCCACATCAACATCAAGATCGGCGAGAAGCAGGAGCTTCTTGAATTGCCGTCCGTTGCGGACCGGCTGGAGCGCGTCTATTCGCTGATGGAAGGCGAGATCAGCGTTCTCCAGGTGGAGAAGCGCATCCGTTCGCGCGTCAAGCGCCAGATGGAGAAGACGCAGCGCGAGTACTATTTGAATGAGCAGATGAAGGCCATTCAGAAGGAACTCGGCGACGGCGAAGACGGCAAGGATGACTTGCGCGAGCTGGACGAACGTATCCAGAAGACGAAGCTGTCGAAGGATGCGCGCGAGAAGGCTGTCGCCGAGCTGAAGAAGCTGAAGCAGATGAGCCCGATGTCGGCGGAAGCCACTGTCGTGCGCAACTATCTCGACTGGCTGCTGTCTGTGCCGTGGAACAAGAAGAGCCGTGTGCGGAAGGATTTGCACAGCGCTCAGGAAATCCTCGACGCCGATCACTTCGGTCTTGAGAAGGTCAAGGAACGTATCGTTGAGTATCTCGCGGTTCAGAGCCGTGCGAACAAGCTCAAGGGCCCGATCCTCTGCCTCGTCGGCCCGCCCGGCGTCGGCAAGACCTCGCTTGGCAAGTCGATTGCGAAAGCGACCGGACGCGACTTCGTGCGCATGTCGCTTGGTGGCGTGCGTGATGAGGCCGAAATCCGCGGTCACCGCCGCACCTATATCGGCTCGATGCCCGGCAAGGTCATCCAGTCGATGAAGAAGGTGAAGCACACGAACCCGCTCTTCCTGCTCGACGAAATCGACAAGATGGGCGCGGACTTCCGTGGCGATCCGTCCTCGGCGCTGCTTGAGGTTCTCGATCCCGAGCAGAACAACGCCTTCGCGGATCACTACCTCGAAGTCGATTACGACCTGTCCGACGTGATGTTCGTGACGACGGCAAATACGCTCAACATTCCCGGCCCGTTGATGGACCGAATGGAGATCATTCGCCTCGCCGGATACACCGAGGATGAGAAGGTCGAAATCGCACGTCGCCACTTGATCTCGAAGGCGCTCGAAGGCCACGGCCTGCGCAGTGCCGAGTGGTCGATCGACGATGAGGCGCTTCGCCAGCTCATTCGCGTTTACACGCGCGAAGCAGGTGTCCGTAGCCTTGAGCGTGAGTTGAACAGGCTCGCCCGTAAGGCCGTGAAGGAGATCCTGACCTCGGACAAGAAGTCGGTGGCGGTCACGATGGCCAATATCGAAACCTATGCCGGTGTTCCGAAGTATCGCTTCGGCGAGGCTGAGGGCGAAGATCAGGTCGGCGTCGTTACGGGTCTTGCCTGGACGGAAGTTGGCGGCGAGCTGCTAACCATCGAAGGCGTCATGATGCCCGGCAAGGGCCGCATGACGGTCACGGGCAACCTGAAGGATGTGATGAAGGAGTCGATCTCGGCGGCGAATTCCTATGTTCGCTCGCGCGCGACCCACTTCGGCATCGAGCCGCCGGTCTTCGAGCGCAAGGACGTCCACGTCCACGTGCCCGAAGGCGCGACACCGAAGGATGGTCCTTCGGCAGGCGTCGGCATGGCAACCGCCATCGTCTCGTTGATGACGGGCATCCCGGTTCGCAAGGACGTCGCGATGACGGGCGAGATCACCCTGCGTGGTCGCGTCCTGCCCATCGGCGGGTTGAAGGAAAAGCTTCTGGCGGCGCTCCGCGGCGGCATCAAGAGGGTGCTGATCCCGCAGGACAACGCCAAGGACTTGGCCGACATCCCGGACAACGTGAAGAACCTGATGGAGATCATTCCGGTCTCGACGGTGGACGAAGTGCTGAAGAATGCACTCACCAGAATGCCGGAACCCATCGAGTGGGACGAGGCGGCTTATGTCGCACAACAGCAGGCGAATGAACGCCAGCGCGGTGCGGGCAGCGAGCCCCAGATGGCCCACTAGGCTTTGTCCCAATCCTGACCGATTGGGGCTGAACCTGGATACAGAAGCGGAACGGGGGCATTAATGCCCCCGTTTTCATGTGCACAAGCCCAAATAGTCGCGGATTTCTGCAGTTTTTACTTTGACCCTGTTCCGGCCCGGCGGGTAAAGTCGTTAACGGTTCCGGGGAATATTCCCGCGATCGCATTCAGAGGGGCCTGACGTGAACAAGAACGATCTCATTGCAGAAGTGGCGGACCGTACTGGTCTTTCGAGAGCCGACGCGACCAAGGCCGTCGACTATGTGTTCGACACGATTACGGACTCGCTGAAAAAGGGCGACGAGGTGCGACTGGTGGGCTTCGGCACTTTCACCGTGTCCAACCGTGCGGCCACCGAAGGCCGCAATCCGCGCACTGGCGAGACCATCAAGATTCCGGCGTCGAAGCAGCCGAAGTTCAAGGCCGGCAAGGGCCTGAAGGACGCTGTCAACGGTTGACGCCTGATCGGTCCGGCGATTCGCCTGGACTGTTGTCGGATTCGAGGCTGGCCACCTGAAAAGGCGGCTGGCCTCTTTCTTTTTGAATGTGCTGTCGCTCAGGAAACGGCTTGCGGCGTGTCGCCTTTGATCGCGTCGTTTTCCGTCGCCGCGCGCGGGTCGAACTCCGGCGGCGCTGGGTCCGTGGGCGGGAAGGGCACAGCGACGAATTCCGTCCGCTGGTCCGCATCGACGGCAGGGGCAAAAGCGATTCGGTAGATCGTGAATATGGCAAATGCCACATGCACCGCCGCGCCGAACATGAAAATGAACGGCATTCCATAAGACGCGGTGCCAAGCGAGGCGGCAAACGGCCCGATGATCGCGCCTGCGGCATAAACGAGCAGCAGCCCGCCCGAGACGCTGACAAAGCTCTCGCGTGACGCATGGTCGTTGGTATGCGCCACGCAGACCGAATAGAGCGTCAGCGCGAAGACGCCGAACAGGAACCCGGCCAGCAGCAGAAACGTCTCGGAGCCGCTTGCCCGCGCCGCAATCAGCGCGAACTCGCCTATGGCCGATCCGACGCAGAGCGCGAGAATGACGTGGCGCCTGTCCATCTTGTCGGAGAAGCGCCCGATGGGCCATTGAGCGGCGGCGCCGCCGATGATCGCGGCGGTCATGAAGATCGAAACGCCGAATATGTCGAGGCCGCTATCCTTCGCGAAGATCGGCCCCAGCGTCCAGAACGGCGCATTGGTGAGGCCGACCACAAAGCTGCCCATCAGCCCCACAGGCGAGAGCTTGTAGAGCTTGGCGATATAGAGCTGCGTCGATGCGATAGGCGCAGGCTGCACCGACGTCGAGAGCGAAATCGGCACAAGCGCCAGCGAGGTGAGAATCGAGCAGATCGCAAACAGCGTGAAGGTGGCCGGGCTCGCCGTATTGAGCAGCAATTGCCCCAGCGTGATCGACGAGAGGTTGACCACCAGATAGACCGAGAAGAGCCTGCCGCGCGTCTCGTTGGTCGTGCGCTCGTTGAGCCAGCTCTCGATCACCATATAGAGACCGGCAAAGCAGAAGCCGTGCAGCGCGCGCAAGCCCGCCCAGGCGAAGGGATCAATGATCAGCACGTGAAGGAGCGGCAGCACCGATGCAAGCCCTGCAAGCGCTGCAAAACTGCGTATATGGCCTGCGCGGCGCACGATATGCGGCCCGAGCACGCAGCCCGTCAGAAAGCCGATGAAATAAACGCTGCCTATGCCGCCGATGGTTGCTGTGGAAAATTGCTCTATGCCCGCGCGAAGCGGAATGAGCGTGCCGAGCAGGCCATTGCCAATGAGCAGAATCGACGTCGCCAGCAGGAGCGAAAAGAACGGAGCGAGGGTCCGGGTCAAGATTGCTCCTGAGGGAAGGCCTGACGAAATGTGAGAGCCTGAGAAGCGTTCAACATCGGGCCTTTGTGCCGATATTGCAATGGCCCCTGCCATCCGTTAGGAGTTGCGCCTCGCACCCCCGAAAGGGCGGCGGGCGGTTAGCTCAGTTGGTAGAGCGCCTCGTTTACACCGAGGATGTCGGCGGTTCGAGTCCGTCACCGCCCACCATGCGCATCGCCCGCGATGGCCTGCGATATCGAAATGGCTGCTGCCTGCTGCGCCCCGTCGCCCCTTCCGAAACATGCATTTTTCATTGAATCGCCGCGCAAAATGGCCCTGAAAGGCCGCCGCTCCGCTATTTTCTGTGGGTAGTTTGCGCATTGCGCATGTGTGCTTGGAAATAGCCCGGAATTCAGCCAAACTTCCTTGACAGGGCGGAGGGGTTGCCGTACGAACCGCCCACTCTCAGAGTGGCAGTGCCGCTCACGTCGGGGGTGTAGCTCAGTTGGTTAGAGCGCCGGCCTGTCACGCCGGAGGTCGCGGGTTCGAGTCCCGTCACTCTCGCCATTTTCTTTTTGATTTTCGTCGTCGATCACCCTTTGCGCATTCGCGCCGAGGGGCGTTTCTGCGTTGCGAGCGTGTCGCGGCAAGGTCAACTGGCGCAAGGATTTATTTGCCTGAGGCGAGTAGCGCACGGCATTTGATTCTACATATGCGACGGATATACTGCGCGCGGATTCGACCGCCATCGGCATCGACCGAACCACCGGGTTCGGGCCCGCATGAAATGCGAGCGGTGTGGCTGGGGCGAACTTTAGAGGACGACCATGGAAGACCTGCTTCGCGAGTACTTGCCCATTCTGGTGTTCCTGGGCCTGTCTCTCGTGATCGGACTCGCGCTGCTGATCGCACCCTTCGTGATCGCGCCGAGCAAGCCTGACACCGAAAAGCTCTCCGCCTATGAATGCGGCTTTGACGCTTTCGATGACGCGCGCATGAAATTCGACGTCAAATATTATCTGGTCGCCATTCTCTTCATCATCTTCGATCTCGAAGTCGCGTTCCTCTTTCCCTGGGCCATATCCCTGGGCGACATCGGCATGTTCGGCTTCTGGTCGATGATCGTCTTCCTGGGCGTGCTGACCGTTGGCTTCACCTATGAGTGGAAAAGGGGAGCGCTCGAATGGGAATGACCGAGCCTGGAACAGTCGGCGTGCGTGAAGAAGCGCGCGAAGACGTGGCCGTTGCCGCAAACACGCCGCGCGGCGCCGTGACGCCTGCGCCGCAGATGGTCGATGATGGCTACAAGCAGATGTCCGATCAGCTTGCCGACAAGGGTTTCCTGCTGACGAGCGTCGACGATCTCATCAACTGGTCGCGAACCGGCTCGCTGATGTGGATGACGTTCGGCCTTGCCTGCTGCGCTGTCGAGATGATGCATACGTCGATGCCGCGCTATGACAGCGAACGCTTCGGCTTCGCGCCCCGCGCGTCCCCGCGCCAGTCCGACGTGATGATCGTCGCCGGAACGTTGACGAACAAGATGGCGCCCGCTCTGCGGAAGGTCTACGACCAGATGCCCGAGCCGCGCTACGTGATCTCGATGGGATCATGCGCCAATGGCGGCGGCTACTATCACTACTCCTACTCCGTGGTGCGCGGATGCGACCGGATCGTTCCGATCGACATCTACGTTCCCGGATGCCCACCCACCGCCGAGGCCTTGCTTTACGGCATCCTCGCGCTTCAGAAGAAAATCCGTCGGACGGGTACGATCGACCGGTGATTTTCGTAAACCGGGCGGTAGCTGGCTCAATTGCGAGCTGGTGCCGTTCACGAGTTTCGAGACTGCTTCGATGGACGAAAGCCTTAAACACCTTGGCGACCATCTCCGCGCGAAGCTTGGAGATGCGATCACCTCTTGGGATGTCGCATATGGTGAGCTCAATGTGATCGCGCAAGCGAGCGCGATCACATCTGTGCTGACTTTTTTGCGTGACGATTCCGAGTGCCGATTCTCGTCGCTGATCGATATCACGGCTGTCGATTATCCGGCGCGTGAGCGGCGCTTCGACGTCGTCTACCATTTGCTGTCGATGTACAAAAACCATCGCATCCGCATCAAGGTCGAGACGGACGAGGACACAGCCGTACCGAGCGCTGTCGGCGTCTATCCGGCGGCCAACTGGTTCGAGCGCGAAGCCTTCGACATGTATGGTGTGCTCTTCTCGAATCATCCCGACCTGCGGCGCATCCTCACCGACTACGGTTTCTCGGGTTATCCGCTTCGCAAGGATTTCCCGATGACCGGTTATGTCGAGGTGCGCTACGACGCGGACCAGAAGCGCGTCGTCTATGAGCCGGTAAAGCTCGCGCAGGAATTCCGCAGCTTCGACTTCCTGAGCCCCTGGGAAGGAACCGACTACGTGCTGCCGGGCGATGAGAAGGCGGAGCCCAAGTCATGACCGAACAGAACCTCCGCACATTCACGCTGAACTTCGGCCCGCAGCATCCTGCCGCGCACGGCGTGCTGCGTCTGGTGCTCGAACTCGAAGGCGAGATCGTCGAACGCGTCGATCCCCATATCGGCCTTCTGCATCGCGGCACCGAAAAGTTGATCGAAGCGAAAACCTATCTGCAGGCGCTGCCTTATTTCGATCGCCTCGACTATGTCGCGCCGATGAATCAGGAGCACGCCTATTCGCTGGCAGTGGAGAAGTTGCTCGGCATCGAAGTGCCGCGGCGCGCGCAGTTCATTCGCGTTCTCTATTCCGAAATCGGCCGCCTGCTGTCGCATCTTCTCAACGTCACGACGCAGGCCATGGACGTTGGCGCGCTGACGCCGCCGCTCTGGGGCTTTGAGGAGCGCGAGAAGCTTCTGATTTTCTATGAGCGTGCATCGGGCGCGCGTTTCCACGCCGCTTATTTCCGTCCCGGCGGCGTGCATCAGGATCTGCCGCCGAAGCTGCTTCAGGACATCTATGATTTCTGCGACCCCTGCGAGCAGACGATCAACGACCTTGAAGTCCTGCTGACCGGCAACCGTATTTTCATGCAGCGCAACGTCGATATCGGCGTCGTCTCGCAGCAGGATGCACTGGACTGGGGTTTCTCCGGCGTCATGGCGCGCGGTTCGGGCATGGCATGGGATCTGCGTCGCTCGCAGCCCTATGAAGTCTATTCCGAACTCGACTTCGACATTCCCGTCGGCAAGAACGGCGACTGCTACGACCGCTATCTCGTGCGCATGGATGAAATGCGCCAGTCGCTTCGCATCATGAAGCAGTGCATCGAGAAAATGCCGGGCGGCCCCGTGCATACGACGGACGGCAAGGTCTTCCCGCCGTCGCGCGCGGAGATGAAGCGTTCCATGGAAGCGCTCATCCATCACTTCAAGCTTTATACCGAGGGCTATCACGTGCCCGCTGGCGAAGTGTATGCCGCCGTTGAAGCGCCCAAGGGCGAATTCGGCGTCTATCTCGTCTCTGACGGCACGAACAAGCCTTACAAATGCAAGATTCGCGCGCCGGGATTTGCGCACTTGCAGGCAATGGACTATCTGACGCGCGGGCACATGCTGGCGGACGTTTCCGCCATCCTTGGTTCGCTCGATATCGTGTTCGGTGAGGTTGACCGATGAGTGTGCGCAGACTGAGTGCAAATCAGCCCGCGAGTTTTGCCTTCACGCCTGAAAACGTAGAATGGGCAAAGGGGCAGATCGCGAAATATCCCGAAGGCCGTCAGGCCTCCGCGATCATTCCGCTATTCTGGCAGGCGCATCAGCAGATGGGCGGCTGGTTGCCCGAACCTGCCATTCGCTATATCGCCGACATGCTGTCGATGGATTACATTCGCGCGCTCGAAGTCGCGACCTTCTACACGATGTTCAATCTGTCGCCCGTCGGTGAAAACCATGTGCAGCTTTGCGGCACGACGCCGTGCTGGTTGCGCGGCGCCGACGATCTGAAAGAAGCCTGCCGCAAGCATATCGGTCCCGATGGATCGGTGAGCGCGGATGGCAAGCTCTCCTGGGTCGAAGTCGAATGCCTTGGCGCTTGCGCCAATGCGCCGATGGTCATGATCAACGAAGACTATTTCGAAGATCTCGACGGGTCGAAACTGGCTGAAATTCTTGAAGCGCTCCGTAACGGCAAAACTGTGAAGCCCGGCCCGCAAAACGGTCGCCACGGCTCGGAGCCGAAGGGTGAACTGACGAGCCTCACTTCGTCGGCCTCGCAGGAGAGCAAGTGATGCTTCAGGACAAGGATCGCATTTTCACCAATCTCTACGGTCTTGGCGAAGCCGGTCTTGCCGGCGCGCGCCGCCGTGGCGATTGGGACGACACGGCAGGCCTCGTTGCCAAGGGCCGCGACTGGATCATCGACGAGATGAAAAAGTCGGGCCTGCGCGGTCGTGGCGGCGCCGGTTTTCCGACCGGCCTCAAATGGTCCTTCATGCCGAAGGATTCAGGCGGCCGTCCGCATTACCTCGTCGTCAATGCCGACGAATCAGAGCCCGGCACCTGCAAAGACCGCGAAATTCTGCGCAACGATCCCCAGAAGCTCGTCGAAGGCTGCCTCATCGCCGGTTTCGCGATGGGCGCGCATGTCGGCTACATCTATGTGCGCGGCGAATTCATCCGCGAGCGCGAAGCACTGCAGCGCGCCATTGATGAGGCCTATGCGGCAAACCTGCTCGGCAAGAACGCCGCAGGCTCGGGCTGGGACTTCGATCTCTACGTTCATCACGGCGCTGGCGCTTACATTTGCGGCGAAGAAACCGCGCTGCTCGAGAGCCTTGAAGGCAAGAAGGGCATGCCGCGCCTGAAGCCCCCGTTCCCCGCGAATATGGGCCTCTATGGCGCACCGACAACGGTGAACAACGTCGAGTCGATCGCCGTCGCGCCGACCATCCTGCGCCGTGGCGCGACATGGTTTGCAAGCCTCGGTCGTCCGAACAATACCGGCACCAAGATTTTCTCGATCTCGGGCCATGTGAACAATCCCTGCAACGTCGAAGAAGAGATGGGCATTTCGCTCCGTGAGCTGATCGACAAGCATGCGGGCGGTGTGCGCGGCGGTTGGGACAATCTTCTCGCCGTGATCCCCGGCGGCTCATCCGTGCCGCTCATTCCCAAATCGATCTGCGACGACGTGCTGATGGATTTCGACTCGTTGAAGGCGGTTCAGACTGGTCTCGGCACGGCAGCCGTCATCGTCATGGACAAGTCGACGGACCTCATCAAGGCGATCGCGCGCCTCTCGGCTTTCTACAAGCATGAAAGCTGCGGCCAGTGCACCCCTTGCCGCGAAGGCACGGGCTGGATGTGGCGCGTCATGGAGCGCATGGTTGCAGGCGAGGCGGCAGTGTCGGAAATCGACATGCTGCTCGACGTGACGAAGCGCGTCGAAGGCCACACCATCTGCGCGCTCGGCGACGCGGCGGCCTGGCCGATCCAGGGTCTGATCCGGCATTTCCGGCATGTAATCGAAGAGCGGATCGCCACACGGCAGGGCGTTCCTCTGGCGGCGGCGGAGTAGGGCATGCCCAAAGTCACAGTTGACGGCATCGAGGTCGAAGTTGAAGCGGGCGCAACGCTCCTTCAGGCATGCGAAGCGGCGGGCGTTGAAATTCCGCGCTTCTGCTATCACGAGCGCCTGTCGATCGCGGGCAACTGCCGCATGTGCCTCGTCGAAGTCGAGAAATCGCCGAAGCCTGTCGCAAGCTGCGCCATGCCGGCCACCGATGGCGCCATCGTGCGCACGACGACGGAGCAGGTGAAGCGCGCCCGCGAAGGTGTGATGGAATTCCTGCTCATCAATCATCCGCTCGATTGCCCCATCTGCGATCAGGGCGGCGAATGCGATCTGCAAGACCAGTCGATGGCCTATGGCGTCGATGGCTCGCGCTTCCGCGAGAACAAGCGCGCCGTCGAAGAAAAATATATGGGCCCGCTGGTCAAGACCGTGATGACGCGCTGCATCCAGTGCACGCGCTGCGTCCGCTTCGCGACCGAAGTTGCAGGCACACCGGAAATCGGCGCCATCGGCCGTGGCGAAGATATGGAAATCACGACCTATCTCGAGCATGCGCTGACGTCGGAGCTTTCTGCCAACGTCGTCGATCTCTGCCCGGTCGGCGCGCTGACCTTCCGCCCCTTCGCCTTCACCGCGCGCCCCTGGGAGTTGCGCAAGACCGAATCCGTCGACGTGATGGATGCCGTCGGCTCCAACATCCGCGTCGACACACGTGGCTCGGAAGTGATGCGCATTCTGCCGCGCATCAATGAGGACGTGAACGAAGAGTGGATTTCCGACAAGACGCGCTTCATCTGGGACGGCCTCAAGACGCAGCGTCTCGACCGGCCTTACGTTCGCGAAGACGGCAAGTTGCGCGAGGCTTCATGGGATGAAGCCTTCGCTGCCATTGCAGCCAGGCTCAAAGGCGCGAAGGGCGAACGCATCGCCGCCATCGCTGGCGATCTTATTGCCGCCGAAGAAATGAAGGCGCTGAAAGACCTCTGGGCGAAGCTCGGCTCCACCAATATCGATTGCCGTCAGGACGGCGCGAAGCTTGGTGGCGCTCGTTCGAGCTACATCTTCAATTCGACCATTGCAGGCATCGAAGACGCCGACGCCATTCTCATCATCGGTGCCGATCCGCGCCGTGAAGCGCCGATCATCAATGCACGCATCCGCAAGCGCTTCCGTGCAGGCGGCGTCAAGATCGGCGTCGTCGGCCCGCGTCACGACCTCACCTATGATTACGACCATCTCGGTGCAGGCACGCAGACGCTGAAAGACATCGCGTCCGGCGCTAATGCCTTTGCCGAAGTTCTGAAAAACGCCAAGACGCCGATCATCATCGTCGGGCAGGGCGCATTGACGCGCAAGGATGGCGCAGCCGTTCTCGCCGCCGCCACTAGCCTCGCCAAGGCGACCAATGCCGGTTTCAACGTGCTCCATATGGCGGCAGCCCGCGTCGGCGGCCTCGATCTCGGCCTCGTGCCGGGCGAGGGCGGTCGTGACGTTGCTGGCATTCTCGATGGCGCGACCAAGGGCGAGATCGACGTCGTCTATCTCCTTGGCGCCGATGAGATCGACACCGCGAAGCTCGGCTCCGCCTTCGTCATCTATCAGGGCACGCATGGCGATGCGGGCGCACATCGCGCCGACGTCATCCTGCCCGGTTCCGCCTATACGGAAAAAGACGGCCTCTACGTCAACACCGAAGGCCGCGTGCAGCGCGGCCAGCGCGCCGCTTTCCCGCCGGGTGAAGCGCGCGAGGACTGGGCGATCATTCGCGCCTTGTCCGCCGTGCTCGGTGTCCAGCTTCCTTACGACCGGCTGGATCAGGTCCGCGCCGCAATCGAAGCCGATGCGCCGCATTTTTCACATGTCGATGAAATCGTTCCGGCGGGCGCGCTTCCCGATCTCGCTTCCGGCGAGATGGATGCAGCTCCCTTTGAAACGCCCATCCACGATTTCCATCTGACGAACCCGATCGCGCGCGCGAGCAAGGTCATGGCCACATGTTCGGCTGAGACAGCAGCAGCGCGGCGCGGCAATCAGGCGGCGGAGTGACGGGGAACCATGACTGACTTTCTCATCACATACGGACTGCCGCTTGCGATCATCGCAGGGCAGGGTCTTGCCCTTCTCGTCGGCCTGCTGATTTTCACGGCCTATGTCTTGCTGGCCGACCGCAAGATCTGGGCGGCCGTGCAGCTTCGCCGCGGCCCCAACGTCGTCGGCGCATTCGGCCTGCTTCAGTCCTTCGCCGACCTGTTGAAGTTCGTCTTCAAGGAAGTGGTCATTCCGGCAGGCGCCAACAAGGGCGTCTTTCTACTCGCGCCGCTTGTCACCGTCACCCTGTCGCTTGCCGCCTGGGCGGTCATCCCGCTGGGCGATGGCATTGTTATCTCGAACATCAATGTCGGCATTCTCTACATCCTCGCCTTCTCCTCGCTGAGCGTCTATGGCGTCATCATGGCGGGCTGGGCGTCGAACTCGAAATATCCCTTCCTCTCCGCGATGCGCTCCGCCGCCCAGATGGTCTCCTATGAAGTTTCCATCGGCTTCGTGCTCATCACGGTCTTGCTGACGGCAGGCTCGCTGAACCTCACCGACATCGTGAATGCGCAGCACGGTTCCTACGGCATCTTCAACTGGTACTGGTTCTGGCATCTGCCGATGCTCGGCATCTTCTTCATCTCGGCGCTCGCCGAAACGAACCGTCCGCCCTTCGATCTCGTCGAAGCGGAATCGGAACTCGTCGCGGGCTTCATGGTGGAATATTCGTCCTCGCCCTACATGATGTTCATGCTCGGCGAATATGTGGCGATCATCCTGATGTGCGCCATGATGACGATCCTGTTCTTCGGCGGCTGGCTGCCCCCGTTCGACATTGCACCGCTCACATGGGTGCCGGGCCCGGTCTGGTTCATTCTCAAGGTCGGCATGGTCTTCTTCATGTTCGCCATGGTGAAGGCCTTTGTCCCGCGCTATCGCTACGACCAGCTTATGCGTCTCGGCTGGAAGGTCTTCCTTCCGTTCTCCCTCTTCTGGGTTGTGCTGACCGCGGGCGTGCTCGTCGGCTTCGACCTCTTGCCGAAACATTGATTGGAAAGGAACGGAAAATGGCGTCCTTCAATCAAACGGTACAGTCGCTCTTCCTGAAGGAGTTCTTCGCGGGCTTTTTTGTGGCCATGCGCTACTTCTTCAAGCCCAAGGCGACGGTGAACTATCCCTTCGAGAAGGGCCCGCTCTCCCCGCGCTTTCGTGGCGAGCATGCGCTGCGTCGCTATCCCAATGGCGAGGAACGCTGCATTGCCTGCAAGCTTTGCGAAGCGATCTGCCCGGCTCAGGCCATCACCATCGAAGCCGGTCCGCGCCGCAATGACGGCACGCGCCGCACGACGCGCTATGACATCGACATGACGAAATGCATCTATTGCGGCTTCTGTCAGGAAGCCTGCCCGGTGGATGCGATTGTCGAAGGTCCGAATTTCGAGTTCTCCGTGGAGACCCGCGAAGAGCTCATGTACGACAAGGATCGGCTGCTCGCCAACGGCGACCGTTGGGAACGCGAGATTGCCAAGAATATCGAGCTCGACGCGCCTTACCGCTGAAGCGCCGTCGCGTTGAATGAAGAGACTGAACAAGAGATCCGGCTTCGTGCCGGGCGATAAAGAGGGACAGGGGTCCAGATGATCGTTTCCGCCATAGCCTTCTACGTCTTCTCGGCGATTGCCGTGGCGGCGGGATTCATGGTGATCGCGGCGCGGAACCCCGTGCATTCGGTGCTGTTCCTCATCCTCACCTTTTTCAACGCCGCCGCGCTCTTCGTGCTGATGGGGGCGGAGTTCATCGCACTCATTCTGGTCATCGTCTATGTCGGCGCGGTCGCGGTGCTCTTCCTCTTCGTCGTGATGATGCTCGACATAGACTTCAAGCAGTTGCGGCAGGGCTTTCTGCAATACCTGCCCATCGGCGGCCTTATCGGCCTCATATTTCTGATCGAGCTTTTCCTCGTCGGCGCATCCTGGATCATTTCGCCCGATGCCGCCGGCGTCGCCGCAGCGCCCGCGCCGGCCTTCGTCGATCACGTCACCAATACGCGCGCGCTTGGTCGCGTGCTCTACACCCAATACGTCTATCTGTTCCAGGCAGCCGGTCTCATCCTGCTTGTCGCCATGGTCGGCGCCATCGTGCTGACGTTGCGCCACCGCGTCGACATCAAGCGGCAGGTGCCCTCGCGTCAGGTCGGGCGCAAGCGCGACGAGGGCGTCGAGTACAAGGACATCAAGCCGGGGCAAGGTCTATGAAGGTAGGACTCTGATATGGAAATCGGCCTTGCTCATTATCTGACGGTCGCGGCGATCCTCTTTACGATCGGCGTCTTCGGCATCTTCCTCAATCGCAAGAACGTCATCATCATTCTGATGTCGATCGAGCTGATGCTGCTCGCCGTCAACATCAACCTCGTCGCCTTTTCGTCCTTCCTTGGCGATCTGACCGGCCAGGTCTTCGCGCTCTTCGTGCTGACTGTTGCAGCCGCTGAAGCCGCGATCGGCCTTGCCATTCTCGTGACCTATTTCCGCAACCGCGGCACCATCGCGGTTGAGGACGTTAATCTGATGAAGGGGTAGGAGAGATGTACTCCGCTATCGTCTTCCTGCCGCTTCTCGGTTTCCTGATTGCGGGCATTTTCGGTCGCTGGCTCGGGGTGCGCGGTGCGCAATTCGTGACCTCCGGCCTGCTTGTCGTCTCGGCCGTCCTGTCGATCATCGCCTTCCCGAGTGTCACATTCGGCGGCGTGACCGAGCACATCCAGGTCATGACCTGGATCGATAGTGGCGCCTTCGAGAGCGACTGGCGCCTGCGCATCGACGCGCTCACCGCCGTCATGCTTGTCGTGGTCACCTCCGTCTCCGCGCTCGTGCACATATATTCGATCGGCTATATGAGCCACGATCCGCACCAGCCGCGCTTCTTCGCCTATCTGTCACTCTTCACCTTCGCCATGCTGATGCTGGTGACGGCGGACAACTTCATCCAGCTCTTCTTCGGCTGGGAAGGCGTCGGCCTTGCCTCCTATCTGCTGATCGGCTTCTGGTATCAAAAGCCCAGCGCGAATGCGGCGGCCATCAAGGCCTTCGTCGTCAACCGTGTCGGCGACTTCGGTCTCATTCTCGGCATCGCGACGATCTTCATGATGGTCGGCTCGGTCGAGTTCGATACGGTCTTCAAGGCGATCCCGCATCTGGCGACCAAGACCTTCTCGTTCCTCGGCCATGACGTGCCCGTGGTCACGACGATCTGCCTTCTGCTCTTCATGGGCGCGATGGGCAAGTCGGCGCAGTTCATGCTGCACACCTGGCTGCCGGACGCGATGGAGGGCCCGACACCCGTTTCCGCACTGATCCATGCCGCGACCATGGTCACGGCTGGCGTCTTCCTCGTTGCGCGTTGCTCGCCGATCTTCGAATTCTCGACGACCGCGCTCACCGTCGTCACCTTCATCGGCGCGACGACGGCGTTCTTCGCCGCCACCGTCGGCCTCGTGCAGAACGACATCAAGCGCGTCATCGCTTACTCGACCTGTTCGCAGCTCGGCTACATGTTCGCGGCGCTCGGCGTCGGCGCATATGAAGCGGCGATGTTCCATCTCTTCACGCACGCCTTCTTCAAGGCGCTCCTGTTCCTAGGCTCCGGCTCGGTCATCCATGCGATGAGCGATGAGCAGGACATGCGCAAGATGGGCGGCCTCTGGAAGCGCATTCCGGCGACCTACGCGATGATGGTCATCGGCACCCTGGCGCTTACCGGCTTTCCGTTCACGGCTGGCTATTTCTCCAAGGACGCCATCATCGAGGCGACCTATGCCGGCACGAACTCGATGCATATGTATGCATTCGGCATGACGGTTTTCGCCGCGCTCCTGACGTCCTTCTATTCCTGGCGTCTGATTTTCATGACCTTCCACGGCAAGTCGCGCGCCGATCATCACACGCTCGAGCATGTGCATGAATCGCCGCTCGTCATGCTTGTGCCGCTGGTCATCCTGGCGGTCGGCGCACTCGGCGCTGGCCTCATTTTCGAACGCTTCTTTATCGGCGAGGCGCACGAGACCTTCTGGCTGGAAAGCATCTATCGCGGCGCGGCCAATACCGTGATGCACGACCTGCACCACATTCCCTCATGGGCCGTCCTTCTGCCGACGATCATGATGGCGCTCGGCTTCGCGATCTCCTGGTACTTCTACATCGCGCGGCCCGATCTGCCCGCCGAACTCGCCCGCACGCAGGAGCCGCTCTACAAGTTCCTGCTCAACAAGTGGTACATCGACGAGCTTTACGACTGGATCATCGTCAAGCCGGCCTTCGCGATTGGCCGCCTGTTCTGGAAGATCGGCGACGGGCGCATTATCGACGGCCTCGGGCCTGATGGCGTGTCCGCCCGCGTCATCGACATCACGCGCGGCGTCGTCCGCCTGCAAACCGGTTATGTCTTTCACTACGCCTTCGCCATGCTCTTGGGCGTCGCGGCTCTGGCGACATACTTCATGCTCGGGGGCGTCCACTGATGACCGACGGATACATTCTTTCGCTCATCACCTTTCTCCCGGCGGTGGGCGCGCTGCTTATCCTGATCCTGCGCGGCGATGAGGGGGCAGTTGCCCGCAACGCACGCTGGATCGCGCTCTGGACGACGGTCATCACCTTCGTTCTCTCGCTCTATATCTGGGTGAACTTCGACACCTCGACGGCGTCTTTCCAGTTCGTGCAGAAAACGGATTGGCTCGGCGGCGCGATCAACTATCACATGGGCGTCGACGGCATCTCCGTCATGTTCGTGATCCTCACGACCTTCCTGATGCCTGCCTGCATTCTGGCAAGCTGGGATTCGATCGGTACGCGCGTGCGCGAATACATGATCGCTTTCCTCATCCTCGAAACACTGATGATCGGCGTTTTCTGCGCCCTCGATCTCGTCCTCTTCTATATTTTCTTTGAAGGCGGGCTGATCCCGATGTTCCTCATCATCGGCGTCTGGGGCGGCCAGCGGCGCATTTATGCGAGCTTCAAGTTCTTTCTCTACACGCTGCTCGGCTCGGTGCTGATGCTCATCGCCATCATGGCGATGTATTGGGACGCCGGTACGACGGACATCCCGACGCTGATCGATCACAATTTCTCCGCCACCATGCAGACATGGCTATGGCTCGCCTTCTTCGCCTCCTTCGCGGTGAAGATGCCGATGTGGCCGGTCCATACATGGTTGCCCGATGCACACGTCGAAGCGCCGACGGCAGGCTCGGTCATCCTGGCAGGCATCCTGCTGAAGATGGGCGGTTACGGCTTCCTGCGTTTCTCGCTGCCCATGTTCCCTGTGGCATCCGCCGATTTCGCGCCGCTCATTTTCGCCTTGAGCGTCATCGCGATCGTCTACACCTCGCTCGTCGCGCTGGTGCAGGAGGACATGAAGAAGCTCATCGCCTATTCATCCGTCGCCCATATGGGCTTCGTCACGATGGGTATCTTCACGGGTACCACGCAAGGCATCGAAGGCGGCATCTTCCAGATGCTCAGCCACGGCTGGGTGTCAGGCGCGCTCTTCCTTTGCGTCGGCGTCATCTACGACCGCATGCATACGCGCGACATCTCCGCCTATGGCGGCCTCGTCAACCGCATGCCGCTTTATGCCGCCGCCTTCCTCATCTTCACGATGGCGAATGTCGGTCTGCCGGGCACCAGCGGTTTCGTAGGTGAATTCCTGACGCTGATGGGCGCCTTCAAGGTGAATACCTGGGTCGGCACCATCGCGGCGACCGGCGTCATTCTCTCGGCCGCCTATGCGCTCTATCTCTATCGGCGCATCGTCTTTGGCGCGATCGTGAAAGATTCGCTGAAGAACATCATGGATCTCAACCGGCGCGAGATACTGACATTGGGGCCGCTGGTTGCGACGACGATCTTCTTTGGCATCTATCCCTCGCCCCTGTTCAACATCATGGCGGTTTCCGTCCAGCACCTGATTACCGATTACTCCGCCGCGCTCGAAGCGCACAGGCTTGCCGAACTCGGCAATGTTGCGCTCGACGCGGCGCGCATGATCGCGGTCCGATAGGAAGACGAAGAGCAATATGGAAAACGCAGTCATCCTTCCGGCCTTTGGGCCTGTCATTCCCGAGATGGTGCTCGCCGCGGGCGCCATGCTCCTGCTCATGTATGGTGTCTTCCGCAAGGAAAGCCCGACGGCTCACGTCACCTATGGCGTCGTCGCGCTCTTCGTCGTCACGGCGTTTCTCGTTGCGGGGCAGGGCGACCTGCGCGCTGAAACCTTCAGCGGCATGTTCACGGTCGATCCCTTCACGCGCTTCGTCAAATTGCTGATCCTGCTCGGCGCTGCCGCCGCCGTGATCATGTCCCTGTCCTTCATCCGTCGCGAAGGCATGGACCGCTTCGAGTTCCCGGTGCTGATGGCCTTTGCCGCGCTCGGCATGATGATGATGGTCTCGTCGAGCAGCCTCATCGCACTCTATCTCGGCATCGAGCTTCAGAGCCTTTGCATCTACGTGATGGCCGCGTTCAACCGCGACAACACGAAGTCGAGCGAAGCGGGCCTGAAATATTTCGTCCTCGGCGCTCTCTCGTCCGGACTGCTGCTCTATGGCTGCTCGCTGGTCTATGGCTTCACCGGCTCCATCGAGTTCCACACGATTGCCCGCGTCATCGGCGAAGAGAACAATTCGATCGGCCTGATCTTCGGCCTCGTCTTCATCATGGCGGCGCTGGCCTTCAAGGTGTCCGCCGTGCCCTTCCACATGTGGACGCCGGACGTTTACGAAGGCGCGCCGACGCCCGTCACATTCTTCATCGCCGGTGCGCCCAAGGTGGCGGCCATGGCGCTGACGCTGCGTGTGCTCTTCATCGTGTTCCCCGGCATCACGTCGCAGTGGCAGCAGATCGTCGTCTTCATTTCGATCGCCTCCATGATCCTCGGCGCTTTCGCGGCAATCGGTCAGCCGAACATCAAGCGTCTGATGGCCTACAGCTCCATCGGCCACATGGGCTATGCGCTGGTTGGCGTCGCCGCCGGAACGACCGACGGCATTCGCGGTGTGCTGGTTTATATGGCGATCTACCTCGTCATGTATGCGGGCGTCTTCTGTTGCATCCTTGCGATGCGTCGCCCGGAAGGTCACGTCGAGTCGATCAGCGATCTGGCGGGCCTCTCGCGCTCGCAGCCCATGGTCGCATTCATCTTTGCGATGCTGATGTTCTCGCTGGCGGGCATTCCGCCGCTCGCGGGCTTCTTTGCGAAGTTCTACGTCTTCGCCGCTGCCGTGCAGGCCGGGCTCTATTCGCTCGCCGTCATCGGCATTCTGGCGAGCGTGGTCGGCGCCTTCTATTATCTGCGCGTCGTGAAGGTGATGTATTTCGACGAGCCCGCACCCGCCTTCGTGCGCCCCATGCCCGCGGAGTTGACCGTTGTGCTCGGCCTTTCCGGCCTGTTCACGATCTTCTTCGTGGTCTATCCCGCGCCGCTCATGCAGGGCGCGCAGATCGCTGCCTCCGCCTTGTTGCCGTAAGCCGTGACGACGCTTCCTCAGGGCTACGCTCTCAAGGCTTTCGCAGAGATCGACAGCACAAACGAGGAAGCGCGACGTCTCGGCGAGGCGGGCGAGGAGGGGCCAATCTGGATCACCGCCCAAATGCAAACCGCAGGGCGCGGCAGGCGTGGACGCGCCTGGGTATCGCCCAGCGGAAATTTCATGGGCACGCTCTTCCTGCGCCCGCAGGTCAATCCGCGCAAGGCGGCTGAACTTTCCTTCGTCGCCGCCGTTGCGGTGCACGATGCCGTTGACGGGTTGTTGCCGCCGACGCTGCGCCCCGGCCTCAAGCTGAAATGGCCGAACGATCTTCTGCATGACGGGCGCAAGCTTGCGGGCATCCTGCTTGAATCGTCAGGCATTGCCGGGTCCGAACTGGCATGGCTCGCCATCGGGATCGGCGTGAACCTCGCGCAGCATCCAGACAATATCGAATTTCCGGCAACGTCGCTGGCAGCGCTCGGCATTCCCGGCGTCACGCCCGCGCAAGCGCTGGAGCGTCTTGCCGTTGCGTTCGACGCGCGCATCCGCCAGTGGCGAGACGTGCAGGGCTTCGCTGCGATCCGTCAGGCATGGCTCACACGCGCGGCGGGATTGGGCGGACCGATCACCGTGCGCCTTGCCGATGAGACTTTCGACGGCATGTTTGAAGGCCTCGCGCCCGACGGTGCGCTCGAAGTCAGGCTGCAATCGGGCGCAATTCGCCATATCTCTGCGGGAGATGTGTTCTTTCGCGCGCCGCCGCTCTAATCTACGCGCATGACATCACCCACCTCCCAGAAAAATACCCGCGACGAACTCGTCTTTCTGCCGCTCGGCGGCGCAGGCGAGATCGGGATGAACCTTAATCTCTACGGTTACGGTCCTGAAAAGGCGCGCCAGTGGATCATGGTCGATCTCGGCGTGACATTCGGCGACGACCGCACGCCCGGCGTCGATCTCATCATGCCGGATACGGCTTTCATCGAAGAACACGCCGACGCGCTTCTCGGCCTCGTGCTGACGCATGCGCATGAAGATCACATCGGCGCCGTCGCCCATCTCTGGCCGCGCTTGCGTTGCCCGGTCTATGCGACGCCTTTCACGGCGGCGCTTGTGCGCGGCAAGCTGATGGAAGCAGGCATCGAAGGCCAGGTGCCGCTCAACATCGTGCCGCTTGGCAGTCGCTTCGCGCTCGGACCCTTCGACATCGAACTCGTCACGCTGACCCATTCGATCCCTGAGCCGAACGCGCTGGCCATCCGCACGCCGCTCGGCCTCATCATGCATACGGGCGACTGGAAGATCGATCCCGATCCTATCGTCGGCGATGACATGGACATCACCCGCCTCACCGAAATCGGTGACGAGGGCGTGCGCGCGATTGTTTGCGATTCCACAAACGTCTTCTCGCCCGGCAGCTCCGGCTCCGAAGCCGATGTTGCAAAAAGCCTGATCGAAGTCATCCGCAATTGCGAAGGCCGCGTCGCCGTCACGACATTCGCCTCGAACGTCGCCCGCATCGAAAGCATCGCCAAGGCTGCCGAAGCCTGCGACCGTCATGTCGTTCTTGTCGGCCGCGCCATGTTCCGTCTTGTCGGCGCTGCGCGCGAGGCGGGCTACCTCACGGACCTGCCGCCGTTTCTCACCGAGCATGATGTCGGCTATCTGCCGCATGACAAGGTGCTGCTCATCTGCACCGGCAGTCAGGGCGAACCGCGCGCCGCCCTTGCGCGCATCGTCGATGACAGCCATCCGAACGTGACCCTTTCGTCCGGCGATACGGTGATCTTCTCCTCCCGCATCATTCCCGGCAACGAAGCCTCGATCTTTGAGCTTCAGAACCGTCTCGCCCAGCGCGGCATCAAGATCATCACCGAGCGCGATCACTTCGTGCATGTCTCCGGCCATCCATGCCGCGACGAACTGGCCCGCATGTATCAGTGGATCAGGCCCGAAGTCGCCATTCCCGTTCATGGCGAAGCGCGCCACCTCGCCGAACATGCATTGCTCGCGCGCGAGCTTCAGGTTCCCGAAGCCGTCGTCATTCGCAACGGCCTGATGATGCGCATTGCGCCGGGCCCCGCCGAGATCATCGGCGAGGTTCCCTCAGGCCGCATCTATCTCGACGGCGACGTGCTGATCGAGTCCGATGAAGGCGCGGTGCAGGAGCGCCGCAAGCTCGCTTTCGCCGGCTCGGTTTTTGTCAGCCTCGTGCTTGATGGAAGCGGGGAGGTGAGGGGCGACCCGCAAGTCCGCCTTCATGGCCTGCCGGAAGAAGACAGCCGCGGCGTCTCCTTCGAGGAGCGCGCGCTCGATGCCGTCGACGAAGCCCTGAATCGCTTGCCCGCCAAGCGCCGTGGCGACGATGATGCGGTGGCCGAACTCGTGCGCCGCTCCGTCCGTGGCGCGATCCGCCGCGAATGGGGCAAGAAGGCGCAGGTTTCGGTTATTCTGACCCGTATCTAGCTTGGCCTGCCGCTGCTAGTCTGCGGCAGAAAAAAAGACATCCCCTGGAGGTGCCCCGATGACATGGACAGCCGGTTTGGCCATTTACATGGTGACGTGGTGGGTCGTGCTATTCGCGGTCCTGCCTTTCGGCGTCGTTTCCCAGCATGAAAAGGCCGAGCCCCGCACGGATGGCACGGATCCGGGCGCGCCTGTCCGGCCTTTGATGGTGCGCAAGGCGCTCATCACCACCGTGATTGCGGGCATCATCTGGCTGGGCATCGCCTATGTGGTCATCGACAAGCCCATCAGCTTCGATGACATCCCCTTCATGCCGAAATCCAGCGACTGGATGGGCGCGCACTCCACCCCGCAGCCCTGATCGCCTGAAAAAGCACAAAAAAAAGCAAGGTCCACTTTCGTGGCCTTGCTTCCGTAGTGTTCCCTCTTTGCCGCGCCTTCAAAGGTTGTCCTTCGAAGTCAGCGTTCCCTCCCTAAACTTGGGCCGCGCTTTTCGCGCTATCCCCTTTTGTGTTGAGGAATATAGCCAGCCTGCGACACCCTGTCACGCAATTTTCTCCTATTGACACAGGTTTATACGCAAGAATCGGAATCTGAAAAGCGCCCACCGTTTTGCATCATTCCAAAGCGAGTTTGATGGCGAAGGCGACGGCGATAATCAGCACAGCGCCATTGGCCTCGCGCACCCGTCCGGCGAGAATTTTGACGGCGGCATAGGTGAGAAATCCAAGCCCGATTCCGCTCGCAATCGAAAATGTCAGCGGTATCGCCAGCGCCGTCACGATGGCAGGCACAGCCTCCGTCAGATCGTCCCATTCAATCTCGCCAAGTCCTCGCGCCATCAGGCAGGCAACGAAGATGAGCGCCGGTGCCGTTGCATAAAGCGGCACGGCCTGCGCGAGCGGCGCGAGAAACAGGCTGACGAGAAAGAGCAGGGCAACGACCACCGCCGTCAGCCCCGTTCGTCCGCCTGCGTCGACGCCGGCCGCGCTTTCGATATAGCTCGTCGTCGTTGAGGTGCCGAGCGTCGCGCCGATGATGCTCGCCGCCGAATCCGCAACCATCGCCTTGCGCAGTCGCGGCAGTTTGCCGTCCGCATCGAGCATCTTCGCCCGCGCCGCGACGCTCACCAGCGTTCCCGCCGTGTCGAGAAGATCGACCAGCAGAAAAACAAAGACGATGGTAACGAAGCCCGCCTGCGCCGCATGCACCAGATCCATCTGCATGAATGTCGGCGCGAGCGAGGGTGGGGCGGCCGCAATCCCTTCAAAGGGTTGCAGCCCGAGGCCAACAGCAAGCGCCGTGACGCCCAGGACCGACAAAATGATCGCGCCCGGCACGCGCCGCGCCGAAAGCCCCACCAGCGCAACAAAGCCGCCCGCCGCAAAAAGCGCAGGCGCCGTAATCGGTCCGAGCTTCACCAGCGTCACCGGATCGGCGACAACGATGCCCGCATTTTTCAGCCCGACCAATGCGAGAAAGAATCCGATGCCCGCCGCAATGGCATTTTTCTGCGAGCGCGGAAACGAGTTGATGAGCCATTCGCGCAAGGGCGAAAGTGACAGGGCCAGAAAGAGCACGCCGGACAGAAACACGCATCCAAGCGCGGTGCGCCAGTCGCCGCCAAATTGCGGCACGGCGACGAAAGCGAAATAGGCGTTGAGCCCCATGCCCGGCGCAAGCGCGACGGGGTAATTCGCATAGAGCCCCATGATCGCGGTGCTGATCGCGGCGGCAAGGCAGGTGGCGACAAAGACCGCACCGAAATCCATGCCCGTCTGCGACAGGATCGCGGGATTGACGAAGATGATATAAGCCATCGTCAGATAGGTCGTGACGCCCGCCAGGACCTCGACGCGTATGCCCGTCTTGTTTTCGCGCAACTGGAAGAAGCGGTCGAGCGCGCCCGCCACGGGATGCTCGGCCTTTCGTTGAACTTCTGTCATCATCTTCCCCGAGTGCCGCTGACGGCTGATTTGGACGCCATTCTGTCCAAGGCGTCGCGTTCAGGAAAGATTTCTTTAAACCGGCAGGGCGCAAGATCACATCATGAAACACGCGACACGATCATGGATGGTCCTTCTCGCAGGCTTGGGCGTTCTCGCCTCCGCCTCGCAGGGCTTTGCCGCCGATGAGCTGGCCGGCGGTGAACCCCCATTTCGCGTTGTCGGTATAGATCGCGATGCCTGCGCGCAAATCGCAAACTATGCGCCGACCGGCGAAGCCGACTACAAGCCCGGCATCGCCGCAGATGGCAGCACTGTCGCTCCCGCCGATCTCGATGGCGGCTATGGCATCGAGCCGCGCGGGCTTTATCACTTTCCAGTGAAGATCGAACCCTTCGGCAGCGCAAATTCCCGGTTCAATGCGCAAACTTCGCTCGAAATCGCAGACGTCACAATCGATCCGAAAACAGGCCGCGTGACCATCGACGGGCAGGACGTCAGCGGCGCCGACCGCGCGCTGGCAGATGCCTGCGCCCATCTCGACGATCAGCCTAAAGACTGATCGGCAACCGGCAATCTAATTCGATATCGTTCGCGGCCCGAACAGAATGATCGCCGTCCCGACCAGACAGGCCGCCACCCCGATGAGGTCCCACTTATCCGGCGACGAGCCTTCGACAACCCAGCCCCAGATCAGCGCCGCCAGAATATAGATGCCGCCATAAGCCGCATAGGCGCGCCCGGCAAAGGGGCTTTCCACAAGCGTCAGCATATAGGCAAACAGCGCCAGCGACAGAAGGCCGGGGATCAGCCATAGCGGTGATTTGTCGAGCCGCAGCCAGGCCCAGAATGCATAGCACCCCGAAATCTCCGCAATCGCCGCAACGACAAAGGCCCAAATCGAAATCACCGGCTCATCCCACCTGTTTCTGGTCATCCAGTTGAAAATATCTTCTAGCGCGCAAAGCCTTGCCGCAACACCTCCTTGCCGAACTTCCGGCGTCTGACCATCAATCACCATTCTTGACAAGTCGCCCCCCGGCCCTGAGGCTGAAGCCTCGGTCTGTGGGGGTAAATATGCGTTTGTCGAAGGCAAGAGGGGCGCTTGCCGTTCTCTGCGTCGTGATTTTGTTCGGCTGGAGCGTCGTGCCGGTTTCGGCTGCGACCTCGCCATGGCGCATCACCAAGGATCACTGGAGCGCGTCGGACGAGAAGGGCTTTGAAGAGTTCGTCACGCGCCTCGGCGCGGAGGATTGCTGGTCCATCGACGCCTGCATGAAAAGCCCGGCAAATCCCTATCGCCACACCGATCCCAAAACCGCCTTCATGATCGACTGTGCGGATGTGCCATATTTCCTGCGCGGCTATTACGCCTGGAAAAACGGGCTGCCCTTCGCCTGGCAAAGCACCATGCAATCTTCCGACGGCCCGCGCGGCGACATTCGCTACTCGTCGGGCGGCAATGTCGTCGTCGGCAGAAGCGCCGTTCCCGCCACGGCGTCGGGCGTCAGCGCCGTTCCGCTTCTCTTCGAAATCGTCAACACCGTCTCCACGGCCATGTACCGGCGCAACGCCATGTCGGACAGCCGCACCATGTTCACCGACACCTATTCGCCGCGCCTCGATCGAGCTGCGATCAAGCCGGGCACCATAGCCTATGACGTCAACGGCCATGTCGCCATCGTCTGGCGCGTCGAGCCGGGCGGCCGCATACTGATTTTCTCGTCCCATCCAGACCACACATTGAGCCGCTCCTTCATCGGTCGCGAATTCCTGCGCACCGGCCCCGAACTCGGCTCGATCTTCCAGAACTGGCGTCCCATCACGCTTGTCGGCGCAAAGCGCATGACGAACGGAACGCTCGTCGGCGGCCGCATCGTCGGTACGCCGAATGCGGACATTCCCGATTTCTCGCTCGAACAATATGTCGGCAACCCGCCCGTCAATCCGACGATCTGGGGCATGGCGAAATTCGTCAAAGACAATGAGGAGATGGATTTCTACACCTATCTCCGCTCCAGCGTGTCGATGGGCGAGCTTGAATATCATCCCGTCGACGAAGTCCGCGCCATGATGCAGACGCTCTGCAACGACATTCATTCGCGCAAGCAGGCTATCGAGATTTCACGCAATGAGGGCCGCACGCATTTGATGTCGCCGCCCGCAAAAATGCCGCGCAACATCTACGGCACGGATGGCGTCTGGGAGCTTTATTCGACGCCGTCCCGCGACGCGCGCCTGAAAACGGCCTTCAAGGAAATGCACGACCAGATCAGGGAATTCGTGCGCATGAAGGAAACGGACGCGCCACGCCTCAACTACGCAGGCTCGGACCTGCCCGGCGACATGCTGAAAGCCTATAACGAGGAAAGCGCTGCCTGCGTCACGGACTATAAGACCACCAATGGCCGCCGCATCTCGCTCACCATCGACGACATTTCCCGTCGCCTCTTCAAGCTCTCTTTCGATCCCTATCAATGCATCGAACGCCGCTGGGGCGCGACCGATCCGACAGAGCTTGCCTCCTGCCCGGACGGCCCGGCGAAAACCCGCTGGTACGAGGCGCAGCAGCCCTTGCGCAATCAGATCGACCGCACCTATGACGTCGAAATGGAATACACCGTCGACCAGCTTGAACGCGGCCCCTATGGCCTCGAATCCGGTCGCGGCGTCGCCACCGCGCCAGAGGTCGATGTGAAGTCCTGGCTGGAAAGCCTGACTGCGCGGGCATCCGCGATGAACTGACGCCGGTCCAAACGCCGCCCCCTCGTTGCCAAGGCACCCCGGACCACCTAAAACTTGAGCCCCGTAATATCCGGCCCCGTTCGCGGGCTCCGAGTCGCTCAAGGTTGATGATGCGCCTTTCGAAGTATTTTCTGCCCACCCTCAAGGAAAACCCCGCCGAGGCGCAAATCGTCTCGCACAGGCTGATGCTGCGCGCTGGCATGGTCCGGCAGGAAGCCGCCGGCATCTATGCCTGGCTGCCGCTGGGCTTTCAGGTGCTCCAGAACATCGAGCAGATTGTCCGCGAGGAAATGAACCGGGCAGGGGCGCTTGAGCTTCTCATGCCGACGCTTCAACTCGCCGACCTCTGGCGCGAAAGCGGCCGCTATGACGCTTACGGCCCTGAAATGCTGCGCATCAAGGATCGCCACGAGCGCGAGTTGCTTTACGGACCGACCAATGAGGAAATGATCACCGAGATCTTCCGCTCCTATGTGCGGTCCTATCGCAACCTGCCGCTGAACCTCTATCACACGCAGTGGAAATTCCGCGACGAGCAGCGTCCGCGTTTCGGCGTCATGCGTGGTCGCGAATTTCTGATGAAGGACGCCTATTCCTTCGACATCGACGAGGAAAGCGCGCGCCGTTCATACAACCGCATGTTCGTCGCATATTTGCGCATCTTCGCGCGCATGGGCCTGAAGGCCATTCCGATGCGCGCCGAAACAGGCCCCATCGGCGGCGACCTGAGCCACGAATTCATCATTCTTGCGGATACGGGCGAAAGCGGCGTCTTCATCAACAAGGACGTGCTCGATCTGCCCGCGCCCGGCGACGACGTGGACTATGACGGAGACCTCGCGCCGCTGATCGCCAAATGGACCGATCTTTACGCCGCCACCGAGGACGTGCATGACGAGGCGCGTTTCGAGCGCGAAGTGCCCGTCGAAAAGCGCGTCAACACGCGCGGCATCGAAGTCGGTCAGGTCTTCTATTTCGGCACCAAATATTCCGAAGCCATGAAGGCGGTCGTCACCGGCCCCGATGGCGCGGACAAGCCCGTGCATGGCGGCTCCTACGGCGTCGGCGTCTCGCGCCTCGTCGGCGGCATCATCGAGGCAAGCCATGACGACAACGGCATCATCTGGCCGGAAGCCGTCGCGCCCTTCAAGATCGGCCTCATCAATCTGAAGGCGGGCGATGCGGAAACCGACGCAGCTTGCGAAAACCTCTATGCAAAGTTCCAGGCCGCCGGCGTCACCGTGCTTTATGACGACACAGACGAGCGGGCAGGGGCCAAGTTCTCCAACATGGATCTGATCGGTCTGCCCTGGCAGCTCGTCGTCGGTCCGCGCGGCCTCAAATCGGGTGTGGTCGAATTGAAGAACCGCGCCAGCGGCGAACGTGTCGAGCTTTCGCCCGAGGCGGCGTTGAATAAACTGACAAGCTGAAACAAGTCGGGCCGGGGCACGACGAAGGACCGTATATGACTGAGGCCGCCTATATCGATCCTGTTGCCGATCTGCCGCGAGGCAGGGGCAAGAGCCGCCCCTTCGGCGCATTCGAATGGCTTCTCGCCGCGCGCTACCTGCGTGCCCGGCGTCGCGAAGGTTTCATTTCGGTCATCGCGGGCTTTTCCTTCCTCGGCATCATGCTGGGCGTCGCGACGCTCATCATCGTCATGTCGGTGATGAACGGCTTCCGCACCGAATTGCTCGACCGCATCCTCGGCCTGAACGGCCACATGTTCGTGCGCGGCGTGACAAGCTATGTCACGGACTTCGATGCCGTCTCCGCGCGGATCGAGGCGCTGCCCGGCGTCGTCAGCGCCACGCCCATCGTCGAAGGTCAGGTCATGGCGTCGAGCCGCAGCAATGCGCAAGGCGCGCTCGTTCGCGGCATTCACGAGAAAGACCTGAAGCGCCTCACCGTCGTGTCAGATCACATATTGCTCGGAACGCTGAACGGCTTCGACAAGGGTGAGTCCGTTGCCATCGGTTCGCGCCTCGCCAAAAATCTCGGCCTGTCTGTCGGCGATAGCGTCACGCTCTTGAGCCCGCGCGGCGCGATCACGCCATTCGGCACAGCGCCCCGCGTCAAGGCTTACCCCATCGTGGCGATCTTCGAGATCGGCATGTCGGAATATGATTCGAGTTTCATCTTCATGCCGCTCAGCGAAGCGCAGGAATATTTCCGAACCGCCGAAGGCGTCACCGCGCTTGAAATCATGATCAAGGCGCCAGATCGCGTCGACGCGCTCATCAAGCCGCTCTCCGATGTGGTCGGCCCTTGCTGCGACATCATCACATGGCAGGAAACGAACAAAAGTTTCTTCAGCGCCCTTCAGGTCGAGCGCAACGTGATGTTCCTGATCCTGACGCTGATCCTCATCGTCGCGGCGCTCAACATCGTCTCCGGCCTCATCATGCTGGTGAAGGACAAGGGGCGCGACATAGCGGTGTTGCGCACAATGGGCGCGACCAGAGGCTCGGTCATGCGCGTCTTCTTCATCTCCGGCGCCTCCATCGGCGTCGCCGGAACCATTGCGGGCTTCGCGCTCGGCACGCTTTTCTGCCTCAACATCGAAACGCTGCGCCAGTTCCTCTCGCGCCTGTCGGGAACCGAACTCTTCAATCCCGAAATCTATTTCCTGAGCCACATGCCCGCCGAGATCAATGCCGCCGAAGTCGCCTCCGTTGTCGGCATGGCGCTTTTCCTTTCTTTCGCCGCGACGCTTTATCCAGCCTGGCGTGCCGCCTCGCTCGATCCTGTTGAAGCGCTGAGGTACGAATAATGGCGCATGAAATGGCAGAGGAAAATCCGGTTCTGAGCCTGCGCGGCATAAGCCGCATCTATCGTCAGGGCGAAGAAGAGCTGCGCATTTTCGAGGGCGCGTCCATCGACATATGGGCGGGCGAGATCGTAGCCCTTGTCGGCCCCTCGGGCTCGGGCAAGTCTTCGCTCCTGCACATCGCCGGTCTTCTCGAAGCGCCGGATGCAGGCGAGGTCGTCATCTCCGGTCGCGATTGCGTTTCGCTCCGCGACGGATTGCGAACCGCCGTGCGCCGCCGCGAACTGGGCTTCGTCTATCAGTTCCACAATCTGCTGCCCGAATTTTCCGCCATCGAAAATGTCGTTCTGCCGCAGATGATCGCTGGCGTGCCGCGCCGTTCCGCCGAAACCTTCGCGCAATATCTGCTGGAGCGCATGGGCCTCGGCAATCGCGGCACCCATCGCCCGGCAGAGCTGTCCGGCGGTGAACAGCAGCGCGTCGCCATCGCCCGCGCGCTCGCCAATCGCCCGCGCGTGCTTCTCGCCGACGAGCCGACCGGCAATCTCGACCCGAAAACCGCGCGCATGGTTTTCAACGAGCTTCTGGAAATCTGTCGCACGCAAGGCGTCGCGGCCCTCGTCGCAACGCATAACCTCGATCTCGCAAGCCATATGGACCGCGTGGTTCTGCTGCATGAAGGCCGATTGATCGAAGGTGCGGACCTCACAACCGGGTATCACAGCCTCTGACGACAGGGAGGCGCGCAAAGGGGAGTGACCATTGGCCAGATCCGTCGCCTTTCTCGTCACCTTCGCCCTTGCGCTTTTCACCGCGTCTCTTGCCTCCCGGCCTCCCGCGCCAAACGCCGCCGATGTCGCGCCAACCGTCTTTTCCGCGACGCGCGCCATGGTCGATGTCGAGGCGATAGCGCAGCGCGCGCATCCCATCGGTTCCGCGGATATAATCCGTGTGCGGCAATATTTGCGGCAGCGTCTCACAGCCCTCGGCCTCGAAGTCGCGCCGGATATCGAGCAGCAAGCCCTCTTCGTGCCGACCCGCGTTGCGCGAACGCTGGTCACAGGCCGCGTTCACAATGTGCAGGCAACGCTCAAGGGCATATCGCCCGGCCTTCCGGCACTTCTGCTGATGAGCCATTACGACACCGTGCCCAATTCGCCCGGTGCCGCCGATGACACGGCAGGCGTCGCCGCAACACTCGAAATCATCGCCAACCTCAAAGCCGCAGGGCCGCTGAAGCGCGACGTGATCATCCTCTTCACCGAGGGGGAGGAGGCTGGCCTTCTCGGCTCCCGCGCTTTCTTCACCGAAAGCCCCGACGCCAAACGCGTCGGCCTTGTCCTCAATCTCGAAACGCGCGGCGGCTCTGGCCGCGCGCTGATGTTTGAAACAAGCAGCCATGCCGGTGGCCTCGTGGACACCTATGGCAGCGTCGTCGGCTCGCCCGCCGCCAATTCGCTATCGGCTTTTGTCTATCACAACATGCCGAACGGCACGGACCTCACCAATGCCCTGACCGCAGGCATTCCCGGCATGAACTTCGCCTTCATCGCCGACGAATACGCCTACCACACGGCCTCCGCGACGCCCGACCGCCTCAATCGCGGCAGCCTCCAGCATCTCGGCGATCAGGTGCTCGCCCTGACGCAAAAACTGGGCAACGCGGACGACCTGCGCGCAACCGCGCCGGACATTACCTATTCCGATCTCTTCGGCCTCGGCTTCATCTCCTATCCTCAATCTGCGGGCTGGGCGTTCATCGGCCTGCTCGCCGTGCTGATCGGCTTTGCGCTGATGAAGGCGAGGGCGCTTGGCCTCGTCGCCCCGCTCGATGTCGCGCATGGCATGGGGTTCTTCCTTGCGCTGGTTCTTGCGCAAGCATCGGCCCTGTACCTCGCCGGACAATTGCTCGGCGGCATGTCTGACGTTCAGGCGAAATACACACTGATCGGCCGCTTCGACTTTTTCCTCGGCGGCTGCATCGCCATCGCCTTTGCGCTGGCCCTGTTTGCAACGGTCACATTTGTTCGGTCGGACAAGCGTTTGTTTGTCGCGCTCGCGGCCCTTGCAATCATCCCGGCGCTGCTCGGCCTTCTGGCCGGTCGCGCTGATCCAGTCGCGCTCGTTTTACTTTCAACGTTTGTCCTCTTCTCTACACTCGCCATCCGCCGCCGCCTCACGCTCTGGGGCGGCTGGCTTGGCGGCCTTGCCTTGCTCTTCATCGCTGCGATTGCCCTTCAAGTCGTGGCGCCGGGCACGACGAACTTTCTTGTCTGGCCGCTATTGCCGCTGGCTCTCGCCGCCGTGCTCGCGCTCTTTCTCGCGCAAGGCAATCTCGACCGCCGCCTCAGCCTCATCATCGTCGCGCCGCTCGCATTTATCTCTGCCGCCTTCATCGCGACAAGCGGCGCGGCCATCTTCCTTGGCCTTGGCGGCATCCTGCCGCTCATCCTCGCGGTGCCCGCGCTCCTTGCCGCCATCGCGCTTTATCCCGGCCTCGACGCTTTGGGCCGCATCTCCCGCGCGCCGGAAATTGCCGTCGCCGTCGCGATTGTCGGCGCCGCATCGCTTGGCTGGGCGGCCCACGGTCCCGCCAGCGCCGCCCATCCCCGTGTCACGCAGGCCTTCTATCTCGCAGGCCCCGAGCCGGATCAGTTCGCCCGCATCAGCATGTTGAAGTCGCTCGACACCTGGT
>NZ_JBASBH010000096.1:0-2124 GCF_049651025.1 Parvibaculum sp. | reverse complement strand
CTTCATGCCCGCCCCCATGCGGCATGCGCCGCTTTGCGATGGCGTCATGACCTGCGACGATAATGCGCCCGCGCGGCTGGTTTTGCTGGTTGCGACGGCCGATCATCGGATCGTCCTTTCACCGGCGCCGAGATCCGACGGCGCAACGCCCGCATAACCGCCCAGCGGCTTGCGGCTCGAAGGCGAATAGAAATCATCGGTCTTGTGCGGCATCGGCACATCGGCAAAGGAGCCGATCTGCGCCGCCTTCAGCGGTTCAAGCTTCGTATAGCGCTGGGCAAGTTCCTGAACGCGCTCAGGCTGATTGAGATAGCTCCACTCGGCACGCAGGACGCGAATGCCTTCCTGCTCGCTCGTAATGTCGCGCTCGATCTGCTGCGCGCGCTTCTCCGCCGCTTCAGCGCGATACTTGATGTCGTAGAGGCCGATCGACAGGGCGATGACCGCAACAACCAGAACGATGTTGAGGACACGGATCATGCGCCGATCTCCGCCATGGAGGGCATGCGCGCAATGCCAAGCGCGGCAACGTCGAGCGGGACTGCCGGAGCCGATGTGCGCTCGGCGGCACGCAGCTTCGCAGAGCGCGCGCGCGGATTGATCTCGGCTTCGGCGTCGGACGCCTTACGCGCTTTATGCGCGATCTCGCGAAACGACGGCGCCGTCTCGTCGCGTTCCGGCATGAAACGATTGGCGCGCGCCGCACGACCCGTGCGCGCGGTAAAGAAACGCTTCACCAGCCGGTCTTCGAGCGAATGGAAGGCAACGGCGGCAAGCACGCCGCCTTCGCGCAGCAGATGCTCAGCATCGGACAGACCATGCGCGAGCTGACCCAGCTCGTCATTGACGAAAATCCGCAGCGCCTGAAACGTGCGCGTCGCCGGATGAATGCGATCCTGCGGGCGACGACCGATGACGCGCTCGACGAGGTTGGCAAGCTCCAGCGTGCGCGCAAACTCGGTTTCGCTACGCGCCGCGACAATCGCCTTGGCGACAGCGCGCGCCCGTTTCTCTTCGCCATAGACCGCGATGATGCGCGCAAGATCGAACTCGTCAAACGTGTTGACCACTTCAGCGGCGGAAAGCCCCTGCCCGCTCATGCGCATGTCGAGCGGACCGTCCTTCTGGAACGAGAAGCCGCGTTCGGCTTCATCGATCTGCATCGACGAAACACCAACGTCGAGCACGACACCGTCAACGGCTTCATGGCCGAGACCGCGCACAAGCTGCGCCATGTCGCCGAAGCAACCTTCGATCAGCGTCAACCGGCCAGCAAATTTCGACTGAAGCTCGCGGCCGCGCAAAATCGCATTGGGATCGCGGTCGATCGCCAGCACGGCGCAATTGGCGCTGCCGAGAATGGCGCTCGTATAGCCGCCCGCCCCGAAGGTGCCGTCCACGTAGAGGCCACCGTCTCTGGGCTGCAGCACGTCCAGCACATCGGCGAGCATGACGGGAATATGGGGAACCTTGCTCATATGCCGCCTCCGACAGGGCGCGGCGGAACGGCGACGCCATCGACAGGCTGCAACAGATCGCCAAGCGATTTCGCATCGCCGAGCGCGTTGGCGCGGAAGGCCTCATAGGCCTTGGGCTCCCAGATCAGGAAGCGCGCACCGAAGCCGACGAACATTGCCTCATCGGTGATATTTGCATGCGCACGCATTTCTTCGGGCAGAACGATGCGACCGTCGCCATCGAACGACAGGTCCTGGCTTTCGCCATAGAGCGCGGCAGCGAGATTGTCGTGAGCGTCGGAGAACATGCCGAGGCGATTGATCATCTGGTCAAGCATGGCGCCATAGGCAGGCCCGCCCGCTTCGAGATATGCGCCCTTGAACGACGGTGAGCAGATGATGCCGTTGAGACCCTGGGCGATCACGATCGCGCGAAACTTGGCCGGCACGGAGACGCGGCCCTTCGCATCGATCTTGTTCGTGAAACGCCCCCGGAACGACTCCATTGGCCGCACTCATTTCCTGTTGGGGCGACCCCACCGCCTGGGTTCGCCCGCACTCCCCTGCCCGGACAGCGGGCGCCGGCTGGGCCGGTTTGGCTGGATTACGGGAGTTCATGGGATAACATGGGATGACGTGGGCGTCAACGGGAAACCCTAGGTATTCA
>NZ_JBASBH010000095.1:0-28830 GCF_049651025.1 Parvibaculum sp. | reverse complement strand
TCCGTGATCTGCGTGATTATGCGCGGGCATCAGACCTGTTCCTCGTGAGGTTCTTCGTTCACATGCGCGATCATGTCGGCGATGACGTGGCGCACGTGAGCATCGTGAATACGGTAGAAAATCTGCTTGCCGCGCCGCTCGGGGCTGACGAGGCGGGCGGCGCGCAGCAGGCGCAGATGATGGCTGACCAGCGACGGCGAAAGCCCGAGCGTCGCCGCCATGTGCCCGACCGATTGCGGGCCCGCCAGCGTCTCGATGACGATGCGCAAGCGGCTCGCATCGCCAAGCAGGCGAAACATCTCGGCAAGCTCGACCGCCTTGTCGTCGGATAGGGCGGGCAGGGTTTGCGAATGAAGCGGGATCGGCGAGGGCATTGCTGGGCCTATGTGTAACGAGGGCATCTGCATTGATTTCGACATGCGCGCTCAAGCATCGCTCAGACGCCGCTGCCACCAGCCGACATCGAGCCACTGTCCGAATTTGAAGCCGACTTCGCGATAGACGCCGACCGGCTTGAATCCCATGCGTTCATGCAAGGCGACGCTGCCGGTGTTTGGAAGGGTGATGCCGGCAAATGCCGCGTGAAAGCCGCGCTCGGCAAGCATGGGCAACAAGGCGCTATAGAGTGTGCGTCCGACGCCGCTGGCGCGTGCCTGCTCGGCGATATAAACGGTCACGTCCACGGACAAGCGATAGGCGGCACGTTCGCTGTGTCGGCCCGCATAGGCGTAGCCGACAACTTGCCCGTCACGCTCCGCGACCAGATAAGGGTAGGACTGCAAGATTGCCGCGATGCGTTCGGCCATCTGCGCTGTGGTGGGCGGCGTTTCCTCAAACGAGATCACCGTCTTCTCCACAATCGGCGCGTAGATCGCCTGGATTGCGGCTGCATCGGCAACGGTTGCGGGGCGCACAAGCAGCGGCTGCGTGGTCATGCTGAAGACCTTACATATGAATAGGTGTTCATATGTTATATGCGTCGGACCTTTTTGCAAGCCCTTGCGGGTGCGGCAGACTGTCAGCCGTGCTACATCGCCCCCATTCAAGATTATCTGAGGGATTCTATGCGTATCGGTACGCCGCTCACAGCCAACGCGACGCGGGTCATGCTTCTGGGATCGGGGGAACTCGGCAAGGAAGTCGCCATTGAACTTCAGCGCTATGGCGCGGAGGTGATTGCGGTCGATCGCTATGCGAATGCGCCTGCCCAGCAGGTGGCTCACCGCGCCCATGTGATCCAGATGACCGATGCAGCGGCCTTGCGCGCCATCGTCGAGCTGGAGCGCCCGCATCTCATCGTCCCCGAGATCGAGGCGATTGCGACTGAGGAGCTGGTGCGCATCGAAGCGGAGGGCCTTGCCGAGGTGATCCCGACGGCGCGGGCAGCCCAGCTCACCATGAACCGCGAGGGCATTCGCCGTCTCGCCGCCGAAGAGTTGAAGCTTCCCACATCGCCTTATGTTTTTGCGGCATGTGCGGATGAGCTGGCCGCAGGCGCGGCGCGCGTCGGCTTTCCCTGTTTCGTGAAGCCCGTCATGTCCTCATCGGGCAAGGGCCAGAGCTATGTCAAAAGCGCCGGCGAAGTGCAGGCGGCCTGGGACTATGCGATGTCGGGCGGCCGCGTCGAGCGTCGGCTTGTCATCGTCGAGGGTGCTATCGACTTCGATTATGAAATCACGCTGCTCACCGTTCGCTCGCGCCGCGCGGATGGCGCTGTCGAGACGAGCTTCTGCGCGCCCATCGGCCATTTGCAGGACAAGGGCGATTATATTGAGAGCTGGCAGCCGCAGCCGATGAGCAAGCTCGCGCTCGAGCGTTCGCAGGAGATCGCGCGGAAAGTCACGGATGCGCTTGGCGGACGCGGCATTTTCGGCGTCGAGCTTTTCGTCAAGGGCGACGATGTCTGGTTCTCGGAAGTGAGCCCGCGTCCCCATGATACGGGTCTCGTGACGCTGGCGAGCCAGCATCAGAGCGAATTCGCGCTTCATGCCCGCGCAATCCTCGGGCTTCCCGTCTCGACCGAGCTTGCCTCTCCGGGGGCGTCATCCGTCATTTATGGCGGGCTGGAAGAGCAGGGCATCGCCTTTGAGGGGCTGGATGCGGCGCTTGCCGTGCCGGGCGCGGATGTGCGCCTGTTCGGCAAGCCGGAGTCTTTCCTGCGCCGCCGCATGGGCGTTGCGGTTGCGCGCGGCAAGGATATTGCCGAAGCACGGGCGCGGGCCAAGGAAGCTGCCTCGCTGGTGAAGCCGGTTCGGGGGTAGGGCGACCCTCCGCCCTTGCAAATCCGCAGTCATATTTTCCCAATCCTGCATTTATCGCGCGTTCAAACCCGGCTAGTCTGTCGTTAGCGCAACAGCGTTTTGCGCCAGAGCGGTATCGAAAGCGGCAACGGACATGAATTGGGACGATCTTCGCTTCTTTTTGGCTGTTGCGGGGGCGGGTAGCCTGTCCGGTGCCGGGCAGCAGCTTGGCGTAAACACCACCACCGTTTTGCGTCGCGTGGCCTCTCTCGAAGACGATCTGGGCGCGCGGCTCTTTGAGCGCGAGCGCACCGGCTATCGGCTGACGGCGGCGGGCGAGAAGCTTGTCGAGGCGCTGGAGCCTGTGGATCGGCGGCTTTCTGCGCTTCCCAGAGACTTCGCGGCGGCAGGCGAGGGCAATGAAGGCACGGTTTGCCTCGCCGCCAGCGATATTCTCGCCGCCTATATCATCGCACCGGAGCTTGCCGGGTTTCACGCAGCCCATCCGGGGCTCGAACTCGAACTCGTGACCGATCCGCGCGTGGGCGGCAGTGGCGGTGCGCCGCGCATCGGAAATCCGCTGAAGGATGTCGATGTCGCGCTCAGGGTGGCGCGGCCCACGCAGGGCGACATGCTGATGCGCAAGGTAGGGGACATGGCCTATGGGCTCTATGCCTCGCCCGGCTATCTGGCCGAACGCGGCCAGCCCGAGCAGATGGCTGACCTTGCCAGCCACGACATCATCGGTTTTCCGCGCTCCGAGGTGCCGCTTGGTCCGGTCTGGTGGGTGTCGCGCGCGGAGAAGAACTCGCGCGTCGTCTTCCGCTCGTCGAGCGTGGCGGCGCGAGCTGAGGCGGCGCGGCGCGGCCTCGGGCTTGCGGCATTGCCCTGTCTCGTTGCGGATCAGGATCCGGCACTGGTCCGCGTCTTCGGGCCGGAGCTTCTCGGTGCGCTCGAATTATGGCTTATGGCACGCAATGATCTCGCGCAGCTCGCGCATGTCCGCGCGGTTATGGAGTTCCTCGTCGATGCCGTGAAGCGTCATCGCTCGCGTCTTGAGGGGCGCGCACACGAGATCACGGAACTGCCTCCAAAACCCTTGAAAAGCCGCTGATTACAAGTCTTTCCCGTTGCGCGGCTTAACGCTTTCAGCGTACAAGTTTTGTGCTGACGCGGCCTGCGGCTCCGAAGCGCACATGTTCGGCGATTCGGTTTTGTTCGCGGCTCGTCGGACAAGTAAACGCGTTCATGGGCCAAGTCGTTGTCCGGCCTGCATCAGCACATAACCAGCAGACGGGAAGAGACGATGGCCTCGAAGGTCGGTGCGGACGGAGGAAGCAAGAGGTTCATTTCCTCCGCGCGACCCGTCGACTGGCACGGCTCCCCGTCTTGTTCGTATACGGACCGTGTATGAAGCGTTTCTGTGTCCCGATTTTGCGTGCTCAAGGCCGCGCGGACAGACGCTCTCAGGGGCGGGCACCCTCAGTTCATTCGGTTGGTTTTCGGGCAGCGGCAACGTCGTCGGAAATTCGGCGCGTTAACAGTTTGATCACCATAAGTCGCGACACTCTCACCCGTCGATGCTGCGCGTAATGACAATCGCGGTTCATCGACCCACTGTTGAAGGATTTTAAAAGCATGCTTTCCGGACTGCTCGGCATGTTTTCGGCCGATATGGCAATTGACCTCGGCACGGCGAACACTCTTGTCTATGTAAAAGGCAGAGGGATCGTCCTGAACGAACCGTCGGTCGTCGCCATTATCGAAAAGGGCGGAAAGAAGCAGGTTCTCGCCGTCGGCGAAGAGGCTAAGCTGATGCTTGGCCGCACGCCCGGCAATATTCAGGCAATCCGGCCGATGCGTGACGGCGTGATCGCCGATTTCGAAGTCGCGGAAGAAATGATCAAGCATTTCATCCGCAAGGTTCACAACCGGCGCTCCTTCGCCAATCCGCAGATCATCGTCTGCGTGCCTTCCGGCTCAACAGCCGTCGAGCGGCGCGCCATTCAGGAATCTGCGCTTTCGGCCGGCGCGCGCCGTGTCTATCTCATTGAAGAGCCGATGGCAGCGGCAATCGGCGCGGGGCTTCCCGTGACGGAGCCGACAGGCTCGATGATCGTCGATATCGGCGGCGGCACGACCGAAGTGGCCGTGCTCTCTCTCGGCGGCATCGTTTATGCGCGTTCCGTGCGCGTCGGCGGCGACAAGATGGACGAGGCGATCATCGCCTATATTCGTCGTCATCATAATCTTCTGGTGGGCGAGGCATCTGCCGAGCGCATCAAGAAGGAAGTCGGCTCGGCGGCGATCCCGTCCGATGGCGACGGCATGACGATCGAGATCAAGGGCCGCGACCTGATGAACGGCGTGCCGAAGGAAATCCGGATCGGCCAGCGCCAGATCGCCGAAAGCCTTGCGGAACCCGTCGGCGCGATTGTCGAAGCGGTCAAAGTGGCGCTTGAAGCGACGCCGCCCGAACTTGCCGCCGATATCGTCGACAAGGGCATCGTGCTCACGGGCGGCGGCGCATTGCTCGCCAATCTGGATCAGGTTCTGCGCGACGAGACGGGCTTGCCCGTCTCCATCGCAGACGATGCGCTTTCCTGCGTCGCGCTTGGCACGGGCAAGGCGCTCGAGCACATCAAAACCATGAAACATGTATTGTCGTCAGTTTACTGAGACCGGATATTCGCGATGAGCGATCGGGATCGGCAAGCTTGGCTGAGGGGGCGGCGGGAGCGGTAAGTTGGCGATGGATCCGAACCGTTCAGCAATGCCTGTCCGTGAGATTTCGCACAGAATCTCGCTCATATTCATGCTTACGCTTGCGGCAGCGCTGCTGCTGCTTGGCCGGGCGGAGACTTATGTCTTCGATCGTGCGCGCCAGGTCGTCACCGATATGGCGGCCCCTCTCCTTGAAATGGCATCGCGGCCTGTCGCCGTCGCTCGCCGCGTGGTCGAGCGCACCGACGAATATGCCTATGTCTTCGATGAGAATGAGCGGCTGCGCGCTGAAAATGCTCGCCTCCTTGCCTGGAAGGAAGCGGCGCTGCGGCTCGAGGCCAAGGTTGCGCGCTATGAAGCGCTGCTGAACGTTCAGGTCGATCCGGGCATCAACTATATCAGCGGCCGCGTCGTCAGCGACAATGGCGGCCCCTTTGTCGATACGGTGATCGTCAATGTCGGGCGCGCGCAGGGCGCCAAGAGCGGCGACGCCGTTATCGACACGGATGGGCTCATCGGCCGCGTCGTGGCGACGGGCGAAAAGGCCAGCCGCATTCTTCTGCTCACCGATCTGAACAGCCGCATCCCCGTCGTCATAGAGCCCGCGCATTACAAGGCCGTGCTCGCGGGCGACAATACGAATTGGCCGAGGCTCGAATATCTGCCCGCCGCCAGCAGCATCTCGCCGGGCGACCGTGTCGTGACCTCAGGCGATGGCGGGCTCATTCCGCCCGGCCTGCCCATCGGCCTCGTCATCCAGACGAGCGACGGTTTCATGCGTGTGCAGACATTTGCCGATCGTGACCGGCTCGATTTCGTGCGCGTCCTTCAATATGAGTTCCCCTCGCAGGTCGCGCGTCAGGACCCGCCGGATGTGCTGAAAGGCCCGCCGGTCACGTCGAAGCCTGTCGAGCCCGTGCCGGAGCTTCCCAAGCCCGGCGCCGTGAAACCGGCAACGCCGCCCGCATCGCAGACGGTGAGGCCGAAGCCTGCCGCCGCTGTCGCACCGAAACCCGCAAAGCCCGCGCCGGTCACGAGCGGCAATGCGCCGCCTGCCATCGTTGCGCCTGCGGCCGAGGGCGGCATGCGTCCGATTCCCGATCCTGAAGTCGAAGACGAGGTCGATACAGCGCCGCCGCCGAGCGACATCAATCCGGGCGGCAATGATACGCCGGGCACCGAATGATGGCGCGGCTCGAACCATACACACCGACACCAGCATCGCGCGCGAGCCGCGTGGTGATGACGATATTGCCCTTTGTTATCGGGCTTTTCTGCGTGTTGCTGTCCTTCGTTCCCATCGGGCGGATTTTCGGCACCTCGACCATGCCGGCCTTCGGGCTGATGGCGATCTATTACTGGGCCGTCGTGCGTCCCGACATGTTTCCGGTCTATGCGGTTTTTCTCGTCGGGCTTTTATCCGATCTCCTTTCGGGAGGCCCCATCGGGCTTTGGGCATTCGTCTATGTGCTGACCTATACGGTCGTGCTCACGCAGCGCTTTCTCATTGTCAATGCGCCGTTCTCCGTCTTCTGGTTCGGATTTCTGATCGCCGCTCTATTCACCGGCACCGTGAGCTGGGCGATGGCTTCGCTTGTCTACGGTACGGTGCTGGTCGTGAAGCCTATTCTGATGCATGTGCTGGTCACGGTCGCCGTCTTCCCGGTGCTTGCATTTCTCTTCGGGCGCATCGAGCGCCGCATCCTTCCATCAGGATAGCGGGGGCGCACGCAAGCCATGGCATTCAACAACCGCGACAATTCCCGCTACAAGACGTTCACGCGCCGCACGATGCTGCTGGGCGGCTTGCAGGCCGCCGCCTTCACCGTGCTTGGCGGGCGCATGTATTATCTTCAGATCATGAAGACCGACGAGTACCGGATGCTCGCGGAAGAAAACCGCATCAACGTGCGGCTCCTCGCGCCGCTCAGAGGGCGCATCGTCGATCGCTTCGGCACGGTGCTCGCTTCCAACCGCCAGAACTATCGCGCCGTTCTGATTGCCGAGCAGACGCCCAATATCGAAGACACGCTTCACAAGCTCGCCCGCATCGTCGAGATCACGCCGGAAGCGCGCCGCAAGATCATGCGCGACATTGCACGTGCGCCGCGCTTCATGCCGGTCGTCGTTGCTGAAAATCTGACTTGGGACCAGTTCGCGCAGGTCAATATCAACGAGCCCGATCTGCCGGGCGTGCAGCCCGATGTCGGCGAGACGCGGCACTATCCCTATTCGGCGGAGCTTGCGCATGTCGTGGGCTATGTGACGCCCGTCTATCAGAAGGATATCGACAAGGACCCCGAGCAGCCGTTGCTGCGCCTTCCGGGCTTCCGCATCGGCAAGAGCGGCATCGAGCAGAAACTCGACAAGCCATTGCGCGGTGTCGCAGGCGCGAGCCATGTCGAGGTCAATGCCTATGGCCGTGTCATTCGCGAGCTTTCAAAGGACTCCGGCAAGCCCGGTGCCGAGGTCGTGCTGACGCTCGACATGGAAGTGCAGCAATTTGCCTGCGAGCGGCTGAAGGACGAGAGCGCCAGCGCCGTCGTCATGGATATTCATTCGGGCGAAGTCATCAGCTTCGTGTCGACGCCCGCATTCGATCCCAACCAGTTCAACGTCGGTTACGGCAGCGCTGCCTATAAGGCGCTGCTCGAAAACCCCTATCTGCCGCTCACCAACAAGGCGCTGGCGGGCCTCTATCCGCCGGGATCGACCTTCAAGACTGTGACGGCCATCGCGGCGCTTGAAGCAGGCATCGACCCAAATCGCACCGTCACCTGCACAGGCAAATATCCCTTCGGCAACCACCTCTTCCATTGCTGGAAGAGGGAGGGGCATGGTTCCATGAACATGCATGACGGGATCAAGCATTCCTGCGACATATATTTTTACGATGTGGCGCGGCGCATCGGTATCGATGCGATTGAAAAAGTCGCCAAGGATTTCGGTCTCGGCCAGACCTACGATTTCGATATTTCCGGCGAGAAGGCGGGCGTCGTTCCCAGCCGCGCCTGGAAGCGTGCCGTTACCGGCGAAGGCTGGCAGCAGGGCGAAACGCTGATCTCCGGCATCGGCCAGGGATTTTTGCTGACGACGCCCTTGCAGCTTGCCGTCATGACGGCGCGTCTCGCCAATGGCGGCTATGCCGTGAAGCCGCGTCTTACGCGCGCCATCGGCGGCGAGCTTCTTCCCGTGCCGCCTCCGCCCAAGATCGACGTCAATCCCGATTGGCTGAAGATCGTTCAGAGCGGCATGAACGGCGTTTCGAACGAGCCGGGCGGCACCGCCTTTCGCTCGCGCATCACCGAAGTCGGCATGGAGCTTGCGGGCAAGACCGGCTCTGCGCAGGTGCGCCGCATTTCGATGGCGGAGCGCGAAGGCGGCGTCAGAAAGAACGATGCGCTCGCCTGGCATTTGCGCGACCACGCGCTCTTCATCTGCTTTGCGCCGGTCGCCAAGCCGCAATATGCGATGTCGCTTGTCATCGAGCATGGCGGCTCGGGCTCGGGCGCTGCGGCGCCTGCCGCGCGCGACATCATGCTGAAGGTGCTGACGCGCAATGCCGTGCGCCAGCAAGCGCAGCAGACGCCGAAACGCGATCCTGACGTGGAGGGCGGCTGATGTTCGACCTTCGCCGTTTTACCGGGCGCGATATGAAAATCGGCGAGAAGCTCCTCGAATTCAATTGGGGCTTTCTGCTGCTGCTCACCGTCATTTCCGGCATCGGCTTTGCGATGCTCTATTCGGTGGCTGACGGCAGTTTCTCACCCTGGGCGTTGAAGCAGATGATCCGCTTCGGCGCGGGCGTCGTCATCATGATCGTCGTCGCGCTCATCGATCTGCGCTTGTGGATGCGCATTGCCTATCCGCTTTACGGCGTCGCGCTGGTGCTGGTCACGGCTGTCGATATTGTTGGCTTCAAGGGCATGGGCGCGCAGCGCTGGCTCGACCTCGGGATCATTCAGCTTCAGCCATCCGAAGTGATGAAGGTGGCGCTGCTGCTGGCGCTTGCGCGTTATTTTCACGGCCTCGCGCTCGATGAAGTGTCGCGCCTGCGCAATCTGATCGTGCCGGTGCTGCTCGTCATCGTGCCCGTCGGCCTTGTTGTGAAGCAGCCTGACCTTGGTACTGCGATCCTGCTCACCATTTCGGGCGGGACTATCTTTTTTGCGGCGGGCCTTGCGTGGCGCTATTTCATCATCACCGGGCTTGCCGTTGTCGGCACCATCCCCGTCGTCTGGGATCGGTTGCATGATTATCAGCGCGACCGCGTGTTCACGTTTCTCGACCCCGAGCGCGATCCGCTCGGCGCGGGCTACCACATTCTCCAGTCGAAAATCGCGCTCGGCTCTGGCGGCCTTTTCGGCAAGGGCTTCATGGCGGGCACGCAGGCGCATCTCAATTTCCTGCCCGAGAAGCAGACCGACTTCATCTTCACCATGCTCGGCGAGGAACTCGGCTTTGTCGGCGGCATCGTGCTGCTGTCCTTTTATGCCGTCACTTTGATTCTCGCGACCAATGTGGCGCTGCAATGCCGCAACCAGTTCGGCCGGCTGCTCGCATTGGGAATCACCGTCAGCTTCTTCTTCTATGTCTTCATCAACACGGCGATGGTGATGGGCCTGCTGCCGGTCGTCGGCGTGCCTTTGCCGCTCGTTTCCTATGGCGGCACGGCCATGTTGTCGCTGATGTTCGCCTTCGGCCTGCTGATGAGCTGCTATATCCACCGCAACGTCGAAATCGGCCGCAGCGCGGGCGCTTTCTGACGGGCAGGGCGTCAATTCGGCAACGAAACGCGAGGGCAGGGAAACTATGTTTTCAACCTGTCGTATGCTCGCTGGACAGGCCCCCAAACCTTTGCTATTAGCAGCCCTCCCTTACGGGATTGGTGGCTTCCCACCGGCCCTGCCTGTTCTCAGGCAATGGCCTCGGCGGGCGCATAGCTCAGTTGGTAGAGCAGCTGACTCTTAATCAGCGGGTCCCAGGTTCGAATCCTGGTGCGCCCACCAAAACGGCCCTAGTTGCATAAGGCTTTTCGGTTGTTGTGTGGCGGGTCAGATGCCCTGTTCTAAAAGCCAGATAGCCGCTCATTTCCTAGAATTTGATTTCCGTCTCTGCCCCGCTGTTTTTCGCGGGCAGGCGGTCCATCGCCAGTCTTTGGTCAACAAGCGTCGTTGTTACGCCTTTCTTGTCTCTTAGAACGTGAAGAACGGGCCCGCAGGAGGCGTAGCGCTTGGGTGTGACGGTTTCATAGGTCGCGAGATCGAGCGCACTTGCGACGACGTCCAGAAAAGCTCTGTCGCTGCGCGCTTTTCCCTCAATGAGTTTCAAGTCGTCGGGGGAAATGATTCCCGTGCCAGAAGCGCTGCATCCGCCGGGTTTGCCCCAGACCCAATTGTCATTCCTGGCGACGGCTGCGTCTCCGTATTTTTGTCGCAGCGCGGCGTCGAGGGTTTCTGCGGGAACGTTCTGGCCGATCATCGAGCGACGGCGCACGGCGACGATCGTTCCTCCGGTTGTCGATGGTTCGAAATAGGCCAGCACGACTTCGGAAAGGTCCGCCGCGATATAGGCTTTCATCGGTTGGTAAGGGGTCGCCGCCGCCGTTCCCGTGCGCTCGCGGCTATAGATCCAGCCAACGGTCATATGTGCGCCTATCGCCTTATCTGCTGCAGCGACCGGCATGCCGAGGCGCAGGCCGATGACATCAAGCTCTGGCGTTGCCGGGAGTGGCGTGGTTTTGGGCGCAGTGGCTGCCGTCTTTTCCTTTGTCGGCGCCATTGCGGGAGCGCCGACCCGGACTGCGGGAAATGCCTCGGCGGGGAAGCTCGCAATCGTCGCACCATCGGGGCCGAGGATCGAGACGGATACGAGCTTTCCGTACAGCGCGGCGCGGTGTGGGCCATTTTCTGCCCCGGTGACGGTAAAGGCGACGCGTGTTTCGACGCTGCCTTTGCGGCGCGCAACCTCGTTCAATAGTAATTCCGCCGCGCGGCGGGCGAGGGGAACGCCGTCAATTTCTACCCAGCGGTCGAGCGCGAGGTTTATTTCTTCCGGTCGGAACCCGAACCGTGCGCCACTGCTGATGAGACTCGCAAGCGCTAACACCGGTCCGGAATCATCGGCAGCGAGATTTTCTTTGATTTTATAGACGGCCATGCTTCGCGCTTTTTGGGGCAGTCCGGATGATGGCTGATAGGCGGCGGGCGTATTTGACGGCACACCGTAAGCGAGCTCGATTGCAGGCATCAACAGATCGAACAGGCCGGGTCGCTCACGCGGGCGGCTATAGCAGCACTTCGACACCAGTTTCCCGGTCTTGTCGTCATAGCTCAGCTCAAGGAGAGTGAACTTCGCGACCAGTGTGTCCGGCGCGACTTTGATACGGGTGGCGATATCGGCTTTCAAGACAGGCGCAAGCTCCGCGCTCGCCATGCCGGGGTTGCGGTCCTTGACTTGTGCGGCGGTGAAGATCGGCTCCATGCCGCGAGACGGTGCGCGGGAAAAATAATGCGACTGCGCGGCGAGGATCTGCTCCTCGCTAAGCTTGTTCCAGATCGCATCGCTGAGCAGATTCGGGTTGGTGCGAAGCGCATTCAACATGATGAGGTAATAGCTCATCGGGGCCGCGCCATTGGATTGCGCCATGGCGTGGGGTGTAAAACTGATCATCGCCACCGCGACCGCGGCCATTGCCACATGTCTTGCCGCGCGGAAGAAGAACGACGCCATGATTGCCTCAAGCCGTGAGTGGCGGTTGCCATCATTACGAGTGCCCGCCACTCGGCGGCCAGTACTAGGTAAAAGGCTGGTTCAGTTTTATGCCGGCATCCATTGATAAAACGGGTTACACCAAACAGTCAGGGCCTGCGGCAACGTCCTTGTGGTGAACAATTCAAAAGCAAGGCGCATCGGCGGCGATCCAGAGACGCTCTAATAGGATCACCGCAAATTGGCTGCCTCCTTTGCATTTTGTGTCAGAGCCTCAGTTGCCTCGTCTAGCGATGCAGGACAAGCGCTGACGGCTCGCACGCCAAAGATGCGCGCCAGATCTTCTCTGGTGGTGAGCTGGCGTATTAGCTCCAAATAGTCCGGGTGCACATTATTATGCCAAAATGTGCGCTCCGTCCGGCGGAACTCGCCGTCCACAATGTCTTCGTTATAGGTGCATGTGAGGATTTCATAATCGGATGGCTGGTCAAGCCTGGAGGCATATTGATCGATGAGCGCGGCATCATCAGCCGCAGAGCCCAGCTTCCAGAGCCTCAGGGTCAGAACAACGGCGCGCGCCGGAGCTATTTGTGTTTGTACCAGCTTTCCGATATCCGGGTGCTGCGGTGCGGTGCTTGTGCTTGCTTGAGCAGTTGGCGGCTGCGCCGGGTCATTTGCGGATTTCTCGTATATAAAATCCAGATTGACGGTGACGTTCTCGACCCTGAAGATCGAAAAATTATCATCGAGGTTGTCGATGCTCGTCATATACGAAAATGTTTCAAGACTCTCTCCAGCACCGCATTTTTGCAGTTCCTCCTTTGAGTATGCATATGTCTCGAATGCGTCGGTTTCGTGTATGCAAAAGACTTCCTTTGATGTCGGCCATTGTATCTCAGAGCCGCCAATGACCTGGACATATACCCAGATTTCGTAGCTCTGTACGTCCTGAAGTTGCACGGTGTGCTGACACCTGCCGGCCGGAACTTCCCACCAGCCTTGCCGACGCCATCCGGAAGCTATGAGCGCGGCAATGCCCCAAGGCACGGCTTTTGTCACAACGGCGACAACAACGTCATGACTTTTGTTCGTGTTGCAGACCCGAAGCGAATCCGTGGTGGAGTCCCAGGCTTGCGCAGGTCCGACCAGAGGAATGGAGAGAACCCCTGCGAGCAGCGGGGCGAGAAACGTCTCGAGCTTGAACCTGGATGCAATCATCGAGATCGTTCCCGGTGTTCATGGGGCGTCTATGGTGACGTGTTTTCTGGCACAATGCTCCTGCACGGAAAGACAGGTTGCTCGACGGTTGCGCGCGATAAAACAAAATCGTTTAGGGCAGATGCCGTTTGTTCTTCACCGTCATCATGCTGACTGTGTCGGCGCACAGAGTCGATAATCGAAGGTGAGTACTCCGATTGGTGACTGGCTCTCTCTCCGCTCAGAAGCGTCTTTCTTCCTTGCAGGTCTGGACGAGTTTTGCGGCGCAGCTCATGCGTGCCGGATAGGCGTCGTTCAGGTTTTTATGGTCGGCAATGGCGGCGCATTGTTTGGCGTCGGTGCGTTCCACGCAACTGACGATGAGCCTGGGGCCTGATCCCGCCTTGTATGTGCAGGCAACCTCACACAGGTTTTCCGGGGGCGGTGTCGCTTCGGCGGCATGGGCCACGCCTGAGAGAAGCGCCAGGCTTGCGAGCGCATAGAGACATTTTCTCACAGGGATGCCTTTCAAAAAGGGCGACTGGTCCAATCTAATCACAAAGCGGCTATGCTGTTCACTGGCTGCAGAGCAGGCGGGCGACGCGCCGCGTAAATGAGACGAGTATGAGCAAGGCCTTCACAAAAGAGACCGACGAAGACGACGAGGAGCTTGAAGCTCCTGCGCCATTGCCGGTCGGCACGAAGAACTACATGACGCCGAAGGGCTATGCGCGGCTGCGCGACGAGTTGCAGCAGCTTCGCCGCGTCGAGCGGCCCAAGGTGGTCGAGACGGTTTCATGGGCGGCGGGCAATGGCGACCGCTCGGAGAATGGCGACTACATCTATGGCAAGAAGCGCCTGCGGGAGATCGACCGGCGCATCCGCTTTCTGATGAAGCGTCTCGAAATTGCCGAGGTCGTCGATCCGGCGCAGCAGAAAAATCACGACAAGGTTTTCTTCGGCGCGACCGTCACCTATGCAAACAGTGCAGGCGACGAGAAGACGATCAGGATCGTCGGCGTCGACGAGGCCGATATCGATCGCAATGAAGTGAGCTGGATCTCGCCCATTGCGCGGGCGCTCATAAAGGCTGAAGAGGGCGATACGGTCGAGGTGAAAACGCCGACAGGGCCGGAGAGCATCGAGGTCGTGAAGATCGATTACAAGGTCGCTGGCGACGACGCCTGAACCTAGTGCAGCGGCCAGACCCACATGATCGCAGGCACGCCGACAGCGATGACGAGGATCGAGAGCGGCAGGCCTAGTCGCGCATAGTCGCCGAACCTGTAGCCGCCGGGGCCCATGACCAGTGTGTTGCATTGGTGCCCGATGGGCGTCAGGAAATCGCAGCCGGCACCGATCGCCACCGCCATCAGAAATGCGTCGGGCTTGAAGCCGAGGCTGGTTGCGAATGTCGCCGCGATGGGCGCCATGACGAGCACGGTCGCCGCATTGTTGAGGAATGGCGTCACGGCCATGGCCGCCACCAGAATGAGCATGAGCGCGCCATAGGGCGGCAATTGCCTTGCGACGCCTGACAGCCAGTCGGCGATCAGCACCGTGCCGCCAGTCGAACTCAGCGATTCACTGACGGGGATGAGCGCCGCGAGCATCACAAGGATCGGCCATTCGACGGATTCATATGCCTCGCGCAGTGGCAGCGTCTTGAAGAACACCATGGCGACGGCGGCTGCAAAAAAGGCAATGGCGACCGGCAATATTCCAAATGCGGTGAGGCCCATTGCAATGGCGAGGATCAGCACAGGCGCTAGGGCCTTGCGCACATTGCCGAGGCGGATCTTGCGTTCGGCAAGCGGCAGGCAGCCCAGTTGCCGCAGCTTGTCCGGCAGTTGCTTCATGTCGCCTTGCAGCACGACCACGTCGCCGAAGTGCAGGGTGATTTCGCCGAGCCGTTCGGTGATGCGCTGGCCGGTGCGGCTGACGGCGAGCAGGTTGATGCCGAAGCGCTGCGACAGATCGAGAGTTTGCGCCGTCAGTCCGATCAGTTGCGAGGTTTCACCGATCACAGCTTCGATGGAGCCGAACTCGTCGCCCGGTTCCGTCTTCTGGTTCTTCTTGTCGCTCTTGTCGCCATGCAGTTTCAGCTTGCCGCCGGACACGGCGCGGTCGAGCGCTTGCGGGTCGCCTTCGATCAGCAGCACGTCGCCTTTTTCAAGCACGGCGTCGGGGAGCGGACTTGAGCGGCGGTCGGAGGCGCGGACAATGGCCGTCACCATCGCGCTGCCTTCCGAGAGGCGATGAACATCGCCCACCGTCTTGCCAAGCACGGTCGAGTCTTCCGTCACCTCCGCTTCGGTCGTGTAGTTGGCGATGTCGAGCGCTTCCTCCATCGTGCCCGAAAGTCCCTTGCGCTCCGGCAGCAGGCGATTGAAGAAGGTCAGAAAGACGACGCCGACGGCGGTAAGGATCAGGCCGACCGGCGTGAAGTCGAACATGCTGAAAGGCTCGCCCACCATTTCGCCGCGCAGGCGAGAGACGATGATGTTGGGTGAGGTGCCGATCTGCGTCATCAGCCCGCCAAGCAATGCGCCGAATGCCATGGGCATCAGGAAGCGCGATGGCGAGACGTTGGAGCGCCGCGCCATCTGCAATGCGATCGGGATCATGATCGCAAGCGCGCCGATGTTCTTCACGAAAGCCGACAGGATTGCGACGGCAGCAACCAGCACGAACATCTGCGTTCGCATCGATGTGATACCCGCGCCGTAGCGCGTCAAGGCAACTTCGATGATGCCGGATCGCGCCACGGCGGCGCTGACCACAAGCGCGCTTCCCACAATGATGACGATGTCGTCGCTGAAGCCGGAAAAGGCCTTGTTATAGGGCACGATGCCTGCAAGCACGGCGGCAAGCAGCGCCAGCGCCGCCACAATGTCGTAGCGCAGGCGGCCCCATATGAAGAGGCCCATCATTGCGATGATGATGCCGAAGGAAAAGCTCTGGTCGAGGGTCAAAATACGGCGTGCTCCCTGATATGCCGCATGGTCAACGCGCGAGACGCCGTTTCGACCCAATCATGCCTCGTTTTTCCTCTCTGTTCGTCCTGTTTTGTACGAATCTGCGAGGTGGGTGCGGCGCGTCTTGCTAGACTGGGCCAATAGTCAGGGGGAGGGCGTCATGCAAGGCAAGACGGTTGTCATTACCGGCGCGACATCGGGTATCGGCGAGGTCGCGGCCTGCAGGCTGGCTGCGGCGGGCGCGCGCATCGTTCTAGTCGCGCGCGATGAGCGCCGGGCGGCGGCGACGCTGGCAAAGCTCAACGGCATTGCGCCGGGTGCCGGGCATAAATTTCATCTGGGCGATCTCTCACGCATTTCCGAGATGAAGCGGCTGGGCGCGGAGATTGCGGCGGCAGAGCCTCGCATCGACGTTCTCGTCAACAATGCGGGCGCGATGTTCAATTCGCGCAAGCTCACCGAGGATGGCCTCGAGTTCACTTTCGCGACCAATCATGTCGCCTATTTCGTTCTGACCGATGCCTTGCGCGGATCGCTGGCGGCGTCGGGCGCGGCGCGTGTCGTTAGCACGGCGTCCGACGCGCATCGCGGCGCGAAGCTCGATTTCGACGATCTGCAATCTGCGCAGGCCTATAGCGGCTTCAAGGTCTACGGCCGCTCCAAGCTTTGCAACATTCTCTGGACGCGCGAGCTGGCGCGGCGATGGGCGGGTAGCGGCATCACCGCGAATTGCCTGCATCCGGGCTTTGTCGCCACGCGCTTCGGCGATCAGAGTGGCGGCATGTTGCAGCCGCTTTTCAGCGTTGCGAAACTCTTTGCCATCTCGCCGGAAAAAGGCGCGGAGACGATTGTCTATCTCGCCTCCTCGCCAGAGGTTGAGGGCGTCAGCGGCGGCTATTTCTACAAATGCCGCCCCGCAACGCCGACGCGCGAGGCGCAGGACGATGCATCCGCCAAACGTCTATGGGGTGAAACGGCAAGGCTCACCGGCGTCGGGCTTTAGGCGGGCGGCCTTCGCTTCGGAATGCTTTCAATATTGAAGGCGATGGAGACGCGGGCCGCGTCGCTCGCATTCGGCTGTACCGAATGCGACAGCCATGACGGGAAGATCAGCAGCAATCCGTCGCGGCATTTATATTCCAGCCGCTTGCGCGCCGCTTCTGCCCCCGGCCTCACCGGATAGGAGGTCATGGTTCGTTCACGGATCGGATCGTGAAACTCGATATTGCCGCTCGCAGGCGGCACCTTCACGTAATAGATGCCGGAGAGAACGGCATTGGGATGCACATGCGGCTTGTTGTAGTCGCCCGGACCGTTCCTGTTTGCCCACATGCCCTGAAAGATCAGATCGGCTCTGGCGAAATCGAAGCCAAGGCTGTTGGCGCAGCCGACCGCCATACGCTCGACGATGCGCCTCATCGCCGCGAAGTCCTCGTGACGATGGAGATCGGGCGGGCTGTGCCAGCCGCCGACATTGGAGCGATGGATTGAAGGCGTCGTGGCTTCAAGCCGCGCGGTGGCGTCGAGAAGAAGCGGGTTGAGGCTAGGGTGCGCGGCGATCACGCGCGACCAGACCGGCACGCCGAACCAGTGATCCGGCGTCAGGTTCTCGCTTTGCGTTGCGACAGGTGCAGGAGCGGGTTTTGTATCTGAAAGCATCATGCCCGAAATGCTATCCGCATTCCGGGCATGAATGTTCTATCGATCAATCCGAAGTGGACGGATTGAAGGCTTAGCGCGCTGCGCCCGTGTTGGTGCGCGCGCGAGCGCGGCTGCCGGGGCGATTGCGGCTGATGGCTTCCGGGCGTCCGCTTTCGCTGCGGGCATCGCCATGGCCGGTACGGGGACCATTATTGCGCTGGCCTTGCGGCTTGCCGTTGCGCTGGCCCTGCTTCGGACGATTGTTGTTCGGGCGGCGATCTTCGCGAGCAGGCTCGTTTGCGAAGGCAGCCGACGGCGTGTCGCCGATCAGCGGGCGCGTGTCGTAAACGGCCAGTGTGCGGCGCGTCAGGCGTTCGATCGCCTTCAGATGTGAGCGCTCCGAACCATCGCAGAAGGACAGAGCGATGCCGCTGGCGCCTGCACGCGCGGTGCGGCCGATGCGGTGGACATAGCTTTCGGGCTCGTTCGGCAATTCGTAGTTGATGACATGCGTGATGCCGTCCACGTCGATGCCACGGGCGGCGATGTCGGTGGCGACGAGCACGCGGGCCTCGCCCGAGCGGAAGGCTTCGAGCGCGCGCTGGCGTGCGCCCTGCGACTTGTTGCCGTGGATCGCTTCAGACGGCACGCCGCTTTTTTCAAGCTGCTCGCTGACGCGGTTGGCGCAATGCTTGGTGCGTGTGAAAATGATGACGCGCGAGAGGTCGGCATTTTCCAGAAGCTTGGCAAGCAATTCGCGCTTGCGCTTCTGGTCGACGAAAAGCACGTGCTGTTCGATCTTGTCGACCGTCACGACTTCCGGCGTCACTTCGACGCGCGTCGGATTGTTCAGGATTTCGGCGGCCAGCGCTTCGATGGAGGCGGGCATGGTTGCCGAGAAGAGGAGCGAGTGGCGGCCCTTCTTGGGCATCGTCGCGATGATCTTCTTCACGTCGCGTGAGAAGCCCATGTCCAGCATGCGGTCGGCTTCGTCGAGCACGAGTGTCGTGGTTTCGGCCAGCGTCACATGCCTCTGGTTGATGAGGTCGAGCAGGCGGCCGGGCGTTGCAACCAGCACGTCGACGCCGGGGGCGAGCGCCTTCACCTGGCGGAACTGGTTCACACCGCCGAAGATCACCGTGTGACGCAGATGCGTATGGCGACCGTAAGCGACGAGGCTTTCCTCGATCTGGATCGCGAGTTCGCGCGTCGGCGCAAGGATCAGCGCCTTGACGGTGCGCGGATTGCGGCGGCCTTCACCGGCGAGAAGCTTCTGCAGGATCGGCAGCGCGAAGGCAGCCGTCTTGCCCGTGCCCGTCTGGGCGAGGCCGAGCACGTCATGGCCCTGCAGCAGCGCCGGGATCGTGCGGGCCTGAATGGGTGTGGGGGTCTCGTAGCCTTCGGCACTCAGGGCGCGGCAAAGGGGTTCGACAATGCCGAGTTCGGCAAAAGTAGGGGTCGTCATATTGAACAGTCTTTCCAACAAGCACTTCACGCCGGCCAGAATTCTGGCCGGTGGTCCACGCGGGGTTTTCCGCGTCCAACGCGCTTGGATCGAGGGGATCGGACTGGTTCGGAGAATAGGCGGCGTCCGCAAAATGGGACGGCGCTCGATGCGCGCTCTCGAGTACAGTCGAGCGTTTGATGCGCTTCTGAAGGCCGAAAGTCAAGTCAAGGTCAGAATATCGCCATTCTTTCACGCTTTCCGTGGTGATCGATGATTGTCCCGGCCACACAATCTGGGCATGATCCCGGCAAAATGCGGCCGGGTAAAACGAAGGAGATGCCATGATCACTGCCTATGTCAGGTCGAACGGCATGCTTCTCCCCGTCCAGGTGGAAACGCATGGCGTGATTCCCGAGGAAGTCGTCTGGATCGACCTTCTGGAGCCGACGCGGGAAGAGGAGCGTTTCGTCGATGAGGCGCTCGGCCTCGACATGCCGTCCGAAGAAGAGATGCAGGAAATCGAGGTGTCTAGCCGCCTCTATCAGGAGCGCAACGCTCTTTATATGACGGCGACGCTCATCACTGGCGCCGATACGGCAACGCCGGGGCGCACGCCCGTCACCTTCGTGCTTGTCGGCCACCGTCTGCTGACGCTGCGCTATGCCGAGCCATTGCCGTTTCGGGTTTTTGCCGCCAAGGCGCGGCGGCACACTTTTCCCTCAAGCACGGGCGAGGAAGTTCTCGCCGGGTTGCTCGACGCCATTGTCGATCGCGTCGCCGACATTCTGGAGCGCGTGCAGGGGCAGCTCGATACGCTTTCAGGCGAAATCTTCGTGCGCCAGCCGGTCGAGGAAAAGATCGACTTCGACGAAGTGCTTCGCCGCGTCGGCCGCAATCACGCGCTCACTGCACAGGCCCGCGAAAGCCTTGTCAGTATTGCGCGACTGCTCAGCTTCATCGGCAGGCCGGGGGACACGAAGCTCACCAAGAATTTCGGGCGCGGCTTCAAGACCATCGCGCGCGACGTCATGGCCTTGAGCGACCATGCGAGCTTTCTTGCCAACAACATCAACTTCGTTCTCGATGCGACGCTGGGCATGATCAACAGCGAGCAGAACGGCATCATCAAGATTTTCTCCGTCGCCGCCGTCGTCTTCCTGCCGCCGACCCTCATTGCGAGCATCTACGGCATGAACTTCCAGTTCATGCCCGAACTGTCGCTGAAATATGGTTACGTGCTCGCGCTCGGCCTGATGGTGCTCTCGGCGATCTTGCCCTATTGGTACTTCAAGCGGCGGGGCTGGCTCTGAAGCTTGCCGATTTGTAACGGAAATGGCGGCTTAGCGCCGCGCTTCGAGGGCCCAAATTTCCTTGCGGCACGGAGCAAAACAAAGTTCACTACGCGCGAATTGAGCGGGGCCGGGACGCCCGGAAAACGGCCCAAATCCGGGCTTTTTGCGCTGCGTGCGTAAGCCCTGCGGTACCAAGAGGGACGAATGAGCCTCAAGATTTTGATCCTGGGCGTGAATGGCTTCATCGGCAGCCATTTGAGCGAAGCCATCCTCAAGACGACGGATTGGGAGGTCTACGGGATGGACCTCCAGGACGACAAGCTGGAAACCTGCATCGTTGACCCGCGTTTCCACTTCGTCGAAGGCGACATCACCATCAATAAAGAGTGGATCGAGTATCATGTCCGCAAATGCGACGTGGTGCTGCCGCTCGTCGCCATTGCGACGCCCGCGATCTATGTCTCCGATCCGCTGCGTGTGTTCGAACTGGATTTCGAGGCGAACCTTGCCATCGTTCGCCATTGCGTGCGCTACAACAAGCGCGTCGTGTTTCCGTCGACCTCCGAGGTTTACGGCATGTCGTCGGACGAGGAGTTCGACGAAGAGACGAGCAATCTCGTGCTCGGGCCCATCGCCAAGCAGCGCTGGATCTATTCCTGCTCCAAGCAGCTTCTCGACCGTGTGATCCATGCCTACGGCCTGAAGAACCAGTTGCGATACACGCTGTTCCGTCCATTCAATTTCATCGGGCCGCGTCTCGACAACATCATGGCGGCGAATGAAGGCTCGTCGCGCGTGCTGACGCAGTTCCTCGGAAACATTCTGCGCGGCAAGGATATTCAGCTCGTCGATGGCGGCGCGCAGAAGCGTTGCTTCATCTATATCGATGATGCCATTGAAGCGCTGATGAAGATCATCGAGAACAAGGACGGCGTTGCCGACCAGCGCATTTTCAATATCGGTTTCCCCGATGCCGAGCTTTCGGTCGCCGAGCTTGCCGAGATGATGCTCGATGTCGTGTCGGAATTTCCGGGCCATGAAGATGTGCGCAAGCACGTCAAGCTCGTGAAGATCGACAGCGGCGCCTATTACGGAAAGGGCTATCAGGACATGCTTGTCCGCGTCCCCTCGATCAAGGCGATCCAGTCGCTTGGCTGGAACCCGTCCACCGATGTACGCACCGCGATCCGCAAGACGGTCGAGTTCTATATCGACCAGTTCGGCCCCGGTTCGACAAAGGGGACGGTCGAGAGCGAACTTCTGTGAGCGGAACGCGATGACGCAACCGCGTCTGGCCATCAAGATCGACGTCGATACGGATCGCGGCACGCGCGAGGGCGTTCCCGCTCTCTCCGCTCTCCTGCAACGCAAGGGCGTGCCTGCGACGTTTCTGTTTTCGCTTGGCCCCGACAATACGGGCCGCGCAATCCGTCGCATTTTCAGGCCCGGCTTTTTCAGCAAGGTCAGCCGTACAAGCGTCGTCTCGACCTATGGCCTCCGCACGCTGATGAACGGTGTCATTTTGCCCGGCCCGGATATCGCGAAGAAAAATCGCGATGTCATGCGCGCCGTCGCGGCGGCGGGCTTTGAAACCGGCATTCATTGCTGGGATCATGTGTTCTGGCAGGACAAGCTCTTTTCGCTGTCGGACGCCCGTGTCGCCGAGGAATTCGGCAAGGCCGCGCAGGCTTACGAGGACATATTCGGCAAGCCTGCGAAAACGGCGGGCGCGGCCGGCTGGCAGGCAAACGCTGCAAGCCTTGCTGCTTATGACACTGCCGGGCTCGATTATGCCAGCGACACACGCGGGCATGCGCCGTTTTTCCCCGTCGCCGGGGGCCGTCGATTTCGCACGTTGCAGATTCCGACGACGCTGCCCACACTTGATGAATTGATGGGGCGGCCTGAATATCCGACCGAGGGGCTGGCGGACGAGCTTCTTGGCCGTCTCGCGCCGGGGCGCTTCGACGTGTTCACGATACACGCCGAGATCGAGGGGATGAGCATGATCGACTGGTTCGGGCGTTTTCTCGACCGTGCAAAAGAGCGGGGTGTCACTTTCGTGTCTTCCGCGCAAGAAGCCGCAAACCTCAATGCGTTGCCGGAGGCCGTGCCATTCGCCGCGCTTGAGCAGGGCGAAGTCGATGGCCGTTCCGGCACATTGGCCGTCGAAGGCGCGCGCATGAGCGGGGTGGCGGCATGATGGCGCGTTCGCTTCCGCTGATCTTCACCGGCGTTCTTCTCAATGCGATTGCGCAGCTTGCGCTGAAGCAGGGCATGCGCCAGATCGGCCATTTCGATTTCACGCCTGCTGTGCTCTGGGACATGAGCTGGCGCATCGGCACCAATCCTTACGTCGTCTTCGGCCTTGCCTGCTATGTTGTCAGCGTTGCGGTGTGGTTGCTGGCCCTGTCGCGCGTCGATGTCGGCTTTGCCTATCCCATGCTCTCGGTCGGCTACATCGTGACGGCGGTCGCCGCCTATTACGCTTTCGGCGAGGCGCTGACGCCGGTTCGCATCGGCGGCATCGCCGTCATCATGGTCGGCGTCTTCATGATCTCGCGCACGTGAACCCTGATTGGCGGATTTCAACATGAGTGAATCACCTGTGACCTCACCTGCGCAGACAAAGCTTGTCGCCGCGCCCGAGATCAGCATCGTCATTCCCGTCTATAATGAAGCGCAGAACCTGCCGCTGCTGTTCGACCGTCTCACCGCCGTTGCCGACAAGATCGGGCGGCGTGTCGAGATCGTCTTCACCGATGACGGCAGCAAGGACAATTCGCTGGCGATCCTGAAAGGTTTCGTCGAGAAGCGCCCGGACATCATCCGCGTCGTCGAGTTCGACCGCAATTACGGCCAGCATATGGCGGTCATGGCGGGCCTGGAGACGGCGCGGGGCGAGATCATCGTCACTCTCGATGCGGACCTGCAGAACCCGCCAGAGGAAATACCGAAACTCATCGCGGAGATCGACGCGGGCCACGACGTTGTCGGCAGCTATCGCCGCGATCGTCAGGACAGCGTTTTCCGCACGCTGCCCTCACGCATCGTCAATCTGGTGCGCGAGCGCATCACCGGCATCAAGATGCGCGATCAGGGCTGCATGCTGCGCGCCTATCGCCGCAGCATCGTCCGTATGATTGTCGAAAGCGGCGAGACGTCGACTTTCATTCCGGCTCTGGCGCAGTTTCATGCCGAGAACCCGGCGGAAGTTGAAGTCGAGCATGCCGCGCGCTTTGCAGGCACCTCGAACTACAATCTCTACAAGCTCATCCGTCTCAACTTCGATCTGATGACGGGTTTCAGCCTTGTGCCGCTGCAACTCTTCACCATGGTCGGCATGGCAGTGTCGGGGGCGAGCCTGCTTCTCGTCGTCTATATGTTCCTGCGCCGCATCTTTGTCGGGCCGGAGGCGGAAGGCATTTTCACGCTGTTTGCCATTCTCTTCTTCCTGCTTGGCGTCATCATCACCGGGCTTGGCATTGTCGGTGAATATGTGGGGCGCATCTATCAGCAGGTGCGTGCGCGTGCGCGTTTCCGCATTCGCACCATTCACGAAAAGAACTGACGCATCATGGCTGGCGGGATCGTCGTCTTCGCATATAGCGAGGTGGGCCATGCCTGCCTGAAGCTGCTTCTGGATCGCGGCGAAAAAATTGTCGCGCTTTTCACCCATGAAGACGATGCAGGCGAGCGCCAGTGGTTCCAGTCCTGCGCGGCGCTGGCGCAGGAACATGGCGTCCCCGTTCATACTGTCGAGCCGAAAGAGGGTGACGCGGTTGAGCGCATCGTGGCGGCGCTTCAGCCCGACCTCATCCTGTCCTTCTATTATCGCCGCATGATCCCCGAGCGCATCCTGAAGCTTGCGCGGCTCGGCGCTTTCAACATGCATGGCTCGCTATTGCCGCGCTATCGCGGTCGTGCGCCGCTCAACTGGGCGATCATCAATGGCGAGCGCGAAACAGGCGTCACGCTGCATGTCATGGTGAAGCAGGCCGATGCGGGCGACATCATCGACAGCGAGGCGGTGGCCATCGGGCCGGACGAGACAGCGGGCGAAGTGGCGATGCGCATTCCCGCCGCCGCCGTCAAGATCGTCGCCCGTCAGATCGATGCGCTGAAGGCAGGCACAGCGCCGCGCCATGTGCAGGACGAAACGCAGGCCAATTATTTCGGCATTCGCAAACCGGACGATGGCCGCATCGACTGGTCGCAAAGCGCCCGGCGCATCGTCGATCTTGTGCGTGCCGTGACGGTGCCGTTTCCCGGTGCATTCACCTTTGCACATGCGCGCAAGATCATGGTCTGGCGTGCGCGTATCGTGGAAGGCGCGGGCAGATCCGGTGAAATTTTGTCGATTTCGCCCCTCATCGTCGCGGCAGGCGAGGGTGCGGTAGAGCTTCTGCATTTTGGTTTTGAGAATGAGAGCGACCATGAGGCGAGTGCCGCCGTGCTGGCTGCGCTTTCGCAAGGCGACAGGCTTGGAGATTCCACGTGAACGATCTGCGCAGCAAATGCGAAGCCTTCTTGAACCGGCGCGGCGCCCTCACGCTGCTTCTTGCCGCCATGCTCGCCGCGCTGTTCCTGTTCGATATTGGCGGACGTAATATCTCGTCGCCGGATGAAGGCCGCTATATCGAGATTCCGCGCGAGATGGTGGAGACCGGCGACTATGTATTGCCGCGCCTGAACGGCATTCTGTATTTCGAAAAGCCGCCGCTCTTTTATTGGCTCGAAGCCTCCGCCATCAAAACGCTCGGCATTTCGGAGTGGTCGATGCGCCTCTGGCCGGCATTGCTCGGTCTCTTCGGTGCGTTGATGGCCTATGGCGTTGCGCGGCGTTTCTATGGTCGCGGGGCGGGGCTGGTCGCGGGCGGTGTGCTGGCGACGACGCTGCTTTATTACGCGCTGGCGCGGTTCATCATTCTCGACGTGGCCGAGGCCGTGCTGATGAGCGCGGCGCTCTTTTCCTTCCTCCTGTCGGCCGAGGAAAAAGACGAGCGAAAATCCATATGGTGGGCGCGCGGGGGGCACGCCGCCGCCGCCCTTGCCGTGCTGACCAAGGGCCTTATCGGTGTCCTGCTGCCGGGGCTTATCGGGCTCATCTGGATTGCCGCCATCGGGCGCTGGTCCTTCGTGCGTCGGGCGCTTTGCCCTTCCGGCATCGCGATCTTTCTCCTCATTGCCGTGCCATGGCATGCGCTGGCCGCGATGCAGAACCATGACTTCCTGTGGTTCTACTTCGTGCATGAGCACCTGATGCGTTTCACGACGACGGTGCATCGGCGCGACGGGCCCATGTGGTATTTCATTCCGGTGCTGCTCATCGGCTTCATGCCATGGACGGGCTATCTCTGGCATGCGTTCAAGGATGCCTTGCCGAAATGGTCGCGCCGCAAGGAGCGACCCGTCGAACTTTTCCTCATCATCTGGGCGGTCACGATCTTCGTTTTCTTTACCGTGTCGGATTCGAAGCTGCCGCCTTACATCCTGCCGATCTTCCCGCCGCTTGCTGTGCTGCTTGGCCGCGTGCTCGGGCCGCGTCTCAGCGCGGCGCAGGCTGATCTGCCGCTTGGGCGCTGGGTGTTTGCGCTGTTCTTCGGCGCGCTCGCCGTCGCCGTGCCGGTCATCTACAGCATGCCGTCATTGCGGCAGAACGATGATATCGGCGCCTATCTCGGCCCCGTCGCGCCCATCGTCATTCCCATGGCGATCATCTTTGCGCTGGGCGCCATTGCGGCGGTCTGGCTGCCGCGTCGTTTCGGTGACAGGGCGAGCATCGTCGCGATTGCCCTGACCGGTGTTCTCGGCTGGACCGGTGTCAGCCTCGTTGCATCCAAGGCCGATCCCAATTCGATCAAGTCCGTCGCCGAAATCATCAAGACCTATCGCCATCACGATGAGGTCGTCGCGAGCTACGGCACTTTCTTTTACGATCTTCCCGTCTATCTCAACGACAAGGTGGTGGTCGTCGACAATACGGCGGAATTCGACTTCGGCATGACGCAGGAAGATGTCAGCAAATATGCGATGCCGACGGCGCCATTCGCAAAGATCTGGAACGGACCGAAACTCACATTCATGGTGGTGCGCGCACGGCTTTTCTCGACGTGGGAATCGCAAGGCCTACCCAAGCGGATGTGCGTCATCGCGCGCACCGATCGCGCCGTGGGAATTTCCAACTTCCCGTTATTCGACAAGAGCGGCAAGATGATCTGCGATCCCTGGTATGATCTCGACGACCCTGAAGGTTTCGCGCCGAAGGAGCAGGACGAGCCCGTTATGCGCAAGCCCGTACTTCCAACCATGCCGCCGCTATGAGCGCGCCGAGCCGCACAGACTGGACGTGGATCCGCCATGCGCCCGTGCAGGGCCAGGAGGCGCGTTATTTCGGCCAGCTCGATGTTGCCGCCGAGCCGGTGCATCCGGCTGTTGCAGCGGGGCTTGGCCGACGCCTGCCGCCTGTTGCCGTGTGGATGTCGAGCCCGCTTGCGCGCACGCGCTACACTGCGCTAGCGCTGCGCGACGGTGTCGACCCCATCGCCATTTCGGACTTCTCCGAGCAGGATTACGGCTTGTGGCAGGGGCGCGGGCATAATGATGTTTATGCTGCCAATCGCAGCCTCGAGTGGAACAACCCGTCCGCCATCCGTCCGCCCGAAGGCGAGAGTTTCGCCGATGTCGCGGCGCGCGTTGCAAGCGCCGTCGAGCGGCTGACGGCGCATTATGCGGGCCATTCCATCGTCGCCGTGGGCCATCAGAGTACCATTCGTGCAAGCATCGCCCATGCGCTGGGGCTCGATGCGGCGACGGCAATGCGGATCGACATTGCGCCGCTTTCGCTGACGCGGCTCGTCTGCCGCATTGTCGATGGCGCGCCTGTGTGGAGCGTCGGCTGTATCAACTACGAAGCGGCGCTTTCTTGAGCGGCTTGCCGCAAGGCGTCGATGTGCGCCTTGCGGCGGCGCGGCTTCAGGGCGTTACCGTGCGCACACCGCTTCTCGAATGTGCCGCGCTCAACGAACGTGTCGGCGGGCGCATTCTGATCAAGCCCGAAGTCTTGCAGCGCACCGGCACTTTCAAATTTCGCGGCGCTTACAATCGTCTGGTGCAGCTAACGCCGCATGAGCGCGAGGCGGGCGTCGTCGCCTGGTCGTCGGGCAATCATGCGCAAGGGGTTGCAGCCGCGGCGGCGCTTCTCGGCATCAAGGCGCGCATCGTCATGCCCGCCGACGCGCCGCGCATCAAGACGGAACGCACGGCGGCTTTGGGTGCCGAGATCGTGCCTTACGACAGGTTGCGCGATGACCGCGAAGCGATAGGCCGCGCGCTTGCGGCTGCGCATGGCGCGATCATCGTGCCGCCTTACGATGATCCGCAGATCGTTTCAGGGCAGGGAACGGTAGCACTTGAAATTGCGGAAGATGCCGCCCGGCTGGGGCTGACGCTTGACGCGCTGCTCGCGCCCGCCGGCGGCGGCGGCCTGATCGCAGGCATGTGCCTTGCTCTCGGCGATGCGTCTCCGGCAACGAAAATCTATTCGGTCGAGCCGACAGGCTTTGACGATCACAGGCTTTCGCTCATTGCAGGCAAGCGTGTCGCCAACGAAGCGGGCGGCAATTCTTTCTGTGACGCATTGCTTGCGCCTATGCCCGGTGCGCTGACGTTCGAGATCAATCGCGCGCGTCTCGCAGGCGGATTTGCGGTGAGCGACGATGAAGTCGCAGCGGCGATGCGTTACGCCTTCACGGAGATGAAGCTCGTGGTCGAGCCGGGCGGCGCGGTTGCACTGGCCGCCGTGCTGTCGGGAAAGATCGACGCGCGCGGAAAAACCGTCGCCGTCGTTCTCAGCGGCGGCAATGTCGATCCGCGGCTTTTCGCCCGCGTGATTTCCGGGCTTTAGAGGCAGTCTTGCCATGAGCGAGAAGTAAAAAAAGTCGTCACCCCGGACTTGATCCGGGGTCCATCTTTGCCGCTCGTACGAAGGAAGTTGGATGCCGGATCAAGTCCGGCATGACGATGGGAGCGATACCCGATCCCACGTTCCATGGAATTACCTCAGGCGCGCGCCGCCGCAACCTCGTCATGGGCGAGAAGGGCGGTGAGGCGCGTTTCGATATAGGCGAGCGCGTTCACAAGCCGCGCGATGCGCTGGCCGGTCATGTCCTGATAGGCGGAGGCCATGAAAATGCCGCGCGCATGGGTTTCGATCTCGTCGCAAAGGTCATTGTCGGCTTTGCCCGCGCGCAATGTTTCGGCAATCGCCTGCAGGCGTTCCACGGCGGCCAGAATGTCGAGCGTTGCGCGCTCGGCTGCTGCGGCAACGGCAGCCGCGTCCTGTGCCGGGTTTTCAAGGCGCGTATTTTCGCGCGGCTTTACCGCCGCAATATCGCGCCGTGCCGCATCGATCGAGCGGCGCATGTCGTCGAGGTCGTTCCAGATGAAGCCGAGATCGGCATGGGCGCGCGTTTCGACTGCGGCGTTGTAGAGCCGGTCGATGGCTTCGAGCAGGCGGTTCGTATCCGCCGCCCGGTTGCGCCGCGCATATTCATTGAGGAACCAGCGCCCGCGCGGGTTCTGCATGATGGCCTCTTCGA
>NZ_JBASBH010000094.1:0-6354 GCF_049651025.1 Parvibaculum sp. | reverse complement strand
CGCCTGATCCGCACCATTTGAAATAAAAAAGGGCGCGGTCCGAAGGCCGCGCCCTTTTCATCAGCACAAAAATCATTAGCCCATGTGGAAGGCGCAGAGCTTGTTGCCGTCGAGGTCACGGAAATAGGCGCCGTAAAAATTGCCGCCGCGAAGTCCGGGGGCGCCTTCGTCCTTGCCGCCGAGCGACAATGCTTTCGCATGCAGCTTGTCGACATTTTCGCGCGAACCAACGGCGAGCGACACCATGTTGCCGTTGCCGACCGTTGCCGCATTGCCGTCAAACGGCTTGATCACGGCGAGCATGCCGCCTTGTCCATTGGACCAACCGATGAAGCGGTCGCCATCTTCCATGGCGCGCTTTGCGCCGAGCTCGCCGAGCAGCGCGTCATAAAATGTCGCCGCACGCTTTCTGTCATTGCTGCCGAGGGTCACATAACCGATCATTTTTCTTCTCCCATATTGGTTTCTTGTTTTAGCCAGCGAATTACGGCGCGAAACTCGATCGCAGCTTTACGCCCCAATGGCCGTTTTCATTCGTCACGACATAGATTGAATCATAACGCCCAATCACACTTCCGTCTGCCCGGTAACGCGTGAAACACGTGTCAAAATGCACTTTGTCCACACCGGCATGGATCACGTCGCGCCTGTCCCAGCCGGAGTGATGCCAGCCATCGCCAAGCGACGCCGTAAACATGGTCGGCTTATGCCAACCGGGCTTGTCGATTATGGCCATCTGGTGGGACGCAAGCCGCAGGCTCGGAAAATTGAATGTCTTCTCCCAGGCGGCCAGATCGCGCGCATTGAAAGCGGCCATGAAGTCGTCGAGACACTTCATGGCCGCTTCGATGCTTTTTTCATGCGCCGTCATTCGATCAGCCCGGCCTTATTCGACCAATAACGGCACCTTGGGGGTGGTCCCGCTATCGCCATCAGTGCTCCCGCGCTTCTTTGGCGGTACGGGGCTGCGAGGCGGAGCCGCTTCAATATCGAAGACAAGCTGATCCGCTTCACCGACCTTGACGCGAACATGGCCGCCCTTGGTCAACCGACCGAAGAGCACCTCGTCGGCAAGCGGCTTCTTGATCGATTCCTGAATGACGCGAGCCAGCGGCCGCGCACCCATCTGCTCGTCATAGCCACGCGTCGCGAGCCAGTTATTCGCCTCGGGCGTAAGCTCGATCGTGACATTGCGGTCGGCAAGCTGTGCATCCAACTGCAACACGAACTTCTCGACGACAAGCGCGATGACGTCGGCAGGAAGCGACGAGAAAGGAATGATCGCGTCGAGACGATTGCGAAACTCCGGCGTGAAGAGCTTTTTGATTGCATCCTCATCTTCGCCTTCGCGCTTCGCCCGCCCGAAGCCGATCGCATTCTTCTGCGATTCCGATGCGCCCGCATTCGTCGTCATGATGAGAACGACATTGCGGAAATCGATCTTCTTGCCGTTATGGTCGGTGAGCTTCCCGTGATCCATGACCTGCAACAAAATGTTGAAAAGGTCCGGATGCGCCTTCTCGATCTCATCGAGCAGCAGCACGCAATGCGGATGCTGATCGACGCCATCGGTGAGAAGGCCGCCCTGATCGAAGCCGACATAGCCGGGCGGTGCGCCGATGAGGCGCGAAACCGTGTGCCGCTCCATATATTCAGACATGTCGAAACGAAGAATCTCAACGCCGAGGATCGACGCAAGCTGACGCGCGACTTCGGTTTTGCCGACGCCGGTCGGGCCTGAGAACAGGTAGGAGCCGATCGGCTTCTCCGGTTCGCGCAAGCCCGCACGCGCAAGCTTGATCGACGCGGCCAAAGCTTCAATGGCGTTGTCCTGACCGAAGACGACACGCTTCAGCTCGACATCGAGATCCTTGAGCTTCTCCGTGTCGGTCTTCGAAACAGACTTAGGCGGAATGCGCGCCATGGTCGCAACGACGCTCTCGATTTCGAGAACGCCGATGGTCTTCTTGCGCCGCGATTCCGGCAACAGCATCTGCGATGCGCCTGCCTCGTCGATGACGTCGATGGCCTTGTCCGGCAATTTGCGATCATGCATGTACTTCGACGACAGCTCGACCGCCGACTTGATCGCATCATTGGTGTAGCGAACCTTGTGGAACTCTTCGTAGTAAGGCTTGAGCCCTTTCAGGATCTTGATCGAGTCCGGAACTGTCGGCTCGGCAACGTCGATCTTCTGGAAACGGCGCACCAGCGCACGATCCTTCTCAAAGTGCTGGCGATATTCCTTATACGTCGTAGAACCGATGCAACGCAGCGTGCCGCTGGCAAGCGCGGGCTTCAGCAGGTTCGAGGCATCCATGGCCCCGCCCGAAGTCGCGCCAGCACCGATCACCGTGTGGATCTCGTCGATGAACATGATCGCACCGGGATAGGCCTCAAGCTCCTTGATGACCGCCTTGATGCGTTCTTCAAAGTCGCCGCGATAGCGCGTACCGGCAAGCAAGGTGCCCATGTCGAGCGAGAAGATCGTCGCATCGAGCAACACTTCTGGCACTTCGCCCTTGACGATGCGGCGCGCAAGTCCCTCCGCAATGGCGGTCTTGCCGACACCAGGATCGCCCACAAAGAGCGGATTGTTTTTGGAACGACGGCAGAGAATCTGGATCGTGCGCTCGACTTCCTTCTCGCGCCCGATCAGCGGGTCGATCTTGCCCGCCTTTGCCTTCTCGTTGAGGTTCACGCAATAGGCATCGAGCGCCTCGGTCGAGCGCTCCTTGCCGCGCGGCTTTTCACGCGACGTCTGCTCGTCGTCGCTTGCGCCACGCACAGGCCGCGTTTCGTTCAGCTCGCCGCGCTTGGCTATGCCATGACTGATATAGTTCACGGCGTCATAACGCGTCATATCCTGCTCCTGCAGGAAATAGGCGGCATGGCTTTCGCGTTCCGCAAACATCGCGACGAGCACGTTTGCGCCCGTCACTTCTTCGCGGCCCGACGACTGGACATGAATGACCGCGCGCTGAATGACGCGCTGGAAACCCGCTGTAGGCTTTGAATCCTCGCCGTCATCAACGACCAGGCTCGAAAGCTCATTGTCGATGTAATTGGTCAGTTGCTGCTTCAAAACGCCAGTATCGACGTTGCAGGCTTTCATCACCGCAGCCGCATCCTGATCGTCCAGCAGCGCGAGCAGCAGATGCTCAAGCGTTGCATATTCGTGGTTTCGATCATTGGCCAACGCCAATGCCCGATGTAAACCATCCTCCAGACTGCGTGAAAATGTCGGCACTTAAGACCTTTCCTTCCGCTGCGCGCCAGCTAGTGACTCGAACGTGCGACGACTACGTTACTCTCTCTCCATCGTGCATTGCAGCGGATGTTGATGCTGCCTTGCAAAATCCATCACCTGCGAAACCTTGGTCTCCGCCACCTCATAGGTGTAGAGGCCGCAAAGGCCGACGCCGTGCTGGTGAACGTGAAGCATGATCCGGGTTGCATCCTCCCTGCCCTTATTGAAGAACTGCTCAAGCACAAGCACGACGAATTCCATCGGCGTATAATCGTCGTTCAGCAACAAGACCTTGTAGAGCGAGGGCTTTTTGGTCTTCGGCTTGGTCTTCGTGACGACGCCGGTGTTGATGCCGTCGTCGTCCCCCCGCCGCCTGTCGTCATCAGACATGCTCTGATCCTGCGAAATCACTCAACCGGCCCATCTCCAATCCCGGCAAGCCGGCTTTCTTGAATCCGGATGCGCCGCCGCACCCATACCTGTCGGGAACAAACTCCCAAGGCCCTATTACATAGGTTAATCCCGCGAAATTCAAAGCCCCGACTGCGGTCATAAACTCCCGAGCCGTGCGGGTTTTCAGCAATAACGCCAAAGCGACGAGCTTCGCGCCGCGCTTGCGAGCATCCAGCGCCCCGGACAGGTGAGACCCGACTCAGCCATCTTACCGTATGCAAAACTTTGTGCCGTCCAAGAATGCCCCGGATTTGGAGGCCCTCCCCGACCCGGCGATTAATTAGGAAAGTTGTAACAGCGTTAATATAAGCTGGCACAATCGGCGCAACTCTCGGGAATCCTGAAGCTTTTTCATAGTTTTATGCTCATGGGGGATTCACAAACCGAACCTATGGGTCTACAGTTTCCGCGGGGAGTTACGTTGCGTAACTGTTTCCGGGCGGCAGGCCCGGCTTGATGAAGGGGACTGGGGTATGTTTGCGTCTGCGTTTGACTTTTCCGCACGCAAGCTGAAATCGAGCAGAAACGGGAAGCCGGGCGCGCTCATTGCCTGCCTCGTCGCTCTCGCATTCTGCATGACGGTGACGTCGGCCGACGCCAAGCCCCGCAAGAAAAGCGAAGGTTTCACACCCAAATCCGCATCGCTGGTCATGGACGCCTATTCGGGTCGCGTATTGTACTCAAACAATGCCGACACCCAGTGCTTCCCCGCATCGCTGACCAAAGTGATGACGCTCTATCTTCTGTTCGAGAAGCTTGAGCAGGGCAAGGTCACGCTGAACACGCGTTTGCCGGTTTCGGCACATGCCGCCGCGCAGGCGCCCTCGCGCCTCGGCGTGAAGGCCGGAGAGACGATCCGCGTCGAGGACGCGATCCTTGCTCTGGTGACCAAATCCGCCAATGACGTTGCCGTAACGGTCGCTGAATATCTTGGCGGGACTGAAAAGAATTTTGCCGTGCTGATGACATCCAAGGCGAACGCCCTTGGCATGAGCCGCACGCGCTACATGAATGCCTCTGGCCTGCCCAACAAGGCGCAGCTCACGACAGCGCGCGATCAGGCAACGCTTGCCAAGCGCATGCAACTCGATTTCCCGCAATATTATCGCTACTTCTCGACCGCGACTTTCGCCTGGGATGGCCGCGTGATCAAAAATCACAACCACCTTCTCGGCAAATATGAGGGCGTGAACGGTCTGAAGACGGGCTACACCGCCGCTTCCGGTTTCAATCTGACGACTTCGGTCTGGCGCGATAACAAATCGCTGATCGGCGTCGTCCTCGGTGGCAAGACGGCGCGCTCGCGCGACTTGCAAATGGTCGAAATCCTCGACCGGGCAATGCCTAAAGCCATGGCGATGCGCGACACAGGCACCCGCATGGCGGCAGCCACGCCGCGCCCCGCGGCCAAGCTCGCCAGCATTTCAAATGAAGATCGCAAAAGCCTCGCCTCGATGGCTGCGATCGACGAGCCTGATCCCGATGAAGAATCCTACACAGGCACCGAACAGGTCGCGAGCCTGACGGCAACGCCCACCGCGCCTGTGGCAAAGGTCAGCGCACCTGCCGCGCCTGCCAAAGTGGCAGCGGCAAAGCCTGTCGCCGTCGCATCGCTCGCCGTTCCCGCCGCAATTGCAGTCGCGGCACCCGTTCGCGTTGCTTCCGCCGAACCCGTTGCGGCAGTCAAGACAGCGCCCGGCATCCTCGGTGTAATCCCGCCGGCACGTCCGACAGCTGCGGCCGTTGCAGCGAATGCAAACACAGCCTCCACGCGCCGCCCGTCCGCACCGCTCGACAATGCGACGGCCTATGCGCTGGCTGCATACAACAAGGCTGAAGGCCCCGTGCGCCGCGTTGGCCGCGAGATGGGCAATCTGATCGTCACGCCCGCTCAGGCAAACGAAGGCCCGCAAGCGACGCAAGCCGTTGGCCTGCGCACCGCCGTCAACGACTCTCAGCGCATGGTTCCCCAGCACGGCTGGCAAGCCGGTGATCCGCTTATTCCCGAAGGGTCATGGGTCATTCAGATTGGCGCTTATGCGGATCAGGCCGATGCCGTGGATCGCATTCGCAACGCGATCAAGGCCGCGCCGACCGAGCTTGGCAAAGCCGTCCCGGTGACGATCCCGATCAAGACGGCGGACAATCGCACGCTGTACCGTTCGCGCTTTGGTGGCTTCGATGGCGAGAAGCAGGCCCGCAGTGCCTGCGGTCGGCTCGCTCGCGAAAGCATTTCCTGCATCGCGATCCCGCCTGCCAACTGGGCGATGCCTCAGGCGCCCGGCGCGAAGGAAAAAGCGCGCGGCTGACGGCTAGCTGACGCCAACCGCCTGTTCGACCGCTACCGGCTCGACCGCTACTTCAGCAAGACGACGCGCGGCCAGAATCTCGGCGAGCGGCAAATTCAATTCATCCAGCAAACCACGCACCTCGGCGCGCGCGGCGACATGCGACATCGACATCTGCGTGTCGACGCCCTCGGCGCGCAAATCGAGCAGCGTCAATCCGGATGGAAACATCTCGCGGAAAATAACGCGCTCGCCAAATCCCGGCGCAACGCGGAAGCCGATGCGGGTCGCCAGCGCCTCCAGCACATTCTCGATGCGCCGCTTGTTTTTTGCCGCAAGCGTTGAAAGACGATTGCGCATCAC
>NZ_JBASBH010000093.1:0-33469 GCF_049651025.1 Parvibaculum sp. | reverse complement strand
GTGCCGACCGTCCCGCATGTCCGCCACCTCGTTGAAGAGGCCGTAAAAGACTGGGCCGTGCCGGTCGAACTGGTGGAAAGCGAAACCGAAAAGCGCGCGGCCTTCGCCGCCGCCACCGCAGCGCTCGCCGCCTCAGGCACCGTCTCGCTCGAACTCGGTCTTGCCGGTGTGCCGATGGTTGTGGCCTACAAGATCGATGCCATCGCCGCCTGGGCCGTTTCGCGCATGCTGAAAGTGCCCTCTGTCGTCATCGTCAATCTGATCCTGGACAAGCCGTCAGTGCGCGAGTTCCTGCAATTCGCCGCGAAACCAGCCGCCCTTGCCGCAGCCCTGCGCCCGCTTCTCGACAACACGCCGGAACGCGCGCGTGCCTTGGCCGATCTTGCGGAACTGCGCGAAGTGATGGGCGTAGGCGGCGAACGCCCAAGCCTCCGCGCGGCGAAAGCCGTGCTGGAAATGCTGCCGCCGTAATTCGTTCGCAGGCGTCCAATAAACATTCAGTGTCGTCCCGGGACTTGTTCCCGGAACCCATCTTCCCGCGAACTCCGCTGATCCCGCTGGACCCCGGGAACAAGTCCCGGGGTGACAGTCACTATCAAAGCCAAACACAAAAAAAGAGGCGCCCAAAGGCGCCTCTCTCTCAACTCAGTAACAGCAGAAATCACTTCCGCTTGTCGACCGACACATAGTCGCGACGCGGTGCGCCCGTATAAAGCTGGCGCGGACGGCCGATGCGCTGGTCCGGATCTTCGATCATCTCGTTCCACTGCGCGACCCAGCCAACCGTGCGGGCGAGCGCGAAGAGAACCGTGAACATCGTCGTCGGGAAGCCCATCGCCTTCAGCGTGATGCCCGAATAGAAGTCGATATTTGGATAGAGCTTCTTCTCGATGAAGTAGCTGTCATTGAGCGCAATCCGCTCAAGCTCCATCGCAACGTCGAGCAGCGGATCGTCTTTGATGCCCAGAACCTTCAGCACTTCGTGGCAGGTCTGCTGCATCACGCGCGCGCGCGGATCGTAGTTCTTGTAGACGCGGTGCCCAAAGCCCATCAGGCGGAACGGATCGTTCTTGTCCTTCGCCTTGGCGATATATTCCGGAATGCGATCGACAGTGCCGATCTCAGCCAGCATTTCGAGCGCCGCCTCGTTCGCGCCGCCATGTGCCGGGCCCCAGAGGCAGGCAATGCCTGCTGCGATGCAGGCAAACGGGTTCGCGCCCGACGAACCGGCGAGACGCACGGTCGAGGTCGAGGCGTTCTGCTCATGGTCTGCATGCAGAATGAAAATGCGGTCCATGGCGCGTGCCAGGATCGGATCCACCTTGTATTCCTCGGCCGGAACCGAGAAGCACATATGCAGGAAGTTTTCCGCATAGCCGAGATTGTTCTTCGGGTAAACGATCGGCTGACCGGCCGAATATTTGTAAGCCATTGCCGACAGCGTCGGGATTTTGGCGATCAACCGGCGGCTGGCAATCATGCGCTGCACGGGATCGTTGATGTCGGTGCTGTCGTGGTAGAAGGCCGAAAGCGCGCCGACCATGCCGCACATGATGGCCATGGGATGCGCGTCGCGACGGAAGCCGCGCAGGAAGAACTGCATCTGCTCGTGAACCATCGTGTGGTTCGTGATGGCGCGGTCGAATTCCTTGAACTCGGCAGGCGTCGGCAGCTCGCCGTTCAGCAGCAGGTAACAGGTCTCGAGAAAGTTGCCGCGCTCTGCGATCTGCTCGATGGGATAGCCGCGATAAAGCAGCACGCCTTCATCGCCGTCGATATAGGTGATCTTCGACTCGCAGCTCGCCGTCGAGGTGAAGCCCGGATCATAGGTGAAGTGGCCGGTCTGGCCGTAGAGCTTCGAAACGTCGATGACGTTCGGCCCGATGGAGCCGCCGAAGACGGGCAGGTCAAAGCTCTTGTCGCCGAGCTTGAGCGTCGAGGACCCCTTGGGGCCGCCCTTTGTTCCAACATTCGTCATGATTGCCTACCTGTCCTCTGGTCTGTTGTCCGCCTGGGAATCTCCGTCACCCCAGCGTCCCGATTGATTAACACTATAGTCGGCGCTGCGACCTTGCACAGTCACAGCCGCGTGAATGTCATGCCGCCTGATCCTTGATGCGCCCGAGCGATTCGTCACGCCCAAGCGTCTCCAGCACGTCGAAAATGGGTGGCGACACGGAACTTCCCGTCACGGCCGCGCGAAGCGGCTGCGCCACCTTGCCGAGCTTCAGATTCTCGGCTTCCGCAAAAGCGCGCACATCCGCCTCGATGCCGGAAGCGTCCCATTCATTGCGCGCTTCAAGCAGCTTGAGCAGGCGGGCGAGCAATCCGCGCGCATCGGCGTCGAGCAGCTTTGCCGCCGCATCGTCAACCTTCAGCGGGCGCTGTGCGCGCAGAAACTCCGCCCCCTTGGCAATGTCGAGCAGCGTCTTCGCGCGCTCCTTGATGCCGGGCATGGCAGCGATGAACTTGGCGCGGAATTCCGCATCGTCGATCCAGCCGGCACTGCGTTTCATCAGCGCAATGGTTTCGTCAGCCAGCCTTACGTCGTCCGTCTCGCGAATATAATGGCCATTGAGATTTTCGAGCTTGGCAAAGTCGAAGCGCGAGGGCGAGCGGCCGATATGTTCAAGATCGAACCAGGCGATGGCCTGCTCGGTCGAAAAAATCTCGTCGTCGCCATGGCTCCAGCCGAGCCGCGCCAGATAGTTGCGCATCGCTTCCGGCAGATAGCCCATATCGCGATAGGCATCGACGCCGAGCGCGCCGTGGCGTTTGGAAAGCTTCGCGCCGTCGGGTCCATGAATGAGCGGCACATGCGCAAATTCCGGAACCTCCCAGCCCATCGCCTTGTAAATCTGGCTCTGCCGTCCGGCATTGGTCAGATGGTCGTCGCCGCGAATGATATGCGTCACGCCCATGTCGTGATCGTCGACGACGACCGAAAGATTATAGGTCGGCGTGCCGTCGCTCCGCACGATGATGAGATCGTCGAGCTGCTCATTGGCAAAGCGCACATCGCCCATCACATGGTCGCGCACGATTGTTTCGCCTTCATTGGGCGACTTGAAACGGATAACGGGCTTCACGCCTTCTGGCGCGTCGGAGGCAGGGCGGTCGCGCCAGCGCCCGTCATATTTCATCGGTCCGCCTTCGGCCTTTGCCTTGGCACGCATTTCGTCAAGCTCAGCCGGGCTCGCATAGCAGTAATAGGCGTTGCCGCTGGCCATAAGCTGTTCGGCCACCTCGCGGTGCCGCGCCTGGCGCGCAAACTGGAATGTCACCTCGCCGTCCCATTCGAGGCCGAGCCAGCGCAATCCCTCGAAGATCGCGTCAATGGCGGGTTCCGTCGAACGCTCGCGATCCGTGTCCTCGATCCGAACCAGAAACGTGCCCTTATGGCGGCGGGCAAAGAGCCAGCTGAAAAGCGCAGTCCGCGCGCCGCCGATATGCAGATATCCCGTCGGCGATGGAGCGAACCGGGTGATGACCTTTTTTTCTTCCGCCATGATTTCCCGATATCCGGCCTCGTGAGAGGCCGAGCAACTGGGCCCGATGAAAAGGCCCAAACAGATAGGCAACACGAATTTTTATTGGCAAGCTTTGACCCATAAGCGCCATAACATGGGCGCCGGGGGTCGCTGCGGGGCATGAATTTCTAGCACATTGCGGCAACGCAGCGTAAGCCCGAAGGGGCGCTCTTGCGCACTTTTGAACAGAGGATTCTTGCTCTGTTCAGGTCCGCGAGAGGGTTGGGGGAGCGTCTTTTGAGTATCGCCGGTGATGAGGCCGCTCCGGACGCGGCAGAAGACGCTTTTGACCGGCCCATTTCCCTGGCCAGCCGCTTTTGGGAGGGGACGCGGTTTGCTGGCGGATTCCTCGCCGAATCCTTTTTTTCCGAAAATGATCGCTGGTTTTTGTGGTCGCCCGTCCTGCTGGGCTTTGGCATCGCGCTTTATTTCAGCCTGTCTTTCGAGCCGCCGCTCTGGAGCGGTCTGGCCGCCGTCGCCGTTTCGGCAGCCGCGCTCGCTTTGTTACGGCAGCGCGGCGCCTCGGCTGTTTTTGCGGCCGTTCTTCTCTGCATCGCCATCGGCTTTGCCGCCAGCACCATCCGGAACTGGAGCGTCAGCGCGCCCGTGCTGACAAAGCCATGGGCAGGCGAATTGACCGCCCGCCTCGTTGCAACCGAGCTGACGCAGAAGGGCGCGATCTCGGCACTCTTCGAGCCCCTGTCGATGGAGCGCCTGTCGCCGGATGACATGCCCGCCCGCCTGCGCATCTCGATCCGCATCCCCGGCGTTTCGATGCAGCCCGGCGAAACCCTCCGCCTGCGCGCCCGCCTCCTGCCGCCGCCCGAACCTGTCGAGCCGGGCGGTTTCGACTATGCCCGTCAGGTCTGGTTCCAGAGCCTCGGCGGCGTCGGCTATGCCTTCACTGCGCCGGAACTGATCGCACCCCCGCCCGATGACTGGACGACGTGGCTTGCAACCCTGCGCGCAAACATTACCAGACGTGTGCAGACGGAAATCGGCGGTGCGGCAGGCGCCGTTGCCGCCGCGCTCATCACCGGCGAGCAACGCGCCATTCCGGAAAAGGCCGTGGTCGATCTGCGCAATGCAGGCCTCTCCCATGTGCTCTCCATTTCCGGCCTTCACATGGTCCTCTTCGGCGGCTCGCTTTTCTGGCTGGTGCGAGCAGGCCTTGCGCTCGTTCCCTCCCTTGCGCAGCGCTATCCGATCAAGAAATGGGGCGCGGCAGCAGCCCTTGTCGGCGCGACCTGCTATCTCCTGATTTCCGGTGCGGATGTTGCGGCGCGTCGCGCCTATATCATGATCGTGCTGATGTTCATCGCTGTTCTTCTCGACCGGCAAGCCATCAGCATGCGGAACGTCGCTTTGGCAGCCCTTGTCGTCTTGCTATGGCAACCCGAAAGCCTTCTCGGCGCGAGCTTTCACATGTCCTTCGCCGCCGTCGTTGCGCTGATCGCCTTTTACGAAAGCCCGTTTGTGCAGCGCCTCACGGCTGCCGCGCGCGGGCAGGGCGACGGTTACATATTCGGCCTCATCCGCTTTGCCGCTAATCACATCGTCGGCATTCTTCTCACCACGACCGTTGCGGGTTTTGCCACTGGCGCATATGCGGCCTTTCACTTCGACCGCATAGCGATCTACGGCATGGCGGGGAATATGGGCGCGCTTCCCATCGTCAGCGCCATCGTCATGCCCGCCGCCCTTGCCGTTCTGGTGCTGATGCCCTTCGGCCTTGATGGGCCTGCGCTATGGATCATGGGGAAGGGCGTCGATGCCATGCTCTGGGTCGCGCAGATCATTTCTGACTGGGAGGGATCGGACCGCATGGTGGCGACCGCGCCCATGTCGTCTTTGGTGCTCGTCACGCTGGGCGGCTTGTGGATGGCGCTTTGGCGCGGCCATTGGCGCTTCATCGGCCTCGCGCCGCTGGTCGTCGGCTTCGCCTTCTGGGGTTCGGATCGTCGCGCCGACGTGCTGATAGATCGCGACGGCGCGCTCGCCGCCATTCGGGCCATCGACGGCACGCTGACACTGACGGCGGCAAAGCCCTCCTACACCGCCGAACAATGGCTGCGCCATGACGGCGATGCCCGCACGCCCGCCGAGGCGGCAAAGACGTCACTCATAAAATGCGATGCGCTTGGTTGCATATGGCGCGGGGAGGGAAGGCCGGTGGTCGCGTTTCCGACAACGCTCGATGCGGTGAAAGAAGACTGCCGCAATGCGGAGATCGTCATTGCGCGCATGGGCTTGCCGCGCAGCATGCGTAAAGATTGCGGCGCGAAAATCATCGTCGACCGCTTCGACCTCTGGCGCAACGGCGCCACCGCGCTTTACTTCGAAACGGACGGAACGATCAGGCGTGAAACCGCGCGCGAAATGCGCGGCGATCGCCCCTGGGTTCTGCGCAGGCAATCAGGCAGAGAGGCGCGGAAAGCTCAATAGCGGCGCAACAGGCCGACAAGCTTGCCCTGAACCTTGACGCGATCCGGCCCGAAAATTCTTGTCTCATAGGCCGGGTTCGCCGCTTCAAGCGCGATGGAATCGCCCTTGCGCCGCAGCCGCTTCAGCGTTGCTTCATTGGCATCGACAAGCGCCACGACAATGTCGCCGCTATTGGCCGTATCGCAACGCTGGATCAGCACCGTATCGCCGTCGAGAATGCCCGCCTCGATCATCGAGTCGCCCTTGACCTCAAGCGCGTAATGCTCGCCCGAGCCCAGCAGGTTGAGCGGCACACTGACCTGATGGCTTTCCTCCTGCAGCGCCTCGATAGGCGTGCCCGCCGCGATCCGCCCCATGACGGAGAGCGTGATCGTGTCCGGCGATTGATGCGCAGGCTGGAGATCGCGGCTGATCGCTTTGCCGCGGCTGCCTTCGATGACGCTCGGCGAAAAGCCCTTCGACCGCGAGGTTGCAAGGCTTGGCGAGGCCGATTCGGGCAGCTTCAGAATTTCAAGCGCACGCGCCCGGTGAGCCAGGCGGCGAATGAAGCCCCGCTCTTCCAGCGCTGTGATGAGACGGTGAATGCCGGATTTGGAGCGCAGATCCAGCGCTTCCTTCATCTCGTCAAAGCTCGGGGAAACGCCCCCCTCCTTGATACGTTCATTGATGAACATCAGGAGTTCGTGCTGTTTCTTCGTGAGCATGCTATCCGGCCCTAAATATGGAACAAACCATAAACCTTGCCACTTGTTCTAGTTTGGTTCTTGGCAGTCGTCAAGCCGTCTGTGGATAATTTGGCACAAAATCTGTCACCGGAGCGGCATCACCGTCACGACATCACCCGCCTTGGCGGCAGGCGAGTGCGGCGCGCGGATCACGAGGCAATCGGCCGCCGACATCAGCGACAGCATCGAGCTGTCCTGCCGTGTAAAGGGCGTCGCCACCGGCAATTCGTTGCCCGCATCCTCAAGGCTCGCGCGCAGATAATCTTCGCGCCGGTCATTCTCCGGCAGGCTCCGCCCGAGCCGCGCCTGCGTCGTGCGAAGCCGTACTTGCCCGCCTTGCAGGCGCGTAATGGCGGGCACAAGAAAGAGATGCGCGCAGACGAGCGCCGAGACCGGATTCCCCGGCAGCCCAAGCATCGGCATTTCGCGGTAGCGCCCGAACATCAGCGGCTTGCCGGGTCGCATGGCAATCCGCCAGAAATCCACATTCAGTCCGTCCTCTGACAATGCGCTCTGCACGAGATCATGGTCGCCGACCGATGCGCCGCCCAGCGTCACCAGCATGTCGCAGTCGAGCGCATGCCGCCCGGCAGATTGAATGGCATGAGCCTCGTCCGACACGATGCCGAGATCATGCGGCACGCCGCCCGCTTCCTCGATCAGCGCGGAAAGCCCGTCATTGTTCGACGATACGATCTGGTTCGGCCCCGGCGTCGCACCGGGCAGCACAAGCTCATTGCCCGTAGAGAAAAACGCGATCTTCGGTCGCCGATGCGCAATGACGACAGGCACGTTCATCGCCGCCGCAAAAGCTATATCGGCAGGCGAGAGCTTCCGTCCCGCATGCAGTCCCGTAACGCCTTCCTTGAAGTCGAGCCCGGCAGGACGCACATGCCTGGCGACTGGTGAAGACTCGCGCGCGATCACGATGTCGCCATAGCGCTCTGTATCTTCCTGAATGACGATAGTGTCGGCGCCTTGCGGCAAGGGCGCGCCAGTGAATATCCGCACTGCTTCACCTTCATTGAGCGCGAGCGCATAGGCGCTGCCCGCCGCCGCCTCGCCGACAACGCGAAGCCTCGCCGGAACGCTCGTAACGTCCGCCGCGCGCACGGCATAGCCATCCATCGCCGAGAGATCGGCTGGCGGCTGCATGCGCTGCGAGATCACATCTTCCGCCAGCACGCGGCCAAGCGCCTTTGACAGCGCCACGCGCTCTGGAAATGTCGGCGTGATCGTCGCGAGAATGCGCTCGCGCGCTTCCGCCACCGGGATGAGCGTCTGTGCGTTCATCACTTTGCCTTGTACTCGCCGGACTTGCCCCCGGCCTTGTGCGTGAGCCGAATATCGCTGATCACCATGCCGCGATCGACGGCCTTCGCCATGTCGTAAAGCGTCAGGCATGCGACGCTGACGGCGGTGAGCGCTTCCATTTCGACGCCTGTCTGCCCCGTGAGTTTCACCGTCGCCTCCACCTCGATCGAATGCGTTTTCACATTCGGCTTGAGTTCCACCGACACTTTCGAAATGGCGAGCGGGTGGCATAGCGGAATGAGATCGGCGGTCTTCTTCGCCGCCATGATGCCCGCAAGCCGCGCAACGTCGAGCGCATTGCCCTTGGCAAGTTTCCCGCCTGTCACGAGCTTCAGCGTTGCAGGCTCCATGACCACGCACCCCTTCGCGGTCGCGCTGCGGATAGTCGCCGCCTTCTCCGACACATCGACCATGCTCGCATGGCCCTTCGCGTCGAGATGCGTCAGCTTCTTTTTCGCCATCGCCTTAAAGTTCCTTGCGCATGAAGCAACGCCGGTCCACCGGCAGTTTGATGTCGATCTCGCGAGCATGCAGCACATGCAGCCCCGGCGTCCACTCAGACGCGGACAATTCGCGAAAACCGAGCCGCCGATAGAACGGTCCGTTCCAGGCAAGATCGCGGAATGTCGAAAGCGTCATCGCACGCGCGCCGTTCACATGCGCATAAGCGCAGCCCGCCGCGACAAGCCGGCTCCCGAGCCCGCGCCGCCCATGCGCCGGATCGACTGACAATTCGTAAAGATGCCCCGCGCCGTCGAGCAGCCCGGAAAGCGCAAAACCCACCGGCTCGCCCCGGTCGCTCACCGCGACATGAACAGCGCCCGCACGGCGGAAGGATTCGATGTAATCAATGTCGGCAGGCGGATTGTCTGCAACGTCCTGAAGACCGGCATCGGCAAAAAGCGCGCCCGCCTTGATTTCGACCGCAGGCAGAAACGCGATGTCGCTCGCCCGCGCGAGCCGCACCACATAGCCTGTCTGCATCAGTTTCCGGCTGGTTCTGGCCATCGTCCGGCCTCCGCTCATTGCGCAACAAGGCCGCGCAGGATGTGCGAAATTTGCCCCTATGGCAATTCGGGGCAGGGCAGTGTGCTTATGCGAGCAGCGCCCGCGTCGCGGCTTCCACATCTGCCTGCCGCATCAGGCTTTCGCCGACGAGGAAGGAGCGCACATTCGCCCGCGCCAGTCGCGCGAGATCGTCCGGCGTGAAGATGCCGCTTTCGCCGATGACGAGCTTGCCCTCAGGCACCAGCGGCGCAAGGCGTTCGGTCGTCGTCAGCGTCGTCTCGAATGTTTTCAGATTGCGGTTGTTAATGCCGAGCAACTGGCTTTTCAGCTTCAGCGCCCGCGTCAGTTCTGCCTCGTCATGCACCTCGACGATTACATCCATGCCCCATCCGAAAGCCGCGTCTTCAAGCTCGCGCGCCTGCGCATCGGACACGGACGCCATGATGATCAGAATGCAATCCGCGCCCATCGCGCGCGCTTCCGCCACCTGATAAGTGTCGTACATGAAATCCTTGCGCACGACAGGCAGCGACACAGCCGCCCGCGCAAGCTTCAGGAAATCGGCGCTGCCCTGAAACGAAGGCCCGTCCGTCAGCACGGACAAGCAGGCCGCGCCGCCGCGCTCATAGGCTTTGGCAAGTTCCGGCGGATTGAAATCCTCGCGGATAAGCCCCTTGGACGGGCTCGCCTTCTTGATCTCCGCGATCAGCGCGAATGAGCCGACCTCGATCTTGCGCGCCAGCGCCGCATGAAAGCCGCGAACGGGTGGGGCAGAGCGCGCCGCGCGCTCCACTTCACTGAGCGGGCTCTGCTTCTTCGCCGCCGCGATTTCTTCGAGTTTGTAGACCCCGATTTTTTCGAGAATATCAGACATCGACCTTGATCCCGTTCGAAACGGCAACCAGCCGTGTCAGTATTTTCTTTGCAGTGCCGCTATCGATGGCCTCGGCGGCAAGCGCCGCGCCGTCTTTCAGCGTCGCCGCCTTGCCTGCAATGATCGCCGCCGCCGCCGCATTGAGCAGCACGATATCGCGATAGGCGCTTTTCTCGCCATCGAGCAGCCGCGTGATCGCCGCTGCATTATACGCCGGATCGCCGCCGCGCAATTCCGCAAGCGTCGCGCGGCGCAGTCCCGCATCTTCCGGCGTCACTTCAAACGTGCGGATTTTCCGCTCGTGAAGCTCCGCGACATAGGAAATGCCCGTCGTCGTCAACTCGTCGAGCCCGTCGGAGCCATGCACCACCCAGGCTCGCTCCGAGCCGAGATTGCGCAGCACTTCGGCAAAAGGCTCCACCCAACGCTTTGCGAAAACGCCGATGGACTGGTGGCGAACTTTCGCCGGATTGGAAAGCGGCCCGAGCAGATTGAAAATCGTCCGCACACCAAGTTCTGTGCGCACCGGCCCCACATGCCGCATCGCTGAATGATGCGCGGGCGCAAACATGAAGCCGATCCCGGCATCGTCGATGCAGCGCGCAATGTCGTCCGGGCCGATATCAAGTTTGACGCCAAGCGCCGTCAGCGCATCCGCCGTGCCAGATTTCGAGGAAGCCGCGCGATTGCCATGCTTGGCAACGGGAATGCCCATCGCCGCCACGACAAGCGATGTCGCCGTCGAAATATTGTAGGTCTGCGCCCCGTCGCCGCCCGTGCCGACAATGTCGATGGCGTCCGCAGGCGCCTCCACCGGCAGCGCCTTCGCGCGCATCACCGTTGCGCCAGCCGTCAGCTCGGCCACAGTTTCGCCGCGCACCCGCAGGCCCATCAGAAAGGCCGCCATCTGCGCGGGGCTCGCTTTGCCCGACATGATGATGCCGAAGGCCTCTTCCGCTTCCGCGGGAGCCAGCGAAAGCCCATCGGCGATCTTCGCCAGAAATATTTTGAAATCGGTCATGCGCCTTCGTCCTTCAGTTCGGAACGTGCGTTTTCACGCCCGTGATCTCAAGGAAATTGCGCAGAATGTCGTGGCCGTGTTCAGTCGCAATGCTTTCGGGGTGAAACTGCACGCCGTGGATCGGCAGCGTCTTGTGCTGAAGCCCCATGATCGTCTCGTCCCTGGAGTGCGCCGTCACTTCCAGCACGGAAGGGAAGCTCTCCGGCTCGATGGTCAGCGAGTGATAGCGCGTCGCCATCAGCGGGCTCGGCAGATTGCGGAACACGCCCTTGCCGGTATGCAGCACCGCATCGACCTTGCCATGCATCAGTTGCGGCGCACGCACGATCTTGCCGCCGAAAGCCTGCCCGATGGCCTGATGCCCGAGGCAGACGCCGAAAAGCGGAATGCGCTCATCCGCTGCCGCCTTGATGAGATCGAGGCAAATGCCCGCGCGGTCCGGGTCGCAGGGTCCGGGCGAAATCACGATCGCCTGCGGCCGCATCGAAATCGCCTGGCCCACCGAAAGCTTGTCGTTGCGATGCACCTCTGCCTTCGCCCCAAGATCGCCCAGAAACTGAACGAGGTTGTAGGTAAAGCTGTCGTAATTATCGATGAGAAGCAGCATCGGAACGCTTTCGGAAAATAACGGCCTGAACGCCGTTTGCAGCACCTTATAGAGCGGGGGCAGGAAGCTCGGCAAGAATCGTGGTACCCGAAGTCTTCAATATGGTGAAGGAGCAGGCGCCATTCCATGTCGCGGGCCCATTATATAAAGCGCATCAAGGATTTGTGGGAAAAACCGCAGGTCCGCCGTGATCTTCTGCTGGGCGCATTGTCGCTGGCGGGAGGCGTCCTCCTCACGCTCTATTGGACCGCCACGCCGACGCCCCCGCTGTCGCAGGCGCTCCACACCCCTCAGGCCGCCGCCGTTCCCGTGGTCGCGCAAGCCGAAGAAGCGGTCCTCCCGCCGATCGTCGCCCCTGTGCTGCCCGCCGAGGAGCCCGAAGCGGCCCCCGTCCCCGAGCCCGCCTGGAAGCGCAACGCCGTGGCCATGGCGACGCCGCCCGACGGCCCCATGATCGCCATCGTCATCGACGATGTGGGCGTCAATCGCAAGGGCACGGCCCGCGCGCTTGATCTTCCAGCACCCATCACCCTGTCGTTCCTGCCCTATGCACAGGGCGTCGCAGGCTTCGTCAAAACGGCGCGTGAGCGCGGCCACGAGATTCTGGTTCATGTCCCCATGGAGCCCAAAGGCCCCGCCAACCCCGGCCCCCGCGCGCTCCGCACCGGCGAAACGCCTGAGCAGATCCGCGCGAACCTCGTCTGGGATCTCGAACAGTTCGACGGTTTCGTCGGCATCAACAATCACATGGGCAGCAAGTTCACCGCCGATGCAGGCGGCATGCGCGTCGTCATGGACGAGTTGAAAATCCGTGGCCTGATGTTCCTCGACTCGCGAACCGGCCCCGACACGCAAGCTGCAAACATCGCCCGCGAAGTCGGCCTGCCGACACTCTCGCGCGACGTTTTCCTCGACAATGACGAGGAGGGCGGCAAGGTCGCCGCCGAGTTCACGCGCCTTGAAAAAATCGCCAGAGAACACGGCCAGGCCATCGCCATCGGCCACCCCCATGCCGAAACGCTCGCCATCCTCGAAAAATGGATCCCCGAAGCCAAAGCCCGCGGCTTCACGCTGGTCCCGCTAACCGCGATCCTCCTGCGCCATCAGCCGAGCTAACGGCCAGTCGCACACGCTCGCCAAATCTCCTGCGTCGTCCCGGGACTCGTTCCCGGGACCCATCTTCCCGCGAACTCGGTCGAACCCGCTGGACCCCGGGAACAAGTCCCGGGGTGACACTCACACCCGTCATGGCCGGGCTCGACCCGCCATCCACGCCTTCCTTGTCCACCGGCCGCAAAGACGTGGATACGAGGGTCAAGCCCGCGCATGACGACCATATTGAAGGCATCGTTCCGGCAGGCGCTCACCACAAACACCGCCGTCGTCCCGGGACTTGTTCCCGGGACCCATCTTCCCGCGAACTCCGAGCAAGCGACGACAGCACTCCCGAACAAGTCCCGGGACGACAGCCAAAAAACCCGAAAATAAATCCACCCGGCCTATTGCCGGCGTCCGCCTCGCGTCGCATAGCGTACGGCTTCTTCCGCCGCGCGGAAAAGCGCCTTCGCCTTGTTGACGCTTTCCTGATGCTCACCCTCAGGGCTTGAATCCGCTACAACGCCGCCGCCCGCCTGCACATACATCTTGCCGTCTTTCACGACAGCCGTGCGCAGCACGATGCATGTATCCATCTCGCCCGCCGCCGAAAAATAGCCGACGCAACCGGCATAGGAGCCGCGTTTTTCAAGCTCCAGCTCGTCGATAATTTCCATCGCGCGCACTTTCGGCGCGCCCGACACCGTGCCCGCCGGAAAGCCTGCAATCAGTGCCGCAATCGCGTCATAGGCAGGATCGAGATCGCCTTCGACGTTGGAGACGATATGGATAAGATGAGACGTATACTGAAGTTCGAACTTCTCCGTCACCTCGACCGAGCCGATCTTTGACACGCGGCCCACATCGTTGCGCCCGAGATCGAGCAGCATCAGATGCTCCGCGCGCTCCTTCGGATCGGCGAGCAGTTCTTCGCCAATCGCCTGATCCTCGGTCGCGTTCTTGCCGCGATGCCGGGTGCCCGCGATGGGGCGGATGGTGACGCGGTTGTCGCGCACGCGCACGAGAATTTCCGGGCTTGATCCGACGATCGAGAAATTCTCGAAGTTGAGAAAGTACAGATAGGGCGAAGGATTGATCCGCCGCAGCGCGCGATAAAGCGAGAAGGGCGGCAATGTGAAGGGCGCTTCAAAACGCTGCGAGAGGACGACCTGAAAAATATCGCCCGCCGCAATATAGTCCTTCGCCTTGCGCACCATTTCGAAATAATGCTCGGGCGACGTGTTCGATTGCGGCGTGGGCAATTCGCCGACATCGCTTACCTGATCGGCGTGCGGGACCGCGCGGTCGAAGTCGGAGACGACATCGGTCAGCCGCTCGCCCGCGCGCGCGAAAGCCGCCCGCGCATTGATGCCGGGCTCCGGCCGCACCGGGGTCACGATGGTCACTTCGTCTTTGACGCTGTCGAAAACGGCAATGATCGTTGGCCGCAGGAAAATCCCGTCCGGCAGCCCGAGCCCGCCACCGCGCACATTCGGCAGATGCTCGACGAGCCGCACCGTGTCATAGCCCATATAGCCGAAGACGCCCGCCGCCATGGGGGGCAAGTCCTGCGGCAACTCGATGCGCGATTCCTCGATCAGCGCGCGCAAGCTCGCAAGCGCGCCACCGGCGCAAGGCTCGAAGGACGTTGCATCGAAGCGCGCCTTGCGGTTGATCTCGGCCTTGTCGCCAAGCGTCCGCCAGATGATGTCCGGCTTCAGCCCGATGATTGAATAGCGCCCGCGCGTATCGCCGCCTTCGACGGATTCGAGAAGGAAACTGTTCGGCTTGCCATCCGCGATTTTCAGCATCGCGGAGACGGGCGTCTCAAGATCGGCAACGAGCCGCGTCCAGACGACCTGCGCGGCCCCGGAATTATAGATGCGCTCGAAGCTTTCGAAGTCGGGCTCTATCATGCTGGCACCGGCCCGCTCACGAAATGAAGTTCATCACTGGGCACTCTCGGCATTCATCACGCGGTCGAGAAGCTTGGTGTTCAGCTTGGTGCCGAGCTGCTTTTCATAGCCGGTGATCAGCGTCACCAGCATGTCGGACTGCAAGCCTTCGGTGATGTTTGCCTGTGCGGTCTTGTATTCGCTCGACGCGGTATCAGGCTTCGGATCGTTGATTTCCTTCACCTGCATCACGATCAGGCTGTCGCCAAATCCGACCGGGCCGAAAGCAAAGCCGTTCTGCGGCACGGCAAAGAGCCGCGTCACAGCGAGGCGCGAGAATGTGTCGCTCTGCGAGCCGCGCTTGATGTCGGGCGAAATCAGCGAGGTGCGGCCAAGGCTCGATGCGATCTTCTCGATGCTTTCGCCTTTCTCGCCGCGCTCCACAAGGCTCAGCGCAAGCTCCTGAAGCTTCGCCTTGCGCGTTTCCTGCTTCCACAGCGCCAGAACTTCGCCGCGAACTTCCGCCAGCGGCTTCACCTTGGCAGGCGTCACATTGTCGACGCGCACCCAGTAATAGCCGCCTTCGCCCGTATCGCCGGGCGGCACCTGGTCGCCTTGTTCGCTTTTGAAAATCGCGTCGAGCAGGCCCTTATACTCGGGCATGCCATCCGGCTTCTTGTTATCGACCGTCAGGCCCTCGGCGGTCACTCCGTTGAACTTGGCGATCTTGAGATGGTTTTTCTCCGCCGCCTCTTCCAGCGAAGCGCCGCCTGCGCGCGCGTCTTCGATGTTGTTCTGAACGTCATAGACCTCGTTGCGCGCACTGTCGCTGGCGAGCATGCCGCGCAGCTTGTCCTTCACACCTTCATAGGTGCTGGGATTGGCGGGCGCGATCTCCGTGACATGCAGGATCACCGGGCCGAGCGGGCCTTGCACCGGATCGCTATATTCGCCGACCTTCAGCGCGAAGGCAGCGTCCGCCACGGCGGGAGAGATCATCTGCTGACGCGATACCTCGCCAAGAGACACATCCTTCACCTCAAGCCCAAGCTCGCCGACGATCTTCTCCATCGGCTCGCCCTTTTTCAGGCGCGCGTCGGCTTCCTTTGCGGCTTCCATGGTCGAGAAGGGGATCTGGTCGACCTTGCGCTTCTCCGGCACGTCGAATTCGCCGCGGCGTTCCTCATAGGCCTTCTTCAACTCCGCGTCGCTGATCGACACCGTCGCGGCAACGTCGCTCGGATCGAGCCTCAGAATGCTGAAGTCGCGCGTCTCCGGCGTGGTGAAGTGAACGGCGGCCTTCTCGTAATAGGCTTCCAGCGTCTTGTCGTCGGGATCGGCAATCTCGCCAACGGCGGCGGGCGGCAGAATCATGTAGGACGCGACGCGCGTTTCGCCCTGATAGGTCGCGATCGCTTCAAGAAGCGTCGTCGGCACTTTCACACCGGCTTGCAGCGCATCGCTGAGCTGCCTGCGCACGAGAAACTTCCGGCGATCGGCGATGAAGTTTTTCTCGCTGACGCCCATTTGCTGCAGCATGCGGTCGAAGCTCGGACGATCGAACTTGGCGAAGGTGCCCGCAAGCGCCGGATCGCTTGTGATATTGCGCGCCACCGTTTCGTCGCTGACCGCGAGCCCGGCCTTGCGCGCGCCCAGGTCCATCGCCGTCAGGCCGATAAGCTGTGCGAGTGCCGCAGAGTCGATGCCGTATTGATGGGCCTGCTGCCGCGTCAGCGGCGTACCGAGACGCTGCGAAAATTCGCGCGTCTGGTTTTCAAGAGCCCGCTCATATTGAACGAGCGAGATTGGCTCGCCGCCGACCTCGGCCACATCGGTCTGCGAATTGCCGGTGAACACGTCATTGATGCCCCAGACGGCGAAGCTGAGCACCAGGAAGCCCATCATGATTTTGGCTGTCCAGCCGCTGGCGCCTCTTCTGAGTGAATCGAGCATTGCGTCGTCTTTCCGTCGATGGGGACCGTTGACCGGCCGCCGCGTTAAAGCGCGTGACGCGCCCTGGGGCCGCAAGAGGGGCGCATGATATGTGCGCACCCGTGCCCCCGCAAGTCTCGTCCCGTCTGCTTGCGGGTTGATTTTCCTGACGAAAACAGGCTTGTGCGGTTGGCGTATGCCGATCCGTCTGGTAAATCCGCGAACGGCATATACCAAGATTAACAATGTTGCGCGATACGAGGACGAATAGATGGCTGCGAAAGCGAAAGCTCCGAAGGTCAAGGCACTGGTTGCCGGAAACTGGAAGATGAACGGGCTGAAGGCTTCCCGTAAGGAAGTCGTGAGCCTCGCCAAGCGGCTGGCCAAGGGCAAGCGCCCGGCCTGCGACGTGCTCGTCTGCCCGCCCGCCACGTTGATTGCGACGCTGAAAGACGCCGCCAAAGGCAGCAAGATCGCCATCGGCGGTCAGGATTGCCACGCCAATGCCTCCGGCGCCCATACGGGCGACATCAGCGCCGAAATGCTGAAAGACGCAGGCGCGACCTATGTCATCGTCGGCCATTCCGAGCGCCGCGCCGATCACGGCGAAGATGACGCGGCCGTTCGCGCCAAGGCTCAGGCCGCCCATCGCGCGGGCCTCATGGCCATTATCTGCGTCGGTGAAACGGAACAGCAGCGCGATGCGGGCGAAACGCTCGCCGTCATCGCCTCGCAGCTTGCCGGATCGCTGCCCCGTGGCATCACCGCCAAGACGACGATTGTCGCTTATGAGCCCGTCTGGGCCATCGGCACCGGCCGCACGCCGACCGTTGACGACGTCGCCAAGGTCCATGCCGCAATCCGCGCCGCCCTGAAGAAGCGTTTCAAGGCCGAAGGCGAGCGCATGCGCATTCTTTATGGCGGTTCGGTCAAGCCCTCGAACGCCGCCGAGCTTATGGCTGTCGCCAACGTTAACGGCGCCCTCGTTGGCGGTGCGAGCCTCAAGGCTGAAGATTTTTACGGCATTATAAAGGCCTACGCCTAGCGCTACGGGCCTGATTTCCGGCCAGTTCCTGTGGGACTGGAAACATGGCCCGGCATGAGGTACAACCCGCCGCGTCAACCGCCATCGGCGGCCACCAAGCCAGAACAGACGGACTGCGAAGCTCCATGACCACCATTCTGTTGATTATCCACCTGATGGTCGCCATCGCCCTTGTGGCGCTGGTTCTGTTGCAGCGCTCTGAAGGCGGCGCGCTGGGCATTGGCGGCGGTGGCGGTGGCCTGATGTCGGGTCGCGGCGCAGGCAACGTGCTGACGCGCGCAACCGGCATTGTTGGCGGTATTTTCTTCATGACCAGCCTTGCACTGGTCATCATCGCCGCGCGTGGCGGCTCGGGCAGCTCGCTGCTCGACCGGGTCGGTCCGGCTCCGACAGGCATTCAGGTTCCGGCTCCGGCCGTTCCCGCGCCGCTCGGTTCGGGCCTCGATGCGCCCAAGCCAACAGGAACGGCACCGGTCACGGTGCCCGCACCGGCTCCTGCGCCCGCTCAGGCGCCGAGCGAGCCGGCTGTCCCGCGCGCCCAGTAAGGCGCACGGGCAATCTGACGTAGAGTTCCGGCTGCGGAAACCGGAAGCCATCCACAGTTATTTTTAAGGGAGCCTCGTTTGGCGCTCCGAATCATTTTTGTTGCTGTAATCTAGGGCTCCATGACGCGGTACATATTCATCACCGGCGGCGTGGTCTCCTCACTCGGCAAGGGTCTCGCATCCGCAGCTCTCGGCGCGCTTCTGCAAGCGCGCGGTTATTCTGTGCGCCTTCGCAAGCTGGACCCTTATCTGAACGTCGATCCCGGCACCATGTCGCCTTACCAGCATGGTGAGGTCTATGTGACGGATGACGGAGCGGAGACCGACCTCGACCTCGGCCATTACGAGCGCTTCACCGGCGTCCCCGCGACGCGCGGCGACAACATCACCACCGGCCGCATCTATCAGGACATCATCACGCGCGAACGCCGCGGCGATTATCTCGGCGGCACCGTGCAGGTGATTCCGCACGTGACCGACGCGATCAAGGATTTCGTCCTCTCGCATAGCGACGATGTCGATTTCGTTCTCTGCGAAATCGGCGGCACCGTCGGCGACATTGAAGGCCTTCCGTTCTTCGAGGCGATCCGCCAGCTCGGCAATGAGCTTGAGCGCGGCCAGACCTGCTATATCCACCTGACGCTGCTGCCCTACATTCCAAGCGCCGGCGAGATGAAGACGAAGCCGACGCAGCATTCGGTGAAGGAGCTGCGCTCCATCGGCATTCAGCCCGATATTCTGATGTGCCGCTGCGACCGTCCGATCCCGAAAGACGAGCGCCGCAAGATTGCGCTTTTCTGCAACGTGCGCGAAAGCGCCGTCATTCAGGCGATGGATGTCGACACGATCTATGACGTGCCGTCCGCCTATCATGCAGAAGGCCTAGATCGCGAAGTGCTGGCGCGCTTCGGTCTGGCGGAATCAAAGCTGCCGGACCTCACGAAGTGGAACGCCATCACCCACAATATTCGCGAGCCCGAAGGTGATGTGACCATCGCCATCGTCGGCAAATATACCGGCCTCAAGGACGCCTATAAGTCGTTGAACGAGTCTCTCGTTCACGGCGGCATCGCCAACAAGGTGCGCGTCAACATCAAGTGGCTCGAATCCGAAATCTTCGAAGCCGAAGATGCCGTCCACCATCTCGAAGACGTGAACGGCATCTTGGTGCCGGGCGGCTTCGGCGAGCGCGGTTCCGAAGGCAAGATCGCGGCGGCGAATTTCGCCCGCACACGCGACATTCCCTATTTCGGCATCTGCTTCGGCATGCAGATGGCGGTCATCGAGGCGCTGCGCAATCTCGCCGGATTGAAGGGCGCAAGCTCGACCGAATTCGGCCCGACAAACGAGCCTGTCGTCGGCCTGATGACCGAGTGGATGCAGCAGAACGAATTGGTGAAGCGCGCCGCCAATGGCGACCTCGGCGGCACCATGCGCCTTGGCGCTTACGACGCCGTCCTCAAGGAAGGCAGCCGCATCGCCTCCATCTACGGCAGCACAACGATCAGCGAGCGCCACCGCCATCGCTACGAGGTCAACATGACCTATCGTGCGCAGCTTGAAGCGGCAGGCATGCAGGTCGCTGGCGTGTCGCCGGACGGCCTCCTGCCTGAGACCATCGAGATACCGGACCATCCGTGGTACATTGGCGTCCAGTATCATCCCGAGTTGAAATCGAAGCCTTTCGCCCCACATCCCTTGTTCCGCTCGTTCATCGAAGCGGCCGTTGCGCAGAGCCGTTTGGTCTGAGTTTTTCGTCATTGCGAGTGGAGCGCCATCATGCCCGCTAACGCCACCGTCAAGATCGGCAACCTCGAAATCGCGAACGACAAGCCGTTCACGCTGATTGCGGGGCCTTGCCAGCTCGAAACGCGCCAGCACGCATTCGACATGGCAGGCGGCATCAAGGAAATCACCGATCGCCTCGGCATCGGCCTCATCTACAAGACCTCCTTCGACAAGGCGAACCGCACCAGCCGCAATGCGAAGCGCGGCCTCGGCCTCGAGCTTGCGATGCCGATCTTCGAAGATCTGCGCAAGGAATTCGGCGTGCCGATCCTCACCGACGTGCATGAGCGCGAGCAATGCGCTGAAGTCGCAGGCTCCGTCGACGTGCTGCAAATTCCGGCCTTCCTCTGCCGCCAGACCGATCTGCTCGAAGCCGCCGCGCAGACGGGCCTCGTCGTCAACGTCAAGAAGGGCCAGTTCCTCGCGCCCTGGGACATGAAGAACGTCGTCGCCAAGGTTGTCGATGCAGGCAACCCCAACGTGCTCGCCACCGAGCGCGGCGTCAGCTTCGGTTACAACACGCTCGTCAACGACATGCGTGCGATCCCGATCATGAAAGAACAATGCGGTTGCCCGGTCGTCATCGACGCAACCCATTCGGTGCAGCAGCCGGGCGGGCAGGGCAATGCATCCGGCGGCGACCGCCGCATGGTGCCCTATATCGCGCGCGCCGCCGTCGCCATCGGCGTTGCCGCCGTCTTCATTGAAACGCATGAAGACCCCGACAATGCGCCTTCCGACGGCCCGAACATGGTGAAGCTCTCGGACCTCGAAGCGCTGCTCGCAAACCTCCAGAAATTCGATCGCCTCGCCAAGGCGGCCTGAGCCGCCTTGGCGCGGAGTTTTATTGCCCTCTGATCTGCGTCGACAGGCTCGCTTGCATATCGGCGGGGCCGAATTGGGAGCCGCCATGGCCTTCGCGCCCAAGCGCGAATTGCGGCGGCACAATCTCCGGCCCTTCGCCGGGCGCGGTCGGCGGCGTGTAGTAGCCGAGCGCATAGCCGCCCAGCGCGTAGCCGATGAGTTCCTGCAATTCCTCAGGAAGCTCGCGCGCAATTTCGGGCGGGCAGGAGAGATACTGGTTTTCCTCCTGCCGCAGCCAGCCGAGCGTATAGGTGATATTCGTGCCGACGCGATCTCCATTGGAGGTGTTTTCGCCGCCTCCATGAAACACGCCGCCTGAATATATCAGCACCGAACCAGCCTTCATTTCCGCATATGTGATCTGGTCGTCCGTTGGCTGATAATCGTCCGGCCAGTCGAGGCTGCCGGGGCAGACCTGCGTCGCGCCGTTTTCCTTCGTGAAGTCCGTCATCGCCCAGATCGTGTTGAACTGCGGCTCGACATCTTTCAGATATGTGCCCCACGCCCAGCGGTCGCGATGAATGCTCTGCTTGGGCTGTCCGGGGCAGATGCGAATGACCTGCGTCAGATGAAGCTGTATGCGTTCGCAAAACGGCTTAAGGAAAAGCTCCGCCGCGCTCACGATGGCGGGGTGCATGACCATTTTCTGGCAACCCTTCGAGCGGGCAACCAGTGCGCCGGTGCGTGTTGTCTTGTGGCCCGTGAACTGGTCGCGGCCGTAATCCGTGGCCTCGACATAAGGCATGATTTCGGAAACGACCTGTTCGACCTCTGCGCTGCTCAGCACATCCGTCAAGATCAGCGCGCCGTCGCGCTTCAGAATTTTGAGAATTTCGTCTGTCGATGCGCTTGCAGGCAGATTTTCAAGTTTCGGCAACGGTTCCTCCTCCAGGAAATATCAACGCGGTGTCAGCAGCGGGCGCAACATGAATTCGAGTTGCCGCCTTTGTCGTTCGGCTGGCCATTCCTCAATTTCCAGCGTGGCGCGCAGGCCAATTCCATCGACCGCAGCGATGATTGCATCGGCGGTAACAAGCGGATCGATAGCCCCGTTCAGGGCTTTATCCGTTTGCAGACGATCTATGCGCGCAGCAAGGCCGTCGCGAAACTCTTGGTAATAAGCCTTGTGGATTTTTGCGAGGGCAGGATCGGCGAGGGCGCGGCCTACAAAACAAAGCCAGACGCGCCAGTCGCGAAGGCCGTCTTCATCTATCGGCAGAATCTGGAACGACAGGTCGATCAGGTCCGTCGTGTCGCTTTCTCGAAGACCCTTGAGAATGCGTTGCGCCAGATGGTCGAGCGCCGCCAGCAGCACCGCGTCCTTGCCTTCAAAATAATGTGTGATCGAGCCGGTGGTCGCGTTCGCCGCGCGCGCCACGTCGACAAGCCGCGTGCTGTCGATTCCCTGTCTGCTGATCACCTCAATGGTGGCTTCGGCAATTTCATCGCGGCGGGTAGCGTGATTTATTATTTTTGGCATAATGGTGATTATATAAAAACCACTTCAGCCCGCAACTGCCTTTTTATGCGTCTTGAAAAATAGGTTGCTCAGCCCCGGCCGCGATAGGGCGCGACGCCCTGATCGGGCACCCAGACGCCGCTTGGCAACTTGCCGGTCTGCCAGAAGACGTCGATGGGGATGCCGCCGCGCGGATACCAGTAGCCGCCGATCCGCAGCCATTTCGGCGCCAGCGTCTTCACGAGCCGCTTGCCGATGGCCACCGTGCAGTCTTCATGGAAGGCGCCGTGATTGCGGAAACTCTGGAGATAGAGCTTCAGCGACTTCGACTCGACGAGCCATTTCCCCGGCACATAGTCGATGACGATATGCGCGAAATCCGGTTGTCCGGTCACCGGGCATGTCGACGTGAATTCCGGCACCGTAAACCGAGCAATATAATTTGTGTCCGCATGGGGATTGGGGACGCGCTCAAGAACAGCATCCTCGGGCGAAGCGGGGATAGTCGCATCGCGTCCAAGTTGCGTCAGATTTTTTGTCCCCGCCTTGCGCGCCATCACTTATTCCCCGGTCCGTCATAAACGCATCCCTCGCGGCAGGATGCCCGATGGATCTCGATCCGCGCCAGTTCAGGCAGCGGCCCCTTCAATTCTTTCCATAACCATATCGCAATATGCTCCAGCGTCGGATTCTCGAGCCCTTCGATCTCATTGAGCATGTGGTGATCGAGCTTGTCTCGAAAACGCTCAATCTCTCGCTCGAAATCCTCAAAATGTCTCACCAATCCTGTGTCCGGCGAGACCTCGCCATCGAGCCAGACCGTGACCCTGAACGAGTGCCCATGAACCCGCCGATTGGGGTGCCCCTCAGGTGCGCCCGGCAGGTAGTGAGCCGCATCGAACATGAATTCCTTGTAGATACGCATCAGGGGATACCGATCAGCTTGTGGGTTTGCAACGACAGCCGCCATTTAGGATGCGCCAGACAATAAGCCGTCGCAGCCCTGGTATTCTCTGCGACATGTGGTCCGTCCATCGGCTGCAAATAATGGTGCCGGAACGCCAGTTTTTCGAAACGGTCGGGCAGGGCGTTCGTCTGTGGGAAGACGAGTTTCAACTCGTCGCCCGCCTGAATTTTTAGCGGCGCTTCCGCCTTCGGGCTGACGCAAATCCAGTCGAGCCCCTCCGGCGGTTCCACCGTGCCATTCGTCTCGACCGCAATTTCAAAACCGCGTGCATGCAACGCTTCGATGAGCGCCGTGTCGACTTGCAAAAGCGGCTCGCCGCCGGTGCAAACGACGAAACGGTTTTCCTGCGCGCCCGACTGCCATGTGCGTTCGATTGCTGATGCCAGAGCCTCCGCATCCGCAAATTTTCCGCCACCCTCGCCATCAGTGCCGACGAAGTCCGTATCGCAGAAAGTGCATACAGCGCTTGCGCGATCCTGCTCACGGCCGGTCCAGAGATTGCAACCAGCAAAGCGACAAAACACCGAAGGGCGGCCCGCATTCGCGCCTTCGCCCTGCAACGTGTAGAAAATTTCCTTCACCGAATACATGGTCTCAAACCTTTGCCGCGCGCCAGGCTGCGTAGCCCTTCGCGCGGAGTTCACAAGCCGGGCAGGTGCCGCAGCCATAGCCCCAATCGTGCCGATGCGTCCGGTCGCCGCGATAGCAGCTATGCGTGTCTTCGACGATGATGTCGACAAACCGCGCGCCGCCAAGCTCTTCCGCCATCGCCCAGGTCGCTGCCTTGTCGATATACATGAGCGGCGTTTCGAACGCGAAATTCCGCGCCATACCAAGGCTGACCGATTGCGCGAGCGTCTGGATCGTATCGTTGCGGCAATCGGGATAGCCCGAATAATCCGTCTCGCACATTCCGCCGACAAGCGTGCTCGCGCCGCGACGATAACCGAGCGCCGCCGCATAAACGAAGAAGAGCAGGTTGCGGCCCGGCACGAACGTATTGGGCAGTCCGCTCTCGTCCATCTCGATTGCGACATCGCGCGTCAACGCCGTCTCGCTGATCACCGAAAGTTCGCGCAGCGAGAGCATGTGATCAGGACCGAGCTTTGCCTTCCACTCTGGAAATGCATCCGCCATCTGGTCGCGAACTTTGGCGCGACATTCGAGTTCGACGACATGGCTCTGCCCATAGTCGAAACCCACGGTTTCAACATTGGCGTAGCGCGTCAGCGCCCAGGCGAGACAGACGGTGGAGTCCTGTCCGCCGGAAAAAAGCACGAGTGCCTTGTCTTCAGGCATTTTGGTCTGCTCCGGTTTCGGCCTTTGAACAGGAGCGGTGCCCTTGCGTCAAGCGTAGTGAAGTTAAAAAGAAAACCGCCCCGGAGAGGGGGGCCCTCCGAGGCGGTTCTGCCGAATTCCCTTACCCGGGAGGGAGTGGGTTCGGCGTAGTCTCGTTAAAACGCGTAAGCGACGCTCGCCATCATGAAGTCGCGATCGGATATGGGGTTGTACCAACCCGCGCCGAAGCTCGACGTCCAGCTCAGCGATGCCTTGATGCGCGACTGATAGTCCGCACGGACACCGACTGAGACTTCCTTGAGGCCCTTCAGATAGTTCGCCGTGATCGGTCCCGGCGAATAGCCGAGCACGTCATGACGCCATGCAACATAGGGGCTCAGCGTGACAGGCGTATCGAAGGCGTTGTTGTAGGTTGTCGAAAGCACCGCGCGATAACCCGACGAGAAGCTCGTCGCATATTGCGGGTCCGTTGCGCCACCGGTCAACAGTGCTGCGGCGAACGGATTTACGATACCGCCTTCAGGGCCCGAACGATTGAGCGGATACTTGCCTGCGTCGGGCACATAGACGAAGCCCGCATTGAAGACGAACGCACCGCTATCGGCGCCGAGATTGCGCGGAACGAAATCTGTCGTCGAGAACGACGTGATCGTTCCGATCTGGCCCTGATACGCATCGAGCTTGACGTGGCTAAGCGTGGACGCATTCAGACCGACGCCCGCCAGATAGTTGCTGAAGCGCGTCGAAGCTCCGCCCGAAAGATAGGGCGCGCCACCAAGACCGTCGATCTGCGAAGCGTTGAGTTCGGAGTCGTTGATGCCGAAGGGCATGTCCGGCGAGAAAGTCGTCTCACCCGACACTGCAGTGCCTTCAATCGTGGTGCTGAAGCTTGCGCCCAGCGTGTTCACTGTCGGGAAATCATAGAAGTAGCTGCCCTGATTGGCTGCCAAAGCAAAGGCAGCCTTCACGCCTGCTGCACTGGTGCAATCCACGGCACCACCCGCGCCGAGCGCGACTGCGGCACATGCCTGTGCCGTGTCCATGCCACCATTGGTGAAACCCAGGAAGGGCAGGCGGCTTGAAAAGCGTACAAAATACAGCCCGAAGTCGGTGCCAGTACCGATATTGTCGGCGTAATAGTGAGCAGCAACGCCGAACTGATTGAAATCGCTCTGGCCGCGATCTTTCGTACGAGCAAGCGCGATGGGAACGGGCGCACCGCCAAGCAGTGAGGCAAGGTCGCCGGGGGCAATTGCCAGATCGGGATTGTCGAAACCGGGCTCGACACCGGAGAGCGCGGGCAGCGAACCCTTGCCGACGATATCGTCCGTCGAGAAGAAGGAACCCGACGGATCGAGTTCAGTATTTTCATAGCTGAACTGCCAGAAAGCTTCGATCGTCAGCGCATCTGTCGCCGCGAACGATGCATAGATCATCGGCATCGGCGTCATGGCGTCTTTGAGCTCCGAGCCGGGTGTGCGCAGTGCGCTCACATCAAGCGCCTGGAACTGATTGACGCCGCCCTGAATGAACAGGCTCTCGCCCCAGTTCAGCGCCTGCTTGCCAACGCGGATCGTTGTTGCATGGCCGCCGATGTCGTAATTCGCATAGACGAAGGCGTCGAGCACATCGACGGTGTAGTCGAGCTGGTTACGGCCATCGTGATTGAGATTGCGGAACCGCATATCGTTGTTCGCGTACACGAGATTGTAGAACGCCGTCGGGCGCAGGAAGGCGCCGTAGTTTTCCCACTTCGCCTGAACGTCCATGGTCACGCGCGCGATCGCATCCGTGAAATCCCACTGGTCGAAGTTGAGATTGCCGTTATCCGAATTGACGCCGGTGCTGCGCCCGCTGCCGGACTTGCAGCCGCCATTGACCAGCGAGATCTTGGCGCAATCCCGCTTGCTGGTGCGCATGCCGATACCGGCTGAAACGGTCGTGTCGATCGAAACGTCGACATCGCCAAATTTATATGCGTCTGCTTGGGCAGCGCCGCCTGCGATCAGTGCGGAGGTCAAAACCCCTGCGAATAGACCTGCTTTGGAGCGCGCCTTACCCTGTTCACTCGTGACAGAGGCGATTCTCGCCGATACTCTCATTTTGACTGCTTCTCCCGCTTGGATTCGTCGCGGTCACAGCCGCTTCGATGTTGGAGGCAAGCGGACGGGGCCCCCCAGGGAGAACCGCCCGCTTTTTACTGAGCAATGCCGACCCTTGGCGTGGAAATTGAGAGGAATGCCTGGGTTGATCTGTTATGAATAATTACGTTAGGTAAAAAAAACCTACGAATAAAGATGATATAGACAAAACATCCAGCCCAAAGCAAGGGCTACAATCTGCTACTCGGGGGAGGAGGCGGGTTTGAATACGAAAGAACTGCTACTTAGCGTGCTCATGACGGGCCCTGCGACGGGCTACGACATCAAGAAAATCCTGGAGCAAGAGGTGTCGAAGATCGTTGATGTGACGATCAGCAACATCTATCCGGCCCTGAATGAACTGGCTGAAGAAGGGCTGGTGACATTCGAACGGGTCGAGCAGGAAAACAGACCGAACAAGAAAATCTACGCAATTACCGATGCGGGCAGGGCGGTCTGTATCGAGGCGTTGATGACGTGCGATGCGCGGCAGCGACTGCGTTCAGAATTCATGTTCATGCTCAGCTTTGCGCCCTATTTGCCAAGATCTCGCGTCAAGGAACTGTTGGACCAGCGATTGGCAGATACGGTTGCAACGCATGCATCGCTGGATGCCCTGGAAAAGGAGGGCTCGCCGATTACCGGCACCATTCTGCCGGGACAGCATTTCTGCATCGGATTGGGCCGGGCGCTTGTGGAGGCAGAGCGCGACTATATTCTGCAAAATCGCGAAGAGTTGCTGCAGCAGGCTCCGGACGACCTTGATTTTGCACGCCTGCCCAAAGTCGAACGATTGGGGAAGGTTGTGTAGTCAGCAAGCCCCTTTCACTTGCAGCTTGTCTCCGCTAGAAACGCGCAGCCTTAAAACCGAGCGGAGTTTGAGAAACCATGCCTGCGATCATCGACATTATCGGCCGCGAAATTCTGGACAGTCGTGGTAACCCGACGGTCGAGGTGGACGTGTTTCTTGAGGATGGCGCCTTTGGCCGTGCCGCTGTTCCCTCGGGTGCGTCCACCGGAGCGCACGAAGCCGTCGAGTTGCGCGATGGCGGCGCTCGCTACAAGGGCAAGGGCGTTCTAAATGCCGTTGCCGCCGTCAATGGCGAGATTTTCGACGCGATAGGCGGCATGGACGCCGCCGAGCAAATCGAGATCGACCGAGCAATGTGTGCGCTTGACGGTACGCCGAACAAGGCGCGCATCGGTGCCAACTCCATTCTCGGCGTTTCGCTCGCTGTCGCCAAGGCGCAGGCACAGTCTCAGGGCCAACCGCTTTTTCGCTACGTCGGTGGCCCGTCGGCGCGCATGCTTCCCGTTCCGATGATGAATATCGTCAATGGCGGTCAGCACGCGGATAACCCGATCGATATTCAGGAATTCATGATCATGCCCGTCGCCGCGGCAAACTTCGCCGATGCCGTGCGCATGGGTGCGGAAGTTTTCCATACGCTGAAGGGCGAATTGAAGACCGCAGATCATAACACCAATGTCGGCGACGAGGGGGGCTTCGCGCCCAATCTCGCTTCGACCGAAGATGCGATTGGCTTCGTGATGAAAGCCATCGAGAAAGCTGGCTACCGGCCCGGCGAAGACATCTACCTCGCGCTCGATGCCGCTTCTACCGAGTTCTACAAGAACGGCGTCTATGATCTCGAAGGCGAAGGCAAGAAGCTCGACGCAGGCGGCATGGTCGACTACTGGGCAAATCTCGTTGCCCGTTATCCCATCATCTCGATTGAAGACGGTATGGCGGAAGATGACTGGGAAGGCTGGAAGGCGCTGACCGAAGCCATTGGCAACAAGGTCCAGCTTGTGGGTGACGATCTCTTCGTCACGAATAAGACCCGTTTGGCCGACGGCATTGAAAAGGGCGTCGCGAATTCCATTCTCGTCAAAGTGAACCAGATCGGCTCGCTGACGGAGACGCTTGAAGCCGTCGAAATGGCCCACAAAGCCGCCTATACCGCAGTCATGTCTCATCGTTCAGGTGAAACAGAAGATGCGACCATCGCAGATCTCGCCGTTGCAACGAACTGCGGTCAGATCAAGACGGGCTCGCTCGCTCGCTCCGATCGGTTGGCGAAATATAACCAGCTGATCCGCATCGAAGAGTTGCTCGGCTCGTCTGCGGAATATGCAGGGCGTAGTGTTCTCAAGCGTTAGTTTCGGTGAAGAGGGCCGGATCAGCGCTTTGTGATGGAGTTCAACAGCAGGTCTGAGAGGTCGGCGGCCTGTTCAACCAGGCTCTCACCATAAAATTGGGCCACCAATACCGGGCTGTGGAACTTCATCAGTGCGGACCGCATCACGAAAGCGGTTTTTTCCACATCGTCGATCTGGAACTCGCCGCTTCTTACGCCGTCCGCAAGGATGGATGAGAATATGGCGGCGAGTTTCTTTTCGTGTTCGGCCATGCAAGGCCAATGTTCCGTCGCGGCTGCAACGAAGGTTTCATGGACTTCGTCTTCAGTTGTCTGGCGATCACGAATGAGTTCATGGACCTCGATGATGTAGTCGCGCACGCGTTGAGATGCGCTTGTCGGCCGTATCGCGATAGCGCGCGCAAGATCTTCAGTGACTGAAAGCCATATTTCCGAAACGGCTTCGACAAGCGCCGCCTTGGCGGGGAAGAATCGGTAAACATTGGCCGATGACATTCCACAGTGTTTTGCGACATCAGCAATCGTCGTTTTGACGTGACCGTGACGATGAATTTGCGCAGTAGCTGCTGCGAGAATCCTCCCCCGAGTGTCTTCGATGGCGCCCATTTTCCGTCATCTGCCTGATCACGATTGAATATTGACCATAGTTATCACGCAGCCCCTACGTCACCAAGTGTGAACGCGTAGTAACGGGCCGTGCTGCACTCTCGGCGAAGCATGACGCCGCGTCATAATGTCGATTGACAAAAATGAATTATTATCAGTGAATGTAGTTTAAAGCTAAAATCACTATAAATAAGTGGGTTAGAGCTAAAACGTAGAGTTCCCGTAGGGGAGCCTGGGAAAAGGGAGGTTTCGGTAGATGAAGATTTTCAACTTGGCCATCGCGCTTGCTGTTTGCGCACCGATGGCTGCGCATGCGGCGGTGCCGGATGCACAGATCAACCGTCTGGGGTCTGATCTGACGCCGATCGGCGCCGAGAAGGCAGGCGAGGGCGACATCCCGGCCTGGACCGGTGGTCTTCAGACCGTGCCGAGCAATGTCAGCTACAAGCCCGGCGATCACCTTCAGGATCCGTTCGCAAGCGACCCGATCAAATTTACGATCAACGCTGGTAACGCTGCTCAGTACGACGCCGTGCTGACGGACGGCTACAAGGCCATGATGAAGGCCTATCCCGATTACAAGATGAACGTCTATCAGACGCGCCGGTCCTGCGCCTATCCGGACCGCGTTTATGAAGCGACGAAGAACAACGCCAAAGTCGGCGAACTCAATGGCGGCGGCTCGGGTGTTGCCGGTGCTGTCATGGGCTTCCCGTTCCCGATTCCGAATAACGCCTTCGAAATCATGTGGAACCACACGCTGCGCTATCGCTCCTTCAAGGTGGTGCGTCAGTTCGCGGCCGCGCCCGTTACGCGCAGCGGCGACTACACGCTGACCATCGTGCAGGACGAAGCCATCCTGAACTGGTCCGACCCGTCGAAGAAGTCGGCTGAAGACCTGAACAACATTTCGCTCTACTACATCGCGAACACGATCGCGCCCGCCCGTGAAGCTGGCAACGTGATCCTGGTTCTCGAAGCGCTCAACGCGACGCTGAATGGCGGCCGTCAGGCGTGGCAGTACAGCCCCGGCACGCGTCGTGTGCGTCGCGCGCCGAATATCTCCTACGACAATCCGGGCACGAACTCGGACGGTCTGTCCACCTCCGACGCCTTCGACGGCTTCAACGGTGCGCTTGATCGTTACGACTGGGCCGTCATCGACAAGAAGCCGATGATCGTTGCCGCCAACAGCTACAAGGCTGAGGGTGCGAAGTACAAAGACCTGATCAAGCCGCTTCACCTCAATCAGGATCTGGTTCGCTACGAACTGCACCGGACGTGGAACTTCGAAGCGAAGTTGAAGGCGAGCACGCGTCACGTTTACGCCCGCCGCGTCTATCACAACGACGAAGACGCATGGCAGGTTTCTGCGGTCGAACTCTATGACGGTCGTGGCCAGCTCTGGCGCGTCCAGGAGTCGCAGACGCTGCAGCGTTACAACGTGCCGCTCTGCAACTCGGCCGCTGAGACGGTTTACGATCTCCAGGCGGGTCGTTACCTCGCTCTCGGTATGCAGAACGAAGAGCCGCCGGTGAACTACTTCGCCGACGAGCTTGACCCGAGCCGCTATACGCCGAACTCGATCCGTCAGCTTGGCGTTCGCTAAAAGTATCTACGGTAAGTTCCCTCCACAGTGATCTTACCGCAAACTGGGCTGCGCAATCGTCAGGTTGCGCAGCCCTTTTTTGTCCTTCCCGCCGGTATGTTCGTCTATGTTCGCGAGACTTGTTGACGAGAGGAATCCACCTGTGATTCCTTGTTGTTTATGAAGGATTTGGGGTTGATTCGTACAAGAGAGCCGCTGCGCTTGCGTCATGCGCTGATACCGCTCGTTTGCCTCGTCGTTCTTTCGTATTTTGCCTATCATGCGGTCTATGGCCGCCATGGCTTTATCGCTTGGCTGAGCCTGCAGAACCGCGTCGACACGCTGCAACAACAATTGGCCGAGGTGCAAGCGACGCACCGTCAGCTCGACCAGCAGGTGTCGCTGTTGCGCCCTGAGAGCCTTGACCCCGATCTGCTCGATGAGCGGGCTCGCGCAACACTGGGTTTTGCCAATCCCAACGACATCGTGATTTTTCGCGAGCGCCCCGCTGGCCAGATCGTTCGCTAAACCTTTGGCGCTGCGATGCAATTAACCGAATATAAGTTAATTTACATTTTTCTCTTTGAAATCAAATATTTACGGCCACACTCTATGGTGTGATCTGCCTATTGGCATATTTGCGTGCCAAGGCACCCGACATGAGCCGTTCGATCGGCCCAATCCGGAATGAAGCATGGCCAAGACACCTCCGCCTCCCAAAGCTGTTGTGAAGAAGAAGTCGACCAAGACGGATAGCCCTCCCGCTCTCTCTCGCGAGGAAGACCTCAAGGCCTATCGTGAGATGCTGCTGATCCGCCGTTTTGAGGAAAAAGCTGGCCAGATGTATGGCATGGGTCTCATCGGCGGCTTTTGTCATCTCTACATCGGCCAGGAGGCCGTTATCGTGGGCCTCATGGGTGCCACGAAACAGGGCGACCAGATCGTCACTGGCTATCGCGACCATGGCCATATGCTCGCTTGCGGCATGGACCCTAAAGGCGTCATGGCGGAACTCACCGGACGCGAGGGCGGCTATTCAAAGGGCAAGGGCGGCTCGATGCATATGTTCAGCGTCGAGAAAGCGTTCTATGGCGGCCACGGGATCGTTGGCGCGCAGGTGCCCATCGGAACCGGCCTTGCCTTTGCCAACAAGTATCGCGGCAACGACAATGTGAGCCTCACCTTCTTCGGCGACGGGGCGGCAAACCAGGGCCAGGTTTATGAAAGCTTCAACATGGCTGAGCTCTGGACACTGCCGGTCGTTTACGTGATCGAAAACAACCAATACGCCATGGGCACTTCCGTCGCCCGTGCTTCCGCCCAGACGAACCTCTCCAAGCGTGGTGTGAGCTTCAACATTCCCGGCGAGCAGGTCGATGGCATGGACGTGCGTGCTGTCCGCGCCGCCGGCGAGAAGGCCATTTCGTCATGCCGCGCAGGCAAAGGGCCTTACATCCTCGAAATGATGACCTACCGCTATCGTGGCCACTCGATGTCCGATCCAGCGAAGTACCGCGCGAAAGAGGAAGTCAACAAAATGCGCCAGGAGCACGACCCGATTGAGCAGGTGCGCCTACGACTTCTTGATACTGGCACAAGCGAAGAGGCGCTGAAGGAGATTGACAAGGAAATAAGAGGCATCGTCGCGGAGGCTGCCGAATTTGCGCAAGCAAGCCCACAGCCCGATCCATCTGAACTCTGGACCGATGTCGTCGCTCCATTTGCGGCGAGGACCTAAGCCATGGCGACAAACATTCTGATGCCCGCGCTCTCACCAACTATGGAAGAGGGCACGCTCACCAAATGGCTGGTGAAGGAGGGCGATGAAGTGCGCTCCGGCGACGTCATCGCCGAGATCGAAACCGACAAGGCAACGATGGAAGTCGAAGCGGTTGATGAGGGGAAGATTGTGAAACTCGTCGTGCCTGCAGGCACGGAGGGTGTGAAGGTGAACGAGGTCATCGCCGTGATTGCGGGCGAGGGCGAAAGCGACGAAGTGTCTGCGCCTTTGCGTAAAGCGCCCGCCGCATCCGATGCCCGACAAGAGCAAGAGAAAGAGGCCGAAGCGCCTCGGATAGAAGTCGCTACCGACCCTGAAATTCCACAAGGCACAGAGTTTGTATCGCAGACAGTTCGCGAAGCGCTTCGTGACGCGATGGCGGAGGAAATGCGCCTCGACGAAAATGTTTTCGTCATGGGTGAGGAAGTCGCGGAATATCAGGGCGCCTACAAGGTCACTCAAGGACTGCTTGAAGAATTCGGCGCAAAGCGGGTGGTTGATACGCCGATAACGGAACACGGATTTACCGGCCTCGGTGTCGGTGCTGCATTTGCCGGTTTGCGCCCGATCGTTGAATTCATGACCTTCAACTTCGCTATGCAGGCGATTGACCAGATCATCAATTCGGCTGCAAAAACGCGCTATATGTCGGGCGGGCAGATGGCTTCGCCTATTGTTTTCCGCGGGCCAAACGGGCCGGCTTCGCGCGTTGGCGCACAGCACAGTCAGGATTATTCGTCCTGGTACGCGCATATTCCCGGACTTATCGTTATCTCGCC
>NZ_JBASBH010000092.1:0-7514 GCF_049651025.1 Parvibaculum sp. | reverse complement strand
CCCATCGAAGGTTCAGCATGTCGAGAAGCCTAATGGATCCCGGGATCAAGTCCCGGGATGACGCCGAGTTTTATCCGAGAGCTTCAGTTCCGCCTGCGGCGTTATTGTCGGAGGCGTGATCCTCGTCACGCTCGGCGTCTGGGGCACCGGTCTGGTGGCGGCCTGACTGTCCGACCAAACCCCATACCGTCATGGCCCGACTTGATCGGGCCATCCATCTTCGCCCCGCAATCGGTACAGATGGATCACCCGGTCAAGCCGGGTGATGACGAATTTGGAAGTGGGGCGCCCAGACGAAACGCCGATGATCACGCACCAACACCAGCGTGTCGTTCTTCCGCCAGTAAACCCAATACTCTTGAAGGTGAATTCCTCGACGTCGCGCGACACGTTGCCGACGTCGGCATGACGCACGATTCACTCAGTCCAGAAATCTCCATCATCAGTCACGTCCATTTCGGCGTGTTCAAATTGACTAATTTCAATAGTAGTTCAAGCCGAAATACGTCAATCCCATCCAGGTCGATTGGCTCATCAAGTTTCGACAATACTAATGGCATTCCTGAACGTAGAAGCCCCAACCGATGCACAGGACCTTTGGGAGTTTTATCTTTGATGCCAAGGGTTGCTGTTATCAGCCGGGTGTCGGTGTTGGATTCTGGCTCGGCCTCCCATTTTTCGAACTCAATCACGCTTAAGCCCCTGGGAGAGAAGAGTTCGCCATCGATGTCCATTGGGCTATCGTCCGGCGAAAACGCCACCGTCAATGGTGCCTTTTTGAGCGCCTGCGTGATGCTTCCCTGAAAGGCAGTGTAAGGGATAGCTCCACTTTGTCCCTGTGAATTGAAGAACACATTGAGGCTTTCCCGAACCAATCGAGTCAGTCGAGAATATGCAGCTGCAATATCCTCTTCCAACAGACCTTCATGCGGCAATGTAAGGCTGGATTTTTTTGCGTGGAACAGCGGCAATCTGAATTGAGCATATTGGCTGTCCACGAAGGCTTTTGCCATGTCGTTCGCCTGATGCGGAACGAAATCCGCCAAATTTATGCGCCTACCCAATTCGCCTACGGCTCTGACTAGCCAGTCGACCTCGCGCTCTTTCTTAGGTTTTGTTGCGAGCGGCCAAAGGCGGTAGAGGAGCGCCTCAAATGCCATGAACATGTATCGATAGGCATCGAACATGTTATCCCGAGTTTGCGACAGGCGATAATAGCGGAGCACCGGCTGCCAAGCCGGATTTGTCGGGGTTGGTAGCTTTATGTTTCCACTAGCGTCTCTAACAATAAGGGATATCGGTTTAACGCGTTCACTCCAAATCACTACGGTTCTAAGCGTCAATACGCGCTTATCGGCAACGGTCTCTATAATTAGTCGATCATTGGCCTGCGGCTTGAGTTCAAGTGGTTCGTTAAAGCGAAAGCAAACCAAGTCCAATGTCTCTTCTATCGCTTCAAGCGCTAGCAACAAGGCATTGTCTGCTAGGAAAGTTTTTTTCGAACGTGCAACTGCGAGAGGCTGTCCGGCTCGGATAGATACTTCCCATCCACTGTCCAATTCGCGGTCGACACTGGATGTCGATTTCTCCGCAAGCCAAACCGCAACTGCGGTTGCGCTTGGAGCGTTTTCGAACTCCAGTAATAGCGCGCCGACTGACGCCATAAAATTCCATCGCTATCGTTTGGTTGAAGTAGATCGTCGGTCTAGATCTCTGCCTAGACGCTTCCCCTCACGCCCCCAACACCAGCGTGTCGCCCTTCCGCCAATACACCCAATACTCCTCGCCCTTCTTGAACGTGAATTCCTCGATGTCGCGCGACACGTTGCCGATGTCGGCGAGGAGCGGTGTGCCGGTGCCGACGTCGAAGAAGACGTTGCTGAAGCTGCCGTAATAGGCGACTTCGCCGACCTTGCCGCGCAGTGCGATGATGTCGGGGTCGGTGGGTTTGGTTTCGGCGACGAAAATCTTTTCGGGGCGCACGGCGAGTGCCACGTCGCCTTCGGCGTCGCCTGCCAGCTCGATATCGCCGATGATCTTTGCCGTGACTTTCACGCGGTGGTCGCCGATGCGCGTTGACTTCGCGTCCATCAGGTTGATGCGGCCGATGAAGTCGGCGACGAAGCGGCTCTTGGGGTTTTCATAAAGTTCGGCGGGCGTTGCGATCTGGCGCACCGTGCCCTGGTTCATCACCGCGATGCGGTTTGCCATCGACAGCGCTTCGGACTGGTCATGCGTGACGATGACGAAGGTGATGCCGACCGTTTGTTGCAGGCGCACCAGTTCGAGCTGCATCGCCTCGCGCAGTTTGGCGTCGAGCGCGGAGAGCGGTTCGTCGAGGAGCAGCACCGAGGGGCGTTTGACGAGGGCGCGGGCGAGCGCCACGCGCTGGCGCTGGCCACCTGACATTTCATGCGGCATGCGTTTGCCGAAGCCGCCGAGCTTCACAAGCTCCAGCGCTTCTTCCGTGCGCTTCTTGATTTCGGCGCGTGGGCGTCCGTCCATGCGCAGGCCATAGGCGACGTTTTTCTCGACCGACATATGCGGGAAGACAGCATAGGACTGGAACACCATGTTCACGGGGCGCTTGTTCGGCGCGACCGTCGACATGTCGTGACCGTCGATGATGACCTCTCCGCTTGTCGGCGTTTCGAATCCCGCCAGCATGCGCAGCAAGGTTGTCTTGCCGCAGCCGGACGGCCCGAGCAGGGCGAAGAACTCGCCGCGGCCGACCGCGATGTTGGCGTTGTCGACCGCCTTCACGCCGCCGGGAAATATCTTCGAGACGTTCCTGATTTCAATAATCGGCCGGTCGTTCGAAGCGACGCCGGGCGTCGAGGGAGCGGACTTGATTTGTTCCGGTGAAGCCATGCTCACTGTCGTCCTCAAGGCGTGTTGGTTCCCATTTGCTCCGGCGTCCAGATGTTGAAACAGGGCCGGGCGGCGAGTGTTCAATGCTTTTTGGGACATGGCAAGCGGGGAGGGCACTCGCAAAGTCCTTGTCGCGGCGCGGTGCTATCACGAGATATGCTGAACGCAAATCATATAAGGGAGAACCGTCCGATGATCGATCTCTATACCGCCTCGACGCCGAATGGCTGGAAGGCTTCCATCACGCTTGAGGAGCTTGCGCTTCCCTATGAGGTGAAGCCGGTCGCCTTGTCGAAGAACGAGCAGAAGGAAGACTGGTTCCTGAAGATCAACCCCAATGGCCGCATTCCGGCCATCGTCGATCGCGACGAGGGTGATTTTGCAGTTTTCGAATCCGGCGCGATCATGATTTATCTGGCGGAGAAAACCGGCAAGCTGATGCCGAGCGATGCCAAGGGCCGCTCGCTCGTCTTGCAGTGGCTGATGTTCCAGATGGGCGGCATCGGGCCGATGATGGGGCAGGCGAATGTTTTCTTCCGCTATTTCCCGGAGAAAATTCAGGCGGCCATCGATCGTTATCAGAACGAATCGAAGCGTCTTTTCACCGTGCTCGAAGGGCGCCTGAAGGATCACGAATATCTGGCGGGCGATTATTCGATTGCCGATATCGCCAACTGGTCATGGGTGCGCACGCATAAATGGTCGGGCGTCGAGATTGACGATCTGCCGAACCTGAAGCGCTGGATGGATGCCATTGCCGCGCGTCCGGCAGCGCAGCGCGGCATTGCGGTGCCTGTCGATCTGAAGACGCTTCAGGAAGGCGATGGCAAGGGCGCGAAGAAGTTTGCCGATGAGGCGCTGAAAATCGTGCAGCTTTAAAGAAGGGATGATTGCGTGACGATCACGTCGGAAGAAGAACTCGAAGCCTTGCGGCGCATAGGCCGGATCGTTGCGGCGGTCTTGCGCGACATGGGCAAGGCGATCGAGCCCGGCATGACGACACGCGAGCTGGATGAGATCGGGCGCGCGGGCCTCGACGCGCATGGCGCGCGCTCCGCGCCCGAACTCGCCTATGGTTTTCCCGGTGCGACCTGCATCAGCATCAATCGCGAGATTGCCCATGGCATTCCCGGCGAGCGGCGGATTGCGGCGGGCGATCTCGTCAATATCGACGTCTCTGCCGAACTTGGCGGCTTCTTCGGCGATACGGGCGCGAGCTTTGCCGTGCCGCCTGTCACGACGCGCGTTGCGAAGCTTTGCCGCGATGGCAAGCGCGCCATGTGGGAAGGCATCGGCGCTGTGAAGCCGGGCGCGCGGCTTGCCGAAATCGGCGAGCGCATCGAGCGCTTTGCGCAGAAGGGCGGCTATACGCTCATCCGCAATCTCGCGAGCCATGGCGTGGGCCGGGCGCTGCATGAAGACCCCGAAGAGATCCCGACCTGGGCGGATCGTTCGGAGCGGCGGCGGATTCACGAGGGTCAGGTCTTCACCATCGAGCCGTTTCTGTCCTGCGGCGCGTCTTTCGCCGAAGACACGGATGATGGCTGGACGCTGCTGGCCGACCGCCCGGAGCCGACCGTTCAATATGAGCACAGCCTCGTCGTCACCCGGAACGGGCCGCTGATCCTGACTGCGACATAAAGGGCCGATTGCACCCTTGACGCAGCTTCTTCATAGTTTTAAATAATAATTACTCGCAACTTGGATGGTCAGGAGGCCGTCATGCGCGCATTGAAAAAGGCAGTCGCTTTCTCGCTCGTCCACTTCGTGGTCGGGCTGACGGTCGCCTATGTGCTGACCGGGCAGGCGGTGGTGGCCTTCGGTGTCGCGCTGGTCGAGCCTGCCATCAATGGCGTGCTGCTTTTCGTCTATGGGCGCTGGGAAGAGGGCGGCGGCAATATGAGCCGGTTTCACCACGCCTGAGGCTTTTTCCACCTATTTCCAGGCCCAGACCGGCTGTTCCAGGTCGGCCACCCGCGTCGCGCGGCCTCGTAGCGCCACTTCGCCGAACTGATAGAGCACGGCGGCGGTCGGCGCGTGGACGTGGTCTTTCTCGCCGAGGAGAATGCGGATCACCGGCTTTGCGCTTTCGGGGATTGTCAGGAAAACGGGCGAATCTGGCCGCACCAGCTCGTCGAGCGCGAAGGGGTGAATGGAGGCGACCTCGCCCGGATTGGGTTTCATGCCTTCCAGATTATCGGCCCAGACGACAACCGGTGTGATGAGATAGCCCGAGCGCGTCGGGTAGTCGTCAAGCGTGCCAAGCACGGCAGACGATGTCGCGCGCAGTGAAATTTCCTCTTCCAGCTCGCGCAGTGCGGCTTCGACCGGCGTTTCATTGCCGTCGATGCGGCCGCCCGGCAATGCCCATTGCCCGCCATGCGCGTTGAGACGGGGCGCGCGGCGCGTCAGCAAAAAAGCAGCGGAATTTCCATGCGGGACGATAGTGATCGCGACGGCGGCGCGTTTCAGCGTGCCGGGCGGGGGTGGCGCAAGCTCGAAGGAGCCGAGGCGCCGAGCCACGTCATCGCGGAGGTTTGCGTTAAAAATATGCGACATGGCGGTGATTTTAGCACCCTGTTCCTTCGCAAACCAAACAGTGGAGCCCAAAATCCGGGTAAGATGTTCGACGCGATGACGAAAACCCTCCCATGCAGGATATTGGTGCGCTAAAGGAGCAGCAGTAGATTTGAGCGGACGGCTTTCGAGCCGTCAACGGTAAGGGTGTCTCATGCACATCGGCGTTCCCAAGGAAATCAAGGTTCACGAATATCGCGTCGGCATGACGCCGTCTTCCGTGCGCGAGGCGGTGCATAACGGCCATGAGGTTCTCGTGCAGAAGGGCGCCGGTTTCGAGATCGGCCTTTTCGATGAGCAGTATCTCGCCGCCGGTGCGGAGTTGACCGACAGTCCTGAAGAAATTTATGCCCGCTCCGACATGATCGTGAAGGTGAAGGAGCCGCAGCCCCATGAGCGCAAGATGCTGCGCGAGGGGCAGATACTCTTCACCTATCTGCATCTGGCCGCCGATCCTGAACAGGCGCGCGGATTGATGGAATCGGGCGTCATCGCCATCGCCTATGAAACCGTCACCGATGCGCGCGGCGGTTTGCCTTTGCTCGCGCCGATGTCGGAAGTTGCGGGGCGCATGTCGATCCAGGCGGGTGCGCATTCGCTTGAAATTGCGCAAGGCGGGCGCGGCATGTTGCTTGGCGGCGTTCCGGGCGTTCCGGCGGCGAAGGTCGTCGTTCTGGGCGGCGGCGTGTCGGGCATGAATGCGGCGCGCATGGCGATGGGCCTGGAGGCGCATGTCACGGTCATCGATCTCAATCTGCATCGCCTCTACGAACTCGATCTCCAGTTCGGGCCGAAGCTCAACACGATCTATTCAACCGTCGATGCGATCGAAGAGCACGTGCTGGGTGCCGATCTCGTCATCGGCGCGGTGCTGGTGCCGGGCGCGGCCGCGCCGAAGCTCGTTTCCGAAGAGCTGGTCAAGAAGATGAAGAAGGGCTCCGTGCTCGTCGACATCGCCATCGATCAGGGCGGATGCTTTGCGACCTCGCGTCCGACGACCCACGCCCAGCCGACCTATATCAAGCACGGCGTCGTTCATTACTGCGTTGCCAATATGCCGGGCGCCGTGGCGCGCACCTCGACCTTCGCGCTCAACAACGCGACCTTGCCTTTCATATTGGCGCTTGCCGACAAGGGCTATGCGAAGGCGTTTGCCGAAAATCCGCATCTGATGGCCGGGCTGAATGTCTTCAAAGGCCAGATCACCTACAAGGCCGTCTCCGATGCGCTTGGCGTTGCCTATCTTTCGGCGCAAAAAGCTCTGGCGGCTTGAGCGTTTGGGTCTCGGTGTGTGCCAAATTTAAACACACATTAACCATCTTGGCCCATCTTTGAGGTCGTCTCCTGCGGGAGGCTGCTGGCTTTGGAGGGGATGAGGTCATGGACAGGTCGAGACGCAGAGAGCTTTTCTGGCTTCTCCTGATTGCGGCTTGCGTCGCATTGTTTGTGGCGCGAAATGAGCGTCACGAGCGCCGGAGCGAGGCTTATGACCGGGGTGGATTGACCGATCTGGTGAGGCAGTCCCAGAACGCGCCGACCTATAATCCCAATGACGATGTCGTGACGGGCTCGATTGCGGCGCGGCCGGTTGCGCGCCCTCATACGCGCAACCGCGCCGGCTACTATGTTCCGCTCGGCTCCTATGTGTCGATCGATCAGGCGACGCGGCGTTATCTCGATCTTGCCAGCCGCGAGCCGGCTCTTGAGCGCGACAACAAGCTCAAGATCGAAACCGTGTCGCTGAAGGGCGACGGGACATTTCACAGGCTTCGTATGGGTAATTTCGCGACGATTGGTTCCGCCAAGGCTGCCTGCAGCAAGGCTGGCGTTCCCGCGCCGCATTGCCCGGTGATAGAAGCTCGCTAAAGAGTCGTCCATTGGTTGAAAGCCGGTGGACTTGTGGTCCGGTTTGCCTGTATAAGGCCCGCCAACAGCTGTATCCCACAAGGATTGCGGCTCAATTATAGAATTTTCAGAACCTCGCAATGGTGCCCCTTCAGGGGTCCTGAGGTTTTGCCAGACCGGAGCCTCAAGACATGGCCGTCCCTAAAAGGAAGACTTCGCCC
>NZ_JBASBH010000091.1:0-9268 GCF_049651025.1 Parvibaculum sp. | reverse complement strand
GCCTCATACTCGATATCGATTTCCGACGCGTCCTGTTCGCTCATGCTTGTCCCCCGGGGCTCAAGCGCGGAATTATCCGCTGGATTGCTTACTTTTCTGTTTTCTCAAGGGTCTTGCGGTGCGATTTCGGACGTGCGAGGCATGGGAGCGCAATGATAACGGAGAGCCCCTCATGAAATTCGTCAGGTTCGGCCCCAAAGGCGGGGAAAAGCCGGGGCTTCTGGACAGCGCGGGCCGGGTCCGCGACCTCTCCGCCCATATTCCCGACATCACCGGCGCGACGCTTTCGCCCGAGACCTTGCGACGGCTTTCCGCCATTGATGTCGCGACCCTGCCGCTTGCGCCTGAAGGCGCGCGGCTCGGCACGCCGCTCGCCGGCATCGGCAAGATCATGTGCATCGGCCGCAATTATCGCGAGCATGCCGCCGAGACCGGCAATGACGTTCCGAGCGAGCCGCTGCTTTTCATGAAGGCGACGAGTGCGATCAACGGGCCTTATGACGACGTGGCGATCCCGCGCGGCTCGATCCAGATGGATTACGAGGGCGAGCTTGGTGTCGTCATCGGCCGCCGGGCAAAATATGTGTCGCAGGCCGAGGCGCTATCTTATGTCGCCGCCTATACGATCATCGACGATGTGTCGGAGCGTGCCTTCCAGCGCGACCGTGGCGGCCAGATGACCAAGGGCAAGAGCGGCGACACATTCGCACCCATCGGGCCATGGCTCGTGACGGCGGATGAGATTTCCGATCCGCAGAATTTGCGCATCATGACGGAAGTCGATGGCGAGCAGCGCCAGAACGGCGTCACCGCCGACATGGTGTTTCCCGTCGCCGAACTCATTTCCTATCTGAGCCAGTTCTTCACGCTCCTGCCGGGCGACATCATTGCCACGGGCACGCCGTCTGGCGTCGCCGCAGGCATGAAGCCGCCCGCATGGGTCAAGCCGGGGCAGGTCGTCACGATCCGCATCGACGGGCTTGGCGAACAGCGCTCGCGTTTTGTGCCGGATGCATGATGAAAAAGCTTCCTGTCGATATTGAGAGCATCAAGGGTTTCATGGATGCCGAAGAAGGCTGGGCGCTGCATGACGCAGCCCTTGAAGCCTCGAAGCTCGGGCCATGCCTTGAGATCGGCTCCTATTGCGGCAAGTCGACCGTCTATATCGGCGTCGCGGCGCAGGCGAACGGCGCGGTGCTTTACGCGCTCGATCATCATTACGGCTCTGAAGAAAACCAGAAGGGCTGGGAGCATCACGACGCGACGCTTTATGACGCGGAGACGGATCGTCTGAATACCTTCCCGCTCTTCCGCCGCACCATGCGCATGGCCGCGCTTGAAGACACGGTGGTGCCGCTCGTCGCGCCGTCGAAGGTTGCCTCAAAGCAATGGGCGACGCCGCTCGGTTTCGTTTTCATCGATGGCGGTCATGGGCTGGAGCCCGCGCTTGACGACTACCGTCACTGGGCACCACGCGTCGTGCCCGGCGGCATCCTCGCCATTCATGACGTGTTTCCCGATCCGAAGGACGGGGGGCGTCCGCCGTTTGAGGTCTACAAGCTCGCGATCGCGTCGGGTTTGTTTGTGGAGGAGCGGGCGGTGAAGTCGCTCAGGATTTTGCGGCGGGTGATTTAAAGAATTACCCAACAACATTCGTCATGGTCGGGCTTGACCCGGCCGTCCACGTCTTCCTTTTCCACATTGCGAGCCAGGAGAGACGTGGATACGCGGATCAAGTCCGCGCATGACGGAGAAAAAAGGCGAAATGTCATCCCGACGCCGCCTACGCGGTTCTCTCCGCGAACCGTGCCGAAATTCTCGGATTCGTTCATACACGACTGGATCAACGGTCGCTGAGTTCCGGGCCTGTCATGCCGGCACTGCTGAAGAAGCATTGCGCTCTCTGCGGAATTTCGTTACCGAAGCCGTTTTTCGCGGTGAAGTCGATGGTCGCGACGACCTTGCCTGTCGTCGGTGCGCGATAGACGCCCTTGCCGCCCCACACCGCATTATAGCTGGACGGAAATTTGAGCGATGCCTTGAGAGCGGTCTCGCAGCGTTCGATTGCGACCCTGTCCGGCAGCGCGCGCATCTTTGTCTCTTCGGATTGCACGGGGGCATCGCCCGGAATCGCAACTTCGGAATCGCTGATATAGAAGCGCTTGCCATTCGTGCAATCGACAAAAACCACAATACGCTTTTTGGGTGTGCTGCGCGCATCGGACAGTTCGGCATATTCGACCTTGTCGCACTCTCGCGATGCCGCGGCCTTTTTTGCTGCCGCGGCCCGCACCTTGTCGATTTTTCTGACGCCAGCGGTCCCCCATTTCTCGAAGGTCTTTGGATACTGGTCGCGCGTGTAAGGCTCGTAAGCGCCTGGATCGACCTCAGCAGCGAAAGCTACCGATATCAGCGTGGCCGCAAATCCTGTGGCGGCAATCCATTTCAGCATCCAGCTCCCCCCTGTCGTGTCGACAGGAGCTTAGCGCGAGCAAATATGTGTGGCTAGACGGACGAAATGAAAGACTTGGATACACGGATCAAGTCCGCGCATGACGGAGAGAAAAAGGCGACGTGGCTTGCCTATTCCGCCGCTTCCGCTATCAGCGGATGCTCCGCAAAAAGCCGCGACGCAGGCGTGGCGCCGGTCACCGCGTCGGTCGCGAGGATCACAGCCGCCGCCGTCCATGCGGGCTTTTCCACGGGCCATGCGACGCCGTTTTCAAACTGATAGCCCATCCAGTAAGCGCCATCGGTATCGCGCCACTGATGCTGCCAGCTCAGCATGGCTTCGGCGCGTTTGCGGTCGCCCGCGACGAGCAGCGCCATGGTCAGTTCGGCGGATTCCGCAATCGTGACCCAGGGCTGATCGAGCACGCAGCGGCAGCCCATTCCCTCGGCGACGAAGAGGTCCCATTTCCAGTCGATGCGCTTGCGTGCCGCTTCGCCCGTGAACACGCCTGCAAGAACCGGATAGTACCAGTCCATCGAGAAGCGGTCCTTCGGTTCCCATGTGCGGTCGAAGCGATGCGGCGTGTCGCGCAGCGCGGCGCCGAGGCGGGCGCGGGCGAGCGCCCATTCGCGCGAGGGATGGCCAAGCTCCTGCGCGATATGCACCGCGCATTCGAGGCTTTTATAGATCGAGGCGCAGCCGCTCACGAGCGCGTCGTCTTCGGGCGTATGCGGATCGGGTGCGGACCAGCGAATGTCGCCATGCGGCGTTTGCAGCGACAGCACGAACTGAATGGCGGCTTCCACATGCGGCCAGATATCGGCGAGCCATTTGCGGTCGCGCGTGATCAGGAAATGGTGCCACGCGCCCGTTGCAATATAGGCGGCGAAATTCGTGTCGCGGATCGAATGGCCCGCGCCATCATCATTGCCCGTATAGCGGTGTTCCTCATCGTCGAAGGGCACGGCGCTGCCGAGTTTGCCCCACCACGAACCGTCTTTCAGTTGCGTGTCGGTGAGGTAGCGGAAGGCGCGGCGCGCATGCTCGATCTCGCCGAGCACGGCAAGGCCCATCGCCGCTTCCGTGTGGTTCCACGGATCGATGACGCCGCCGTCATACCAGGGGATCGCGCCATTGTCGCGCTGCAGTTCCAGAATGCGCGCGCGTGCGCCGTTGAAGAAATCGTCAGGGATCGCATCGCCATAAGTCAGATAGGTCATGCGGTCCCCTTCGTGAAATAGAAGACGACGCTTTTGCCCATCAGCGGCCCGGCGATTTTCTCAAGCGTGCGGGTCAGCCATGGCGCTTGCAGAATGTCCCATTCGAGAAAGCTCTTGTAGAGATTGACCGCTTTCACATCCTCGCGCTTCACGCCCACGGCGCATTTCAGCCACCAATAGGGCGAATGCAGCCCATGCGCCCAATGGCGGTGGAAGAAGGTCATGCCCTTTTCGGCGACCGAATTCTTCAATTCGCTTTCGCGGAAAATGCGTACATGGCCGCCCGGCTCATTGTGATAGTCGTCGGACAGTTTCCAGCACACCCATTCGGGAAAGAAGCGCGGCACGCTGATGGCGAGCGTCCCGCCCGGCTTCAGCACGCGCTCGATCTCGGCAATGGCCTGCTTGTAGTCGGGAATATGCTCCATCACTTCCGAACAGACGATCTTGTCGAAAGTTGCATCGGGGAAGGGCAGCGACAGCGCATTGCCGACCGTCAGCGAAAAGGCGCGCTGCGTTTCTGGGTCCATGTCGGGGATCTGCTCAAAGCCCGTGCGCGTACGCTTCACGTCCTCGAAGCCGAGATCGATCCCGACGACGTGGCACTTGGCGTAGTAATACATGGCATGGACATGGCGGCCCGCCCCGCAACCCAGATCGAGGCTGCGCTGGCCGTCCTTAAGACCCAGTATGTTGAAGTCGACGGTCTGCATTCGCTATTGTCTGCCTGTAAATTTCTGTGACTTCGCGCGCCGCGCGTTCCCATTTGAATTGCGAGAGAATGCGTTCGCGTCCGGCATGGCCGTAGCGGTCGCGCATCTCCTTGTCGTCGAGCATGGCGGCGATGGCCTTTGCCAGCGCGGGCGGGTTCGAATGCGGCACCACAATGCCCGCATCGCCGACGACTTCCGGCAGCGAACCGCCGGTCGTTGCGATAACCGGCGTGCCGCAGGACATGGCCTCGCCGCAGGGAAAGCCGAAGCCTTCATAGACGGAAGGCGACACGGCAATCGTCGCTTCGTTGTAAAGCTCCGTGACCTGCTCGTCGGTGATGCCGCCGACGAATTCCACCTTGTCCATGATGCCGAAGGCGCGCAGCTCGTCGGTCGTATTGCCTTCGCGCAAACGGCCGATCACCTTCAGCTTGAGGTTCGGCCGCGTCTTCAGCAATTCGGCATAGGCGCGGATCAGATAGATCAGGCCCTTCAGCGGCACGTCGGCGCTGGCGCAGGCGACGATCAGATCGTCGCGCCGCTTGATCGAGGGGATCGGGCGGAACTGGATATGGTCGATGCCGTGCAGCACGAGGCGTGTGCGCTCCGTCTTGACGCCGAATTCGCGCACCACGTCGCGGCGCGTGCTTTCCGACACCACGATCAGCGGATCAAGCTCGCGCGCGACCTTGATCTGCATGTTGAGGAACGAATACCAGCGGCGCTTCAGCAGTTTCAGCGACAGCGTCTTGGCGTGCTGAATGTCGATGCGGCGATCCATGGTGATTGGGTGATGGATCGTGCCGACGATGGGCAGGCCCATGTCGCGCAGTTTCAGCAGGCCCCAGCCCAGCGTCTGATTGTCGTGGCAGACGTCATAATCCTGCACCGTGCCGCGCACATAGCGCGCCATGCGTTCGCAGAATGTATAGGGCTCGGAAAAGCCGCCCGTATTGTGGCTCCACCATTCGAAGAGATCGACGGGATAGGCGAACATCCAGGGACGCAGCGCCTTGATCGGATGCGGGTTCGCATAGAGATCGAGCGAGGGCAGCTTGATGAGCTTCACGCGCGGGTCGAGTACGGGGTAGGGCGGGCCCGAAATCACGTCGATCTGGTGGCCCATATCGGCCAGCGCCTTGGCGATGTGGCGCATATAGACGCCTTGTCCGCCCGTGGTGGGGTTCGAGCGATAGCTCGGCAGCAGGATGCGCAAGGGCCGGTCGCCCTTGGCGGCGGCGATCTTGTGGTGATCTGCTCCGGACGTTATCGCAGGCTTCGCCAGCGCGTCGTTCGAGCCTTCGCGCTCAAGCGTCTGCGACATGCGTCTTGATCCTTATTGTCTCTGGTGCCGCCGGGGGCGGGTTCAGCCTTGGTGTAACCCATGCTGCGCCGCAGTCAAAACGGCGGCGGATCATAACCAGTTAGGCCAGAGGCAACAAGCGGCTAACAATGTTGTAAGTCGGGGTTTTGTCTCAAATAGCCGTCATGGCCCGGCTTGACCGGGCCATCCACCTTAGCGGCGTCCCCGAAGGGTAGATGGATGCTCCGGTCGATCCCCGGATCAAGTCCGGAGAGGGGCATGACGATAAATGAAAAAAACTCACCCAAACCGGCGCTTCAGCCAGTCCACCATCATGGCGTTCAGTTCCGCGGGTTTTTCCGCCTGCGTCCAGTGACCGCAATCGGGGATGATGTGCTTTTCAAGGTCGGGCACGAAGTTTTCCATGCCTGCTGTCATTTCCGGGCGCAGCACGATGTCGTCGGCGGCGGAAATCATCAGGCTCGGCACGTTGACCTTTTCGACCAGGTTTTCGCCAAGCTGCCAGTTGCGCGTGAAGTTGCGGTACCAGCCGATGCCGCCCTCGAAACCGGACTTGCGGAAGGCCGCCGTGTAATAGGCAAGCTCTTCATCGTTCAGCAGTTGCTCGCCCGGCCAGGTGCTTTCATCGGCCGCAAAGCCCTTGAGGAATGAAAGGTTCTTCTGGTCGGCGGGCAGGGCGTCGAAGTCGGCAAGCTTCATGGCGGACTTGCGATACCAGAAGCGCATCGAGCGCGGCACGTCGGCATCGAACATTTTTTCCGCGACGCCATATTTCTGGAAGAAGACGATATACATGTCCTCGCCGAACATCATCCGCATGCCGACGATGGGGTCGATCGGTCCGCGCGGAATGAATGGCGTGTTGACGCCGATGACGCCCGCAACGCGGTCGGGGTGGCGCAGCGCCATCTGCCAGACGACCATGCCGCCCCAGTCGTGACCGGCAAAGACCGCCTTGTCGAGTTCGAGCGCATCGAGCATGCCGGCGAGATCGTCGGTCAGATGCGCGATGTCATAAAGCGGCACGGCGTCTTCGCCCTTGGGGCCGCCCGTATTGCCATAGCCGCGCTGGTCGGGCGCGATGGCGCGAAAGCCTGCGCCTGCAAGGGCTGGAATCTGATGACGCCATGAATAGGCGAGTTCAGGAAAGCCGTGGCACATCACGACAGGCACGCCGTCTTTCGGTCCCTGTTCGTAAACGGCCATGTTGAGGCCGTTGGCCTTCACATAGTGCGGCTCTGGAAATGCCATGTTCTTGCTCCCCGGTTTTGTTTTCTAGTTTCTGGATCGTCACCCCGGCACGAAGCCCGGATGACGCTTATACCAAGACTCAGGCGGCTGCCTTGATGCGCTCGAAATCCGCTGTCGTAGACAGGCCGAGTTTCGTCAGCATTTCGGTGCGGCCCGGGCCCATCTTTGGCGGATAGAGACCGGCATTGGTATTGCGCTTCTTGCCGCGCAACCAGTAGCGCAGAACGGTCAGCACATTATGCGTGCTCTTCAGCCACTTGGCCGGCGGCTCGATCATGTGGAAGCCGCGCATGAAGGCGCGCAGCAGGCCTATGTCGGCTCGCACGGCGGGCATGATCGCGTCTTCGGCGAAACTCTTGATGAGGCGCGCGCGAAAGTTCGCCTTGTAGTTCGGGTTCAGCGCATTAGCCGAGCGACGGATCGCGGCGGCGTCCTGCTTCACCATGTCGTTGTAATAGGGGCGCAGCTCCGCTTCGACACCGGCATGGAAGTCGATCGCGCGGGCGACGGGGTCGCGCGTCTTGTCGAGCACGTCGCGCAGGATATGCGCCTGCACCGCGGCAAAGGAACAGCCGCGGCCATAAAGCGGGTTCGTGCGGATCACCGTGTCGCCGAGCGGGAAGAAGTTCAGCGCCAGCGGCTTGCCGTCCTTCACCATGTGGCGCCAGCGCGCCCATAGCTCGCCCATGCCGAAGACCTTGCTCTTGGGTTCGGAATATTCGCGCGAGGTCCAGCTTGCGATACCGGGCAGTTCGGCGCAAAGCGCGTCGAAGACTTCCGGGTGCACGATGGCGCGACGGATTTCCATTTCGATTTCCGGCACCGCGAGCGTGATCGAGAAGCAGCGATTATCGGCAGGGAAGAGGCCGTATTTGATATAGCCCATATCGCCCGCGCCCGGTACACGGGTCCGTACCGGCTCGTCCTTGCCGTCATGCAGCCGGTAGTGGCGCGTGAAATAGACGATGCCTGCGGGCGCGGATTCTTCGTCGATGGGCAGGCCCGCCTCGCGCAGCCATTCAATGGCCTGACTGTTCTTGCCGCCCGCATCGACGATGATATCGGCGCGCATGTCGCGCGTGCCGTTCGCATCCTCGATGACAACGCCGCGCACGGTGAGCGCATTGCCGAGTGTTTCGGTGATGAGGCCGCGCACGCGCGTATCGGTAATGAAGGTGACGTTCTTCTGGCGCGCAACATAGCGGCGCATCACCAGTTCCAGCGTCGTGCGGCGACTGGTCAGGATCGTCAGATCGCTGTCGCTCGGCACGGGCACATATTCCGCCTGCCGATCGGCGGGCATGTTTTCGTGAAAGCGGATTTCGCGGCAGCCCGCGGCGAGCAGGTCGTGCATCAATTCGGGGTAGTTGTCGCGGATGATGACATGCAGGCGTGCAAGGAAGGCATGGCTGTGGCGGACATGGCCGACGCCCTTGCGCTCCCAGGCGTCGAAGGCCTCATCGGCGGATGTTTCCGGGGGCGGAGGATCGCGGTCGAGAATCACGATCTCGCGGCCTGAAGTGCCCAGCGCCAGCGCCGTCGAAAGCCCGGCAATCCCCGCACCCAATACCAATACCCGTTCGCCCATCAGGCCGCTCTCCCTCGAATTTCCCCGAAATCGGGTCTCCCGCCGTACCTCGATCTAAAAATAGACCTCGGTACAGCGAGAACATAGGCAGGCGAAAGGCCGCTGTCTAGCGGCTACGGGGGCGGATTTCGTGATTTTTGGTCGTCAGCCGGGGAGCTTCAATCCGCGTGCGATCAGGCAGACCCAGCCGATCATAAAGGCCAGTCCGCCGATGGGCGTGACCAGCACCAGCGCCCGGCTGCCGGTGACGCCGAGCACATAGAGCGAGCCTGAAAAGAGGACCGTGCCGATGACAAAGGCCCAGCCCGCCGTCGAGACGAGCGCGCCCGGCGCTTGCGAGGCGAGCCATGCCACAACGAGAAGCGCCAGCGCGTGATACATGTGATAGCGCGCGCCGATCTCGAAGGCATTGAGCTGATCGGCAGGCACGCGGGCCGCCAGCCCATGCGCGCCAAACGCGCCGAGCGCAACGGCGAGAAAGCCGGAGAATGCGCCGATCGTCAGCCAGAGTTTCATCGTCTTTTCCCTTATTCATCACGACCCGCTTCATGCGGGCCATGACTATACGCGGAACTCAACCGATAGGCAGGTGGGTCCCGGGAACAAGTCCCGGGACGACGCCGAGTTCTTTGGAGAATGTTGGGGGCAGTCTTTTGTGAATGAAAGACAGGTCGTGAATCTCGCCACCTACAAATGTCGTCCCGGGACTTGTTCCCGGGA
>NZ_JBASBH010000090.1:0-2794 GCF_049651025.1 Parvibaculum sp. | reverse complement strand
CCCTGTCCGTAACAAGATCGCCCTTCGAGACGGTCGCCGCGTGACCGTCTCGAAGGATCGAAAGTCAAACGCATGATCCGCCTCTTCACTGCTCTCGAAATTCCAGACGACATTGCGCGCCGCCTTGAAGGATTGCAGCAAGGCATCGAGCATGCACGCTGGATCGAGCGCGAAAACTTTCACATCACGCTGCGCTTCATCGGCGATATTCCCGAAGACGTCGCGGCCGATGTCGATGTGGCGCTGGAATCCGTCCCCTTCGAGCCATTCGAGATCGAGCTTGAAGGCGTCGGGGAATTTGGCGGCGCAAAGCCCCATGCGCTCTGGGCGGGGGTAAAACTCACCGAACCGCTGAAGCGTTTGCAGGCCCGCCACGAAAGCGCGATGCGCCGCGTCGGCCTGCCGCCCGAAACGCGCAAATATACGCCGCATGTGACGCTGGCACGCCTCAGGGCCATCGACGCGCCGGAGGTCTATGGCTTCATCGCCGCCAACAATTTGTTCGCGACACCCAAATTCGAAGTGACCCGCAGCGTTCTTTTCTCCGCCCGCACGAGCACGGGCGGCGGACCTTACGTGCCGGAACGCTTTTATCCGCCCGAGTTGCTGCCGGAAGGCTAGGCGCCCGCCTCATCCTCGATCGAATGCATGTCGTCGTCGGAGAGGCCGAAATGATGGCCGATCTCATGCACGAGAACATGCGTGATAAGCTGATCGAGCGTCTCATCGAATTCCGCCCAATAGTCGAGCATGGGGCGGCGATAGAGAAACACCATGTCGGGGAGATGCGTGATCGCGCTGGTCTGCTCATAGGGTTGGCCCGTGCCGTGATATAGTCCGAGCAGATCGAACGGGCTTTCGAGCTCCATTTCGGCCATCACATCCTCATCGGGGAAATCCTCGATACGAATGATGAGCCCTTGCGTGCGCGCACGGAAATGCTCAGGCAGCCGCCCGAAAGCCTCATCCGCGAGACGTTCAAAATCGGCGAGGCTTGGCGCCTTCATTTCTTTCCAGTTCATGCATCTCCTCCTTGCAAGCGGACTCTAGGCAGGCGAGGCTCTGGCCGCAAACCAGACCCGTATACAGGAGGCTCACATGATCGAAAAACTTTCCGGCGTTGCGCGCACAAAGGCGCTGGCGGAGCTGAAGGGCTGGACGAAGGTGCGCGGGCGCGACGCCATCGAGAAAACCTTCACCTTCAGGGATTTCAACGAAGCCTTCGGCTGGATGAGCCGCGTCGCACTCGCCGCCGAGAAAGCCGACCACCATCCCGAATGGTTCAACGTCTACAAGACCGTGAAAGTTCTGCTGACGACGCATGACGTCGACGGATTGTCCGAACGCGATGTGAAGCTCGCAAAGCTGATGGACAAATGGGCAGGCAAGGCGGGCAAGTAAACGCTGTAGCGGCAGGAGGCGGGATTGACTTCAACCGACATGGATGCGCGTCCGCGCGTCGTTATTCTCGGTGCGGGATTTGCCGGCCTCACGGCGGCAAAGGCGCTCGCATCGGCGCCGGTGCGCGTGACGATGATCGACCGGATGAACTATCACCTCTTCCAGCCGCTTCTCTATCAGGTGGCAACCGCCACGCTTTCGCCCGCCGATATCGCAACGCCCATCCGCTCGACATTGCGCGATCAGGCAAATACCGAAGTACTGCTCGGAAACGTTGTGAGCATCGATCGCGATGCGCGACATGTGTCGCTCGATGATGGACGGCAGGTTCCTTACGACCATCTGATCGTCGCCACCGGCGCACGGCACGCCTATTTCGGCCATGACGATTGGGAACCTGTCGCACCCGGCCTGAAGAAAATCGACGACGCGACGGAAATCCGTCGCCGTATTCTGCTCGCCTTCGAAAAGGCCGAAACGGAGGAAGATGAGGATCGCCGCCGCGCCCTTCTCACCTTCGTCATTGTCGGCGGCGGACCGACCGGCGTCGAAATGGCGGGCGCGATCATCGAGCTTGCAAAAAAAGCGCTGCTGCAGGATTTCCGGCACATCGATCCGGCATCGGCCCGCGTCGTGCTGATCGAGGCAGGGCCACGCATTCTGCCTGCCTTTCCCGAAACGCTCTCCACCTTCGCGCAAAAATCGCTGGAAAAGATGGGCGTCGAAATCCTGCTCGGCGCGGCCGCAACATCCTGCACGCGCGACGGCGTTGAACGCGCGGGAAACTTAATCGCGGCGCGCACGATCATCTGGGCCGCAGGCGTCGAAGCTTCACCGGCCGCAAAATGGCTCGGTATCGAAAGCGACCGCGCAGGCCGTGTCCCCGTCAACGACCATCTGAATCTGGCCGATGACGAACGCATCTTCATCGTCGGCGACACGGCGGCAGTACGTTGGAAAGACGGCAGCTTCGTGCCGGGAATTGCCCCCGCCGCAAAACAGATGGGCGCTTATGCAGCGCGCACGATCCGCGCGAAACTCAAGGGCGGCAAGGCCGTACCATTCCGCTATCGCCATCAGGGCAACCTCGCCACCATTGGCCGCAAGAGCGCGGTGATAGATTTCGGCCGCATCAGAATGACGGGCTTCATCGCCTGGCTCGTATGGGGCGCGGCGCATATCTATTTCCTGATCGGTTTCCGTAACCGATTGATGGTGATGCTGCACTGGCTCTGGGCCTACATCACCTTCCGGCAAGGCGTGCGACTGATCACGGGTTCAACGAGCCTGCCGTAGGCTCCCCCCAACCACTGATGTCATCCCGGGACTTGTTCCCGGGAGCCATACCGCGACCGCGACGCGTGCCGAAAGAGGGGTCCCGGGAACAAGTCCC
>NZ_JBASBH010000089.1:0-38095 GCF_049651025.1 Parvibaculum sp. | reverse complement strand
GCGCTGCAGGCGCGCGACGGCACGCCGCTTTCGGCCTGCGATCCCGAATGGCGCTCGCCGCGCCATGCCATGTCCATATGGGCGCCCGCGCAGCGGCTCGCTCTGGCGCTTGCGGCTGCTGGATTTTATCTCGGCGCAACGCGAATGAACGAGGCGGCGTTTCCGCTCGCCGCCCCGCAATTGCATTGAGCGTCAGCCGAAGGCGTGTGAGGCGCCAAGGCTGCCAAGGCGGCTGGTGATTGCAAAAAACTCGGCGACGGTTTCGTCGATGATGTCCTTTGCCGATTTAATCTCGTTGATCAGGCCGGACGTCTGGCCCGCAAGGGCGGGGGCTGCTTCCATGTCGCCGTCGAAATAGACGCTGCGAATATTCTTGAAGATGTCCGCGGGCATGCGGCCTTCTTCATAGATCGCGTCCATCTTTTCCGATTTCAGCGCGCGGATGCAGGGCGTCGCCTTCTTGTTGAGGACATAGGTGCCGGTCTCTTTCGAATCCACGATCTTCATCTTGTAATTCTGATGAACCGGGCTTTCAGCGGAGCTGACGAAACGCGTGCCCATCTGCACGCCTTCGGCGCCGAGCGCGAAGGCCGCCGCCATGCCCTTGCCGTCGCAAATGCCGCCCGCCGCAATCAGCGGCACGCTCACGCGGGCTCGGATCGCCTGCAGGAGAACGAGCGTCGAGACTTCTTCGGGATTCTTGAAGCCGCCGCCCTCGCCGCCTTCAACCACCAGCCCGTCGACGCCCGCATCGGCGCATTTGACCGCCGCATCAACGGTCGGCACGGCGTGATAGACGGTGATGCCGGCTTCCTTGAGCGGCGCGATGAACTTTGCCGGGCTGCCGGCGGAGGTCGTGACGAATTTGATGCCGGAATTGCAAACGAAACGCAGCATTGCATCGTCGCGCAGGAACATGATCGGCAGGTTGACGCCGAAGGGAAGCCCGAGCTCCAGCATCTTCTGGATTTCGACCTTGCAGGCATCGGTTTCGCCTGACGAGGTTTCGATGATGCCGAGGCCACCGGCTCTGGAGACGGCGGAGGCGAGCGGCGAGCGGGCGATCCAGCCCATCGGCGCCTGAACGATCGGATATTTGGCGCCGGTATGCGCGAGGACGCGATTCATTCTGTTTCTCCGGGGTTCGTGAGTGTCGATATCGAGGAGTAAGCCCGCTCGCGCGTCCGCTTGCAACAGGCGGCAGAAACGAAAACGCGGAGCCAGCACGGCTCCGCGTTCACTCGTTCAGCTTTGCCGATGAGGCTTACTTGAAGTGGCCGTAGGCCTTGACGACCGCTTCGGTCAGTTCCTTGTAGGCACCTTCGACGCCGATCTTGATCTCGTCGAATGCGCTCTCGCCCTGCTTTGCCAGCGACTTCAGACGCTGCTGAAGCTTCGAGCGATCGCTCTTGAGCTGACCCAGCACGCCGCGATAACGCTTTTCGGCGGCACGCAGGGCCTTCTTGGCCTCGCGTTCTGCCTTGTCGATATCGCGCGAAAGGCCTTTTACCTGCTTTTCCAGCACCTTCTTGGCTTTGGTCTGTTCCTTGGAAAGCTTCGGACCAGCCTTGCGTGCGGTTGCTGCTGCCTTCGGCTTTGCTTTCGCCTTGGCCACGGGCTTTGCTTTTGCCACAGGCTTTGCTTTCGCTTTTACCGTCGGCTTCTTGGCGGCAGTGGCGGGACGCGCCGCTTCCCGCCGCGTGACTTTCGCTACGCGCGTCGCCGCAGGACGCCCGCTTTTCTTCCGTCGTTCCGTCATTTTGACCTCGATGTTTGTCGCCGTCGATAATTCCACACCCCGACGATGTCAGAGTGCCGATATTATTGATGGCATACAAGAGTGTGCAGAGCTGCGACATCGAAATCAGTTGACGGAAAGAACGCCGAGGCAGCCCGCGTCACGCAGAACGGGATCGAGTCTTGCGCGGGCACCGGCGCTGAGCATCGCAAAACGCGAACGCAACTCGTTGAGACACTTCACCTGATATTTGAATGTCGCCTGCTCATAGCTCATGCCCAGCGCCTTGAATGAAAAGCTTTGCTCACCGCGTTTCAGCGCCGCCTCATTGGCAAGGAGGAAGGGGAAGTAGACCTCACCCGCCATCTTGAGGAGGCCTTTGACCGCTGGCGAGAGCGGCGCCTGCGGGTCGCGCCATTCGCCTTCGACGCCCGATGCATCGTCAAGCTGGGCGAGCCAGCGGAAGGTATAGGGCGCCGTCTCGCGCATCATGTCGGCCGGCGTCGGATCGACGGCGAGCTGGGAGAGCTGGCCCATCCAGCTGAAATCGGCAAGCGAGGGGCGCGAGCCGAAGAGATATCGCTCCTCCGTCACATGCGCTTCGAGAAGGGCGAGGACGCGATGCGCGGTTTCCTCGATCAGGGGCTGGTTCGCCGGCGTGCAACCGACAAGCGCCATGCGCCCGACCTGACGCTCGGAGAAATTCGCCGCATGGCGGGAGATGCTTCCAACGCCCTGCCCGGCCAAACGGTCGAAGGCGAGCCAGGACGACATCTGCTTCTGGTCGCGCTCGCGGAACCAGCGATAGTGGAACATCATCTTTGTACCCCACTCGTCCGCCATGTCTTCGAGCAGAAAAGCGAGGAAGGCCTGAGCCTCATCGTCGGGCACGACCGAGCGGAGGCCGGGATGAAGGCGTTCCAGCTCAAAAATCATCGGCGTCGAGTCATTGCGCAAAATACCGTCCGGAAACCGAATAATCGGGATCACGGCGGGCTTCACGTTTGCAATTTCGTAAGCGTTTCGATCGTTTAATTGCACCCACACATGAGGAAGGCGCCGGTAGCGCAGGATGGCGCGCATCTTCATGGAATAGGGGGAACCAAGGCCCCCCAGAATTCTATAGGTCTGCTCGCTCATGAGTTCCTCCCGATTCCGTTCCCCGCGACCCACTTCGTCTCGCGTGTTGCACGGGATCATTATTGGTTAATGGTAAACATTAATATGATCCATCGGCGGAGCCGGAGCAAGACGCGAAAAGATCCGCAGGCGGGGCGCATGCTCATGCTTATTCACGGCATGTGGAGCCGTCCGCATGTCTGGAAGAATTTCAAACATTTCTTCGAGGAGCGCGGCTATCGCGTTTTGACCCCGACCCTTCGCCATCACGACATAGAGCCGGGCGAAACGCCGGACCCGGCGCTCGCCACGACGAGTCTGCTCGATTATTGCGACGACCTTGCCGCCGAGATCGCAGGGCTCGATGAAAAGCCATTCCTCATCGGCCATTCGATGGGCGGGACACTGGCCCAGATGCTGGCGGCGCGCGGGCTTGCGCGCGGCGCAACGCTGCTTGCGACCGCACATTGCGCGCCCATCTTCACGGTCAATCCGATGGTCCTTGGCATATTCGTGCGCGAGATGATGCTGACGCCCTTCTGGCGGGAAACGCTGCTTCCCTCCTATCGCTCGCTCCGCTACGGCATGTTGAACGGGCTCAGCGAACGCGATGCGCGCAATCTTTACGCGACGCTCATCCCTGAATCGGGCCGCTCATTTTTTGAAATCGCCCTGTGGTATCTCGACGACAAACGCGCGGCGCTTGTCGACGCGCGACACGTCACCTGCCCGCTTCTGATGCTGACCGGAACGGACGACCGCCTGACGCCGATCTCCGTCGCGCAACGGACGGCGGAATATTTTGGCAGCAAGGCGCGCTTTGAGACGCTGGACGGGCACGCGCATTGGCTGCCGGCGGAAGTCGGCTGGGAGCAGATCGCCGAGCGCACGGCGCGCTTCTTCGAGGTTGAAGCGCAGCTTATGCAAATAGAAACGGGCGCAGCCGAAGCCGCGCCCGATTTCGATCCGCTATTCGTTTAGGCCGCGGGGGCGGCCTTGTGGCCGCGCACCAGCTTGCCGGGCAATGCGCCCGTATGCTGGCCATCGCGATAGATGACTTCGCCGCTTGCAATCGTCACCACATAGCCATCGGCTTCCTGCATCAGACGACGCGCGCCTGAGGGCAAGTCATAGACCATGTGCGGCGGGCGCAATTGCAGCCGCTCGAAATCGATCACGTTGACGTCGGCCTTGTAGCCCGGCGCGATCAATCCGCGATCGAGCAGGCCCATCGCTTCCGCCGTGTCGCGCGTCTGGCTTTTCACGACGAAGGGAAGCTCGAGCTTCTCGCCGCGCGTCCGGTCGCGACACCAATGCGACAGCATGTAGGTCGGCACACTGACGTCGCAGATGGCGCCGACATGCGCGCCGCCATCGGAGAGGCCGAACAGCGTGTTCGGATTGCGCATCATGGTCAGCGTGTTGTCGAGGTTGAAGTCGGTGTAGTTGTGCAGCGGGAAGAACAGGAACCCGTTGCCGCCATTGGCGGTGAGGATGTCATAGACGATCTCGTCGGGGTTCTCGCCGCTCGCCTTCGCGCGCGCGCCGATGCTGTCTTCAGGCGCTGGCTCGTAGTTCGGCGGATTGCCGAGATCGAACATCTTGTTATAGGCGCCTGCCAGCGAGTTCACGAAGGGATGACCCGCCTGCGGCGCCTCTGCGAGCATCTTCGCGCGGAATGCCGGATCGCGCATGATCTCGACGCGCTCGGCAAGCGGCAGATGCGCAATCGCCGCATAGCTCGGACGCGTGACGAAGGGATGCACGGACCCCTGAAGGCCGAGCATCAGGCCAACGGGACGGCCCTGCACCTGCGCACGGATCGGCAGGCCCTTTCCGGCGGCCTCATCGAGGCGCCTGGTCAATTCGCGCCACTGATCGGGAACGACGTCGGCCTGCACCATCGAGAAGCTCAGGGGACGACCGGAGATTTCGACAAGTTGCGTGATGAGGCCGAACTCGTGGTCGATTTCCTTGAAATCCGACACCCATTGCAGAACGCCCGCGCCTGCATCTTTCAGCCCATGCGCAATGGCGATCATTTCCGCGTCGGCCGCGCCAACGGTCGGCGTCAGATCGCCATCGGCGGTGCGATGCACCATGGTGCGCGTGGTGGAGAAGCCGAGCGCGCCTGCCTCAATACCTTCGCGCACGAGATCGCGCATCTGTGCAATTTCTGCCTCGGTCGCCGGTTCGCGCTTTGCGCCGCGTTCGCCCATCACGTAGACGCGGAGCGCGCCATGCGGGATTTGCGCTGCAACGTCGATGTCGCGCGGACGGGCTTCGAGCTGGTCCATGTAATCGCCGAAGCTCTCCCAATTCCAGGAGAGGCCTTCATGCAGCGCGGCACCGGGAATATCCTCAACGCCTTCCATCAAGCGGATCAGCGTGTCGTGGTCGCTCTTGCGCACCGGCGCGAAGCCGACGCCGCAATTGCCCATGACGACCGTGGTCGTGCCATGGATCGAGGACGGCGTCATGCGCTCGTCCCATGTGGCCTGACCGTCATAATGCGTGTGGATGTCGACCCAGCCCGGCGTCACGAGAAGGCCCTTCGCGTCGATCTCTTCGCGGCCCTTCGCCGTTACCGTGCCGACTTCGACAATGACGCCATTGTCGATCACAACGTCTGCCTGACGCGGCTCAGTGCCTGTGCCGTCCACCAGCGTTCCGCCGCGAATTACGATGTCCACTTCAGCCATGGAGTTCCCTCTGTTCTTTGAATGCTTGTTGAGAGGGAGCTTAGCCTCCGAATGCGCGAGGCGGAAGGGCGCAAACGCCCTCGCTTCGCCTCGCGACAAACGGCTTTGAACCTATTCCAGCGCTTTCAGCATGGTTTGCGTTTCGCTCGCGATGGACTTCGCCTTGGCGAGGTCCATTTCGGAAACGCCCGCCTCGGCTTTCATGAGCGCATCTTCGAGCGATTTCTTCTTCATCGCGTCGGCGGTGTCAGGAATGGCGCCATTGCCGAGCGCTGCGCAAGGGTTTTCCTCCTTGGGCGCAAAGCCTTTGCCTTCCGGTCCGACGAGGCAGTTGATGGTGTGGTGCAGGTGCATATGCACACCTGCAAGGTCGGCGGAGGCGGCGGCGAAACCGGCATGCTGTGCTCCGGCTGCGATCTCCTTGGCCGGTTGCGCGGCGAGAGCCGGGCTCACGAAAACAAAAGTGAAGCCTGCAACTGCGAATGCCAGCGCCATCGGCGCGACGTACCCTAGATTTCTGCGCATCGTGGAATCCTCCCTTTGAATAAGTAAAGGTCCGATGCCCCCAAGGCGGAAAGCCTACACCCATGATGCCAAAAGTGGGCGACAAATTCCGCTGAAAGACGGATCAGGAAGATGGCTCACGCAGCTTCACAAACGCCTGTTTCGGGCCACCTTCTTCACCGGCCAGCCGATATTCTGCGATGCCGCTTGCCTTGATGAGTGAGCTGAGTTTTGCAAAACCGTAAGTGCGCGCATCGAAATCCGGGTGATGGTCGCTGATTGCAGTACCGACTGCGCCCAGATTTGCCCAGCCCGTTTCCTCCTCTGCCGCTTCGATTGCGGTGCGCAGGAGTCCCAGCGGAGGCTTTGGCCTGGTCACCTTTACCTTCGTTGCAATGACTGCGGGTTCTGCTTCAGGCCGAAGGAACTCCGTGTAAATGAATTTCGTGCAGGCGTTAACGAAGGCAAGCGGCGTCTTCTTTTCACCGAAGCCGTAAACGGCCAAACCATTTTCGCGGGCGCGCGTGACGAGCCGTGTGAAATCGCTGTCGCTTGAGACGATACAGAAGCCTTCAACGCGACCGCCATGCAGCAGGTCCATGGCATCGATAATGAGGGCGCTGTCAGTAACGCTCTTGCCGTTGATATTGCGGAACTGTTGCATCGGCTGAATGGCGAGAGAAAGCATGGCAGCCCGCCACGGCTGGAGCGGAGGCATCGTGAAATCGCCATAGGCACGTTTGACGGTGACGTTGCCGAATTTGGCAATTTCATCGAGGACCGCGGACACAACGGAAAGCTGTACGTTCTCGGCGTCGATCAAAACGGCGAGCGGCTTATTGTCAGAGGATCGGTCGGCCATGTCGTTGCTCGCCATGCGGCTTCGGAACCGCAATGGTGGAGGCAATGACTTAACGGATGTTTACCGTTGGGCCGGGTCAAGCCCGGTTATGAGGAAGCGAGCACGATCAGAACCTGAAACTCAGCTTGCCGACGTCTGCCAGTTCCTCCGCATTCAGCTCCCATGCACCTGCCGCCACGTTTTGTTCGACCTGTTCGGGCTTGGTTGCGCCGGCGATGACGCTGGCCACATGGGGTTGCGAGGCGAGCCAGCCGATGGCGAGGTCGAGCGTGGTGTGGCCGCGGGCGCTTGCGAATTCGGTCAATTTTTCGACGAGGTCGAAATTGGCATCCGTCAGGATGTTCTTTGCGCCACCGCCCATGACGGTGAGACGCGCATCGTTGGGGAGATCGCGGCCGCGAATGTATTTGCCGGTGAGCATGCCGCTGGCGAGAGGGAAATAGGGCAGCACGCTTGCGCCATAGGCTTTGGCGGCCGGGATGAGTTCCTGTTCGATCTTGCGGTCGAGAAGATTGTAGTGGTTCTGCGCGGTGATGAATTTCGTGGCGCCCAGTTCCTTCGCGATGTACCAGGCTTCCGTCAATTGCCAGCCCGCAAAATTCGAGCAGCCGATATAGCGGACCTTGCCCGCACGGATGAGATCGTCAAGCGCGGCAAGCGTTTCATCGATCGGCGTTTCGGGATCGGGGAAGTGGATCTGATAGAGGTCTATATAATCCGTACCAAGACGCTTAAGACTCGCCTCGACTGCGTTCACGATGTAGCGGCGCGATGCGCCTTTCATCAAATCGCCCTCGCCCATCGGCAGGCCGAATTTTGTCGCGAGCACGATGTCCTTGCGGCGACTTCCCAATGCCTTGCCGAGCATGGTTTCCGAGCCGCCCTTGTTTCCATAAATATCGGCGGTGTCGAAAAGCGTGATGCCCAGATCGAGAGCCTTGCCGACAACCTTGTCGGTTGCCACCTGATCTATGCGCATGCCGAAATTGTTGCAGCCGAGACCGACGACCGAGACTTTGAGGCCGGAACGGCCCAGAGATTTCATACGCATCGCAATGCCTCCACTCGCTGAAATGGCTGATGGCTCAGCATAACGCCGCAAGGGGCATGAACGCCAAATCCGGCAGGGATTCGCGACGGCAATCTGTGAATTGCACCCCAAAAGGAAAGCCATTAGACTCCAGAATTAGGGGAATTACCCTAAAACAGAGGCAGGCCGCCGGGGACGCCAAAAAGCGGGGCGAGCAGTGCCCATCAGGAGGAAACGCTGATGAAATTCACCTGGTTCAACCTAATGCCGTGGCAGGACTTGCCCGATGACTTTCGCGAAAAGCATCGGTCGGTCTGGGTCGATATCGACTCGCGGCTTTTCGATCCGGCGAGAGCGCATCATCTCTACAATGAGTATATGGACCTGCTGGAATACTCCTCGACGCTGGGCTTTGACGGCATCGGCGTCAACGAGCATCACCAGAACGCCTATGGCATCATGCCTTCGCCGAATATCATCGCGGCGGGCCTTGCGCGGCGGACGAAAGATGTCGGCCTCGTCGTGCTCGGCAATTCCATTGCGCTCTACAATCCGCCCGTGCGCGTCGCTGAAGAAATGGCGATGCTCGATTGCATTTCGGGCGGCCGTCTCGTTGCAGGCTTTCCGGTCGGCACGTCGATGGACACCAATTATTGCTACGGGCAGATCCCGGCGCTCACGCGCGAAAAATATAATGAGGCGCATGACCTCATCAAACGCGCCTGGAACGAGCCCGATCCGTTTGCCTTCAATGGCCGCTACAACAAGCTGCGCCATGTCAACATCTGGCCGCGGCCGATCCAGAACCCGATGCCGGTTCATATTCCCGGCGGCGGTTCGGTCGAGACCTACGACTTCTGCATCGACAATACCTACTCCTATTCCTACCTGTCGTTCTCCGGCTATATCCGCGCCAAGGCACTGCTTCAGGGCTATTGGGACCGCGTGGCCGAGCGCAATGCGCCCGACGACTCGCCCTATCGCGCGGGCTTTGCGCAGACGATCTGCGTGGCCGACACGGACGAAGAAGCCGAACGCCTCTATTCGGAACATGTGAGCTATTTCTACAATCGCTGCCTCCATGTTTATGGCGGCTTTGCGGATGCGCCTGGCTACCGGACGATCAAGACGATCCAGACCGGTGCGCTGTCGCAATATGCGCCGCCCCTTGGCGGTTACGGGCACCTGACGTGGAAAGACCTGACCGAGCAAGGCCATGTGATTGCGGGCAGCCCGGAGACGGTGCGTCAGCGCATGGAAGATCTCATCAAGGGGCTTCGCGTCGGCAACATCTTCTGCCTGCTGCATGTCGGCAATATGCCGAAGGACAAGTGCATGTATTCGACGAAGCTCTTCGCCGAAAAGGTCATGCCGAAACTCCGCGACATGTTCCCGGAATACAAGGACGACAACCGCTTCTGGTGCAAGCCGCTTTCCAAACAGGCGGTACCCGGCAGCCTTCCCAATGAACAAGCCATCGCGGCCGCTGTCGGAGGTAAAGACTGATGGAACTCAAGACAGTCAAAACGCATCACGTCCCCGTCCGCTATTTCGAAGGCGGCAAGGGCGAGCCGCTGGTCTTCCTGCATGGGGCGGGCGGCATTCAGGCGGGCGATCCACTGTTTCTGAAGCTCGCCGAGAAATATCATGTCTATGCGCCACTGGTGCCGGGCTATGGCGACTCCGAGGAATGCGGCGAAATCCGCGATATGCTCGACTTCACGCTGCACACGATGGATGTGGTCGACGCGCTTGGGCTCAAAGACCCGATCCTTGTCGGCCATTCGATGGGCGGCATGATCGCCGCCGAGATGGCCGCCATTTCGCCCGCCAGCGTTTCGCGCCTCGGACTTATCTGTCCCGCGGGTCTGTGGCTCGACGATCATCCGATCCCCGACCTCTTCGCGATGCTGCCCTATGAGATGCCGCAATATCTCTTCCACGATGTGGAGGCAGGCACGAAGCTGATGACGGCGGGCGTCGCGCTTGACGATCCCGAATGGCTTAAGGGCTTCCTCGTGATGAATGCGCGGCAGATGGGCATGGCAGGCAAGATCCTGTTTCCCATTCCCGATCGCGGGCTCGCCAGCCGGCTCTATCGCATCAAGGCGAAGACGGTTCTGATCTGGGGCGACAGCGACAAGCTGATCCCGCCCGCTTATGCCCATGCCTTCAAGAAAGGCATCAAAGGGGCGGAGCTCGTGTCCATCGCGGAGGCAAGCCACATGGTCACGGCGGAAAAGACCGATCAGGTCGTCGCAGCCATCGGCAAGCTTGGCTGAACGATCACAAAAGTTTCGGCGTCAATAACAAGAAACGGATGCTGGATAGGAGCGAAGGGCCGCCTCGAAAGAGGTGGCCCTTCTGCTTTTGCGTCAGCCGTAGGTCTGCACAGCGGCCAGAACCAACTCGACCAGCGCGCCGATCGTCAGGAGCCCGGTCGAGAGAAGGCCGATGCTGAAGCCGAGGCTGCGCTTGCCCGCTGCTTCATAATAGCCGCGCGCATAGATGATGCGGCCGATCGGATAGAGGACGCCGATGATGGCGGCCCAGAGGTCGTGGCTCGTCAGCGCGAAAAGCCAGAGCACCGGAAAGAAGAGAAGCAATCCCTCCATCGTGTTTTCATGCACGCGAAGCACACGCATGAACTCGTCCGGTCCGGTGGTCGCGGGCGCGGGAACATTGAGCTTGGTGCGGACGCGGCCGACATTGATCGCCATCCAGAAATAGACGCCGAGCGTCAGTACGGTGACGAGCCCGGTGAGCGGATAGGCAAATGACATTTGATTCTTCCCCTGAGGTCATTGCAACGGGAGAGACGCTACATTGCCCTGCCCCGCCGCCCAAGCCCTCAATCGGTGCTAACGCGCGAAGAGGCGGGCGAGCGTTCCGGCGATGCTGAGGCCCGCAATAACCAGAGCCATCGGCAGCGGCGTGCCGTCGTTCAACATGCCGACAATGGCACCGGCACAGGCGGCGGCTGCAAATTGCACGACGCCGTTCAGCGCGGCAGCGGCGCCGATGAAATCCTGCGCGCGCGACATGGCGGCGGCCACGGCATTCGAACCGACGAAGCCGACGCTGCCGACGACGACAAAAAGCGCGGCGAGCAACGGGAGTAGTGCATCAGGTGCATAGATCGTCGCGCCGACGAGGCAAAGCGCGGCCACGAGATGCGCCGTGATGGAGACGGCCAGAATTCTGCGGCCCGATATGCGCCGGAGCAGAAAGGCATTGATCTGCGACGCGGCGATGAGGCCGAGCGCGTTTGCGCCGAAGATGAAGGCATAGTGTTCCGGGCTCAGCTTGTGAAAGTCGATGAAGACGAAGGGCGAGCCGGTGATATAGGCAAACATCGCCGCGGAAATGAAGGCATTCGCCAGAGTGAAGGCGACGAATTGGCGGTCCCTGGCCAATGCGAGATAAGCACGCAGAACCGGGAAGAAACCGCCGCTTGAACGGCGCGAGACCGGCAGCGTTTCGCCAAGCCCCCACCAGACGGCGACGAAACAGACCGCGCCAAAGCCACCGAGCAGCCAGAAGATGACCGGCCAGCCGAAATTAGTGAGGACCAGGCCGCCAATGACGGGCGCGAGGATCGGCGCGACGCCCATGACCAGCATCAGCAGCGAATAGACCTGCGCCGACTCGCGCTCTTCAAAGAGGTCCCGGACCATGGCGCGGGCGATGACGATGCCTGCACAGCCGCCCAGCGCCTGCACGAAACGCGCAGCGACGAGGCTTTCAATGTTTGCCGCATGCGCAGCCCAGACAGAGGCGAGCGAGAAAGCGGCAATGCCGAGAAGCAGCGGCGGCAGGCGGCCGAAACGATCCGACAAGGGACCAAGCACGCTCTGGCCGAGCGCCATGCCGATGAAATAGATCGCGAGCGTCCCCTGAACCGCGCCTGCGCTCGTGCCGAAATGCTGGGCTATGGCCGGGAAGGCCGGGAGATACATGTCGATGGCCAGCGGCGCGAAGGCCGTCAGCGCGCCGAGGATCAGGATGAAGCGCAAATGGCTCCGGCTGACGCCAGATGCAGATTTCATTTTCGATCCTTCAGCATGCCTCTTTCGGCACTTCATAGCGGCAAACCGGCCATCCGGCGACGCAGCAATATGCCCCCACACTTCATGTGAAGACTTTCGGCCACATTGATCGGAAATGGCGGCGCGATCGCCCGCTCGTGGCAAATTTGCGATTGAGAATAGGAATGATTCTTATTAGTATCAGCAGGCCTTGAGGTTCTAGGCACCATAATCAAGGACGGACACCGCGACCGAGACTGCGGATGTTCTCTGTTTTTCGCACGTGTTTCGTTGGCCCCGCGCATCGGGGCCAATCCCAACAGGGGGACTGACCTAATGATCGAAAAAAAGATGCCGGCACGTGTGCCGGGGTCGCTGCGTCTGCATGCCCGACAGGCAAGCTCTGCCGCCGGTTATCGCTCCGCATTGATGACCGCATGCTGTGTGGCAGCCGCCAGCATCGCGCTCCCCGCCATGGCGGATGATGCTGACGCAAAGAAGAAAGACGCGGCAGTCGAGATCCCGGCGCTCATCATCGAGTCGACCACGGCCAAAGGCGCGAACCCTTATGCCGATCCCTCCGCGCCTTACAAGGTCGATCGCTCGGCCAGCGGAAAGATCATTCAGAACATCCAGGATTTCTCCAAGGAAATCACGATCATCCCGAAAGAGGCGATCACGGATGCAGGCGCGACCTCCGTCAAGGATGTGGTCCGTTCGCAGCCCGGCATCACCATCGGCACAGGCGAAGGCGGCAACGCGCTCGGCGACCGCTTCATCATTCGCGGCTTTGAAGCGCGCGGCGACGTTCTGGTCGACGGCTTGCGCGAACCCGGCATTGTGAGCCGCGAGACATTCGCGCTTGAGCAGATCGAAATTTCCAAAGGTCCGGATTCGACATTTGCGGGCCGCGGCACGACCGGCGGCGCGATCAACATGATCACCAAGATGCCGCAGAGCGAAGACTTCAACAAAGTCTCGGTCGGCGTCGGCACAGATGGCTACAAGCGCGTGACCGTCGACAGCAATCTGGTCGTCAGCAAGACGCTCGCCGTGCGCGTCAACGGCATGTGGCACGACTCGAACGTGCCCGGCCGCAGCGACGACGTCGACGTGAAGGACGACCGCTGGGGCGGCGCCGCCTCCTTCGAGTGGCAGGCCTCCGACAAGGTCACGATCCTCGGCGATTATTACCACCTGAAGACCGACGCGCTCCCCGATTTCGGCGTGCCGTGGAATGCCAATGCCAAGACGCCCTACACGGTCGATGGCGAAGCAAAATATTACGGCCAGCTCACGCGCGATTTCTGGGAAACGACGCAGGACATCGCAACGCTTCAGTCACAGGTGAAGCTGACACCGAACCTGAACTGGAACACGCAACTGCGCTACGGCCATGCGACCAACGACTATGTGGTCGGCGCACCGGAAGCGCCGAACCTCGTCGCAGGCACCGTGCGCTCCAGCGCAAAGCAGCGCCGGCAATATTGGGATTATGTCGGCGGCCTCAGCACGCTGACCTTCGACTTCGAAACCGGCGCCTTCAAGCACACGATCGTCAGCGGCGTCGAAGCCACATATGAGGACTCGCGCAATCCCGGCTATATCGGCCAGAGCAATGTCGTCATCGACATCAACAACCCGAACCACAATGCCTGGACCGGCACGATCCGCAAGAACAACAGCCCGACGCAAAGCACCATCCAGACGCAGGCTGCGTTCCTCTCCGATACGGTGGAGCTGAGCGAACAGTGGCAGGTGTTCGGCGGCATTCGCCTCGACCACTACACGCAGCACCAGACATCCATTCCGGGAGGCAGCCCCTATCCGGAAACGACCGGCGACAGCGACGACATCTTCTTCAACTGGCATGCCGGCGTCACCTACAAGCCGCTGCCTTATGCGAGCTTCTACACCTCCGTCTCCTCGGCCTCGAACCCGCCCGGTGCGCTTTCGGATTCAACCAGCGCGGATTACGGCGGGAACACGACCGCGATCCAGTCGGCAAGCCCCGAGCGCGTGATCTCTTATGAAGCGGGCACCAAATGGAGCCTCTTCAATGAGCACCTGCTTCTCTCCGCCTCGCTCTTCCAGATCGAGAAGGATGGCGGCCTTGATGTGATCGTCGCAGGCGAAGGACAGGGCGAGCGTCGCGTGCGCGGCGTCGAGTTCCAGGCGGCAGGTAACGTCACGCCGGAACTCAGCCTCATGGGCGGCGTGTCGCTGTTCGATGCCGACGTGATACGGAGCCCGCAAGGCACCGGCAAGATGGTCAACACGGCGGAGAAGAGCGCATATGTTCAGGCGAAATATGCGCTCACCGACAAGTGGTCGGTCGGCTCGACGGTGACATATAAGGGCGAGGTTTTCGGCGGCACCTATGCGGCAAACCCGAACACGTCTCCCCGTCTGCCGGGCTGGGTGCGCGTGGACTTCATGTCCGACTATCAGGTCACCCCGGATATGAAAGTGCGCCTCAACGTGCTCAACGCTTTCGACCGCCTCTACTTCGATGCGCTATATCGCAGCGGCGCGCCTTTCGCCTTCGTGGCGCCGGGTCGCTCGGCTACACTGGCGCTCGATTACACCTTCTGATCCGCAACACGGCAGAAGGCACGACCCAAGCGGCAGGCCCCTCACAAAACGGGCCTGCCGCCTTATCTTGTCCCCGGAGGCAACATGCTGATCAGTATCCCGGACTTGCTGACCAAGGCAGAAGTCGCGGCGTTCCGCGCCGAGATGGACAAGGCCGAATGGATCGACGGCAAGGCGACGGCAGGCGAACAGTCCGGCGCGGTCAAACATAATCAGCAGCTCAAGGAAGACAGCCCGCTTGGCCGCAAGCTCGGCGACAATGTTCTCGATGCATTGGCGCGCAACGACATATTCCTGTCGGCGGCACTGCCGCTGAAGATTTTTCCACCGCTTTTCAATCGCTATCAGGGCGGCGAGCATTTCGGCACGCATGTCGACAATGCGATCCGCGTGGTTCGCGGCACGCCTGTGCGCATCCGCACCGATCTTTCGATGACGCTGTTTCTGAGCGAGCCGGAAGAATATGAAGGCGGCGTGCTCGTCGTCGAAGACAATTACGGCACGCAGGAGGTGAAGCTCGAGGCGGGAAGCATCGTTCTTTATCCCTCGACAAGCCTCCATCATGTGACGCCCGTCACCAACGGCGCGCGGGTCTGCTCGTTCTTCTGGCTGCAAAGCATGGTGCGCGACGATGGTCAGCGCACGCTGCTTTTCGACCTCGATACGAGCATCCGCTCACTTGCGGGCGAGCAAGGCGTCAATCATCCCGAAGTGGTCCGCCTCTCGGGCATCTACCACAATCTGCTGCGCCGCTGGGCCGATACGTGAGGCTGTCCCCCTTTTGAGCTGTCTTCAGATTTTCTTGTCACCCTGCCAGTAGCGATCGCGCACCGTGCGGCGCACGATCTTGCCGGACGGCATGCGCGGCAGATCGTCGGTGAAGTCGACGGAGCGCGGGCGCTTGTAGCCCGGCAGGCGCGCGGCGGCGAAGGCGACGATTTCCTGCGCAAGCGCTGGCGACGGCGCGAAGCCTTCGTTCAATTGTACGACGGCTTTTATTTCCTCGCCCCATTCCTCATTGGGAACGCCGACGACGGCGACGTCGTAAACGGCGGGGTGCTCCAGCACTTCCTGATCGATCTCGACGGGATAGATGTTCACGCCGCCCGAGATGATCACTTCGGCGCTGCGTCCGGTGAGGAAGAGAAAGCCATCCTCATCGAGATAGCCCATGTCGCCCATGGTGTAGTCGTCGCCGCGATAGGCGCCTTCGGTTTTCTCCGGCGCCTTGAAATATTCGAAGCGGCCTTGCTGTGGCGCCTGAAAATAGATCGTGCCGACTTCGTTGGGCTTTGCAATCTCACCCGCATCGTTGACGATTTTCATTTCGACGCCGGGAAGCGGCTTGCCGACCGTGCCGGGTTTGCTCAACCATTCCTGACTATCGGCGAAAATACCGCCGCCTTCGGTCGCCGCATAATATTCAAAGATCACCGGACCGAACCACTCGATTGAGCGCTCCTTCACATGGGTCGGGCAAGGGGCCGCGCCATGCAGTACCCAGCGCAGGGACGAGTAGTCATATTTTCCGCGCGTCTCGAGCGGCAGGCTGAGAATGCGGTGAAGCATGGTCGGCACGACATGCGTATGCGTAATCCCGTATTCCTCGACGAGACGCAGCGTTTCTTCCGCGTCCCACTTGTCCATGATGACGCAGCCGACGCCGGCATTGAGCGGAAAGTTCAGATTGAGCGCGAGCGGCGCGGCGTGATAGAGCGGCCCGGTGACGAGGGCCATGTCCTCGCCGGGCTGGAAGCCTGCCGTTTCGGTGAGCTTGACGAGAAGCGGCGAGACGGGTGCTGCCTCGCGGCGAAAGACACCCTTTGGATAACCCGTCGTGCCGGAGGTATACATCATCTGTGTACCAAGCACCGGGTCTTCAATGTCATGAACCGCTTCCGCGCCGACCGCGTCCTCGTAGTTCACAAAGCCCGGAATATCGCCGCCAATTGCGAGGCTGACGATGAGGCCGGGCGACATGCCCGCCGCTTCGCTCGCGGACTCCCTGAAACGGGCATCGGCGACGAAGGCCTTCGCTTCGCAATTGTCGACGATATAGCCGACCTCCACGCCCTTCAGATGCCAGTTGACCGGCGTGATGCGGAAACCGCCGCGCTGGCAGGCGACGATCGTCTCGACAAATTCCGGCCGGTTCGAGCAAAGAAGCGCAACGGCATCGCCCGCCTTCAATCCGGCGCGACGCAGCGCCCGAGTGAGCTGATTGGCGCGCGCATTGAGTTCGGCATAGGTTCTGTCTCCCGCCTCGGAGATGACCGCAGGTCTTTCAGGATCTGCCGCCGCGTGCCATGCGATGATCATGCCCGATGCAGCAGCGTCTTCGCGGCTCCAGCCTTCAGTCGTTTGCGACATATTCATTCGACAACCCTCCCCGGTTCCCGCCACGATTTGGTGTTATTTTCATTGTATTCATTGGACAGCGGTGTCTTTCCCTCCGTCAAGCGACCATTCGATACAATCCAGCCAGGTTCCTCCCAATGTTGAACAGATTTCGTGCCGGTCCGCTCCTGAGCGGCGTGGTGTTGTGCGGTGCAATCGGCCTCGGGCCTGCATTTGCCGGGGACCTGATGCCCGATCCGGCGATTACGCCCGATGGCGGTTTCATCACCTTTCAGACCGAAAACGATCTCTTCGCCAAATTCGCCAATACCGACCGGCACTATACGAACGGCATGAAAGCCTCTTGGCTTTCGGGGCCGACGAATGATCTGCCCGACTGGCTGAAGGCGATTTCCGCGCCGCCGCTCTTTGGCCTTTTCACCGACGAAAAGAACATTACCGGCGTCTCGCACCGGGTCGGCGTTGCGCTTTCACAGGCGATCTTTACGCCCGACGATACGGATACGACCGCGCCCATCACCAATGATCGGCCCTATGCCGCGTGGCTGCATACGACATTCACCCTGGAAAGCATTCGCAGCAACGATCTCGGCGACGCCTGGCAGGATCAGTGGAAGCTCGATCTCGGCGTCATCGGCCCGGCGGCGCTCGGGCGGCAGGTGCAAAATGGCTGGCACAAGATCATCAATGTCGAACAGGCGAGCGGCTGGGCGAACCAGCTTCGCAACGAGCCGGGTGTAAACCTGAGCTTCGAGCGCGCATGGCGTTCAAGCGTGTTCGAGACGCCGAAGATGTTCGGCCTCGCGACCGACGTCATTCCCTATGGCACGGTAGCGGTCGGCAATGTGCTGACCTATGCGGGCGGGGGCGCGGTGTGGCGCATCGGGCCGACCTTGCCTGACGATTTCGGACCGCCGCGCATCTATCCCGGCACAGGCGGCTCGGAATGGTTTCACGCCTCGACGGGTTTCGACTGGTATCTCTTTGCCGGTCTGGAAGGTCGCGCGGTGGCGCGGGATATTTTTCTCGACGGCAACACGTTTCGCGACAGCCTGAGCGTCGACAAGCGACCTCTCGTCGGCGATCTCAAGCTGGGTGCCGTCGCGGTTCTGGGCTCGACAAGGCTGAGCTTCACGCATGATTTCCGCACGCGCGAATTTTATGGCCAGCCGAAGATCGATCAATTCGGTTCGCTGGTTCTGGGCTTCGCGCTCTAGAACAAAGCGCAATACGAACCACGGTCAATGAAGCTTGTATTCCTGTCCTTGCTCTCCATGATATGCCGACTTCGGAATATCTCATGCAGGGACGGGGATGACTGGCTCGCTTATATCTGCCGAAAATAATTTCGGCCTCATCGCAATTTTTCTCTCTGCCGCAGCATTCGGGTTCTGGTCCGAGAGCACGAGACTCGGCAAGATTCTTTCCGGCGTCATTCTCACAATCGGTGCGGGCGCTCTTCTGTCCAATCTGCGCATCCTGCCCTTCGCCTCGCCCTTCCATGATCTCGTATGGACCTATGCCATCCCGCTCGCGATTCCGCTGTTGCTCTTCAAAGCGGATTTGCGGCGCATCATTCCGGAAGCCGGCCGTCTTCTGCTCGCCTTCGCCATCGCCACGTTCGGCACCATCGCCGGCGTTTTCGCCGGATTTTATCTGATCGGCCTTGGGCCGCTCGGTCACAAGATCGTCGGCACGATCGGCGCAAGCTGGATCGGCGGATCGGTGAATTTCGCTGCCGTGTCGAAAATGATCGATCTCAATGACGGCACGGTTCTCGGTGCGATGGCAGCATCCGACAATGTCGGCGGCACGCTCTTCCTGACCCTGCTCGTACTTTTACCCGGCTCGGCACTCATTCGCCGTTTTTTCCCATCCGCCGTGATCGACGCTGCGCCCGTGGAGAAGGACGCCGCCAAATCTGAAGAACGCGGGCGCTTCCATGCGGCTGATCTGGCGACGGCACTGGCGCTCTCGGCGCTTTGCTGTTTTGCCGGCTACACGGTTGCAGAATTTCTCAACGTTCCGCAGTTCGGCATGCTTTTCGTAACCATTGCCGCCCTCACCATCGCCAATGTTTTTCCGCAGCGCATGCATGGTCTTCAGGGCGATTTCGATCTCGGCATGTATTTTATGTACATCTTCTTTGCCGTCATCGGCGCCAGTGCGGACGTGCTTTTGATGCTGCAAACGGCGCTCCCCATCTTCGCATTTACGGGTGTGATGGCCGTGGTGCACCTTGCCTTTGTTCTTGGCGGTGCGAAACTTTTCCGGATCGACCTTGCCGAAGCGCTTATCGCGTCGAATGCGTGCGCGCTCGGCCCGGCAACCGCTGCCGCGCAGGCGGCGAGCCAGCGATGGGACACGCTTGTGACACCCGCCGTGATGCTCGGCATTCTCGGCTATGCTATCGCCAACTTTATCGGCGTCGCTCTATCGCAGTTTCTCGCATGAGCTGCAGCAGACGGCCAGCGGTTGAACTATTCGGTTCGCCGGTTCCGGGCTTCGCTTTATAAAGAAAAGAAACATCGAGGAACGCCATGCCCATTCTTCCCATCGGTCGCATTCCCGCCTTCTGGGCCGCGCGTGATGCGAACGCGCCTGCGATCACACATGACGATCGCACGATTAGCTGGGGCGAGTTCGATGCGCGCACCAACAGGCTTGCGCGTGCCTATGAAAAGCTCGGCGTCAAAGAGGGCGACTTCGTAACCATCGGCCTTCCGAACGGTATCGAGTTTTACGAAGCATGCTTTGCCACATGGAAGCTCGGCGCGACACCGCAGCCGATATCGGCACGTCTGCCGCAAGCGGAGCGGGAGATGATCGTCGAAATCGCGGCACCGTCGCTTGTTGTCGGCGCACCGCCGGGCGCACATGGCGCTGTGGTTTGCATCGAGGCAGGCTTTGAGCCCGATGCTTCGCTGCCCGACACCGAATTGCCGGAGAAGACGGCGCGATACTGGAAGGCGCCGACATCGGGCGGCTCGACCGGGCGGCCGAAGATCATCGTCTCGAATGATATCGGCGCGTTCGATCCGCTTGAAGTTCGCCTGCAGCAGGAAATCGGGCGCGCGCAACTCGTGCCCGGCCCGCTCTATCACAACGGGCCGTTCAGCTTCTCAATGACGGGCATTACGCGCGGCAACCACATCATCGTGATGACGCGCTTCGATGCAGAAGAAACGCTGCGCCTCCTCGCCGAACACAAGGTGGACTGGGTGATGCTGGTTCCGACCATGATGCATCGCATCTGGAATCTGCCCGAAGATGTGCGCAACAAATACGACCTCTCGCATTTGCGCATCATGTTGCATCTTGCGGCACCCTGCCCCGCATGGCTCAAGGAGAAGTGGATCGAGTGGCTCGGGCCGTCGCGCGTTCATGAGCTTTACGGCGGCACGGAAGCGCAAGGCGCGACATGGATCTCGGGCGATGAATGGCTTTTGCATCGTGGCTCCGTCGGCAAGCCTGCGGAAACCTGCGAGATGAAAATCGTCGGCGAAGACGGGCGCACGCTTGGGCCGCGCGAGACGGGCGAAGTCTATATGCGGCCTCTCAGCGGGCCGGGCACGACCTATCATTATCTCGGCGCGGCATCGAAACAGATTGATGGCGGATGGGAGTCAATCGGCGATATCGGCTGGATGGATGAGGACGGCTATCTTTATCTCGCCGACCGGCACACGGACATGATCCTTGCGGGCGGCGCAAATATTTATCCCGCCGAGGTCGAGGCCGCGATCGACGCCTTTGCGGGTGTGCGCTCGTCTGCCGTCATCGGGCTGCCGGATGATGATATGGGCAATACGATCCATGCCATCGTCGATGCGCCGGAGGGGTTCGACGAGGCAGCGCTGCGCGCGCATCTCGCCGAGCGTCTTGTGCGATACAAGATTCCGAAAAGCTTCGAGCTTGCGCATGAGCCGCTACGCGACGATGCCGGAAAGCTGAGGCGGTCCGCGTTGCGCGCGGAGCGGATCAAGGCGCGCGAGTAACGCCCCCGCGCGCTTTGCGCGATCAGACCTCGGTCTTCGTGCCGAGTTCCACGACGCGGTTTGGCGGAAGCTGGAAATATTCGGTCGGCGACAATGCATAGTCCATCAGCAGAATGAAAAGCTGAGACTGCCAGGCGGGCATTTTCGACGAATGCTCATGCACCAGCGTCTGGCGGCTGACGAAGTAAGACGTTTCCATTGGCGGGAAATCGAGGCCGAAGGTGCGGCAGCGTTCCAGCGTTTCGGGGACGTCGACCGGCTGCATGAAGCCGTGGCGGATTTCGATGCGCGCGAAACCGTTTGGCAGCGTCTCGACATGCAACTGCTCGCTCAACGGGACACGCGGCGTGTCTTCGGTGCTGACGCGCAGCAGGGCCACGCGTTTATGCAGCACCTGATTGTGCTTGAGATTATGCAGAAGCGCCGTCGGCACCATGTCGAGATTGGCGGTAAGGAAGACGGCCGCACCCTTCACGCGCTGGATTTTCTGCGCCGCCGCCTGTTTCAGCAGGGTCTCAAGCGGCACGGCGCCATCGAGGAATTGCTCGGAGAGAATCTTGCGACCCCGCCTCCAGGTTTCCATGACCGCCACAATGACAAGCGCGATCATGATGGGTAGCCAGCCGCCTTGCAGGAACTTGGTGAGGTTCGAGGTCAGGAAGCTCAGATCGATGGTCAGGAAGACCAGCGCGACCAATGCGGTGGGGATCAGCGGCCAGCGCGCGATATAGCGGTAGTAATAAAAGCCGAGCAGCGTCGTCGTCACCATCGTGCCGACCACGGCAATGCCATAAGCATAAGCAAGGTTCGACGAGGACTCGAAACCGAAGACCACCGCCAGCACGCCGACCATCAGCGCGGCATTGATCTGCGGCACGTAGATCTGGCCGGATTCGCGCGCCGATGTGTGACGAATGCGAACGCGCGGCAGCCAGCCAAGCTCGACCGCCTGGCTCGTGACCGAGAATGCGCCGGAGATGACAGCCTGCGAGGCGATGATCGCTGCCATGGTCGCGAGCAGGACCAGAGGAATGCGCAGGAATTCCGGCGCGAGCAGGTAGAACGGGTTTTCGACTGCCTCGGGCGTATGAAGAAGCAGCGCGCCCTGACCGAAATAGTTGAGAATGAGAGCGGGCCAGACAAGTCCGATCCAGATGCGCCGGATGGTCGAGCGGCCGAAATGGCCCATATCCGCATATAGAGCCTCAGCGCCGGTGATCGCGAGGACGACGGCACCGAGCAGCAGAAGCGGATGCGTCTGGCCGCTGATGAGCAGCTCAAAGCCGGGACGCGGGTTGAGCGCCGCCAGCACGGCCGGTTCATGCGCTATGCCCCAGATGCCGAGCGCGCCAAGCGTCACGAACCAGACGCCCATGACGGGGCCGAACAGGGCGCCGACGCTTGCCGTGCCGCTCTTCTGAGCCAGAAACAGGCCGACCAGTAGCACCGCCGCGATCGGCATGGTCATGCCGTCGAATGCGGGCGAAATCACCTCCAGGCCCTCGACAGCGCCGAGAACCGAGATTGCCGGTGTCAGTACGCCGTCGCCATAGAAGAGCGCCGCGCCGATCATGCCCGCAATCGTGATCGCGCCGCCGAGGCGGCCATTCGTTCCGCTGCGCTTCAGCGACAAGGCCGTGAGTGCGAGCACGCCGCCTTCGCCCTTGTTGTCAGCGCGCAGGATGAAGATGACGTATTTCAGCATCACGATGAGCGTGATCGCCCAGAAGACAAGCGAGAGCACACCGGTGACAGACTCCGGCGTCGGCTTCAGACCCACGACAGGGTCGAAGCATTGCCGGATTGTGTAAAGTGGGCTGGTCCCGATATCCCCGAATACGACGCCAAGGGCGGCGACATGGAGAGCCACCCGGATGGGTTGCTTCTCCTCGGATGAGGCACTGCTCAATGAATCGAGCCCCTTGAGTTGTTTGGGGGGTTGCGAGGGGGCGCATGCTGTCCGAACGATGGCTCCGGGTCAACAAATCCGTTTCCCCGGTCGGTTTGCGGCCCGCCCTGCCCTCTGATAGACGAGGATTACAGCCATTCATTGCCATTTTTTAAACCGTTATGGAGAATAATAAAATGACCGATACGGCGCAAGGCTCCGTACTGCTCGTTGAAAAATCCGGTGGAATCGCCACCGTCACACTGAACCGCCCCACGGCCATGAACGCCCTGTCGCGCGAACTGCGCACGGCGATCGCCGAAACATTCGACAAGCTGGAGGCGGACCCCGAAGTCCGCGCCGTAATCCTGACCGGCGCGGGCAAGGCTTTTTGCGCGGGGCTCGACCTCAAGGAACTCGGCAGTGGCGCAAGCACGGTCGGCGGCACCATCGACGACAAAGATCCCGTGACCTCCATCGGGCACTTCTCCGGCCCCGTCATCGGCGCGATCAACGGCGTTGCCATCACCGGCGGCTTTGAGCTGGCGCTTGCCTGCGACGTGCTCATCTGCTCGACCAATGCGCGCTTCGCCGACACGCATGCCCGCGTCGGCATTCTGCCGGGCTGGGGCCTGAGCCAGAAATTGTCGCGCGTCCTTGGCATCTACCGCGCCAAGGAACTTTCGCTCACCGGCAATTTCCTGTCCGCCGAGCAGGCTGAAGCATGGGGCATGATCAATCGCGTCGTCGCGCCCGAAGATCTGCTCCCCACATGCCGCAAGCTTGCGGAAGACATGCTCTCGCTCGTGCCGGAACTTCTCCCCGCCTACAAGAAGCTGATCAATGACGGCTTTGCGGAGAACTTCGGCGATGCCTTGCGCACGGAGCGGCGCTTTTCGGGCGAGCGGAACAAGAATGTCGACTCATCCGCCGTCGAGGCGCGGCGCGAAGCCGTGCGCCAGCGCGGCCAGCAGCAGAAATAAGCGAAAGCCTATTTTCGAACCGAGGTGTCGGGGCCAAGAAAGACGAATTTCTTGGCCTCGTCGCCTTGCAGGCCGATCAACAGAGGTGCAAGCGCACCCGGCAGGACGATGACGTCGTAAAGCTCTTCGACCGAGCCGGTAATGTCGATGCGCTGTTCAATCTCGCCGGTGTCGATATTGACGATATAGACGCCGCAGACAGGCTCGACGCCGCGCTTGCGCAGCTCCTCGTCCAGCGGCAGGCCCTCGAATACCTTGTTGCGCGGCTTTGAAATACCGATGATTGCGTAGTTTCCGACAAAGCGCAGCCCACGGACGAAACCGGGGCACCATGCGACCTTGTTGAACGCACTGCTCTGGCGATCGACAAAACCGAACCAGCCGGTGCCTGCCTCGAGCACCCAGAGCTTGCCGCGATAGAGACGCGGCGAATGCGGCATGGCGAGCCCTTCCGCCACAGACTTGCCGGTGCGCATATCCATGACGAGACCGCCATCGGCGCGATGCTCCCGCCAGCCGCCCGCGACATTGGACGCGCCGATGATCGTTACATAGGCGGGAATGCCGTTTTCGAGGCAGAAGCCGTTCAGATGGCAACGATCCTCGCCGACAATGGCGTCGATGAAGGGCGGTCGCCAGATCGGGTTGAAGCTGCCGCGCATGTCGAGGCTGGCGACGCAATTATAGCCCGTCGCCACGGCAAGCAGGCGCTCCCTGCGGTCGATGGCGAGGTCATGCACGTCGACAGCTCCAGTGACGTGGCATTGGCGTGGCAGATAGAGCCTGTCCCAGCCTTCATAGAGCTGGCCCGGCACGAGGCTGTTGGCAAAGCGCCAGACCTGATGGCGCATGGAGAGCATGAAACCGTCATCGGTCGTCGCGATCGCCATGGCCGTGTCGAATGTGCGCTCGGAGACCGCGTAGCTGTCCGCGCGTCCACGCCCGACCATCACCACCTTGCCGGCGGTATAGGTCGAGAAGGCGAGGCCCGCATCGTGACGGGCAAGCCAGGCCTGAAAGCCCGGCGTGAAATTCAGATGGAAGGGTGCGGTGGGTTCCTTGTGAACGTCATCGCCCACGACCATCGGGTTCGTCGCCATTCAGACCTCTGCGCCATTCATATGCGGCAGCGCATCGCCGCCCAATTCAGGGATATTCAGAAAATGCGTGTCGGATGCAAGGGCGCGTTTCGCACTTTGTGTGAGTGCCTGCACATCCTGCGCGGCGATTGCGCGGAAACTTTCGTGCAATTCAGCATCTGCGTCACGGCAGAACCAGAGCGGATGCGCGCGGTCTGAGGTGCGCGGGTCGCGCGCGGCATAGCGCTGAAGCCAGTCGATATAGGGATCGAGCGTGCCGCCGCCGACATCGTCACCCAGCACGAAATCGCGCGCGGGCTCAAAGCGCCTTGCGATGTTCATCGGGAACATGAAGCTGTTGCGGCTTTCAAAGCGCGCGACGCCAGACTTGTCGAAGGCAATGGCCGGATAGAAGGGCGCAAGGTTTGGAAAATAGCGGTTCGGGATCGTCCGGCATTTCCAATAGGCTGCGCCGACGCGGGCGAATTCGAAATAGGAGCCGATATTGTTGAAGTTCGCGTCTGCCATCGGCAGCAATTCGATCTTGGGCTTGGCCGGATTGACCGTGTCGTTGGCGACATCGAGGTAAAAGGTTCCGACCTGGATCGCATTCTGGAAATAGCCGCCACGCAGCGCGCCCCAGACGCGCTTGACGGGGCCGCCCGCGCGCACGAAATCATGGATCGCCCGCAGGCCGCCCATATGCGTCGGCACGGGCTCGCGCGACATCAGCATCAGCATGTAACGCGTTATCTCGAGGCAATAGCTGATCGGATAGGTGGCGGGCTGTGCCGCCATGCCCTCATCGGCTTGCGGCATGGCCCCGAGCCTGCCCGCAATCTGCTCGCGGAAATGAGCGTCGGTTTCGACGCGCAGTTCGAGCATGTCGCGGACAATCGCATCCAAATGGGGAGCGATGTGCTTGTCGGTGAGCGCGCATAGCTCGGGCTTGGCTGGAATAATCAGCTCCGCCCTGTAGCGCGCGACAAGGTCTTTTAAAAAGGCACCGTCTTCCAAGAGCTGCTCCCGCCGCTTCCCGCTGAAGGTCAGCGGCGGGTTGAGACTACCATTCGAGACGGGCACCGACACGAACGCCGCCGGTCTTTTCTACGTCGCCGCCAAAGCCGCCATCATAAGAGGCGAAGGCCGTGAGGCCGCCGCCGATTGTGACGTCGACGCCAGCACCGACCGCCATATAGGTCTGGTCGCGATTGTCGAGCGCGGCGGTAAAGCCTGAACCCGTGGCGGTAAAGGTGCCGCTGACGGTCTGGTCACCGGAGCGCCATTCCTGCGCGAGACCGGCACGGATCGCCGGACGCACGGCCCAGCCTGCATTGGGATCGCGAATGGTGAGGCCGAGTTCGGCGCCCACGAGGCCGCGTACCGTGTCACTGCTCACCTTGTCGACCGACATGGCGCCGAGACCGCCGCCCGTTTCCGTGTAGCCATCACGGCTCGCATGCTGCCACGCGATGGTCGCCTTGGGCGTGAGCGTCCAGCTTCCCTGGATCGGGATGACGTGACCGACCGCAAGGCCAGCGCCGCCGAGCCATGCCTTGGGCGACCCCTGCGCGGCAACCACGGTGCCGTTCGAGAGCACGTTGCGGCGCACGTCCTGATCCTGATAAGCGCCTGTCACGGCACCCGTGAGGAACGTATTGCCCATCGTATAGGCGCCATAGAGCGCGGCGTTGTAGCCGTCGATTTTCGTCCTGGTGCCGCCGCCTTGCGTCGTCACAGTGCTGTCGAGGTAGCCCGCCGCTACACCGAGCGTGAAGCCACCCGATTGCAGAACGTCACCACCGATTGCGCCACCCTGGCTGTGCTGTGAGAAGCCGCGCGTCGTACCATCCGCCTCGCGATCGGCGCTCTGCCACAGGCCTGTGCCCCAGATGCCCTTGCCGCGGCCAATGTTGTTTTCGGACTGGCCGAGCACGGCATCAAGGAATGCGAAGCCCGAATTCGCGCCGCCGGACACGCCGCCATTGATGCTTGCGGGCGACACAGCCGTGAGCGCCACCACACCGGGCGTGGGATAATTGATACTGCCGCCGAGGGCGTTGGAGAAAGTGCCGGTAACGCCACCGCTTGCCGTGATGATATCGCCGACGAAGCCGTCAACACCGCCAATGAATTCCGGCACGACCGTGCCGCCATTGATGGTCACCGTGCCGGTCACGTCAAGCAGGTCGGAATTCGTGCCGTCCGTCTGGAATATGAAGGTCGAACCCGGATTGAAAGTAACGCTGCCGACGACATTCAATATACCGGGTGAGTTACCAGGCGAGATCGCGCCTGAGTTATAGACATTGCCGTAGATCGTGCCGCTACCGCCCAGTGTCGCGCCTGCCGCAACGTTGACGGTGTCAGCATAAAGATTCCCGTTCACCGCAAGCGTGCCGGTGTTCAGCTCAACCAAGCCGCTATTGAGATCGACATCGCCTCTCAGATCCCAAATGCCGTCGGCATTGACGTCAAGATCGCGGAAACCATCCACGTAGGAGTAAAGCGTTCCGTGCCCTTGAAGCACGAGGCTGTCACGACCGTTACCTTCGATGTCGCCGAGGATGTTGGCACCCGTATCGAGCGTCAGCGTGTTCGTATTGTTGCTATTGCTGTCGAACGAGATCGCAATCCCGCTCCAGCCTTCAACCGTTCCGGCAACATAAACATCTGTACGATTTGAAGACCATGTTTTGATGCCGACTCTGCCATAAACGCTCGCGTCGCGGCCAACGACAATGGCGACGTCGTCGCTATTGCTGACATAAATTCCAGAGCCGCCATACGCTTCCACCGACGCATGGCCGTTAAGTGTCACAGTGCTGTGCGAACTGCTGTTCAGCAGGATGCCGGAAGAGGCGTATTTATCACTAGAGGAAATGACAGACGCATAATCGTTCAGCGTGACCGTGCTGTTGGACCCATTTTCCAGGAGTATACCAACGGAATACTTGTCGCTCGCGGACCGGATCGACGCATGACCGTTCAGCGTGACCGACGCGTTGTCGCCAGAAGCAGCAATGCCGTAGCTATATTTCGCCCTGTAGCTGCCCACATTGATGCTGGATGTGTCGTTCAACGTGATTGTCGTGGAATCGCCAATCGTCCTGATGCCGAAGTAATGTCCGTCACTGCCGCCGGTCAGCGTGATCGCCGAGTCACCGTTGAGAGTGACGTTGCCGCGGTCGCCCATCGATGCAACGCCGACATATTTGCCGTTGTAGCCAGAGCCCGAAACAGAAATGGTTGAACTGTTGAGCGTAACGCTCGGCGCATATTTGTTATCGTCAGGACCCACAAACGCGAGGGTGGGCGCAGAGCTGGCTCCTACGGCCATGATGCCGATATATTTGGAATCGCCCGAACCCGTTCCTACAACGTTGATCGCCGAGCCGGCATTCAGCGTGATCGAGGATGGCGTGTCCGAGGAACCCGCATTGTACATGACGACGCCAGCAAGCATACCGCCGCCGCCGCTGGTGACGTTGATCGATGAACCGTTAAGCGTGACGGCCTGGCCGGAACCAAAAGCCGCAAGGCCGACATACTTGCCGCCGTCCCCATGCTGGCTACCGGTGACATTGATCGAGGAGCCGCCGTTCAGCGTGATGGTCTGGTCGGACCCAAAAACGACAGCACCGACATATTTGCCGCCGTCTCCATACTCATTGCCGATGACATTGATCGAAGAGCCGCCGTTCAGCGTAATGGTATGGTCGGCCCCATAAATCGCAGCGCCGAGATACTTGCCGCTGCCGCCCTCTCCATACGTGCCTCTGATGACGTTGATGGAAGAGCCGCCATTCAAGGTGACCTTTGAGCCTGTGCCACCCAGCGCCAGGGCAGCGTACTTGCCGCCATCACCATAGGTCTGCAGCGTGATTTCCGATCCGCCATTGAGCGTAACCGTGGAATTGTCGCCAGACGCGCCGACAGCATATGTGTTGCCGTAGCTGTAAAGCCTGGAGTGATCCTGAAGAACGAGCGCGTTGTTGTCGCCCGACAGCAGGATTGCCGGATCATAATTACTGCGGACTTCCGCCGAGGGGTTGAGCGTGACCGTCAGATTATCGAGGTCCGCCTGGAGCGAATAATATGATGTTCCGGTGCAGACAACGCTGCCGCCTGCAGTGGGCGGCAGGCCGGTGCAGGACACCGCGGGCGTCGCTGAAGCACTACCCAAACCAAGCAGAACAGAGCCGAAGGCGGCAAGTGCCGACGTGCCGAGCAATCTTGCCCGCAAGCTCGATGTCTTATTCAATTGTGGTAGCCCCCTGGATGCGCCGAAATTACGGCGACTCATATGCTTAAATTTTTAGATGAAAATTGCCCGCTTTTCTACGGCACCTGATCCACATAGGAGCGAATAATGAGGCTATTGACAAAGCTGCAACAACGAAATGAGGACTTCACCAAAGACGGTCTGGCGCCGGTCTAGACAGGAATTTTAAAATGGTCCCACCAATAGGTGCGGATCTGGTGGCCATCCGGCGTATAGCCCACCAACGTCAGTCCGGCGTTGAGAACCGGTTTTGCACCATAACCAGCCGCCGTGATGACAGCGGCATAGCCCGCCACCTGCTCATGGGGATTGGCAAGAGACCATTCGCGGAGCTCTTCACGGCAGGCCACCGTCAAAGGCACGGCCAGGCCTGACTTTTCAGCCTCTGGCCGGACCAGAAGACGCATGAAAGCGAAGCGCTGACGAACCGGAGCGTGGAGATGGATCTGCGCCGTCGTTACGGCAATAAGCCGGTCGCCGTCATAGGCAACCGCAACGAGTTCCTTGGCGCGTTCTTCGGCCCGGATATTCGGCGGCAAGACCTTCATTTCCGTCCATAAGGCAATGGCATCGCGCTCGATCGCCGGATCGTTTCGCCGCCAGGCGGCTACATAACGAATATCATTTGGCATGCCTCGATCTCCCCCCGAATGCCGGGCCGCGACACGAAAATAGCGCCCCCGACCGGGCGGCAAACTAGCAGGGTGAGCGATCAGCCACCAGTCTTCGATCCTTCCCCCTTTCGCATAAAAATCCGCTAAGCTTTCTGCAAATGCCATTCAGAGCAATTTCGGGAGGATTATCGGTATGCACGACATCGTCATCAGAGGCGGCACCGTTTTCGATGGCACGGGTGCGGCACCCATCGAAGCAGATGTGGCAATCGACGGGCGTACCATCGTTGCGGTGGGCAAGGTTACAGGCAGCGGTCGCGAAGAAATCGACGCCAGGGGCCAGATCGTGACGCCGGGCTTCATCGACGTTCACACCCATTACGACGGACAGGTGACCTGGGACCCCTATCTTCAGCCCTCGACCTTTCACGGCATCACGACGGCGGTGATGGGCAATTGCGGCGTCGGCTTCGCGCCTTGCAAACCTGAGCAGCGCGACTGGTTGCTCGGGCTGATGGAAGGCGTGGAAGACATTCCCGGTTCGGCGCTTGCCGAAGGCATCAAGTGGAACTGGGAAAGCTTCGCCGACTATATGGATGCGGTCGAAGCCTCGCCTCTGGCGCTCGATGTCGGCTTGCAAATTCCGCATGCTGCCGTTCGCGCCTATGTGATGGGCGATCGCGCACCGGCGCTTGAGCCTGCGACGGCGGAAGAAACCGAACAGATGGCGCGGATCGTTGTCGAGGCGCTGGAAGCGGGCGCGCTCGGCTTCTCGACCTCGCGCACGGTGAAGCACAAGGACGTTCGCGGCGGATCGACGCCGACGCTGAAGGCAGAAGCGGCCGAACTTCACGGCATTGCGCGCGCCATGGGCAAGGCCGGCAAGGGCGTGCTGCAACTCATTGCCGACTTCAAGGACACGGACGCCGAATTCGCGATGCTGCGCGGCATGGTCGAGATTTCCGGCCGTCCGCTTTCGATCACCATCGAGCAGGACGACCGCTGGCCGAATGTATGGGCGCGTGTGCTGCACAATATCGCCGAAGCAAACAAGGCGGGCCTGCCGATCAAGGGCCAGGTGCCGCCGCGCGCGACGGGCATTCTTCTGGGCCTTACCTCGTCGCTCAATCCCTTCGTGATGCATCAGACCTTCCGCCAGATCTGGGGCGCGCCGCTTGAGCAACAGGTGAAGGCGCTGCGCGATCCTGAATTCCGCGCGAAGCTGTTCGCCGAAGAGCCCGCCTATCCGGCTGGCGAAATCATCGAGATGCTCTGCACCGCCTATCACAAGATGTTTGCGCTGGGCGAGACGCCGAATTACGAACCTGCGCCGGAAGAGAGCGTGAAGGCGCGCGCGGAACATTCGGGCAAGAATCCGCGCGAGGTCATTCTCGACATGATGCTGGAACGCGACGGCAAGGCGCTGATCTACTTCCCGCTGATGAACTATCATTGCGGCAGCCTGGACGATGTTCAGAAAATGCTGACGCATCCCAACACGGCTTTCGGCCTTTCCGACGGCGGCGCGCATTGCGGCATCATCTGCGATGCGAGCTTCCCCACGACGCTGCTCACCCATTGGGGCCGCGACCGGACGCGGGGACCGAAGCTGCCGCTCGAATGGCTCATTCACGGGCTGACGGGGCGCAATGCGGAGCTTATCAACGTGCTCGACCGCGGCATTCTCGCGCCGGGCATGAAAGCCGACGTCAATGTCATCGACTTTGACGGGCTGAAGCTCTACTCGCCGCATATCGTCAACGATCTGCCGGCCGGCGGAAAGCGGCTGATACAGCATGCGGACGGCTATACGGCGAGCATTGTTTCGGGCGCGGTCGCCTTCAGGGGCGGCCAGCCGACAGGTGCATTGAACGGCAAACTGGTGCGCGGCGCACAAGCGCGCCCGCAAGGCGTGCGCGTTTCGACTGCGGCTGACTGACAAGGCACAAGGAAGCGGCGCGAGGCGATGAGGGCTCATTCATCGCCGGTTCATCGCGCCGCTTCTATTTCTGCGTTCAGACAGGCTCTGGACGCCAATATCGGCGGCAATCGAGGGCGATGACGGAGCTGGGCCGTCATTGCCTGCCCCAAGACCGGCAATATTCCCGGCGACATTTTTTACTGGACCGTCAATGGACAACCCCGCTCCCCGCCCCACGCGCAAGAACGCTCTTGTTCGTGTGGCCACCTTCGCGCTTATCGTTCTGCCGATCGTCATCATGGCCAATCTTGCGATCTGGGCCGCGTTCAACCAGCCGCATGATGCCGAAGCCTGGACGGGGGAAATTGTCGGCTTTTCCTACAGCCCCTATCAACGCGGACAGGACCCGACCAAGGGCATCCACCCGACGCGCGACCAGATCGCCTCCGACCTGAAGCTGCTCTCAGGCTCCGTGCAGGCAATCCGTACCTACAGCGTGATCCGCGGCCTTGAAGACATTCCCGATCTCGCTGCCTCGGACGGGCTTTCGGTCGCCGTCGGCGCGTGGATCGATACCGACAAGGTCCGCAACGATCAGGAGATTGCAAACCTCATAAAGCTCGCGCCCAAGCGCAATGTGGTGCGCGTGCTGGTCGGCAACGAGGCGCTGCTGCGCAACGATCTGCCGGTCGAAGAACTGATCGCCTATATCCGCACCGTCAAAAAGAGCGTGTGGAAACCGGTTTCGACCGCCGAGCCGCCGCATATCTGGCTGAAGAATCCCGAGCTTGTGAGCGCCGTCGATTACATCGGCGTGCAGATCCTCCCCTATTGGGAAGGCATCCCGGTCAATCAGGCGGTCGATGCCGTTTTCGATCGGCTGGATGAATTGCATCGCAAATATCCCGACAAGCCCATCGTCATCACGGAAGTGGGCTGGCCGAGCCGCGGCAAGATCATTCCGCGCAAACCCTATCCCGGCATTCCTGAAGCCGAGCTTTCAAGCGAAGCCGTGCCGTCGCTTGTCAATCAGGCGACCTTCATGCGCGAGTTCCTGAACCGCGCCAAGGATGCCGACCTCACCTATTACGTCATGGAAGCCTTCGACCAGCCCTGGAAGGCCAGCGAAGAAGGCGCGGCGGGCAGCTATTGGGGCATTTACAATGCCGACCGGCAGCCGAAATTCCCGATGAAGGGTTCGATCTCCGAAGCGCCGCAATGGCGCATGTGGGCATCCATCGCGGCGGGCCTTGCGCTGGTCTTCGCGGTTGCCTTCATGATGATCCGCCAGCATGTGAAAACGGCAGGCGTCGTCATCTTCACCATCGTGACGCAGGTTGCGGCATCGGCACTTGCCTGGGCCGGGCTATCGGTCACGGGCCTCTATCTCAGTTCGGTCGATACGGTCGTCTGGACGTTCCTCTTTGCGGCACAAGGGCTTCTTCTCATCGTTCTGCTTGCCGAGGCGATAGAATTCGTCGAGGTGATCTGGACGCGCCACGGCGAGCGGCATTTCGCGCCCTTCGAGCCGACGGAAGGCTATCCGGAGAATAAAGTCTCGATCCATGTGCCGATCCATAACGAGCCGCCGGAGATGGTGCGCGATACGCTGATCGCGCTTTCGAAACTCGACTATCCGAATTTCGAAGTGCTGGTTCTCGACAACAACACGGTCGATCCGGCCGTCTGGCAGCCGGTGCGCGAGACATGCGCGCAGCTCGGCAGCCGGTTCCGCTTCTTCCATCTCGAGAACTGGCCGGGCTTCAAGGCGGGCGCGCTCAATTACGGACTCAAGATGACGGCGGAAGATGCCGACATCATCGCCGTCATCGATAGCGACTATCAGGTGGAGCCGAACTGGCTGCGCACGATGGTTCCCTATTTCGCCAAGGAAGACATCGGCTTCGTCCAGTCGCCGCAGGATTATCGCGACCGGCACGAAAGCACCTTCAAGAACATGTGCTACTGGGAATATGCCGGCTTCTTCCATATCGGCATGGTTCAGCGCAATTATTTCAATGCCGTCATTCAGCATGGAACGATGACGCTGGTGCGCAAATCCGCACTCCAGAAAGTCGGCGCATGGGCGGAGTGGTGCATCTGCGAGGATGCCGAGCTTGGCATCAAGCTTTACCGCGAAGGCTATGACAGCGTTTACATCAACCATTCCTTCGGACGCGGCATCACGCCCGACACGCTTGCCGGTTACATCGGACAGCGTTTCCGCTGGGCTTATGGCGCGGTGCAGATCGTCAAGCATCACTGGCGTTCGCTTGCGCCATGGGCGCGCAAGGGCGGCCTCACCTCGGCACAGCGCTATTACTTCCTTGCGGGCTGGTTGCCATGGTTTGCGGACGGGCTCGCGCTCCTCTTCACGATCACGAGCATCGGGCTTTCGATCTTTGCGCTTTCCCAGCCCAAGATGGTGCAGCTTCCGGTCGCGGCATTCCTTATTCCGACCATCGGCAGCTTCGTCTTCAAATTCGTGCGCTCGCTCTGGCTCTATGCCGTGCGCGTCAAGGATTGCAGCTTCATCGAAAGCCTCGGCGCGGGCGTTGCCGCGCTCGGTCTTACGCACACGGTTGCAAAAGCGATGCTCAACGGCATGGTGACGTCGGGCAAGCCCTTCTTCCGCACGCCGAAATGCGAAGACAAGCCGCCGCTTGCCGCCGCGCTCATTCAGGTGCGTGAAGAGGCGGTCATGCTGACGGCGCTATGGGGATTGTCGCTTGCGTTCCTGCTGAACGAAAACTTCGCAGACAGCCTGTCGCGGCTCTGGGTTGCGGTGCTGCTGGTGCAGTCCGTGCCTTATGCGGCAGCGGTTCTGCTCTCGTTCATCAACGTCATGCCGTCGCTCTTCAATCGCAAGAAGGACGCAACGGAGGGGGCCTTGTCGCCCGCCGAATAGGCGTAACGGATTGCTCAAGGAAAAAGGCCGGTGGAAACACCGGCCTTTTTGTTGGTCATCGCGAGGGCTAGGCTTTCTTCACTGCGGGTGAAATGCCGCTCGGGTCGATCAGCATGCCGTGGACTTGCATGTTGTGGCTATGTGCAAGCTGGTGAAGCGCGAAGGCTGTCTGCATTGCAGAGCTGCGACCTTGCGCATCCTGCGCGGCGTTCACGGCTTCCTTCGCGAGCTTCAGGGCAAAGAGCGGCTTTTGCGCGATGCGCTTTGCAAGCTCCAGCGTGAACTCGGAAAGCTTCTCGTTCGGCACAACATGATTGACCATGCCGAGCTTCTCAGCCTCCGCAGCGCTCAACCAGTCGGCGGTGAAAAGAAGTTCCTTCGCCTTGCGCACGCCAAGTTCCCACGGGTGATTGAAGAACTCCGCGCCGCCGACACCCATCGACACCGTATTGTCGAGGAAGGCCGCATCTTCCGCCGCGACGATGATGTCGCATGGCCAGACGAGCATCAGCCCGCCTGCGATGCACTTGCCCTGCACCTCGGCAATCGTCGGCTTGGGAATGTTCCGCCAGCGTTCGCTGAAGCCGATATAGATTTCCTTTTCGCGCGCCATCTGCGCTTCGGCGCCTGCACATTCAAAGCCGCACCATGTGCCGACGGTCGAAAATTCTTTCATCGTCGCCAGCGCATCGCGCTCGCGCAGATCATGGCCGGATGAAAAATGCGGGCCGTTGGCGGCGAGGATGATGACCTTGACGGTTCCATCCTGCGCTGCCTTGTCAAAGGCGTCGTTCAGCTCATAGAGAAGCCGCGTGTCCTGCGCGTTGCGCGTATCGGGCCTGTTGAGCACGATACGCGCGATATGCGGCGCGGGGGTTTCGTAGAGAAGCGTCTGGAACTCGCTCATATACGCCCCTCCTCAGTTGCCGCCGCCATCGATATTGATCTTCTGGCCGTTCGCATAAGGGTTCGCATCCGACACCATGTAAACGACGGCTGCCGCCACTTCTTCCGGGCTGCAGACATGGCCGAAGGGCATGGTGGCGTCGAGGTCATGAATGTCCATGCCCTTCTTGCCCGCACGAGCAGCCGCTAGACGACTGCCCATATCGGTCGCGGTGAGGCCCGGCGCGATGATGTTGGTGCGGATGCCGTATTTGCGCTCTTCCTTCGCCAGCGTCAGCGCGAGTGCTTCGGCTGCTGCCTTGCCCATATTGTAGGGGCCGCCATTCGCCGCGTGATGCAGCGTGGCCACCGACGAAATGATGATGATGTCACCGCGCTTCTGCTCGCGCATTTGCGGAATGACGAGCTTCGACATGAAATGCGGCGCCATGGCGTGAACGCGCAGCACGCGCTCAAGCTCCTGCGGATCGGTGTCGACAACGGTCTGGCCGCGCGAGGCGATGCCCGCATTGTTAACGAGAATGCCGATGGAGCCGAAATCCTTCAGCACGTCGGCGACCATCTTCTGGTCCGCCTCGTAATTTTCAACCGAGGCCGAGTAGGCCTTCGCCTTGCGGCCAAGCTTTTTGATCGCCTCGACCGTTTCATTGGCCGCATCTTCGTCGCTGCGATAATTGACGGCGACATCGGCACCGGCTTCGGCCAGAGCGATGGCAATAGCGCGGCCAATGCCGCGGCTCGCGCCGGTCACGAGCGCGACGCGGCCTTTGAGCGAAATTTCCATGTGCGTTTCCCTGTTTTCTATAGCGATTTTTATGCGGCGCCCTGGCCTGCGAATTTCTTCATATCGTCGCGCAACTCGGTCTTCAGGATCTTGCCGTTGGCGTTGCGCGGCAGAGGCTCGTGGCGCAGTTCGATCTTGATCGGCACCTTGAAGCCCGCGAGAAGTTTGCGGACATGGGCCTTCAATTCTTCTTCCGTCACATTCTTGCCGGGTGCGATCTGCACCACGGCGCCGACTTCTTCGCCGAGCACCTTGTGTGGAATGCCTACAACGGCCGCGTCCATGACGGCGGGATGCGCGTAGAGCGCGCCTTCGACTTCGACGCAGTAGATGTTTTCGCCGCCACGGATCAGCATGTCCTTGGCGCGATCGAGAATGAAGACAAAGCCTTCCTCGTCGATGCGCACGAGATCGCCTGAATGCAGCCAGCCATCGGTGAGGGCGGCGGCTGTCGCTTCTGGCTTGTTCCAATAGCCTTTGACGACGTTCGGGCCCTTGATCCAAAGCTCGCCGACATGGCCTGCAGGCACTTCCTTGCCGGTCTCATCGACGACTTTCAGATCGACGACGGGCACGCAAGGCCCGGCGCTTTCCGGGCGGTTCACGTAATCTTCCGCGCTGTTCTGCGTGGTGATCGAAGACGTCTCCGTCAGGCCGTAGCCGTTGCCCGGCTGGACCTTCGGGAACTGCTGCTTGATGCGAGCGACGAGATCGGGCGCAGACGGCGCGCCGCCATAGCCGATCGACTCGACGCTCGATGTGTCGTGGCGGGCAAATTCCGGGCTCTCGAGCACCTGCCAGACCATGGCAGGCACGCCGCCGAAGGATTGCAGATGCTCCTGCTCGATAAGCTCCAGCGCGCGTTCGGGATTCCACTTATGCATCATCACGAGCTTCGCGCCGCCCGCATAGATCGGAACGAGGATCGAATGGCATCCCGTGGCGTGAAAGAGCGGGACGGAAAGAAGCATGGAGCGCTGCGGCGCATCCGGATCAGGCGCAGGCAGCGCTTCGCCGCGGCGAAGCATGGAGCGCGCCGTGGCATAGCCCGTGCTGATGAGGTTCGTCATCATGTTGCGCTGGGTGCCGAGCGCGCCCTTGGGCTTGCCGGTGGTGCCTGACGTATAGAAAATCGTCGCGTCGTCTTCCGGCATCAGGCCGGGATCGGGAAGCGGCTCGTCGGAAAGTTTCGCGTAGTCTTCCGGCTTGCCGACGAGATCCTCGAAGGCTTCCGCGCTGCCCAATTGGCCGCGCGTGGCGCGAACGGCGACGAGGCCGGAAATCTTCAGGTCTTTCAGATGCGGCTGCAAACGCTCCAGCCGCTCGCCGTCTGTGATGACGACCTTCGAGCCGGAATCGGAAATGCCGTATTCAAGCTCTGCCCCTGTGCCCCAGGCATTGAGCGGCACCACGATGGCACCGAGCGCGGCGGCAGCCCAGAAGGCAATCGACCATTCGGGGAAGTTGCGCATCGCGATGGTGACGCGGTCGCCTTTCTTCACGCCATATTTATTGGCAAGGACGCGGCCAAAGGTAACGGCGGCGCGATAATGATTTTCGAAATTGAGGCGCTCACCTTCATAGACGATGAAGTCGCGCTGACCCCAGGCGCGGCCCGCCTCGAAAATCGCGCCCAAATGCGGCGGCGCGTTCTTATAGACGCGCTCGGGAATGCCGCGGATCGTTACGGTTTCCATTTCGAAGGGCATGCCTGGTGCCGTCAGCATGCGGTTTGCCTCCGCGACGCTTACGACGGGCCACGGCTTCACAGCGGTGTCGGCCATCTTTACCTC
>NZ_JBASBH010000088.1:0-16926 GCF_049651025.1 Parvibaculum sp. | reverse complement strand
GGCTTGACCCGCGCATCCACGTCTTTCCCTCGCTCTCAAATCAAACTCTCATAAAGATCATCCCAATCGGGATTGATCGAATGGATGAGCTTCACTTTCCACTCGCGCCGCCAATGCTTCATGTTCTTCTCGCGCTGAATGGCGGCGCCAATATCGTCATGCCGCTCCGCATAGACGAGCCGCGTCAGGCCATATCGTTTCGTAAAGCCTTCGACGGTGCCTTCGCGATGCTGGTAAGCACGCGCCACAATGTCCGACGTCACGCCGACGTAGAGCGTCCCGTTCGGCTTGTCCGTCATGATGTAAACCCAGCCGCCCTTCATTCAGCACCGCAGCAAAGACGTGGATGCGCGGGTCAAGCCCGCGCATGACGATCTTGGGGAAACTCGGAAAACAAAAAGCCCGTCATGGCCGGACTTGACCCGGCCATCCACGTCTTCCTTCCACCCGTCACAAAATCTGCGCGAGAAATGCCTTCGTTCGCTCACTCTTCGGTGCACTGAAAAACACCTCCGGCGGCGCTTCCTCCACGATCTCACCCTGATCCATGAACACGACGCGATTGGCGACCTGCCGTGCGAAGCCCATTTCATGCGTGACGCAAATCATCGTCATGCCGTCATGGGCGAGCTCGACCATGACGTCGAGGACTTCCTTGATCATCTCGGGGTCGAGCGCCGAGGTAGGCTCGTCGAACAGCATCACCTTCGGCGTCATGCAGAGCGCGCGGGCAATTGCCACGCGTTGCTGCTGGCCGCCTGATAGCTGGCCGGGAAACTTGTGCGCCTGCTCGGGAATTTTCACGCGCTCGAGAAACTTCATCGCCAGCGCGTCCGCTTCCGCCTTGGGCATCTTGCGCACCCAGATCGGCGAGAGCGTGCAATTATCAAGCACCGTCATATGCGGAAAGAGATTGAACTGCTGAAACACCATGCCGACTTCGCGGCGCACCGCGTCGATGCGTTTCAGGTCGTCGGTAAGCTCAACGCCATCGACCTCGATGCGCCCCTTGTTATGCGCTTCGAGGCGATTGATGCAGCGGATCAGCGTCGACTTCCCCGAACCGGAAGGCCCGGCGATAACGATGCGTTCGCCCTCGCGCACCGTCAGGTTGATGTCCTTCAGCACATGGAAATCATCGAACCATTTATGCACATGCTCGATGGAGATCATGGGTTTTGCTTCAACTGACATGCGCTAGTTCCTGTGACCTGTATTGAGCCGCCGCTCCATGAACACCGAGTAGCGCGACATGCCGAAGCAGAAAACCCAAAAGACGAGCGCGGCAAAGACATAGCCGGTCGTCGCGCCTTGCGGGACCGCCCAGTGCGGATCGCTCAATTGCGCACGCACCTGACCGAGCAGATCGAATATGCCGACGATCAGCACCAGCGTCGTGTCCTTGAACAATCCGATGAAGGTGTTGACGATGCCGGGGATCACATGGCGCAACGCCTGCGGCAGAATGATGAAACCCATCGTCTGCCAATAGCTCAGGCCGACAGCCTGCGCCGCTTCATATTGCCCGCGTGGAATTGCCTGCAGCCCGCCGCGCACCACCTCGGCCATATAGGCGGACGAAAAAAGTGCGACGCCGATGAGGCAGCGCAGCAGATTATCGAAGCTGATGCCCTCCGGCAGGAAGAGCGGCAGCATGACGCTCGCCATGAAGAGAACCGTGACGAGCGGCACCGCGCGCCAGAACTCGATGAAGGCGACGGAGAAAACGCGGATCACCGGCATCTCGGAGCGCCGTCCCAGCGCCAGCAGAATGCCGATCGGGAACGACGCGACAATGCCCGTCACCGCGACAACCAGTGTCACGAGAAGCCCGCCCCAGCGATCCGTGTCAACGCGCGGCAGGCCCGGGCGGTCGCCGATCAGCAACACGAAAGCGACAAGCGGATAGACGATCAGCAGATAGATGACGTTCCAGCGCTTTGCCGGGATCGCCGGAATAAGCAGCGGCGCAAGTCCGGCGGCGCCGAGCGCAAAGGCGAGATTGACGCGCCAGATTTCCGCTTCCGGATAGCGGCCGTAAATGAACTGGCCGATATTCGCCGAGACGAAAGGCCAGCACGCGCCCTTGCCTTCCCCGAGGCATACCTCGCGACTGTCGCCTGTCCATACGGCGCTGAGAATTGCCCAGTCGAAGAGCGGCGGCACGCTGATCGCGATCAGATAGAGCGCGAAGACAGTCAGCAGGCTGTTCCACCAATTCGAGAAGAGATTGCGCCGCGCCCATGTGATCGCTGTCATCTCAACGCTCCACGATCGCGATGCGTGCATTGTAAATGTTCATCGCCAGCGACGTCGCAAGGCTGATGACGAGATAGACACCCATGGTAATCGCGATCACCTCGATCGCCTGCCCCGTCTGGTTCAGCACCGTTCCGGCAAACACCGAAACGAGATCGGGATAGGCGATGGCGACCGCAAGCGACGAGTTCTTGGTCAGGTTCAATATCTGGCTCGTCAGCGGCGGCACGATCACGCGCAATGCCTGCGGGATGACGACGAGGCGCAGCGTCTGCCCTGTGCTGAGGCCAAGCGCATGCGCCGCTTCAGATTGCCCCCGGCTCACCGACTGGATGCCCGAGCGCACGATTTCGGCAATGAAGGCCGCCGTATAAACGGCAAGCCCGAATGTCAGCGCGACGAATTCGGGCAGCAGCCGCCAGCCGCCCACAGAGTCGAAATTGCCGAGCGTTGGCGGTTCGAGATGAAAGGGCGCGCCGACGATGAGCGATACCAGCAGCGGCAATCCGATGATGAGGCCGAGCGCGGCGCGACCGGCCGGGAATATCTGCCCGCTCGCCAATTGTCGCTTATGCGCCCATCGCCGGATGGCGACAGCACCGATGATGGCGACGGCAAGCGCGATGACAAAGGCGAGCGACGACGATGTCCACTCGACGCGCGGCATCACGACACCGCGATTGTTGAGAAAGACGCCCGGCAGCAGCGTCAGGCTCTCGCGCGGTCCGGGCAGCGGCCGCAGGATCGCGAAGTACCAGAAGAAGAGCTGCAGAAGCAGCGGAATGTTTCGCAGCGTTTCGACATAGACGGCGGCGAATTTTGCCACGAGCCAGTTGCGCGACAGGCGCGCAACGCCGATCACAAATCCGAGAGCCACAGCGAATACCGTGCCGACAACCGCCACCAGCAAGGTATTGAACAGCCCGACGAAAAACACCCGCCCATAGCTCGCTTCCTCCGTATAGGGGATCAGCGTCTGGACGATGCCAAAGCCCGCCGTGTGCTGGAGAAAGCCGAAGCCCGAGGCGATGTTCTGGCGTTCGAGATTGGCGCGCGCGGTCGAGGTGAAAAACCACACCACGAACACGACGCCAAGGATCAGCCCCGCCTGATAGACCAGCGCGCGCGTTCGCGGATTGGCCCACGACCAGGCACTCATGGCTTGCGGTTTCGGCGCTCGCTCGCCCACGCCCTCTCCTTCCCGTCTCAGCGGATCGGCGGGGCGTACATCAGCCCGCCATTCTTCCAGAGCGCATTCAGCCCGCGCGGAATGTGGAGCGGCGTCTTGGGGCCGACATTGCGGTCATAGATGTCGCCGTAATTGCCGACCGCCTTGATGGCGCTTGCCGCCCAGTCGCTTTGCAGGCCCAGGGCCTCGCCATAGGCGCCTTCCGAGCCGAGCAGGCGCTTCACCTCGGGGCTCGGGCTTGCCTTCATCTGGTCCACATTCGCCTGCGTCACGCCCAGATCCTCGGCATTGATCAGTGCAAAGAGCGTCCAGCGCACAATGTCTTCCCATTGCGCATCGCCCTGACGGATGGCGGGTCCGAGCGGTTCCTTGGAAATGACTTCCGGCAGAACGAGATGGTCGTCGGGGTTCTTGAGGATCAGCTTCTGCGCATAAAGCCCCGACGCATCGGTCGTATAGGCATCGCAGCGTTTCTCGTCATAGGCGCTCAGCGCCTCTTCGTTCTTCTCATAAGCCAGAACCTTGTATCTCATGTTCTGGCCGCGAAAATAATCGGCCATGTTGAGTTCGGTCGTGGTGCCGGTCTGCGTGCAGATCGTGGCATCATTGAGCTGCGCGGCGCTGGTGATGCCCGACGCCTTCTTCACGATGAAGCCCTGCCCGTCATAATAGATGACGCCGGCGAAATCGAAGCCGAGCGAGGTGTCGCGCGACATGGTCCAGCTCGTATTGCGCGACAGAAGATCGATCTCGCCGGACTGGAGCGCGGTGAAGCGGTCCTTGGCGTTCAGCGGCCGGTATTTGACCTTCGACGCATCGCCGAAAACAGCCGCCGCCACCGCCTTGCAGAAATCGACGTCGATGCCGCTCCACTCGCCCTTGTCGTTGGGGTTAGAAAAGCCCGGCAGGCCCTGGCTCACGCCGCATTGCAGATAACCCCGTTTGCGCACGGTCTGCAGCGTCGCGCCGGACGGCGCGGAAGGCGTCACAGCCTTGGTGCTTTCCGCCTGCCTCGTCGTATCCCGCGCAGGGCCGGGGCCCGGCATGAAAAAGTAGAGCGCAGCGGCGCCGATCACGATGCCCACCAGAAAGGCGACGAGGCGGTTATTCATTTAAAGTCCTTTGGCCGTTTCCCCGGCCCGCCCTTTGCCAGAATGGGCCTTCCGAGTGTTATGCTTGGGAGGCACAAGGCCCCGCGACTTCATCACCCCGCTTGAACGAGACGCGCTATTCTTACCCGAACCGGACCGCAGGGCCAAGGCGAGCGGTTCCATAAAGACCTGTGAGCAGAGATGAAGCAGAAACTCGATACGCTGATCGTCACGACAGGACGCGATCCGGAGGCCAATTTCGGCGTCGTCAACCCACCCGTCTATCACGCCTCGACGATCCTTTATCCAACCGTCAAATCGCTCAAGGATCGCTCGCAGCTCCTCAGCTATGGGCGGCGCGGTACACCGACGACTTTCGCGCTACAGGAGGCCGTTGCGGCGCTCGAGGGCGGCTACAAGGCCGTGCTGACCCCGTCCGGCCTCTCGGCGGTGACGACGGCGCTGCTTGCCCATCTGAAAACCGGCGACCATCTCTTGATGGTCGACAGCGTCTATGGCCCCTCGCGCCATTTCTGCGACACGATTCTGAAGCGCCACGGCATCGAGGTTCAATATTACGATCCGCGCATCGGCGCGGGCATAGCCGGGCTGATGAAGCCGAACACGACCGTCGTTTTCACCGAATCGCCCGGCTCCGTCACCTTCGAGGTTCAGGACGTTCCGGCCATCGCGAAAGCCGCTCATGCAGGCGGCGCATTGGTCATGCTCGACAATACCTGGGCATCGCCGGTCTTCTTCAAGCCCTTCGAGCACGGCGTCGACGTCTCGATCCAGGCGATCACCAAATATCTCTGCGGCCACTCCGATGTGATGATGGGCGCGATCACCACAACCGAGAAAGCATGGGGCGCAACGCTGGCGGGCCATGGCGCGCTCGGTCAATGCACGGCGCCCGACGACATGTATCTCGCGTTGCGCGGCATCCGCACGCTCTCCGTCCGCCTCGAACGCCATATGAAGACGGGCATCGCGCTCGCCCGCTGGCTGGAGGCGCGGCCCGAGGTTGCGCGTGTCATTCACCCCGCCCTCGAAAGCCACCCCGATCACGCGATATGGAAACGCGACTTCCTCGGCGCGAGCGGCTTGTTCAGCATCGTGCTCAAGCCCTGCAGCGACAAGGCGCTTGCCGCCATGCTGGACCATCTCGAATTCTACGGCATGGGCTATTCCTGGGGCGGCTATGAGAGCCTCATCGTTCCGCAGGAATTGAAAGGCAACCGCACAGCCACCTTGGCAGAGGTCGAAGGGCCGCTGCTGCGCATTCACGCGGGGCTTGAAGATCTCGGCGATCTCATCGCCGATCTCGATGCGGGCTTTGCGCGGCTCGCAGCCGCCGAGCGATGATCGATACGAGTTCATTCTTCAGCGCCGGGCTCAGCGCCGGTGAAGCGGAAGCGCTCTGGCTTTCGCTGAAAACGGGCGTCGTCGGCACGGCCTTCTCCCTTCCCTTCGGCATTGCCATCGCCTGGGCGCTCGCGCGCGGGCGCTTTCGCGGCAAGCTCGTCCTCGACGGGCTCGTCCACATGCCGCTCATTCTGCCGCCCGTGGTCACGGGCTATCTGTTGCTGCTTCTCTTCGGACATAGCGGCCCTCTCGGCCATTGGCTCGAAAGCTGGTTCGGCTTCACCCTCGCCTTCAACTGGAAGGGCGCGGCGCTTGCCTCTGCCATCATGGGTTTCCCGCTTCTCGTCCGCGCCATCCGGCTTTCCTTCGAGGCCGTCGATCCGAAGTTCGAGGCCGCCGCGCGCACGCTGGGCGCCGGCCGTGCCGATGTCTTCATCAGCATCACCCTGCCCCTGATCGCGCCGGGCATCATTGCCGGAACGCTGCTCGGCTTTGCGCGCGCGCTTGGCGAGTTCGGCGCGACCATCACCTTCGTCGCCAATATTCCGGGCGAAACGCAAACCCTTCCCATCGCGCTCTACAGCGCCCTGCAAGCGCCCGAGGGCGAAATCCACGCGCTGCGCTTCATGGTCCTCTCCATCCTGCTCGCCATCGGCGCGCTGGTCGCGTCTGAATATTTCGCCCGCGCGATGCAGCGGCGCATCAGGGGCGCGTCATGAGCACATTGCATGTCGCCATTGCCCGCCGCGTCGATGCCTTCGCCCTTGATGTCGCCTTCGAGGCAGGCAACGGCGTCACAGGCATCATCGGCCCGTCAGGTTCCGGCAAGAGCATGACGCTTCAGACCATCGCGGGATTGGCTACTCCGGACAGGGGCCGCATCGCGCTCGACGGCGAAGCCTTTACCGATACGGCGCGCGGCATCGCACTAGCGCCGGAGCAGCGACGCATCGGCTATGTGTTTCAGGACCCCTGCCTCTTTCCACATATGAGCGTCGCGCAAAATCTCGATTACGGATCGAAACGCCGTTCGGACGCTGGCACAGTATCGCGCGACGAGGTGATCGACCTCCTCGGCCTTGAGCCGCTGCTCGACCGTCATCCCCATCGCCTCTCCGGCGGCGAGGCGCAACGCGTCGCCATCGGGCGGGCGCTGCTTTCCGCGCCCCGCCTCATCCTCATGGACGAGCCGCTATCGAGCCTCGACATTCGCCGCCGCCGCGAGATCATGCCCTTCATCGAAGCGCTGCATCGCCGCCTCGATCTGCCGATCCTTTACGTGAGCCACAATATCGACGAGATCGTCCGCCTCGCCGACCGCGTCGTCGTGCTCCATGATGGCAAAGTCGCCGCTTCGGGCGACGTTGCGGAAGTGCTGAACCGGCGCGATGTGCAGCGCCTCATCCTCGGCGAACAGGATGACGATGCATCGACCATCATCGAGGCGCGCATCACCCGCCACGATGCCGCCTATGGCTTGAGCGAGCTTGGTTTCGGCGACACGCTGCTCACATTGACACGGATCGACCTGCCGTCCGGCTCGGCGGTTCGCCTGCGCATCCATGCCCGCGATGTCGCCATCGCCACGGAGCGCCCGCAAGGCATCAGCATACAGAATATCATCGAGGCAAGCGTCGCAGAGCTGCGACCTGCCGGTCCGGCGCAAACGGATGTCGTTCTTTCTATCGGAAAGACACAGGCCCTCACGGCGCGCATAACGAACCGCGCCGTGGAACAGCTCGGCCTCGTGCCGGGGCGAAAAGTCTGGGCGCTCGTCAAATCGGTCGCGCTGGCAAGCGGCGCAGACATGCCGGAATTTTGAATGCAGGGAGAATTGAAGTGGCTGGCATTGAGGTAAAGAGCGAGATCGCAGGCAAGGTCTGGAAGATCGAGGCAAAGCCCGGCGACAGGCTCGCTGAGGATGAGGCCATCCTCATTCTGGAATCGATGAAGATGGAAATTCCGATCGCCGCGACCATGTCATGCCGCGTCGTCGAAATTCGCGTCGCCGAGGAAGATTCGGTCGCGGAAGGTCAGGTCGTCGCCATCATCGAGAAGGCCTGACGCCTCACGCCTCTCCGAAGATGCGCTTCAGATGAGCATTGAGCAGCTTGCCGCCCGGATCGAGGCGACGGCGCACGGCCTGAAAATCATCCCAGCGCGGGTAAAGCTTCGAAAGCTCCGCCGCGCCCAGCGTATGCAACTTGCCCCAGTGAGGCCGTCCCTCATAGCGACGGAAAATCGCTTCAGCGCCGGCAAACAGCGCCGCGTAAGGCTGACGATGATATTGATGCACCGAAATCGTGACGCTGTCCCGCTGGTAAAAGGGGCTCAGCCAGATATCGTCGGCGGCGACATAGCGATATTCGAGCGGGAAAAGAAAATTGACGCCGCTGTCGCGCATATAGGCGGCCACTTCGCGTATGCAGTCCGGCCCGCGCTCCGCCGGGATCGCATATTCCATTTCGTTGAAGCGCACATTGCGGTCGCTCGGAAATGCCTCATGCGACCAGCGCACACGGCCGGGCTCCGTCAGCGTCGATGAATAGCGGCCGCTCGATGATGTCAGATATTTCTGCATCGGCCCGCGCAGGAAGGGCACGTAGCGAGACGCCTCGCAGGCCGCGCGGAATATCTTGTCGTCGCGCGTCTCCTCGCCATCGGCGCGTCTGCGGCGCGGCTTCGGTTCCTTGTCCGTCTCGGTCAAAAATTTGACGATGGCGTCATCTGCAAACGGAAACCACCAGAATTCAAAATGCCGGTTCGCATCGCGCAAGGCTTCGGCTGCCGTCAGCACATCGCTCACGGCCATGCGTCCGCCCGTTTCTTCCAGCGCATAGGCGCGGCGGCAGCGCATCGTGATTTCGCTCATGATGCCGAGGCTGCCGAACGAGACGCGGCCCGCATCGAACACATCGGGGTTTTCGGCGCGGCTCGCGATGACGACATCGCCATCTGCCGTGACGAGGCGGAAAGCCTCGACCGATGCCGAGAGCGAGCCGAGTTCGCCACCCGTCCCATGCGTCCCTGTGCCGACTGCGCCCGCCAGCGCCTGCCGGTCTATATCGCCCTGATTGATCAGGCCAAGACCCCGGTCGAAAAGCATGGGCCCCAGATCGCGCAGTGTCGTCCCCGCCTTGATCCGCGCGGTCAATGCCGTGGCGTCGTGATCGACAACACCCGACATATGCCGCAGCGTGACGATTGTGCCGCTGCTGTCGACCAGAGGCGTGAACGAATGGCCGCTGCCCGCGGCCCGAACCGGCCCTTCGGCCAGGCGTAGCGCGGCGGCGAGTTCTTCTTCCGTCGCAGGCTCAAGCATCGTCTTGGGCCAGGACTTCACCCATCCGGACCAGTTCGACCAGACGTATGCCATCGGACACTCCCGCTTTCTCTGCAAAGCCTGACTATAAGGCGCGACGCAGGATTTGAAACAGCAAGAGCCCCGGCTGCGACACCGGGGCTCTGTAAAAATCCTGCACGGGCTGAAATGCCCTTAGCGGGTGACGGACATTTTGGTAGTGACCACCGGCTTGAAGTCCCGCGCCATTACGGTCGCCTGGCGAATATCTTCCGGCTTCATCGTACCGGAGAGCTTTTCCAGCTCCTTCGCCGCAAACTGGGGAAAGCCGTTCTGCACAGCAAGCAGAAAATACATATAGGCCTTCTTGTCGTCCTTCGCGCCGCCCTCGCCAGACTCATACATGGTGGCCACATTATATTGCGCCTCAGCCATGCCCTGCTTGGCCGCCGCCTCATACCATTGCGCAGCCTTCACCGGATCGCGCGTCACGCCCCAGCCCTTGTCATACATGCTGCCGAGATCCATCTGGGCGCGCGCGTCGCCGCCATTCGCGCCGATCTCATAATATTTCAATGCCGTCGGCACATCGCGCTGAACGACCTTCGCGTCGAAATACTCTTCCCCAAGACGAAAGGCTGCACCGGCGTCCTTTTCCTGCTCGACCGCCTTTTTCCATTCGGCAAGCGCTTCGGGATAAAAGCCGCGCCTGTAGAGGTCCTGCCCGGTCGCTTCGCTCGGCGCGGCGGCAGGGCCGGCGGCAGTGGCGGTGGCAGTGGCGGTGGCGGCATGGCCGGATGTCATCCAGAACACCGCCCCGATGACAAGCACCAGCCCGGCGACAAGATGTTTCCATCCGCTCACCCGGTCGGCGGCTATCGACTCAGCGCGGAACGCAGCGTGATTCATAGTTAATTCTCCATCCCCAACCCGTTCGGGCACCGCCTTTGCGGCGGCCATTATCATGGCCCTACTATGCACAAAAGTGAACCATCGGGAGAATTTGAGCTGCCAATATGGCAAATTTCGGGGGAGACCGGAGGTTGCGTCAAATTGCGTGTAGTTGTTTAGGGGTTCTTTAGATTTTCGCTTCTAGGCTGGCCATCGGAGCGCAGCTGAGCACAAGACGTCCCCTCAAATGGCTCTGCAGTCGATCACCCGAGGTGTTAGTAAGGAAACTCAACATGCGTCACTTCCTCAAATCTTTCGCAAGCAACGAGAGCGGCGCGACCGCAATCGAATATGGCCTCATCGCGGCTGGCATCGCTGTTGCCATCGCCACGGTCGTCCTGACCGTCGGCAGCAACCTGACCGCGAAGTTCAATACGATCAGCACGGCGCTGCAGTAAGAATCGATCGTACCGTTGGCGGGCCTGCACGCGGAATGCGCGGCACGGCCCGCCCACGGCATATATTTTTAGCTGGCTATGAATGGCGATCCCGGCAGGATTCGAACCTGCGACCGACGGATTAGAAATCCGTTGCTCTATCCAGCTGAGCTACGGGATCACACGGGCGGCCTGCGCGGCGATCAATGCGTCCATTGGTCGAGGCGGTCGGCCTTGAAATTATCAGCATAAGCCTTGAGCAACCGACGCACGGGTTTGGTCTCGACGACCTGATACTCGATGCCGCGTCTCTCCGCATAGGCGACTGCGGCCTCCTTGCTCTCAAACTGGAGCTGCACCTGTGCATTGGTGTCGGGGGAGCTTGTCCAGCCCATCAGCGGCTCGATCTCGCGCGCGACAGCGGGCTCAAATTCCAGAACCCACATCTTCGTCCTGGCCTGACCCGATTGCATTGCATTCTTAGAGGGCTTGTAGATTCGTGCGCGCGCCATATTTCTTGCTCCAGGACTGTCCCCAGATTCTGGAGAACGTCGCAAATTCATATTCTTATCGCCCTAAATCAGCCGGATTTGCAAGCGACAACGGCCGTGTCGAAACGTCCCCGGCCCCGTGCTTTTAACGGCTCGAAACTTCATCGAACCTTCGCGCTGAGGTCGCGATCCCGACACCCACTGGACTTATGACCCGTTTGTATCCTGAGCGAGGAGGCCCGATGACCAATTATCTCGATTTCGTCTCTGCGACCCGGTTGCTCGCAACTCACGGCTTCAACCGGCTGGACATCGAATGTGTGCTCGACCTTACCGGGCCCCACATGAAAAACGGTCATGCGCTTTGGCCTGCAGAGCAGATTGAACGCCTCGCCGCCCGTGCCTATTGGCTCGGCGACCACGAAATAGACTCCGACACCTCAGTCGCCGCCTGAACAGACGAGAGGTCCGGGCGGGAGCGCTCCCGTTCGGACCTCCGTCCTCAGCTCGGATTGTCGAGGCTCAGCATCGCCTGGTTCTCATCATAGGCGAAGACCTCGGCAAAACGGCCCCAATTGATGACACTGCGGAGTGTCTGTTCCGCACGCTCTTCCGACATCGCGTCCTCAAGCTCTTCGGCAAAGCGTGCATAAGGCGCGCGATGCGCCGGGCGCTCGTCCAGCACGCGGCGTATATGCGCCGCCAACGGCACATTGGCGAGCAGCCGCTCGGCGAATAGCTGTTTGCGGATATTCGGGTCTTCCACCGCAAAGCGCCGCCCCGCTTCCGTCAGACGTATGTCGCCGCCTTCAAGATCGGCAAAGCGCAGCAGGCTCAGCGTCTCGCCGATGCTGAAGAGTTGATCCATTCCAATATGCATGTCGTCGGCGAGTTCCGGCAGGTCGGCGCGGCCATTATAGGGCGGCCCGGCAATCGCCTCGATGAGACCGGCCATGGAGTTCGTCGAAACGCGCGGCAAGGCCTTGGTGATGCCCTCCTCCGCAATTGTCGGCACGCCTGGAGCGGGTGCAGCTATCGTCGCGGGCATGGTCATGCGCTCGTAGATCTTATCCACAAGGCGACGGAACTTTGCGTCGAGACGATTGCGCGGCCGGGGAATATCGACCGGAATTTCAGCCACCACGCGCCCCGGATTGGACGAGAAAACGAGAATGCGGTCGCACATCAGCACCGCCTCCTCGATGTTGTGCGTAACGAGAAGTATCGATTTGATCGGCATCAGCTTCTCCGACCAGAGGTCGAGAAGATCGGTGCGCAATGTTTCGGCGGTCAGCACATCGAGCGCCGAAAACGGTTCGTCGAGCAGCAGCAGATCGGGATGCACTACAAGCGCGCGCGCAAAGCCGACGCGCTGCCGCATGCCGCCGGAAATCTCCTTGGGGTATGCGGATTCAAATCCATCCATGCCCACGAGATCGATGGCTTCCAGCGCCCGCTTGCGCGCCTCTTCCTCGGGTATCTGCAACGCGTCGAGACCGAGGCGCACATTCTGCAGCACGGTCAGCCAGGGAAAGAGCGCAAAAGTCTGAAACACCATGGCGATGCCCGCCGCAGGCCCATCGATCGGCTTGCCGCGAAACAGCGTCTCGCCCGCGCTCGGCTCCACCAGTCCCGCCATGATACGCAGCAATGTCGATTTACCCGACCCGGAGCGCCCGAGCAGGCCCACGATCTCGCCTTCCTTGAGCGTCAGATCGACATTATCGAGAACCGTCAGTTCGCCGCCTGAAGGTCGCGGAAACGCTTTGCGTATCTGGCGTACTTCCAGCACGTTTCTCGTCAACTGCGTCACGATTGCCATGGGGCGCACTCCCTCAATTCATACGCAGGCGGCGTTCTGCAAAGGCATTGAGCGGACGCCAGAACAGCCGGTTAAAGAACGTAACGAAAACCGCCATCACCATCACGCCGAGAATGATGCGCGGATAGTCGCCCGCCATCGTCGCCTTGGCGATATAGGAACCGAGGCCCTGCGCTTCGAGCCGCGTCTGCCCCCAGATCACAAGCTCGGCCACGATGCTCGCATTCCACGAGCCGCCCGTCGCCGTCAGGCCGCCGGTCACGAAATAGGGAAAAATGCCCGGCAGCATCACCTTGAACCACCAATGCCGCCCGCCGACCCTGAAATTCGCCGCCGCATCGCGCAGGTCGTTCGGGAATGCGCTCGCGCCCGCGATCACGTTGAAGAGAATGTACCATTGCGTGCCGAGGATCATCAGCGGGCTCAGCCAGATGTTCGGATTGAGGTCGAAATGGAGAATGCCGACAACCGCCGCCGGGAAAAGCAGGTTCGCCGGAAAGGCCGCCATGATCTGCACGACAAGCTGCATGCGCATCGCCCAGCGCGGACGCAACCCGATCCAGACGCCGATGGGCACCCAGACGATACTGGCCAGCACCACGAGCACGATCACGCGCGTAAGCGTCATCAGGCCGAGCCAAAAGGCTTCGCCAATCTCGGCCAGACCGATATGGCCATGCAACTCGCTGTAAAGCGCCTTCAGTCCGAGCAGCGCCACGAAGGTCCATGCACTCCACCACATCAAAGCCCAGAACCGGCCGAACCAGCGCGCGCGCAGCGGCGAGGCAGTGCCCTGCCATTGCGGCAATGTCATCGGCCTGCTCGCCAGCGCGCCGACGCCTCTCGCCAAAGGCTTCAAGCCGAGTTGCACGAGGCGCGCGCGGTTCAGCACGCGCAACAGCCAGACGCCCGGCATGGGCTGGCCCGCGACCTCTTCGGAGCGAAACTTCTGCGCCCAGGCGACAAGCGGCCGGAACAGAAGCTGGTCGTAAGCCAGAATGACAATGAGCATGGCGCCGACCGCATAGCCGACAGCGGCCAGATCGCGCTGCTCGATTGCCAGCGCGACATAGGAGCCGATGCCCGGCAGCGTGATCGTCGTATGGCCGACCGAGATCGCCTCCGATGCGACGATGAAGAACCAGCTCCCCGACATCGACATCATCATGTTCCAGATGAGCGCGGGCATGGCGAAAGGCACTTCGAGCCGCCAGAACCGCTGCCACGCCGAAAGCCTGAACGCGCGCGAGGCCTCATCGAGATCGAGCGGCACCGTCCGTAGCGACTGATAAAAGCTGAAGGCCATGTTCCAGGCCTGCGCGGTGAAGATCGCAAAGATCGCCGCGCATTCGGCGCCAAGCACGCTGCCGGGAAACAGCGCCATGAAGCCGACAACCGTGAACGACAAAAAGCCGAGTACCGGCACGGATTGCAGCACGTCGAGAATGGGGATCAGCACCGCTTCGGCGCGGCGGCTCTTGGCGGCGGCGGTCGCATAGGTGAATGTGAAGAGCAGCGACGCGCCAAGCGCGGCGAACATTCGCAGCGTCGTGCGCAGCGCATATTCCGGCAGATCGGTCGGCGACAAGGAAATCTGCGCCGCCGACACGCTGGCAATCGGCCCGCCCATCTGGCGCACGCCATAGACGATGAGTGCCAGCACGCCCGCGACAAGACACAGCGCCACCCCGTCCCATGGCGAGGGCGCAAAGCGGCCGCGACGGGCAACCGAAATGGTCGGTATGTGGAAAGCCATCTTCACCCCGCGCGGGCCCGCAAGAGCCGCCTCACGCGAGGGAGACACAAAGGCTTTCCCGAAAAAGCCCCGTCTCCGGCGCGTCAGATCAGCCCCTCAGGCCCAACCCTATACCGTCGCCGTCCATCATTTCCTCTTGAATAGCGCCGGGACGCGACCGCCCCGCCGTTGCCAGCCGTATATGCCCGTCCGCAAAGCCGGTCAATTGCGGCAAGACGTATCGGCTTCGGGTTGCGGCCACAGGGGACCCGGTGTATTGGGTGGGTCGTCGGGGCGTAGCGCAGCCTGGTAGCGCATCTGCTTTGGGAGCAGAGGGTCGGGAGTTCGAATCTCTCCGCCCCGACCAGAAACCCTCCACCCTCATGGGCTTTCACCAGCGTTGCTTCGGGCGATGCGAAACATCAACGCAATCATCGCACAGCTTTCCGAGCTCCCATTCGTTCAGGAGGTCGAAAACCCATTGGGCTGAACCAATAACGGGATAGCTGGAAGGCTCTGGTTCAGGAAACACGTTTCGCCTACGGTGCGTTTTCTAGCAGCCACGGTTCGGCCAAGACCATGACGACGCAGCGCGCTCATGATTGATATGATGAAGATGGCATCTGGTTCGGCCATTTTACTAGAATTAGCATTCTAAACGCCGTCCCACTCGGCATGAGGTCGTGACATGGAAAATGTAATGTTGAAAGCCGCCAACACCCACAGCCAAAGTGGTGAGGATGGCGTACTTGCCGCAATATTCGACACTCTGGGCATTGAGTGCGGCACATTCTGCGAGTTTGGCGCTTGGGATGGAAAGCACTTGAGCAACTGCTTTGCCCTCTATGAAAAAGGCTGGGGCGGCTGGTACATTGAGGGCGACCGAAAGCGCTTCACTGACTTAAAGCGCAACATTGCTGAGCCGCGTGCTGAGCCAATCTCAGCCTTTGTGCGCGCCACCGGCGAAAGCAGTCTCGATAATCTCCTAAGCCAAAGCACCCTCTTTCAGAAGGGCACGCGCCATCTCGACCTGCTATCGATTGACATCGATTCCGATGATCTTGCGGTTTGGCGCGGTGTGAAATTATTTCGCCCGAAGGTCGTCGTCATCGAGTTCAATCCGACTATCCCAACCGACGTTTATTTTGAGAATACACCGGGAGAGAATGAGGGGAATTCGCCTAGGTCGATTTACGAATTTGCGCGTTCCGTGGATTACGATCTGATCGCTGTCGTTGGGGCGAACCTGATTTTTATTGACCGCACCTTGGCAGCGCCGTTCACTGTGCTCGATTTGGGCGATCCCGCATTTGCAACTGGGCCGCGGTATTTCTTCGGCATGAACGGCACATTGTTTGTCTCTGAACCTGGCAAGAGCGCTAAAGCTCGCGCGCCCGAAATTCTCAAAGTGCCGTGGGTTGGAGGCGTATTTCCGCAACCAGTTGACCGCCCATTTCGGAAATTCGATCCGGGTGCGAAGACCCGGATAACATTGCGGATTTTATCATACCTGAAGATGGCGCTCACAAACCCCGCCGTTGTTCTCAAACGCGCATTGCGCTAGTTCCAGCACTACTACCATTGGAGCAGCGTCAATACATTTCCGTATCTAGAAAATCCGGCAGTATTTACGTGAACGCTTTTTATATTAATCTCTATGCTGACAAATTTGACTACCCGGCGCTACAAAATATGCTTGGGTTAAGCTAAACACTAGTTGGGGCGCTAAAATGTCGAAACTATCACGATCGATCCAGAAGAGGTTCCTCAAGTTGCGGGGTAAGGGGCCGGGCTGGTTCCTAAGGGGTCTGAAAGGCGTCATTCATGTTGGCGCCAATACAGGTCAGGAACGTCATCAATACGCGGAACACGCCCTTGACGTGCTTTGGGTCGAGCCGATTGAATCCGTATTCGCAGAGCTTGTTGCTAATATCGCACCCCTCCCGCGCCAAACGGCGGTGCGCGCTCTGCTCACCGACAAGAGTGGTGAGAAGATTACCCTCAATATCGCAAACAATAACGGGGCATCCTCATCTATCCTGCAGCTCAAGCAGCACAAGGACATCTGGCCCCATATCCACTATGTTGAAAAAGTTGAGATGGTAGGCGAGACGCTCCCCGACCTCCTCGCACGTAGCGGCCATTCTGTTCATAACTACGATGGGATCATTCTCGATACTCAGGGCAGTGAACTGATGATCCTGCGCGGCGCGGCCTCGCTTCTCTCGCGTTTTCGCGTGATTCAGGCAGAAGTTGCGGATTTTGAGTCGTATGAAGGATGCTGTACCGTCTCGGAAATGGACACCTTCTTGCGCGATGCGGGTTTTTTTGAGGCCCATCGCGTC
>NZ_JBASBH010000087.1:0-11753 GCF_049651025.1 Parvibaculum sp. | reverse complement strand
GCCCGCATGGTCGAGCAGCAGGAACGGGCTCACCTGATCGCCGAGTGCATTGTAGGAAAAAAGCGACCGGACCGGGAAACCGTCTCCGACCCAGTGCCTTTGGGGATTGCCGTGAACCCCGAGAACTTTCTTCATCGCACATCTCCTGATGTGGCTCGGGCCGACGGCCCGATTGCCTTTGCGGAGATATGAGGGGTGCGCCGCCATTGCAGTAGTACGCGCCATCGCACACAGCGTTCCGCATATAGGACAATCGAGGCGTCAGGCGGCCTTTTTATGCATCAGGCTGTCTGGTCGACGTCGATCTCGTCCGCCTCATCCGGCTCCGCATCGGCAAGCTCCTGCGCCGTCAGGCCGAGCAGGGTGCTCGCGCTGCCATCCGACAGAACCTCGACATCCTTCAACTTGCGGTTCATCGCTCGCGTCCTCGTGCCGAGCGCATCGATCGTATTGGTCGCCGCGCCAAGCTGCTTTTTCAGCCGCTCGACAACGCGCCCATGTTCCTTGAACTCCGAGCGCACCGCGCCGAGGATTTGCCAGACCTCGCTCGAACGCTGCTGGATCGCCAGCGAGCGAAAGCCCATCTGGAACGCATTGAGAATGGATGCAAGTGTCGTCGGTCCCGCTAGCGTCACCCTGTATTCGCGTTGCAGATGTTCAAATAGCCCCGGCCTGCGCAGCACTTCGGCAAAGAGGCTTTCGGTCGGCAGGAAGAGAATGGCGAAATCGGTCGTGATCGGCGGATTGATATATTTGTCCGAGATCGATTTGGCAAAACTGCGCACGCGAATTTCGAGCGCCGCCGATGCTTCTTCCACGGCGGTGGCATCCGCGCGCTCGGCTGCATGCACCAGTCGTTCGTAATCTTCCTGCGGAAACTTCGCGTCGATGGGCAGCAGCAATTCTTCTTCGATATCCTTGCCGACAAAGCGGATCGCAAATTCGACGCGCTCCGCACTTTCCTTCTTCACCTGCGCATTGCGAATGAATTGTTCGGGCGACAGGAATTGTTCCAGCAACATGCCAAGCTGCACTTCGCCCCATGTGCCGCGCGTCTTCACATTGGTCAGCACCTTCTTGAGATCGCCAACCCCGGTCGCAAGGTTCTGCATCTCGCCAAGCCCAGCATGAACGCGCTCCAACTGCTCGCTGACATGGCGGAAGCTCTCGCCGAGGCGTTTTTCAAGCGTGGTCTGCAGCTTCTCGTCCACGGTCTTTCGCATCTCGTCGAGCTTTGCCGAATTCTCCGTCCGCAACGCGTCGAGCCTGCCTTCGACCGTCTGTCGCAATGCGTCCTGCGCAATGGTCTGCTGCGCCGACATGGCGGCAAGCTCCGTCGCCACCTTGTCGAGCCGCTCGCGCTGATGGACGCCAAGCTGCTGCAATGTCGAGGCGAGAAGATCGGCCGTCTGTTTGAAATTGCCCGTCAGTTCCTCGCGCAATTCGCGCGATGCCGCCGCTGTCCGCGCGCCCGATGCGTCGAGCTTTGCCTCGATGGCAAGGCGCAGCGCCTCGCGGCTTTCGGCCGCCTCAAGCTCCATCTTCGCCATGTCCTGATCGAGCTTTTGCCCGATGGCGGTCACGGGCGCGCGCAGCGCCTCGATCCCGGTATCGAGCTTCTGCGAAAAGGAATCCTGAAAGCCGCGAATATTGTCGCCCACCTCTTGCCGGATGCCGCGCGCCTGCTCCGCCGTGTCGGCCTTGATCCGGTCCGCCTCGTCGCGCAATTGCGGCGCGAAACTGGCCGAGCCGTCGCTTCCCCCGCCGCTGCGCAGAAAGGCGAGCACGGCAAAAAGCGCGGCCAATGCGCTCAAGACAAGCGTGATGAAAGGCAGATAGATCGCGAGATTATCCATGGCTTTCCGAATTCCCACCGGGCACGGCCACGGGAAAGAAGACCTCGCCCATCGCTCGTGAACATTTCGGCAACTATAGCCGATTCCCGCGCCGGCACCTCCCGGCCACCCGCCTGACAAGGCTTCGCAGGCGGCTTTCTGTGTGATTATCTGTAAGAAATGGGGAATTCACTCGGGGGGATCATGCAAAAGCTGTTTGCCGTGCTGGTTGTTTTTTTCGGCCTTTCGGCTTGCGGGCCGATGATGGAAACCCGCTACGACTTCAAGCCGCCGGTCACGAAATCGGGCATGCAATGCGTCCAGAACTGCCAGTCCGACCAGTCCTCATGCCTTGAACGCGGCCAGCATCAAAAGGCCATGTGCCGCAAGGATGTCGACCGCCGGATTGAGCGCGACTACCAGATGGCCAAGGACGATTACATCGTTGCCCTGAAGCTTTATGCCAAGGATCCGGCCAGATTTTCCGAGCCTGTCGAGCCCCGGCGCGGCTATGCCAATTATGGCCAGTGCGACAGCCTGGGCAGCGAATGCGTGCCGCAATATCAGATGTGCTACCGCTCCTGCGGCGGGCAGATTTCGGAATATCAGGTCTGCGTCGCCAATTGCGAGAATTAGCCCGTTTTCAGCCGTTCAGCGCGCAACCGAGCGGCCCGGCCTTGCTTGACGATATTGGCTCGGGAGCTTATCTGAAAGCCTATGGCCATCAGAGAGATCATCACCGCGCCTGATCCGCGCCTCAAGCAGGTATCAAAGCCCGTCGACAAGGTTGACGACGAGCTGCGCCGTCTCATGGACGACATGCTTGAGACCATGTACGACGCGCCGGGCATCGGCCTTGCCGCCGTGCAGATCGGCGTGCCCAAACAGGTCATCGTGATGGACCTTGCGCGCGAGGGCGAGCCGCCCCAGCCGCAATATTTCGTGAACCCCGAAATCCTCTCCACCTCGGACGATCTTGCCGTCTATGAGGAGGGCTGCCTTTCGGTGCCGGAATTTTACGAAGACGTGGCGCGTCCCGCCGAATGCCGCATCCGCTTTCTCGACTATCAGGGCGAGATCCGCGAGATGGATTGCGAAGGGCTTTTCGCCACCTGCATCCAGCACGAGATGGATCACCTGAAGGGCATTCTCTTCATCGACCATCTTTCCAAGCTCAAGCGCTCGATGATGCTGAAGAAGCTCGTCAAGGCGAAGAAGTTTCAGGAAAAGGAACTGGCTTGAGCCGTCGGGCCCCCTCGGATTTGCACCCATGAGCTTGCGCATTGCATTCATGGGCACGCCCGAATTTTCCGTGAGCGTCCTTGCCGAGCTTCTCGGCGCGGGCCACGAGGTCGTCGCCGTCTATTCGCAGCCGCCGCGCAAGGCCGGGCGCGGCATGGCCGAGCAACCCTCGCCCGTTCACCGTTTTGCACAGAGCCACGGACTTGTCGTGCGCACGCCCGTCTCGCTGAAATCGCCGGAAGAGCAGCAGGCCTTTGCCGATCTCGATCTGGACGTCGCCATCGTCGTCGCCTATGGCCTGATCCTTCCCAAGGCCATTCTCGAAGCGCCGCGTCTCGGTTGCCTCAATCTCCATGCCTCGCTTCTGCCGCGCTGGCGTGGCGCCGCGCCGATCCAGCGCGCGATCATGGCGGGCGATGCTGAGACTGGCGTCATGGTCATGCAGATGGATGAAGGCCTCGACACCGGCCCCGTTCTTCTCGCCGAGCATGTGCTGATCGCGCCCACCGCCACCTCCGGCAGCCTTCACGACGAGCTGTCGCATATCGGCGCATCGCTGATGGTCCGCGCGCTCGCCGCCCTTGAGCGCGGCTCGCTCCATGCAACGCCGCAGCCCGATGAGGGCGTCACCTACGCCAAAAAAATCGGCAAGGAAGAAGCCCGCATCGAGTGGTCGCGCCCCGCCAGTGAACTCGATTGCCACATTCGCGGCCTCACGCCTTTCCCCGGTGCCTTCTTCGAAGTCACGCGCGACGGCCTCGCCACGCGTGTAAAAATCCTGCGCGCCTCGCCGACAGGCGGGCAGGGCGCAGCCGGAGAAATTCTGAGCCTTGATGGCGGCATCACCATCGCTTGCGGCGACGGCGCATTGAAAATCACCGACCTCCAGCGCGCCGGCAAAGGCCCGATGCGCGCCGATGATTTCCTGCGTGGGTTCCCGTTTGTGAAAGGCGAAAGGCTCGCCTGATGCCGCGTTACAAACTCACCATCGAATATGACGGCTCGCCCTTTTGCGGATGGCAGAGCCAGCTCAACGGCTCATCCGTGCAGGACGCGCTGGAAGCAGGCGTCAAAGGTTTTTGCGGTCAGGATATTCGCGTCAACGGCGCTGGCCGCACCGATGCGGGCGTTCATGCGTTGGGGCAGGTCGCGCATATCGATCTTGAACAAGCGGTGCGCACTGACGTTCTGCGCGATGCCGTCAACGCGCATCTGCGCCCGCATCCCGTCGCCATCGTCGAGGTCGAGGAAGTTGCGTCCGATTTCGAAGCGCGCTTCTCCGCCATCCGCCGTCACTACCTCTACCGCATCGTCAATCGCCGCGCGCCGCTGACGCTTGATCGCGGACAGGCATGGCTCGTCCACAAGCCGCTCGACGCGGATGCGATGCACGCCGCCGCGCAAAGCCTGATCGGACGACACGACTTCACGACGTTCCGCTCTTTGCAGTGTCAGGCGAAATCGCCGGAAAAAACGCTCGATCATCTCTCCGTCGCACGCTATGGCGACGAGATCGAAATCACCGCCAATGCGCGATCCTTCCTGCACAATCAGGTGCGCTCCATTGTCGGCTCACTGAAACTTGTCGGCGACGGCAAATGGACGCGACGCGATCTCGAACGCGCATTGAAAGCAAAAGACCGCGCCGCCTGCGGCCCCGTCGCGCCGTCCGACGGGCTCTATCTGCTGAAAGTGGATTACGAGTAATGCTTTCGCATTCGGGTCATCCCTAAACTAAACCCAACGCCGTCACCCCGGGCTTGACCCGGGGTCCATCTTCACGCCACGCACCGAGGCATATGGGTCCCGGGAACGAGTCCCGGGACGACGCTGAATTCTTGTTTCACGCAGCACGCGACGATGGCCGCGCGCCGATGATGACGTGGGAAAGGCATTCAATATGGTCGTCATGCGCGGGCTTGACCCGCGTATCCACGTCTTTGCTGCCGTTGGGAAAGGAAGACGTGGATGGCCGGGTCAAGCCCGGCCATGACGGGTGGAGGCTGTCATCCCGGGAACAAGTCCCGGGACGACGCATTATTTTGAGCGAAGCCGCAAACCCGAAGCGTCTACCCGAACTGCAAATCCACCAGCTCGACATCCTTCGCCCGGATCGCTTCGCCGAAGAAAATCCCGCCGACGCGCACAAAGCGTTCGCGGCTGTCCGTTGCCAGAAAACGATTGCGGCCCTTGCTCCGGCGCTTCGTCGCAAGACCCTGCTCGTTCAGCGCCGTCTCGACGGCCTTCGCCGTCGTCTCTGCGGAATCGACCAGTTTCACGCCGCGCCCGACAACCTTGCGAATGGTTTTCGCGAGTACCGGAAAATGCGTGCAGCCCAGCACCAGCGTATCGGGCGACGCCTTGCGTTTGAAGAGCGGCGTGAGATAGCGGCGCGCCGTCGCTTCCACCACATCGCCCGATATCCATCCCTCTTCGGCAAGCGTGACGAAGAGGCCGCAAGGCTCCTGCACGACATGCGCGTCAGGCGCGAGTTCGTGAATGGCGCGCGCATAAGCCCCGACGCGCACCGTCGCCTCGGTCGCGATGACGGCGATGTGATTGGTCTTTGTCGCGGCAACGCCTGCGCGCGCACCCGGCTCGATCACGCCGATGACGGGGATCGGCGCCAGCGCCTTTGTCAGCGGCCCGAGCGCCACGGATGAGGCCGTGTTGCAGGCAATCACGATCATCTTCACGTCATGCGTCAGCAGATGTTTTGTCGTCTGCAGCGAATAGGCCGTCACCGTCTCGGCGCTTTTCGTGCCGTAGGGAAGTCGCGCCATGTCGCCGAGATAGACAAGATCCTCATGTGGCAATCGCGCGCGCAGCGCCTTCAAGACCGTAATGCCGCCGATGCCGCTGTCGAAAACGCCGATGGGTCTGTTGTCGCTCACGATTTCAATGGTCCGCTGAAATAACCGCGCAGGATCGCTTCGTAAATATCGGCGAGCTTCGTCACATCGCCCGCGGGCACATGCTCGTCAACCTTGTGCATGGTGGCATTCGCCAATCCGAATTCGACAACGGGCGCATAGGCGCGAATGAACCGCGCATCGGACGTGCCGCCGGTCGTCGAAAGCTCAGGCTCGAGCCCCGTCACATCCTTGACGGACTTGGCAATCAGTGCCGAAAAATCGCCGGGCTGCGTGATGAAGGCCTCGCCCGAAATCTTCGTCTCGAATTCGTAAGCGCCGCCCATTTCCTGCACGACCTGATCGAAGGTGCGGCGCATCCATGCGTCCAGACTCGCGCCGCTATGCTCGCTGTTGAAGCGTATGTTCATCACCGCGCGCGCAGCGCCGGGAATGACATTGGTGGCTGCATTGCCGGTGTCGATCGATGTGATCTCGAAATTCGACGGCTGGAAATGCGTATTGCCCTCATCGAGCACATGCGCATCGAGCCGTCGCAACATTTCCATCAGGCGTGGAAGCGGATTGTCGGCCAGATGCGGATAGGCGACATGGCCCTGCATGCCGCGCACGGTCAGCCAGCCATTGATGCTGCCGCGCCGCCCGATCTTCACCATGTCGCCGAGCTTCGACACGCAGGTCGGTTCGCCGACAAGGCAATGGTCGAATGTTTCGCCGCGCGCCGCCAGCGCCTTCAGCATCTTCTGCGTGCCGTTGATGCTCGGGCCTTCTTCGTCGCCGGTGATGAGCAGGCTGATCGAGCCTTCGCCTTGTATGAGCCGACCTTCGCGCACAAGCCGCGAGGCGGCGGCAACGAAACTCGCAATCGAGCCCTTCATGTCGGCCGCGCCGCGCCCGAACAATTTCCCGCTCCTGATCTCGCCCGCAAACGGATCGACCGTCCATGCCGCCTCGTCGCCCACGGGCACAACGTCGGTATGCCCCGCGAAACAGAAGTGAGGGGCACTGCTGCCGATCCGTGCGTAAAGATTGTCGATGTCGGGCGTGTTCTCGTCGCTGAAGCGCATGCGCTCGCAATTGAAACCGAGCGGCGCCAGCCATCCCGCCAGCGTCCCCAGCGCCCCCTCGTCCCTGGGCGTTACGCTCGGACAGCGGATCAGCTCGACGGCAATCTCTATCGGATCATAAGGCGCGGTGGGCACGGTCATGACATCCCGTGTACCGCGCCGCCCTGTAAGGCGTCAAATGGCGCGATCAGTCCCGCAGCAACTCGTTGATCGCCGTCTTCGCCCGCGTCTGCGCATCGACCGTCTTCACGATCACGGCGCAATAAAGGCTCGGGGCGGGCGATCCATCGCGATTGGCCTTGCCCGGCAGAGAGCCCGGCACGACGACCGAATAGGGCGGCACCTTGCCGATATGGATTTCGCCGGTCGCCCGGTCGATGATCTTGGTCGAGGCGCTGATGAAGACGCCCATCGAAAGCACCGCGCCCTCGCCGACAATGACGCCCTCGACGACTTCCGAGCGCGCGCCGATGAAGCAATTATCCTCGATGACGACGGGGTTTGCCTGCAAGGGTTCCAGCACGCCGCCGATACCGACGCCGCCGGACAAATGGCAGTTCTTCCCGATCTGCGCGCAGGAGCCGACCGTCACCCATGTATCGACCATGGTGCCTTCATCGACATAGGCGCCGAGATTGACGAAAGAGGGCATGAGCACGACGTTGGGCGCTATATAGGCCGAGCGGCGGACGATCGAGCCCGGCACGGCGCGGAAAGCGGCCTTGCGGAATTCCGCCTCGCCCCAGCCCTGAAACTTCGAGGGAACCTTGTCCCACCAGCCTGTGTCGCCGCCCGGCCCGCCTTCGATCAGCCCCATATCGTTGAGGCGAAAGGAGAGCAGCACGGCCTTTTTCAGCCACTGATGAACTTCCCATGTCCCGTTGAACTTCTCGGCGACCCGCAATTCACCCCGGTCGAGCGCCAGCAGCGCGGCTTCCACCGCGTCCCGCACTTCCCCTTTGGTGCCCGTATTGATGGTGTCACGCGCCTCGAAGGCGGCTTCAACGACGGACTTCAGTTGGGCGGTGCTCATGGAGGCTTCCCGGTAAGGTTTGATGTCGCGGGCAAGATAAGCTCCGCGCGGCCCCTGTCAAACGCCCTCGTTGTCGTCATGGCCGGGCCTGACCCGGCCATCCACGTCTTTCTTCGCCACCGACGGAAAGCAAGACGTGAGTAAGCGGGTCGAGCCCGCGCATGACGAATAGATGGGGGAAAACCCTTAAGCCGCCGCCGAAACCGCTTCCGCGGTCGCCCGCGTCACTTCCTCGCGCACGGGCTTGGGTTCGCCGAAGAGATAGCCCTGGCCAAGCTCGACATTGAGGTCGAGCACGTCCACGACTTCGCGTTCGGTCTCGATCTTGTCGACGATGAGCTGGATGCCATTGCGCTTCAGCACTTCCTTGATGTCGCCGGTATGAATATCGGCGTCGCCCTCATGGCCGCCGGTGAGCAGCGATGCGGGAATTTTCACGAAGCGGAAGTTGCGATCATGCAGCATGGCGGGCGCGAATTTCAGGTTCGTCACCTGATCCATCGAGAAGCGGAAGCCGAGGGCTGCAAGCGCCGACAGGCTCTCCTGCTCGATCGGCCCCATGCCGTTCACCGTCATCTGGCTGAATTCGAAGATGAGGTGCTGCGCGAGATCTTGATTGTGCTGCATGTATTCGACGAATTGCGGGAAGAAATCCCCATCGAGCAGCGAATAGGCCGAGATGTTGCAGAAGACGCCGGCATTCTTGTTGCGTTGCGCGAGCTTGCGCACCACCTGAATGCAGCGGAACAGCAGAATATTATCGACGGTCGGCATCATGCCTGCGGGCTCCGCGACGCGCATGTAATCGCGCGGCATGATGAGCGCGCCCTGCTCTGAACGCAGGCGCGACAAGCCTTCGTAATAGCGCGTCTTGCGCTGCGGCAGCGCGACGATGGGCTGCAGATAGAGATCGACGCGATTGGCTTCGAGCGAGCGGCGGATCGTTTCCAGCAGCTCGCCATCGCTCATCGTCGAGACATCGGGCTCCGGCTCGACGGCGACCGGTGCGAATTCTTCAACGAGCTTTGCCTGCAAGCGGGCGGCCCCGATGGGCACATGCATGGGCATGGGCGGCGCGTCGCGCGTTTCGGCAAGGCGCTTCACCAGCGTTTCGACAACGCGAATTTCCGAGAAGATGCGTTCCATGCGCGCATTGGTCTCGCGCTCGAAGCGTTCTTCCAGTTCCACAATGCGCTCGCCCGCATGATCGAGTTCGCGCGAAAGCCCGGCAGCGAGCCCCGTCAGCTCCGCAAGCTCGCGGCGCACCTGACGCCGCTCGACGCCGCGCGCGATGGAGGCATGGGCCTCCGCCCCGAGCAGGCAGGCGATGAGCCCCGCAAGCATGGCGAGCTTGGGTTCGAGAAACCCGATTGCGCTCAACCCATAGGCAAGAGCCGCCGAGGGCAGGGCGTAAAGAGCAAAGGCGAGGGCATTCTTGAACGGCGACATTTGGCACTCCTGCGGACGGCAGGGCGGCGCGATGTGCGTAAAGCCCCTTGCCCAGGATTGGTCCTGCCCTGAGCTTGGGGCCAAGGTTTTGAGAAAAAGTTAACCATCAGCCCGGAATCCGGCTCACACAGGCATTTTCGCCAGCCGCCCGAGCTTTGCCCCCGGTCAGGCTGGCATCTTTGCCAGCCGCCCAAGCTTTGCCCAATGCATCTTGTAGAGAAGCGATGGGCTTTGCCCCGGCCGGGGCGACACGCGGCGCACCTGCGCAAGCCAGTCCCGCTCCGCCTCCGCCGCCTCTTTCCAGATCGCCTGCGACAGCCGACCGGCCTCCTCCGCCGAGCCGCTGCGCTTCAGCAGCGCCTCGACCCGGGCGACAAAGCTCGCCTCCAGCCGGTCGCGAGCGCCTGCAAAGGCGCGGATGCGCGGCGCATAATCGTCGAGCACGGCGCGATGCAGCCGCTCATGCCCCCACCAGAGCGTTGCGGGGTCGAAGGTGCCGCCCGGCGCGGGGCCGAAATCGGGAAGGGCGGCCCCCTCAAAACCGGGCCCGAAAAACACCGGCTTGAAAATCGACGTATCGGGCGAGGACGTTCCCGTCACCCAGTGAACCGCGCGGCCCTGTCCAAGCTCGGCAACCCACGACGCCGTCGTCTGGCCGAAGCGACGGATCGGCCCCCAGGAGGCATGGGCGCAGACCGAACCGCCCATCACCCCGTCGGGCCGCCAGTTCCGCTCGCGCGCTGCGCGGGGTCCGTGGTCGCGCAATATGGCCATCATGCTTTGCGGATCGTGCCGGCCGCGCGCGTCGAGCAACTCGCTCGTCCGGCACCAGCGCGACATGCCGGTGGCAAAGGCCGAGCGTTTGCGGTTTGCGTAAGCGTCCGAAAAATGAAACGGCGCACCGTCCTTGACGAAGCCGCGCTCGATGGCCTGTGGCAGCAGCCCCTGGCTCGCGCGCTCGAACTCCGCGCCGATCGTATAGGTGTTGGAGATCGACCGCGTCGCCCCGACCCGCTCGGCCACCCATTCGCGCCCGACCGTTTCGAGCACGAAGGCATCGCTCTGATCCGCGATCAGAAACGAATTGTGATATTCGAAGCGCCCCAGATGAGCGCAATTGCCGCCCTGTCCATGTGCTGTGAGAAGCCCGGTGATGACGTCGAGCGCCTCCGCCGCGCTTTTCCCGCGCTCAAGCCCGAGCCGCACAAGGTCCATGCCGAGCAGGGCCGCTTCCTTCTGCGGCGCGATCTTGGCAAACACCGCCTCATTGCCGATGACGACGCCGTGTTCGTTCGCGCCCATCTCCGCGCCCCACATCCAGAAGGGCCGGGACAGCAGAACCGCATGGGTTTCTTCGACCTGCGGAATGGAAATATAGGTGCAGCGAACCAGCGCGCCTTTTTCATGACGCGCACGGGCAACGGCTTGCAGATACTGCGCCTCGTTTGCCTCGCGGTCGGAGTTCTTTGCAAAAAGAAGCGCGCCCGATTTCGTCTGGCCGGGCCGCGCCACCATCGTATCGCACATATGTCTATCCCCCTGCGGCCTGCATCTTAGCGGCGCGCAAGCCTCCCGATGAAGCTTAAACTTCTTCGTGCTAGGATCGGCCATCATCATTCACCGGAGGCTAGCCCATGAGCGCGCATGATTTCGAATTTCGGACGATTGCAGGCGAGGCCCTGCCCATGTCGCAATTCGAGGGCCGCACCGTCCTCGTCGTCAACACGGCAAGCCGCTGCGGGCTGACGCCGCAATATCGCGAATTGCAGGGTCTGTGGGAGCGCTACAAGGCGCGAGGGCTAGTCGTTCTAGGCGTGCCGTCCAACGATTTCGGCGCGCAGGAGCCGGGCACCGAAGCGGAAATTCTGTCTTTCTGTGAAGTGAATTACGACATCGACTTTCCGCTGACATCGAAACAGTCGGTGATCGGCGAGGACGCGCATCCGTTCTACAAATGGATTGCGGAAATTGCGGGCGAAGAGGCCCTGCCGCGCTGGAACTTCCACAAATACCTGATCGGCCCCGACGGCGCGCTGGTCAATGTCTATGGCAGCAAGGTCACCCCGCTCGATCCGGCGCTGGTGAAAGAGATCGAAGGACTGCTGGGAAACTAGGCTCTCGCCATCCCCAACAATGTCATCCCGGGCTCGACCCGGGGTCCGTCTGCTGAAAATGGACTACGAACTGCGCCGTCTTGCCGGGACAAAGGCCAAACCCAACGATGTCATCCCGGGACTTGTTCCCGGGATCCATG
>NZ_JBASBH010000086.1:0-3612 GCF_049651025.1 Parvibaculum sp. | reverse complement strand
GACTGGCGCTTCGCCGCGTGCTGGCCGTGCGCGAAGTGCTGATCGGGCAAGGCATCACTGCTGAACGGCTGCAGGTTCAGGCGCTGGGCGGCGCGCGCGACGCCGGGCCGCTCGACCGCGTCGATATCGTCAAATCAGGCCGCTAGGAGAACGCGATGGCAAAGGACTTCACCACCGGCACGGCCCTTTCCAATGCGCGTCCCTATCTGATGCGCATGGTGATCTTCCTGATCCTTGTGGGCTTTCTGCTGACAATCCTGTCGCCGCAACTGAAGACCGCCTATTTCACCAATCCCGGCCTCAACACGCTGATCATCAGCACATTGCTTCTCGGCATTCTCTATGGCTTCCGCCAGGTGCTGGCGCTGGGGCCGGAAGTGCGCTGGGTGAACAATTTCCGCCGCGCCGATCCGGGCCTGTCGCTGTCGAACCCGCCGCGCCTTCTGGCGCCCATGGCGACGATGCTCGGCGATCGCAAGGGACGGATGCAGCTCAATGCGCTGTCGATGCGCTCGATCCTCGATTCGCTGGGATCGCGCCTCGACGAGCAGCGCGAAACCTCGCGCTATCTGATCGGTCTGCTGATCTTTCTCGGCCTGCTCGGCACCTTCTGGGGCCTGCTGACGACGGTAAGCTCGGTCGGCACCACGATCCATAATCTCCATGTCGAAACATCGGACCCGGCGACCGTTTTCCAGAACCTGAAATCGGGACTTGAGGGGCCGTTGTCGGGCATGGGCACGTCATTCTCGTCGTCACTGTTCGGGCTTGCCGGTTCGCTGATCCTTGGCTTCCTCGATCTGCAAGCCGGTCAGGCGCAAAACCGTTTCTACAACGAGCTTGAGGAATGGCTCTCGACGGTCACGGATATTTCCAACGACTTCGAACGCGCCCCCGGCATGCTTGGCGATACGGTAAAGCGGCTTGAGCGCATCGAACAGGCGCTGACGAATAATGGCGGCGCAAATGCAAACGCGCCGATGATGGCGCTGGCAGGCCAGATCACGGCGCTGACCGAACAGCTCCGGCACGAGCAGCAACTGATCCGCCGCCTTGCCGAAAATCAGGAGGCGCTCGGCCCCGTGCTCGAACGCCTCGCCTCGCGCATCGACAGATAGGAGCGCGGATCATGGCCTATGCCAGACGCATTCGCGGACGCGCCCCAAGCGCCGACTATTGGCCGGGCTTTGTCGACGCCATGTCGAGCCTGCTGCTCGTTCTGATTTTTCTGCTGACGATTTTCATGCTGACGCAGTTCTTTCTCTCGCAGCTTGTGTCGAGCAAGGACGCTGCGCTTGAAAGCCTGAAGAGCCAGATTGCCGAACTGGTAAGCCAGCTTGCGCTATCGAAGCAGGAAAAGGCCGACATGCAGACGATGATCGCCAGTCTGCAAATCGACCTTGCCGACGCCAATGCGCAGAAGGACAAGCTGGCGGCAAGCGCGGATAGCGGCGGGCAAATATCCGTGCTGACCGACGAGCTTTCCAAGCAGAAGGAAATTTCCAATCAGGCGCTGGCGCAGGTCGAACTGTTGAACCAGCAGATTTCGGCGCTCCGCCGCCAGCTTGCCGCATTGGAAGCAGCGCTTGAGGCATCGGAACAGCGCGACAAGGAAAGTCAGGCGCAGATCGCCGATCTCGGCAAGCGGCTCAATGCGGCGCTTGCGCAGAAGGTGCAGGAGCTTGCGAAATATCGCTCCGAATTCTTCGGGCGCTTGCGCGAAATTCTCGGCAACCGATCCGACATTGAAATCGTCGGCGACCGCTTTGTGATCCAGTCGGAAATTCTTTTCGGCTCCGGCTCCGCCGACCTCAACCCATCGGGCGAGGCGCAATTGCGCAAGATCACCGAAGCGGTGAAGGAAATTTCAGCGCAGATTCCAAACGATATTTCCTGGGTGATCCGCATAGACGGCCATACGGACGTGAACCCGATCCACACGGCGCAGTTCCCGTCGAACTGGTATCTGTCCAGCGCGCGCGCGATCGCGGTCGTGAATTTCATGGTGAAGGAAGGCGTCGCGCCGAACCATCTGGTCGCGGCGGGCTTCGGCGAGTTTCAGCCGCTGGACCAGGGGAAAGATGCAGAGGCGCTGAAGCGCAATCGCCGCATAGAGTTCAAGCTGACGGAGAGATAAGGAATTTTTCAATCGTCATGGCCGGGCTTGCCCCGGCCATCCACGTCTTTCCGAAACGCTGAAAGCAAGACGTGGATACGCGGGTCAAGCCCGCGCATGACGGGTGAAAAAAGCATCATCGTGGGGTCGAGCCCGGCCATGACGCAGATGCACGAACACACCAGGAGCGAGCCTCATGAACAAGTTGGTTGAGCGCGGCTTGAGCAAGGTGCCCGAAGTCACACTCGGTTTCTGGGTCATCAAGGTCGCGGCAACGACGCTGGGCGAAACGGGCGGCGATGCCGTCTCGATGTCGCTCGACCTCGGCTACGCAATCAGCAGCATCATCTTTATCGGCATTTTCTTTGTCGCCGTGATCGCGCAGGTCAGGGCGAAAGCGTTTCATCCCTTTCTCTACTGGGCCGTCATCATCGCAACGACGACGGCAGGCACCACCATGGCGGATTTCGCCGATCGCTCGCTCGGCATCGGCTATGCGGGCGGATCGTCGATCCTGTTTGCGCTTCTCGTCGCGTCGCTTGGCGTCTGGTACTGGTCGGTCGGTTCTGTTTCGGTCGCCGCCATCACCTCGCACAAGGTCGAGATATTCTACTGGGTGACGATATTGTTCTCGCAGACGCTGGGCACGGCGCTCGGCGACTGGATGGCCGACACAAACGGGCTTGGCTATGAAGGCGGCGCGCTCGTCTTCGGCACGGGCCTGGCGCTGGTCGCGGCGGCTTACTATTTCACGAACATGTCGCGCACGGCCTTGTTCTGGGCCGCCTTCATCCTGACGCGACCGCTCGGCGCGACGGTGGGCGACCTGCTCGACAAGCCGATCGACCATGGCGGCCTCGCCTTCAGCCGCTTCACGGCCTCGGCAGTCCTCGCGGTCTTCATCGTCGTCTGCATATTGCTGCTGCCGCAGAAGGCCGCGATGCATGCGAAAGAGAAACCGCAGGTGCCTTGAGGCAAGACCCTCACCCAACCCTCTCCCAGAGGGAGAGGGCTGGAATGCGATTGATCAACTCCCTCTCCCTTTGGGAGAGGGAGGGACCCGCCGCCGTCAGGCGGTGGGAGGGTGAGGGTCTCCGCCCAGCGCGTCCAGAATAACCGTCAACACGCCTTCCGTATTTGCCAGCATCTCATTGTTCCAAAAGCGAATGACGCGGTAACCCTGCGCTTCAAGATAATGTGTGCGCCGCAGATCTGCTTCGGCCCGCTCATCATGCTGACCGCCATCGACCTCGACGATAAGCATGCGTTCTGTGCACAGAAAATCCGCGATGAAGGGGCCAACCGGCACCTGGCGCCGGAACTTGAAACCGAAGAACCCCCGATTGCGCAAACGCGACCAGAGGCGCTTTTCGGCGTCGCTCTGGTTCGCTCGCAATGAGCGCGCCCGCTGAAGGTTCTTGTTCGGCATAGAAAGACCCTCACCCAACCCTCTCCCAGAGGGAGAGGGCTAGAATTAAGACCTCTCTCCCTCCAAG
>NZ_JBASBH010000085.1:0-5913 GCF_049651025.1 Parvibaculum sp. | reverse complement strand
GTACTATTCTGTTGCGGTACGGCAACCCAGCGTCCTTTGGGCCGGCTTTGCAGAGAGATTGCTTCCCGGCAAAAGGGCTAGTCCTTTTTGCTTGGGCCGATTGCTATGCGACAGTAATAAAGGAACTCTGAGCCGCTTTGGCCGTTGAGATTAAAATGGAGAGCACCCGAATGAAGTCCCCGTATGCAGGCCTGCGGTTCGCCGCTGTGGCCGCTGCCTTCTTGTTGGTGGCCGCGTGCAGCTCGAGCTCCGAGACTGGCAACGCTTCCACTTCCCCGTCCACGTCATCGTCGACCGTCACGCCCGGCACGCAGCAGGATCTTGTCACCAACGTTGGTGATCGCGTGTTCTTCGACCTCGACCAGTCGTCAATCAAGGACGAGGGCAAAGCCACTCTGCAGCGTCAGGCTGCATGGATGAAGCTTTATCCGAACCTCACGTTCACGCTTGAAGGCCATGCCGACGAGCGCGGTACGCGTGAGTACAACCTCGCGCTCGGTGGTCGTCGTGCCGCCGCTGCAAAAGATTACCTGGTCAGCCTCGGCGTCGACGCCGCGCGCATCAAGACCGTCTCCTACGGTAAGGAGCGTCCGGTGTGCCTCGAGTCGTCTGAGGATTGCTGGGCCCAGAACCGTCGCGCTGTGACGGTTGTCGCCGAGGGCGCTGGTAGCTAATACGGCACAATTGCCGTTTGGTCGTTACGGGAGCGCTCTTCCGCTGATGCGGGAGGGCGCTTCCTTCGTTTTCAGACCTGCATTCTCTTCGTTAAGAGATTGGTGCATTAATGTCTGCGCCCAAATTTGGTCGCAGTTCTCGCTAGGATGCATTGTGCCGGAGGCGCGGCTTTCGGGAAGTGCTGGGGAAATCGTCTTGAGGCGGATCAGGTGACAAAAGCCAATTTTCTTGTTGCTGGCGGCGTTGCCGTCTTTGTCGGGCTTGCGGGCGTCGCATCGTTCGACGCGCGGGCGGACGATTCGGATCTGCGGGCGGTCAATAACCGGCTCGATCGCGTCGAACGCGCCATCAACGATATGCAGCAGAATTATAGCGGCGGGGCGCCCATGCGCTCCGGCGGCGATATTGGCGGCGGTTCGTCAGGCGGCGACACGCAGTTGCGGCTGAACGAGATCGAAGAGCAGATGCGCAGCCTTACCGGCCGCATCGAAGAGCTCAGCCATCGCGTCGAACAGACGAATCAGGACCTTCAGAATTACAAGGCCGCGACGGACCTCCGCTTCCAGGATATGGAATCGGGAGCCGCTTCCGGCGCGCCTGCCGCGCTCACACCGCCCGGCCAGTCCGGTGCGGCGCCTGCCGCGGCGAGCAAGCCTGCCGCTTCGGCTGCGCCTGCCAAGGTCGCTGCCGCGGCACCGACCGTGACGCTGCCTGCAGGCACGGCGCAGGTTCAATATGATTTTGCGATCGACCTTCTGAAGCGCGGCCAGTTCCCGCAGGCGCGCGACGCGTTCAAGCAGTTTCTCGAACAGCATCCGAAAGACCCGCTGGCGGGCAATGCTCAATACTGGCTTGGCGAGACCTATTATGTGCAAGGCCAGTACAAGGACGCTGCCGACAGTTTCCTGAAGGGCTATACGACCTATTCCAAGAGCTCCAAGGCGCCGGACAGCCTGCTGAAGCTCGGCATGACCTTGTCGGCGCTTGGCCAGAAGGATGCGGCTTGCGCCACGTTCGGCCAGTTGAAAGAGCAATTCCCGCAAGCGTCGCCCGCCGTCGTTGCACGCAACAAGCAGGAACGCCAGAAGGCGGGCTGCTGAGGCATCTGCGCATGAGCAAGGCATGAGCGCCGTATCCACTTCGTCCGCGCCATTAAGCGCAGCCGAGTTTGCGGATCGTCTAGCTCGTCTTCATCCATCGAACCATTTGGCCATCGCTTTTTCCGGCGGCCCCGATTCTCTGGCTTTGCTCTTTCTGGCTGCCCGATGGGCGAAGAGGGGCAAGCAGCGCAAGCTTGTGGCCTTCACGGTCGATCACGGGTTGCGCGCCGAATCGGCAGATGAGGCGCGGGCCTGTGCGCGCATGGCGAGGGCGCTTGGCGTGTCCCATCATATTCTCACGTGGCGCGGTGCAAAGCCGAGTGCAGGCATTCAGGCAGCGGCGCGGGACGCACGCTATCGGCTTCTCGAGGAAGCATGCATTGCCGAAGGCACATACGATCTCCTTGTCGCGCATCATCTGGAAGATCAGGCCGAAACCTTTCTGCTAAGGCTGGCGCGCGGCAGCGGCGTTGACGGGCTGGCAGGCATGGCAGCCACGCGCCCGCTGGGCATTGGCGGCGTGCGGCTTCTGCGCCCCTTGCTCGATATGCCGCGGGCACGACTGACGGCGACGCTGCAAAAGGCGAAGCTTCAGGCGATCGAAGATCCAAGCAACGAAAATATTCGCTTCGACCGCGTCAAGGCACGGCGCCTGCTGAAGGAGCTTGCGCCGCTTGGCCTCGATGTTGCGCGCCTTGCTGACACGGCGGCGCATATGGCGCGGGTGCGGGTGGCGCTTGAGGCGGAAACGAGAACATTATTGGCGCTGCATGCCGTTCTCGCCGTCACCGGCCATGTCGAAGCTGATATTGCGGGGCTCGTCGCTGCACCGGAAGAGATCGGCCTGCGGGCGCTTGCCGAGATTTTGAAATGCGTTGGCGGTTCGGACTACCCGCCGCGCTTTGAGGCGCTGGCGGCGCTCTATCAGGCGCTCAGGGACGGTACGCTGGGGCGCGGGCGAACACTTAATGGCTGCAAACTTATCGGCGACAAGGGGCGGCTCATCGTTCTGCGGGAGGCGGCTGCCGCGCTTATCGCGCCGGTGCTGACCTTAAGGCGCGGGGAGACCGGCATTTGGGATGGACGGTTTGCGATTACTCTCAAGAGCGTGCCAATGCGGTCGGGCCAGATGGAAGTGCGTGCTCTGGGCGTTGAGGGCGTTGCGGCTCTCAAGGCGCAGAAGCGGGAGTTTCCCGATGCACCGAAGGCGGCTTTGCCGACGCTCCCGGCCTTATGGAAAGGTGCTTCGCTTCTTGCCGTTCCTCATTTTGGAACGATCAAGCCGTCATATGTGGTCGAGGCAATGCCACTACGGCGCGGATTATTCGGCGCTACGTAAGAGGTGCTTTACGGCTGCCTGCGATAATCCGTCCGGGTTTCTGGAGAAAACCGGGGAAAACGCTACTTGGTAAATGCTTCCAAGCTCCCTATCTTCATCTAGATTAGAAGCACTCAAGACCGGCGGGCAGAACAGGGGCAGGGTTGGCATGTCTCCTGCTTAGTTTACCCTCGGTTGCGAAACGCCAGGTGACAGAAGGTCAAACCGTTGTCCAATTTCAAGAATTTCGCTCTGTGGGTGATCATCGCGCTGTTGCTTGTGGCGCTGTTCAATCTTTTCCAGAGCCCGGTGCAGCAAGCTGCGTCAACCGAGATTAACTTCTCGCGCCTCCTGAGCGAGGTTGACGGCGGCAATGTGCGCGACGTGACGATTGCCGGTGAGACCATCACTGGTCATTACGCGGACGGTCGCGCTTTCCGCACCTATGCGCCTTCCGATCCCTCGCTTGTGAACCGCCTTTACGACAAGGGCGTCGCGATCACGGCCAAGCCGTCGGAAGATGGTGTGCCCTCGATCCTCGGCGTTCTCGTCTCCTGGTTCCCCATGCTTCTGCTGATCGGCGTCTGGGTGTTCTTCATGCGCCAGATGCAGGGCGGCGGCGGCAAGGCCATGGGCTTTGGCAAGTCGAAGGCGAAGCTTCTGACCGAGCGCCATGGCCGCGTGACCTTTGAAGATGTTGCGGGCATCGACGAGGCGAAGGACGATCTTGAAGAGATTGTCGAATTCCTGCGCGATCCTGCGAAGTTCCAGCGTCTTGGCGGACGCATTCCCAAAGGCGTGTTGCTCGTTGGTCCTCCCGGCACGGGCAAGACCCTGCTCGCGCGCGCGATTGCGGGCGAAGCGAATGTGCCGTTCTTCACGATCTCCGGTTCCGACTTTGTCGAAATGTTTGTCGGCGTCGGCGCGAGCCGTGTGCGCGACATGTTCGAGCAGGCCAAGAAGAATGCGCCTTGCATCATCTTCATCGACGAAATCGATGCGGTCGGTCGTCATCGTGGCGCCGGTCTTGGCGGCGGCAATGACGAGCGCGAGCAGACGCTGAACCAGTTGCTTGTCGAGATGGATGGTTTCGAGCCCAATGAAGGCATCATCCTTATCGCCGCGACGAACCGTCCCGACGTTCTCGATCCCGCGCTGCTGCGTCCGGGCCGCTTCGACCGTCAGGTCGTGGTGCCGAACCCTGACGTTGTCGGCCGCGAAAAGATCCTGAAGGTTCATATGAAGAAGGTGCCGATGTCGCCCGACGTCGAGCCGCGCACGCTTGCGCGTGGCACGCCCGGCTTCTCCGGTGCCGATCTAGCAAACCTTGTGAACGAAGCGGCTTTGCTGGCGGCGCGTCGCGGCAAGCGTCTCGTGACCATGTCGGAATTCGAATCCGCCAAGGACAAGGTGATGATGGGTGCGGAGCGCCGCTCCATGGTCATGACCGAGGAAGAAAAACGCCTCACGGCCTATCACGAAGGCGGGCATGCGCTCGTCGCGCTGAAAATGCCGGCATCCGATCCGGTTCATAAGGCGACGATCATTCCGCGCGGTCGTGCGCTCGGCATGGTGATGCGCCTGCCGGAACGCGATCAGCTTTCGGTGACGCGCGAAAAGCTTCAGGCCGACCTCGCGGTCGCAATGGGCGGACGTATCGCTGAAGAAGTGATCTTCGGTCACAACAAGGTGACGTCGGGCGCGTCGTCCGACATTTCGATGGCGACGAATATGGCCAAGGCCATGGTGACGCGCTGGGGCATGAGCGACAAGCTCGGGCCGCTGTCCTATCACCAGAATGAGGAAGAAGTGTTTCTCGGCCATTCCGTTTCGCGCCAGCAGAACATGTCGGAAGAAACGCAGCGCCTGATCGACGGGGAAGTTCGTCGTATCGTTGAAGAGGGTTATGCGACCGCAAAGAAGATCATCACGGATGATCTTGAGGATCTGCACATCATCGCCAAGGGCTTGCTCGAATATGAGACGCTTTCGGGCGAGGAGATCAAAGGCCTCCTCAGGGGCGAGCCGCCCGTGCGTGAGCGCGAAGAATCGGTGAAGGCGGATACGGGGCCTGTGTCTTCCGTTCCCCAGACCGGCCGTCCCGGACAGGGGCCGGGCATCACGCCGGAGCCGCTTGGCACCTGACTACTCTGTATGAGACGAATGAAAGGGAGGCTTCGGCCTCCCTTTTGTTTTGGGGAAGAACGATGCGCGCTTTGATCGCAATATGGCTCGGCTTGCTCCTTCTCGGCGGATGCGTGGCGGCTCCGCAATCGCCCGTTGCCGCTCCCGTTCAGCATGTCGCGGAAGCGCCATATCTCGTGCAGCCCGAGCGCATGGCGGCCAAGCGGGTATTTGCACACGCATCGCCGGTCGATCTCGTTTTCATCGGCGACTCGATCACGCAGAATTACGAGAAGCACTCGGCGAACCCGGCAGAGAATTACGCACCGATCTGGGATCGTTTCTACGGCGCGCGCCGGGCGCTCAATCTCGGCTATGGCATGGATACAACGGGCGCAACGCTTTGGCGCTTTGACCAAGGTGAGCTTGACGGTATCGCGCCGAAGGTTGCCGTTGTTTTGATCGGCACCAACGACACCAATCTGGGGCGCGGCGTGAGCGAGACCTTTGCGGGCGTCGAGGCCGTTGTGGAAGCCGTTCATGCGCGCTTGCCGCGGACAAGAATTCTGCTTCTTGGGATTCTGCCGAGCGCAAAATCAGCGGCGAAGAGCGCTGCCGATGCTGAAATCAATGCGCATCTCGCAACGCGCTATGCCGCCAGTTCTTTCGTCACATTCCTGGATGTCGCGCCGATCT
>NZ_JBASBH010000084.1:0-39358 GCF_049651025.1 Parvibaculum sp. | reverse complement strand
GCCTGGCCGCTTGGCGTCACCTATACCAAGGGGCTTCTGGGGATCACCCAGCATTCGACTGTCGATGCGAAACTCAAGCAGGCGGCCGTCGATAAATCTGTGTGGACGCAAAAGCTCGAGACGATGAAAATCGCCGATATACAGGCGGATGCCTCGCTGATGCATATTGTCCGCGAGACGGGCCGTCCGCTGTTCGGGGACAATTGCGCAGCATGTCACGGCATCAATGCACAAGGCGGAAAAGGCTTCCCGAACCTGACCGATAGCGCCTGGTTGTGGGGTGGAGACGCGGAAGCGATATCCGAAACGCTGCGCGTCGGCATCAATTCCTCGCATGACGAAACGAGAACCAGCCAGATGCTGGCCTTCGGTCGTGACGGAATGCTCGACCGCGCGGCAATCCTGAATGTCACGGCATATGTGCAGTCGCTTTCCGACCCGGCTCTCGCAACAAGACCCCAGGCAGCCGCCGTTGCGACGGGCAAAGAAATATTCGCCAAGAATTGCGCCTCCTGCCATGGCGAAGACGGCAAGGGAAACACGGATATCGGCGCGCCGAACCTGACGGATAAGTTCTGGCTCTATGGCGGCGACAGGCAATCGATCTACACGACAATCTATGGCGGCAGGCAGGGGCATATGCCCCGCTGGGACCAAAGGCTGACGGACATGGATCGGAAGATACTGACGCTCTACATTCTTGATCTTGGTTCGAAAGCACCGTGAATGGGATGGAGCAAGGCAACGGCACATGAAACTGCATTTCACGAAGCCAATGCTTGTCGCCACAGCCGCCGTCATTGTCGGCGTATTGACGGTTCTGCTGGCCAACGCACATCTCGTCTATGTGGCTGTGACGTCCGAGCCTGACTGCGTCGTGCATATCAAACCCAGCGAGGCTCCAGCCGCGCGGGGTTCCTTCAGCGCCGCGAAATCTGCGTGTTGACCTGAAAAGATTTTGAATTGTGGAGACGGCAATGACCACACTTCCTCCCATCGTTCCGCCGCTCGCGCCGGAGAAAAGCTACGGCCGCGATTTGCCCGTGGGAATGGCGTTCGACTGGCTACGCGCGGGCTGGCGAGATTTCATGACGCAGCCGGCCTCAAGCCTCGCCTATGGCTTTGTCGTGCTACTGGCATCCCTCTGCGTGATCGGCAGCATGTTCGCGCTCGGATGGGATCAGGTGCTCTTTCCGGCGCTTGCGGGATTTCTGGTCGTGGGGCCGATCCTCGCCGTGGGGCTATATGAAAAGAGCCGCCGCATTGCGCGGCATGAAAAGGTCACGCTGGCGGGCATGATCCTGGTCAGAGCGGAATCCCGCGGACAAATCCTGTTTGCCGGTGCGCTGCTTTGCCTGCTGATGCTGTTATGGATGCGCGCCGCGGTCATCATCTATGCCCTGTTCTTCGGCATAAGGCCCTTTCCCGGCCTCGACCACATCGCTGCGATGCTTCTGATCACGCCGATCGGCTGGTCCATGCTCGTCGTCGGCACTCTGGTCGGAGCCCTGTTCGCCGCCTTCTCGTTCGCAATCAGCGTGTTTGCAATTCCAATGCTGCTCGATGAGCGTGCGGACGCCCTGACAGCGATGGGGACAAGCATGGCGCTCGTCTGGAACAACATGCCGGTGATGGTGTGCTGGGGCCTGGTGATTGCCGGCCTCTTTCTTGTTTGCCTCGCGACGGGCCTTCTCGGTCTGATCGTTATTTTTCCCGTGCTGGGCCATGCGAGCTGGCACGCCTACAAGGCGGTGAGATAGCAAATCAATGGGAATTTCCGGCACCCAGTTTGCCACGTCGGCGCAGCCAAGCGAGGCGCGCGACGCATCAGCCCTGGATGCTGAAATTCTGCTGGCAAGCAGGCCCGTCGGAGACAGGTTGCGTCAAACCTATCTGTCTGTACCCGGAATCCATTGCGGCGGCTGCATCCAGAGAATTGAAAAGGCGCTCGCTGCGCTGACCGGTGTGGAGCATGCGCGGGTAAACCTGTCGACAAAGCGCGTGTCGGTCCGCTGGAAGGCGAACGATACGCCGCCTCCTCTCCTCGCGACATTGAAGGCGCTGGGCTATGAGGCACATCTTCAGGATATGAGCGCCGACGATAAAGACCCCGCCTTTTCCGAGCTTGTTCGCGCCCTCGCCGTGGCCGGTTTCGCGGCGAGCAATATCATGCTGCTCTCCGTTTCGATCTGGTCCGGCGCCGAACCGGCGACGCGTGATCTTTTCCACTGGATTTCCGCTTTCATCGCCCTTCCTGCGCTTGCCTATTCCGGCCGGATTTTCTTCCGCTCCGCCTGGAAGAGCTTGCGGCGCGGCGAAGCAAATATGGATGTGCCCATTTCGATCGGCGTGTTGATGGCTTTCGGCATGAGCCTCTATGACACCATCCATCATGGAGAGAATGCCTATTTCGACGCTTCGATCTCGCTTCTGTTCTTTCTACTGATCGGTCGCACGCTCGATCATCTGATGCGCGAAAAAGCGCGCACGGCGGTGAAAGGGCTGGCCGCCTTCACCTCTCGCGGCGCGATGATCGTGCAAGCCGATGGTTCTCGCGACTATCTGCCGATCGACAAGATCGAACCGGGGATGAGAATTTTGCTCGCAGCTGGCGAGCGTGTGCCGGTCGACGCCCGTGTGGAAGATGGATCCTCCGATCTCGACAATGCGCTGGTCTCCGGTGAAAGCATGCCGGTCGCCGTTGCGCGCGGATCGATGCTCCAGGCAGGCACGCTGAACCTCACGGGGCCGCTCACCATTGTGGCGACCGCCGCCGCCAGAGATTCCTTCCTCGCCGAAATGTTGCGCCTCATGGAAGCCGCCGAGGCGGGCCGAAGCGGCTATCGGCGCCTCGCTGATCGCGCCTCCCGGCTCTACGCGCCTGTCGTTCATCTCGCGGCCTTGCTCAGCTTTTTCGGCTGGCTGCTGGCAACCGGCGACTTTCATCGCGCGATCACGATTGCGGTGGCGGTTCTGATCATCACCTGCCCCTGCGCGCTCGGCCTTGCTGTGCCGATGGTTCAGGTGGTCGCCGCTCGCCGTTTGTTCGAGAACGGCATCATGGTCAAGGATGGCTCTGCATTGGAGCGGCTGAATGAGATCGACACCGTCGTCTTCGACAAGACCGGCACTCTGACGCTCGGCAGACTGAACCTTCGCGACCAACCCGCCATGAAGGCGGAAATTTTCGCGCTTGCGGCCGCCATGGCCGCCCATTCGCGCCACCCTCGGTCGCTCGCCCTTTACGCCGCAGCCGTTCAAGGCGGTGCGCAGCCTGTTGTCTTCGATAGCGTATCGGAGCGTCCGGGGTTTGGGCTGGAAGCAACGCAGGGTGCAAATGTGTTCCGCCTTGGCCGGAGCGATTGGGCACTCGAGAAGCCTACAGACGCGCTCGCTTCATCGACAGAGACGGAAACAGTCTTGTCGAAAGACGGAGTATTTCTTGACGTTTTTCACTTCGAAGATTTTGTTCGACCCGGCGCGCGTGAGGCAATTGCCGCTCTGAAGGAACGCAGCCTCGCCGTCGAGATTGTGTCAGGCGACAATATGCGGTCCGTCCGACAAGTCGCGTCGCTGCTCGATGTTCGCGATTTCAAGGCAAGCGCCTTGCCCGGTGAAAAGGTCGCGCGGATATCTGCGCTTTCCGCTTCCGGCCACAAGGTCATGATGGTCGGTGACGGCATCAACGACACGCCTGCGCTGGCCGCCGCTCATGTCTCAATGGCGCCAGCAACCGCTGCCGATGTGGGACGCAATGCTGCCGATTTCGTATTCCTGCATGAAAGCCTGAGCGCTGTCCCGCAGGCTCTCGCTATATCGCATGCGGCAGGACGCCTGATCCGGCAAAACTTTGCTCTGGCGGTCGCCTACAACGCCATCGCGCTGCCGATCGCCGTTCTTGGCTATGTGACGCCGCTTGTGGCAGCACTTGCCATGTCCGGCTCATCAATCATCGTCGTGGCGAATGCGTTGCGCCTGAAAGGCCACAAGCAGAGTTATTCCACTTCGTCCGGCAAGACCCACATGGGCAAGCAAGCTCCCCTTGGAATGGAACCGGCAGAATGAACGGCTTCCTTTACCTGATACCGATCGCGCTGGGCATGGGTGTAGCTGGCCTCATAGCTTTTCTCTGGTCGCTCAAAAACGGTCAGTACGAAGATCTGGAAGGCGCCGCGGAACGCATCCTGTTCGACGACGACGAAAACGAAGCGGACGGCCCGCATTAAAGCCGATGCGATCAACTGCCCTCATCGTGTGGCCCGCTTGCCGCAAGTCGGACTTCACCGCGCAAGCCCGAAAAGGCCGCGCTCGCCCGCCAGAACTCGGAACGCATCGGAAATGCCGACGACCGTTTCCGCTCCACCGAGGCAAAGATAGCCCCAGGGGCGCATCGTCTTCGCAAGACTTGCGAAAACGCGCCGCCTTGTAGCTTCATCGAAATAGATGAGTACATTGCGGCAGAAGACGATATCGAACTGCCCCATGCCACTGCTGACCGGATCTTCGAGCAGGTTATACGAGCGGAAGCTGACCATTTTCCGCAAGCTGTCCTTCACCCGCCAGCCGTCTTTTTCCGGCACGAAATATTTCTGCAGCATCGCCTCAGGCAGGCCGCGCGACACTTCGAAAACCGAATAGCGACCAGCTTGCGCGCGGGCGAGCATGGCATCGGAAATATCGGTCGACACGATTTCGACTTCCCAGCCTGCAAGCCGGGGCCCCATTTCCGCAATCGTCATGGCAAGCGAGTAAGGCTCCTGCCCGCTCGAACAAGCCGCGCTCCAGATTCTTATGCGGCGCGACGCTGTCGCCATCGACATGATTTCCGGCAACAGACTTGTCCGCAGCCGCTCGAATGGCCACCCGTCCCGGAAGAACAATGTTTCGTTCGTCGTCATCGCCTCGACGATTTGCGCGAGCCCCGCCTCGTCGCGCGTCTTGCGAATTTGTTCAACGAGCTTGCCCACATTGTCCATGCCGTGTCGGCGCGCAATCGGCATAAGACGACTCTCGATGAGATATTTCTTCTCAGGCGTCACAACGAGACCTGAGCGGTCATAAAGCGCCTGCTTCAGGTAATCGAATTCCAGACTGTTCATTTCCCCTCTCCTCCCGAAATTTGGGCGATGGCCGGTCCGATCAAGGACAGCGGCAATACTTCCCGGCAGAGCCCGGCCTGCACGACCGCGCCCGGCATTCCCCAGACCACACTTGTTTCCTGATCCTGTGCGAGAACGATCCCTCCACCGTTCACGACCTCTTCACAGCCCTTCAGCCCGTCGCATCCCATTCCTGTCAGGATGACGACGAGAAGCTTGTTCTTGAAAATACGCGACAGGCTTCGCAGCATCGGATCGACGGCGGGCTTGCAGGAATTTTCTGGTGGGCCGTCGTCAAGCCGAATGCGCACGCCACCCGCCGCCTGCGTCTCGACCAGAAGATGCTTGCCACCCGGCGCAACATAGATGCGCCCCGGCGATAGCAATTCACCATCGCGTGCCTCGGCAGCCACGCGCCCGGAATATCGCGTCATATGTTCGGCAAGCATGGCCGTGAACGTCGCGGGCATGTGCTGTGTGATGAGAATGGGCTGCCATATATGTGCGTCCAGATCGCGCAGCACTTCGGCAAGAGCCTGCGGCCCACCGGTCGATGAGCCAATGGCGATGACATCCGGGCGTTCAATCTGGTTGCGGCCGATACTGCGTTGCGTGATTGTCGGCGTTGCCGCCGGTGCAGCCTTGGGCGCGGGGCGTCGCACAGCCTTCACACTCGCCGCATCACGCGCCCCATGCATCTTCACCTTGTCGATGAGTTCTTGCCGGAAGCTCGCCGCGCCGCCAAGGCCGGTGCTCGGCTTCGGGATGTAGTCCACGGCACCCATGCTTATCGCCTTCAGGGTGACGTCGGCATCATGCTGGCTTGCCGCCGACGCCATGATGATCTTCAGATCGGGATTTGCAGCGAGCAGCCTGGGCAAAGTCGCCATGCCGTCGAGTTCCGGCATTTCGATATCGAGGATCACGACATCAATCTCGTGGCTCCGCATTGCCTTCAACGCCATGACACCGTTCGGCGCCGAGGCGACGACCTTGATGCCCCGATCTTCCTCCAGCGTGCGCGTGACGATGCCCCGCGCAATCGCTGAATCGTCCACCACCATTACCCGGCAAACGGCATCCGCAATCCGGGGACTCTTTTTCTGATCGATCATCATATGTCCCTGAATGCCATCATTGCCCTAGGCCTTGCGACCGAAAGCGAAGAGATCATCCGCCGCGCCCTGCATCAGCCCTTGGCCTGGAAGCGCCGGGCCGTTCAAAAGGGACGTGCCGTCCGGTACTTCGGCTGTGGCGACACAGCCAGCCAATGCATCAAGCGCCCGGTCGACAACACCAAGCGTCTCGATCGTTTGCGAGATGCGCTGACCGGTAATGTCCTGAAACGCACAGACTTCGATAATCTCGCTGCAACAATCGACAACCTTTAATGCACTGCCTTCGACATTCAGGTCGAGTGACAGCATGCGCTCCACGGCATCCATGATGCTGTTGACTGCCGCCTCCATTTCCTGAACGGCGGCATTTTGCTCATCAAGCGCGCGTTTCACACCGGCGATATGGAATGCCGGCGACATGAACCGCTCGAGAACTTGCCGATCGATCCTCTTTGGCTCAGCCATCAGAAATCACCGAGAACGGTCTTGAGTTTTGCCTTCAGCACTTCGCCGCTGAACGGCTTGATGATGTAGTTGTTGACGCCCGCCTGACGCGCAGCGATCACGTTTTCCGTTTTGGATTCCGCCGTGACCATGACGAATGGTGTCTTCTTCAGCATCTCGTCTTCGCGGACATTCTTCAGCAGCTCGTAGCCAGTCATGGGCTGCATATTCCAATCTGAAATGATCAGCCCGTAGTAGCGCGAGCGCAATTTCGTGAGCGCGTCGGTACCGTCGGTTGCTTCGTCTATGTCGGAAAAGCCGAGTTTGGTGAGCAGGTTGCGTATGATCCTGAGCATGGTGCGGTAGTCGTCCACGATCAGGATCGGCATTTTCATATCGACTGCCATTTTTTGAACTCCCCCTGGAAATATGTCGGCAACAAAATCAGGCGTCAGCCCGGATGGACCCAAGAACCTCGGTGACGCTCAACACGATGAGAAACCGGTCATCAAGCCGATAGATGCCCTGCGCAATGTCGCGCCAGCGCGCGTCGAGCGTTGCGGGCACCTTTTCGCGCCGTGTCGCGGGCAGGCTCAGCACCTCACCCACCTCATCCACCAGAAGGCTGAACGGCTCGTCGTCATGTTCGACGACGACAGCCATGGCGCGTTCGGCAAAGCCGTCGCTTGGCAGGCCGAGGCGTTTTCTCATGTTGATCGCAGTGACGATGCGCCCGCGCAGGTTCAGCGATCCGGCCACTTCATCGGGCGCAAGCGGCACTCGCGTGATGCATTGCGGCCCCAGCACGTCGCGCACGCTGAGCACCGGTATGCCGAAGGCCTGTCCACCGACGCGCATGGTCACATAGTCTTCCGCTGCAAAGGCCGCATTGGCCTCGGACATGTCGTTGCTCATGCTGCCATCTCCGCATTCGACGCTTGCGAGGAAAGCACCCGCGAAAGCGCCGCCAGCAATGATTTCGGATCGACCTTGGTCACATAGTCGGTGAAGCCCGCGCTCATGCCGCGTTCGATGTCTTTCGGATTGGCGTGAGAGGAAAGCGCGATAATCGGCACCTCCCTCATACGCGCGTCGCCCTTCAACTGACGCGCGAGATCAAATCCCGACAGACCCGGCATTTCGATATCGGAAACGATGATGTCGAAGACACGGCCGTTCTTGCAAATCTCGAGCGCAGCTTCGCCATGTTCTGCGACCGTTACGTGGTAACCGGCCAAAGTGAGCATGGGCATCAGCAGATTGCGGAAGAATGCACTGTCTTCGACCAGAAGCAGATTGTGGTTTTCGTCCACTCCGAACGGCTTTTCCGTTTCGAGGCTGAACCAATCGGCATCGCTCTGCCGCAGATAGTGAACCGTGTCGATCACATCGGTTGCGGCACCGGCGATGATGGCGCTGCCGAGAATGCCCGGCCGGCTGCCGCCGGCAAGTTGCAGGTCAAGCGGTGCCTCAATGATGTCGATTACACGGTCAACGACGAGGCCGAGCATGCGCGAACCATCGACAAAGACCAGTATTGGATGCTTGCCGACGCGGCGGGCGGGCTGACCATCAAGCCCGATCAGCGGCATCAACCCGCCGCGATATTGCAAGACAGTCCGCGCGCCCGCCTGCTCTGCCGTCGAGAGGTCTGCCTCTTCAAGACGTGTGATGAGCGACAGGGGAACAGCGTTCGGCCCGCCATCGTTCGCCTGAAAAACGAGCATGGAAACGGCGTCGCGGCTGCGCGCCACATGCTCACCCGCGGCGGTGCGCGCCGCTGCCTCGACATGCGAAGACGCGGAAACAGCCGAGGCGATCCCGTTTGGATCGAGGATCATGATGACACGGCCGTCGCCCAGGATCGTCGTGCCGGAGAATGACGGAATGTGCCGGATCATGCGCGACACGGGCTTCACGACAATTTCCTCGGTGTCGAAAACCTTGTCGACGATGATACCGAAAACGAAAGTGCCAACGCGTGAAACGACGACATAGGTGCTTTCGCCGCCGCCATTCGCCTCGTCCGGCTCGCGCTCATAGCGCGGCAGGTCCAGAATTTCTGCGAGGGACACCAGCGGCAGCAAGCGGTCGCGCAAACGGTAGACCGGTCGTCCGTTGATTTCTTCCAGACCCTTTGCAGAAGTCCGGCTGATGCGCACAAGTTCGATGACGCTGTTTTGCGGCATGGCGAAGCGCTCGCCCGCGCATTCAACGATGAGCGCCGAGACGATCGCGAGTGTGAGCGGAATTTTTATGACGAAGCGTGAGCCGACGCCTTCCGTCGATTGAAACTCGATGATGCCGCCGATCTTCTCGATATTGTTGCGAACCACATCCATGCCGACCCCGCGACCTGAGACGCTGGTGACAGCGGCAGCCGTCGAAAAGCCGGGGCGGAAGATGAATTGCTGAATCTGCTGCTCGGTCATGGCATCGAGCTGCGCCTCACTGGCGAGATTGTTTGCCAGCACCTTTTCACGTATCCGCGCCGTCGGCAGGCCGCGCCCGTCATCGGAGACCTGCACAAGAATATGCCCGCCTTCATGACGTGCGGTCAGCTCGACCGTGCCGCATTCCGGCTTTCCCGCCGCGATGCGCTCGCCGACCGTTTCGATCCCATGATCGGCGGAATTGCGCACCATATGGGTCAGCGGGTCGCGAATCGATTCCAGTATCTGGCGATCAAGCTCCGTATCGGCGCCGGTCATCACCAGTTCGATCTTCTTGTCGAGTTCCTGCGTCAAGTCGCGCACGAGACGCGGCAGCTTGCCCCACGCGTTTCCGATCGGCTGCATGCGCGTCATCATCACGCTTTCCTGCAGCTCGGTCGTGACCTGATTGAGCCTTTGCAACGGCGCCGCAAATGGACTGTCGCCGCTGCCGCGCAAGATCTGCAGAAGCTGGTTTCGCGTCAGCACCAGCTCGCTGACCATCGTCATCAAATCCTCAAGCACCGAGAGATTGACGCGCAGGGTTTGGGATTGGGTCGCGGATGCTGCGGCATCCGCCCGGTCCATTGAGGGTTCCGCTGTGCGCACAGTTTTCGCGGGAGCCACTTCCTGGGGAGCGGCGGCCTGCACCGGTTCGGGGCTCGTCATATGGCTGAGCAGCACCGCGACATCATCCGCTGCTACCTCCAGCGACGTAAACGCGGTTCCGATTTCACGACACAGGGCGGAGAGATCGGCTTCGCTCCAGCCGCTATCCATCAGACAAGCCAGGACATCCGCAATGTCTGCGCCCGGCGTTTTCTGAAGCGTTGCGGTCAATCCACCCATGATCGCGAATTGCAGGTGCAACATATCTGACGCAAGACTTTCGCGCTCCGCGGATTTTGCGAGAAATGCAGCGCATGCCATCTCGCAAGCCGCGTCGATGCCGGACGTGCCGCCAAGGCGGTCGAAGAGCGTTCCGGCTTTCTCAGGGATTGCCGCGACTATGGGAGCGACGCCGCTGGCCAATCCACGCAGCGCGCCGATCAGCTCTTCATCGCTGCCGATCGGTTCACTACCACTCGCGCTGAGTGCGGCGACGAGTTCCTTGATGCGATCAAGCGCGGCTAGCACCAGAGAGACGACGTCCTGCGAAATATTGAGCTTCTTGTCGCGCACCCGGCCCAGCACATCTTCCGCAGCATGAGCGACCGTTTCAAGGCGAGGCAGACCAAGAAAACCGCATGTGCCCTTGATCGTATGCATGATGCGGAAAATGTTGCCGAGAAGAGCGGGATCTTCGGGCCGCTGTTCGAGCTCGACAAGTTCGTTATCCAGAATATCAAGAGCCTCGCAGGTCTCGGCAAGAAACTCTTTAAGTAGATCGTCCATGTCGACTTGCTCCATTCCCCATCTCATTTGATCGATGGTAGGAAGCGCAATTTAAGGAGGTATAAAGAGACAGAATATTGTTGTTATGGTTTCAGAAACTTGTCTGTATCTTATATAATCTGTATACAGATTATATAATCTGCATCACAAAACCTGCCGAAAATCTGCGATTAGCCGTTTGCAGCCCGACGCGCAATGTGAGGCGCGATCACAATACGCGTACGTGTCGGCGGAAAATGAACATGGACGCGCGTGCCCTGCCCCAGCTCGCTGCTGATACCCAAAGCGGCACCATGCTGCTGCGCGAATTGCTTGACGAGTGCGAGGCCAAGGCCGACACCGTCAAAGCGCCTCGACAAGTCTCCTTCCACCTGCACAAAAGGTTCCATTACGCGCTCTATGTCGTCTTGCGCTATGCCGATTCCGCTGTCTTCCACCTGAATGGCTATGCCGCCTTCCGGTTTCTCGCGCGCGATCAATTTGATAGTTCCGCCCGGCGGCGTGAACTTGATCGCGTTCGACAAGAGGTTGAGCAGGATCTGCTTCACCAGTCGCGCATCGGCAAGCAGCCTTGGCAGACCTGATGGAACTTCGTGCCGCAACGTCAATTTCGTTTGTACCGCCCGGCCTTCCACTATGCGCATGCACGCATGTGCAAGATCGCAAATATCAATGAGCGTTTCGTCGAGTTCAGTCGCGCCGACCTCTATCCGGCTCAGGTCCAGAATATCGTTCACAATTGCGAGAAGATGGTTGCCGCTGTCGTTGATATCTTTTGCATAGGCGCGATATCTCGACACTTCCATCGGCCCTAATATATCGCTCGCCATGAGCTCGGAAAAACCGATGATGGCGTTGAGCGGCGTCCTGAGTTCGTGGCTCATATTCGCCAGGAATTGGGATTTCGACCTGTTGGCGAGTTCCGCGCGCGTGCGTGCGTTGCGCAATTCTTCGGCTGCTCGCTGCATATCGGTCACATCGAGGATCGTACCGATCAGCCCGACCACTTGATCGTCCGAGCCATACTCCGCTTCCGCTTCTGTCAGGATGAAGCGGATGTCGCCGCCTGGCAAAATGATACGGTGTTCGAGGCGCGATGCGGCTCCGCCACGAATGGCGTCGGCGACGGCGCTTCTGAACTTCATGCGATCTGCCGGATGAATGCGCCTTGTGCATACAGACATGCTCACATTTGCGCTATTTGGCTCCACGCCAAAAATGCGCCAAGCCTCGTCGGAGCCGTTGATCGCGCCGGACGCTATGTCGAGCCTCCAATGGCCCAGATGGGCAATGCGTTCGGCTTCCGCGAGGCTATGGGCGCTTTCGCGCAGTGCGTCGATGGCGCGGCGGCGATCCGTAATATCGTAACAGCCGATGAGCGTCACACTTTCGCCCGCCATGCTCATCGCAACGGCCGATAGCGTGCACCATATCGAGGACCCCGCGTCGGTCCTGACCAGCGCCTCAATGCCCTCGACCTTGCCATCCGCACTTGGGCCGCCGGACAATTGATCGGCAAGATCCATGTCGAGAAAATCGCCGATCCGCCTGCCTGACAGGTCAGGCGTATTCATCTGTAGCAGCGCGGAGAAAGCGCCATTGGCAAAAAGAATCTCGCCATCGATGCGGCGCGTGATTGCCAATCCGAATGGCATGGCCTCAACGATCATGCGCATCTGGCGTTCGCGCGCATGCAGCGCTTCCTCGGCCTGACGCAACACGGTGAGGTCGCGCACCACGGCTGTGTAGATCATCTTATTGTCGATGATCGTTCGTGAAACGGATGCTTCGGCCGGAAATTCGCTGCCGTCCTTGCGGCGCCCCCGGACCTCCGGTCGGCGGCCCATGAGCTTTGTCGTTTCCTCGCCTTTGCCAAATCGCGCCAGATGCGCTCGATGGCGGACATGGGCGCTTGCGGGCAGCAGCATATCAAGGTTCTGGCCGATCACTTCTTCAGGCGAATAGCCGAATATATGTTCGGCTCGTTTGTTGAAAATCCTGATCTTGTGAGAACTGTCCGTTGCCACAATGGCATCGCCCGCCGTCGCCAATAGCTCGTCAACTTGCCGCCTCGCGCTTGTCGCCTCCTCGGCATTGATCCGGCATTGCAGCGCCATGCCGAGACGGTCGGACGCGCCTTCCAATATTTCGAGCGATAGCCGATCACGAGCTCTCGCACGTTCAAAACCGAACATCAGCACAGCAATGACTTCGTCATTCGCCTTGAGCGGCACGGCGACGAAGCCACCAATCCCGGCATCCGCGGCACCGATCCGTGCGGAACGGGTCATCGTCTCCACATCGGCGATATTTGCGAGGTAGCGAATTTCTCCCGAACGCCATGCCTCGCCGACAATGCCACCCTTGCTCCCTTCGAAAGTGAGCGACGGCAGTTCCGTAACCGTCCAGGCAAGCGCCGACGAGAACTCTCCCGAGCGATGATGCGTTTTCTTTTGAGTGAGGCGTCCGCTCGAGAGCAGCCAGGCTTCTGCATATGACCAACCAGCATAGCGGGAGATCATGTGCAGCAATGTATCAAGCGCCTGGCCAACCGTTTCCGACTTCATCAAACGGTCGATGACCGCCTGAGCGAAACGAAGCTGGCGTTCGCCTTGTACCGATTTCGTTATGTCAGCGACGATCAGGATGGTGTTGGCACCCGGCGCCCAGATGCGCGTCAGGGCGAGTTCGCTGCCATCCGGCCGCCGGCAACGCCGACGGAGTTCGTAGTTCATGTCGCCGCTTGCGCTTGCGACATTCGGCAATGCCACGGTTCTGCCACCCGCCGTAATCAACCGCTCGATAGTTGAGAGCGTCGGGCACTCTCCCGCCGCGCAGTGGAGCGTCGCCAGAAGCTCGCTGGCTGCCGCGTTTTGCGAGGCGAGCCGACCTGTGGCCGGATCGAAAACCAGCACTGCCGGTGAGTTTGCGAGAACAAGGCTGCGATGTGTCATGATCAACCTCGCCGTGCTGCGGGTCAGGCCGCCCTTGCCCTTGCCAGAAACATGTCGACCTGTTCGCGAAGCGTTTCTGCCTGTTGCGCCAGAATGTCGGAGGAGCCGGAAATCTGCGCGGCTGCCGAGCCCGTTTCGGCCGCCGCCTCGGCAACCAGCACGATATTCGACGAGACATCCTGCGTGCCGCGTGCAGCCTCCTGCACGTTGCGGGCAATCTCGTTTGTAGCCGCGTCCTGCTCGTCAACCGCCGCAGCAATCGACGTGGCGATCTGGTTCATCTCGGTGATGGTCTTCTCGATCGACTTGATTGCGTCAACGGATTCCTGTGTCGCGCCCTGCATCGCCTTGATCTGCTCGGCAATTTCCTCTGTCGCCTTTGCCGTCTGATTGGCGAGGCTCTTCACTTCGGAGGCGACGACGGCAAACCCCTTCCCCGCTTCGCCAGCACGCGCGGCCTCGATGGTCGCGTTCAGCGCCAGCAGATTGGTTTGCGCCGCGATGTCGTTGATGAGCGTCACAACGTCGCCGATCTTCTGCGCCGCCGCCGCCAGGCCCTGCACCTTGCCGTCGGTGCGATGAGCCTCATCGACGGCCTGGCCTGCGATTTTCGTCGACATCGACGCTTGTCGTCCGATCTCCGCGATGGAACTGGATAGCTGCTCGCTGGCGGAAGCAACCGTCTGCACATTTGTGGATGCCTCCTCGGAGGCCGCCGCCACAGTCGTCGTCTTCGCGCTTGTCTGTTCGGCCGTCGCGCTCATCGCCTGCGCCGATGCCTGAAGCTCGGTCGAGGCCGAGGCGACGGATTTGATGATCTCGTTCACGACGACATCGAAATCAGCAATTGCCGTCTCGAGCGTGCGCTGGCGACCGGCGCGTTCTTCCACCATCGCATCCTGATAAGCGGAAATGGCAAGGTCCATGTCGAGAAGAACGGCGGTGTTGAGCGCGCCGAGTATTTCGGCAAGGCGGGCGGGCTTCCAGCGATACTTGCGCACCGCAATATCCACCAGCCGGTTCATCACGAACTTATAGCCACCAATGTACCAGCGGGGCTCGAGGCCGATGCGGTTATGCGTGAGGCCGATAATATGGACACTGTGCATATAGGTGTCATCGAAACGACCCGTGAACAGGCGCCCCCAATGCGTGCCCTGGGCCTGCTTGAGGCGAACCGTCTGGGAGCCAAGCAGTTTTGCAAGCTCCGGCACCGCTCCAATATGCGCATAGAAAGCTTCGATGATTTGCGGCAACTGCGGCTCGATTACCTTCCAGAAATCTCGCAGCGCTTCGCCGGTTGCTTCCGAAACCTCCATAAAACGCATGCGGCCTTCGCGATCCACCGCCGCCACTTGATCCTTGGACATTGTTTTCCCACCCAAATACGCCAGCAAAGCCGGCCTGAAACCCTTTTCCGCGCCGACAGGTCCCCACAACCATTCCCGCTGCGGCATTTTGCGCAGCGAACCGGAGCGAATAATGTTGAGCTTAGGTAGTTATTTGAAATAAATGGTTAACATAACAGTATTAACTATGATCTATATTATGATATACGTTTATATACTCTGTTTATAATATAAGTTATGAAAATTTGCCGCTTCGTTTGATGTGGAAAAAACAGTTTGAAAGCGATAACCATCGCTAAGCAAGATAACGCCGACCCCGAGCGCCAGCACGGCGGCGACCGTCTTCAAGCGGAAGGTATCGCGTGAGTAACAGTAAAATATCCGCCCAAAGAGTTATGGACGGCGACAACGAGACGCAAAAGCGCATCGCTTCGTCCGACGGATGTAGCTCCTGCTCGTTCCGCAACAGCGGGCTCTGTGCTGTTGTCATCGGCATAAATCCGGGCACAAATCATTGCCGGAAGATCGACGGGGCATTTCGCGCTCGACAGCATGTCTATCGGGCCGGCGAGGCCCCCGGCAGAATCATGGTTCTACGAGAAGGATGGGCCGCAAAATCCGCCTTCACGCCAGATGGAAAGCGCCAGGTTCTCTCCATATTGCTTCCCGGCGACACTGTCGGCGGCGAACTTGTCATGCGCAGTGAAGCGCGCACCCATGTCCAGGCGCTGACGCCTATCAAATATTGCGCGTTCGACATCGACGAACTCATGGCATCCTCAAAGCACGAGCCCAAATTTGTCTGGGCGCTTGTCGGGCTTTGCTCGACAAGCCGCGAGGCGAGCGAGTCACGGCTCGTCGATCTCGGCCGTCGAAACGCGGCGCAACGTATTGTGAGTTTTATTCTTGAAGTCTTCGAACGGCTTACAAAGCGCGGGCTTGCCGACGGCGCGACCATTCCGTTTCCGCTTCGTCAGCATATCATCGCCGATGCGCTTGGACTTACGCAGGTTCATGTAAGCCGGATAATCACCGCATTGCGCAAACGCGGCGCCATAAGATTGACCGGGGGAAAGCTCACCATTCTCGATATGGGCTTGTTGCTCAGCGACGTGTAACGGCGATTTATCAGGCCGCCTCGAGCAGAGCCACCGTTCCCTCGCCGCCATCGGTACAGATGCTGACAATGGCGCGGCTGCCGCGCGGCATTGCGGCGAGTTCCTTTACCGCCTGGCTCAGAATGCGCGCGCCCGTTGCGCCGAAAGGATGGCCGATGGCAACGCTGCCGCCATTCGGGTTCATTCGTTCGCGGGGAAAACGGCCAAGGTCGCGGTCGACGCCTGCCTTGTTGCGCAGGAAAGTGGGGCTTTCGAGCGCGGTGATGTGGCACAGCACCTGCGCGGCAAAGGCCTCGTGAATTTCCCATAGCTGAATGTCGGTGAGCGTCAGATTGTGGCGCGCCAGCAGGCGCGGAATGCCATAGGCAGGCCACATCAGCAGGCCCTCATGCCAAATGTCGACTGCCCCGAGTTCCCAATCCACCAGACGCACGCGCGGGAGCGATGATGGCAAGCGGTCGAGGCCCTTGGCGGTCGCGACCCAGATCGCGGCAGCTCCATCGGTCAGCGGACTTGAATTGCCAGCCGTCAGCGTCCCCTTGCCGCTTGTTCGGTCGAAGGACGGCTGCAGATGACCGAGCTTTTCAAGCGTGGTGTCGGTGCGAGGTATGAGGTCGCGAGCGACGCCCGCGACGGGGATAACGAGGCTGTCGAAAAATCCCCTGTTCCACCCGTCTACAGTCTTCTGATGGCTGGCGAGTGCAATTTCATCCTGGTCTTTACGCTGAATGTTCCAGGACTTTGCCATTTCTTCGGTGTGCTCGCCCATACTCTTGCCCGTTGCGCGATTGGCGACGGTGGGCACATCGAGGCGGATGTCCTTCCACTTCAGATCGCCGAGCATCCTGACACGCTGACCGAGCGAGCGCGCCTGCATCATGTGGCGCAACCAGTTCGACAGGCGATGACCAAGGCCGACCTGCACATGGCTCATGCTTTCTCCGCCGCCGATAAGCGCGAGATCGCGTCCCCTGCCGTCAAGCATGCCAGCGGCGGCAAAGACGCTGACCATGCTGGTTGCACAGGCGAGAATGGTGGTGAAAGACGGAATGGTCTGATCGATGCCCGCCTCAACGCAGATTTCGCGGGCGAGATTGCTCCAGCCAAGGTCAGGCGCAACGGCACCCCATGTAACGAAGTCAGGCTTCTGGCCGCCGAGTTGCGCAAGCATCGCCTGCACCACGGGAACGGAAAGTCCGAAAATATCCGGCTTGGAGAGCCCGCCATCGACTTTGGCAAAGGGCGTTCGAAGTCCTGAGGCAAGCCAGATTTCCGATCGAGGGGACATGAATTCCGCCATCTCGTTCTCCTTGCGACTGTGCAGGCTGGGCCGAACAGATATTCCAGAGTAATCCCGCATCGCGAGGCGGAACAAGGCCGCGTATTTCACTCAGGGGCGAGAGGATGTTAGTTCTTGTCACAACAGGAACCGGGGAGAATGACATGGATAGCGGCAATCCAAGCAATATCGAGGCTGAAGCGGAAGCATTGATCGACGCGATGATGCGGCCAAAGCGCCGTGTCCGCCCACGGATCGCAGAAGCGTTCCGCGATGCTGAAGACCGTCAGGTTGAGACGCCCTTTGGCCCGGTGATGACATGGCGGCTCGGCAAGGGTCTGGCGACGCTGCTCGTCCATGGTTGGGAAGACGATAATTGCCTGTGGGGCGCACTGGCCGACAAATTTGCGCAAGTAGGCCGCGCGGTGGTGGCCTTCGATTTGCCCGGACACGGATTTTCGCCTGCCGAGGACGCTTCTCCGGCCGCTGCTTCGGCGGCGGTTCGCGCGGTCGCCGAAGCTTGCGGGCCGATCGATACGATCGTCGCCCATTCCTATGGGTGTCCGGTGAGCATGCAGGCCATGACCGATGGGCTTTCGATCAAACGCGTCGCGCTGATCGCCACACCCATTCCGAAGATGTCGCAGCGTTGGGCGCGGGCGGAACGCCGGGGCGTGTCGCCTGAAGTCATCGAACGCGCCATCGCGATTTTTGCGGAACGCCAATCGGGCCAGCCGCCCGCTTATGACATGGAAGAAGCCGCGGCCAATATGACGGCGAAGGCGCTCTTTGTGCATTCGCTGGATGACGAGGATTGCCCAGCCTCCAACTCACAAGCGCTGAAACGCATATGGCCGGGAGCCAAGCTCGCGCTGACCGACGAGCTTGGTCATCGCCTCATCGCGCAGGACTCGGCGATGCTCGACCGCGTGGTCGATTTCATCGAGGGCTTCGAGCAATAGGCCTCAGGCCTGCTTCTTGGCCGTCTTGTTTGTGAAAGCGGCAATCCGTGCCTGCATGTCCGGGCCGACGCCTTCGCTGCAGTAGATTTCATGCGCGAGGCCAGCGCCAAGCGGCAATCCGTCCGTATCGGCGAGAAGCTTCTTGTTCGCGCGATTGCTGAACCAGGAATTGGCGAGAATGCTGGCCGCGAGCGCGGCAAGCGTCGCATCGAACTCTTCATCCGCGACGCAGATATTGGCAAGGCCCATGGCGAGCGCCTCAGCGCCTGTGTAGGTGCGGCAGGTGAACATCATTTCGCGCGCCTTGGGCACGCCCACACGTCGCGGCAGGCGCTGGCTCATGCCCCAGACCGGCGTCAGCGACCATTTTGCATGCGTGTCGGCGAATTTGGCGGACTGGGCTGCAACGAGCAGGTCGCCCGCCAGCGCGAGCTCAAGCGCGCCGGTATAGCAATGACCATGCACGGCGGAGATGACCGGCTGCGGTAGCGTCGCCAGGCGCTCAATGGTCGTCGCCTGAAAATTCGGGCGCGGCGGGCGTTCGCCTTCGGCAATGTCGCCAAGATCGTGGCCGGCGGAAAAGCATTTGCCCGCACCACGCAGAATGACGAGGCCCACGCCGTCGAGATCCTTCTCGATCGACGCTATATGCCTGTCCAGTTCGATGAACATTTCGACATTGAGCGAATTGAGCTTTTCAGGCCGGTTGAGCGTCAACGTCGCCAACCCGTCCCGATCTTCGCGTGTCACCAGACTGGTCATGTTCATCCTCCCAGATGTCTTTTATCCGCGCGGCGGTTTCTTGCCTTTCGGCTTGCCGGCGAAACTCGGTTTTCCGCCCGGCTTGGCCGTGTATTTGGCTTTGGGTTTGCCTTTGAATCCAGGCTTTTCTGACGTCTTCGGACGATCGGAAAAGCTCAGGCGTTCGCCGGGGTTGCGCGCGTCGCCGCGGTCGGGCCGCGCAATCGGACGGTCGCCATCCGGCTTGGACTTGTCGTCGCGCTTGGGCTTGCCGTCATATTTCGGCTTACCCTCGAACTTCGGCTTACCCTCGAATTTCGGTTTGTCCTCGAACTTCGGCTTACCCTCGAACTTGGGCTTGCCTTCGTATTTCGGCTTACCCTCGAACTTGGGCTTGCCCTCGTATTTCGGCTTACCCTCGAACTTCGGCTTGCCTTCGTATTTCGGCTTGCCCTCATAGCGGGGCTTGCTTTCGTGCTTCGGCTTGTCCTCGTGCGACGGCTTGCTGTCCTCGCCGGGATGGAAGTCCGGTTCAAGCATGACGCCCGGATTCGGGCGCGGGTCCCAGCGGGGCTTGCTCTCGTGCTTTTCCTTGTGCGGACGCGGCGCTCTCGGCTCTTCGCTTCGGGCGGGACGATCCTGCGCCGGGCGGCCGGGCGCGCGGTCGCTATGCTCGCCACCGCCCTTCATCGGCTCAATGCGCACTTCGCCCTTCGGCACTTCGCGCACGGAAGCGAGAAAGCGTTCGGCCACATCTGCCGCGATTTCGACGGTGGTTTCGTTATCGGCAATCTTGATCGCGCCGATTTCGCGTTTGGTGATGCCGCCCTGACGGCAGATCATCGGCAGGAGCCAGCGCGGATCGGCGTTCTTCTCGCGTCCCACGTTCAAACGGAACAAGACGCTGCCGCCCGCGAGTTCCGGGCCGCTGCTCTTGCGCCGCGACGCGGGAGCCTCGCGCGGTTCGCGCTCGCGGCGCCCACGCGGTTCACGCGCGTCACGCGTATCGCGCGCCGAATAGGGACCGGGATCGAGAATTTCTTCCGGCGCGGGCAGTTGCGCGCTGTACATGCGCACCAATGCCGCCGCGATATCTTCGGCCGAACGTTCGGCGAGCAGCGCTTGCGCCATCGCCAGATCGTCTTCGCTCTTTTCCTCGTTCAGAAGCGGGCTTTGCAGCAGGCGTTCCTGATCGAGCTTGCGGATTTCTTCCGCCGTCGGCGCGGGGCCCCAACTGGGCTTCACGCGCGCATTGTTCAAAAGCTGCTCGGCGCGACGACGACGCGATTGCGGCACGAGAAGGACGCTGACGCCTTTGCGCCCTGCTCTGCCCGTGCGGCCACTGCGGTGCTGCAGAACTTCGGGGTCGTGCGGGAGGTCGGCATGGATGACAAGGCCGAGATTGGGCAGGTCGATGCCGCGCGCGGCAACGTCGGTTGCGACGCAGACGCGGGCGCGCCCGTCACGCAGGGCTTGCAGCGCGTGGTTTCGCTCGCTCTGGCTCAACTCGCCGGAAAGCGAGACAGCGGAGAAGCCGCGCTCGGACAGGGTCGACTGCAGATGGCGAACGGATTCGCGCGTATTGCAGAACACGATGGCGCTCGGCGCTTCGACAAAGCGAAGAACGTTGACGACAGCATGTTCGATTTCGCGCGGGGCGATGGCGATGGCGCGATATTCGATATCGGCATGGCCGCGTTCGCCGCTGCCCGCCTGAATACGCCAAGCGTCGCGCTGATATTTTTTGGCGAGGCTGACGATTTCCTTCGGCAAGGTCGCCGAAAAAAGGAGCGTCCGGCGATCGGCAGGCGTAGCCTCGAGAATGAATTCCAGATCCTCGCGGAAGCCGAGGTCGAGCATCTCATCGGCTTCGTCGAGGATGACGGCCTTGAGTTGACCGATCTTCAGGCGGCCACGTTCCAGATGATCACGCAGACGGCCCGGCGTGCCGACGACGATGTGCGTGCCTTCGTTCAGCTTGCGCGCTTCGCTTTTGGGGTCCATGCCGCCGACGCAGGAGACGACGCGCGCCTGCGTATATTGATAGAGCCAGGTCAGCTCGCGATGCACCTGAAGCGCAAGCTCGCGCGTCGGGGCAACGACGAGCGCGACGGGATCGCCCGCCTGCCCCATGAACTCGGCTTCGCCAAGCAGCGTGTTGCCAATGGCGATGCCATAGGCGACGGTCTTTCCGGACCCCGTCTGCGCCGAGACGAGCAGATCGCGCCCGTCCGCTTCCGGCTCCATGACCGCAGTCTGGACCGGAGTCGGGTCGTTATACTCGCGCTCTATGAGCGCGCGGGCGAGCGGAAGAGCCGTCGGGGGAAATGCCACGTGTAAAGCCAAGCCTTGTGCAATATGGGTGCCCGCTGCCAGGGGGCTGAACGTGCGCGCTCCTGTCGGGAGACCGGGCAATAGCCCGCCCCACGCGACTAGTCACGCACGATCTTCGCATAAAACACGATTTGGTCGCCAATCGATGCGTTTAGGGCGCATTTCGGCGCTAAATTCGCCAGCTCAGGCAATGCCGCGACGTTTAAGCGCACGGAACCCGATTCACGCCTGCGCACTCACAAGGCCAGAATCCGTTTGGCGATGATGTTCTTCTGGATCTCGTTGGAGCCGCCGTAAATCGACTGCGCCCGGGTGCCAAGATACTGGGCGACGCTGGGTGCGGCGGCAGCGGGGATCGCAAAATTGTCGGACCCTTCGGGCACCACGGAATCGGGGAAAGCCGGTTGGGCATAGGGGCCGAAAGTCTCAACACCCAGTTCGGTAATGTCCTGGGCCAGCTCCGTGGCGATGACCTTGAGGATCGAAGATTCCTCCCCCGGCGCGCCACCATCGGCGACCGATGCCAGAACCCGCAACACGGTCAGTTCAAGCGCATCGAGGCGCGATTCGAGGCCGGCGAGTTTTCCGGCAAATACCGGCTGCTGAAGAAGGCTCCCGCCGTCCGTCATGGTTTTGGCCGCCGCCATGCGGATGTTGCGAAGCTGCTTCCGTTTGCCCGCCACGTGCGCATAGGACGTGCGCTCATGGCCGAGCAGATAGTTTGCATAGGTCCAGCCCTTGCCCTCTTCGCCGATGCGGTTCGATTGGGGCACGCGGACGTCGACAATGTCGACTGCGTTCAGCGAATGCTTGCCGTCGATGGTGATGATCGGGCGCACCGTGATGCCTGGCGTCTTCATGTCGATGCAAAGGAAGGTGATGCCTTCCTGCTTCTTGCCTGAACTGTCGGTGCGCAGGAGGCAGAAAATCCAGTCGGCATGCTGGGCAAGGCTCGTCCAGATTTTCGTGCCGTTGACGATATAGTCATCGCCCGAGATTTCGGCGCGCGACTGAAGCGAGGCAAGGTCGGAGCCTGCTTCAGGCTCGGAATAGCCCTGCGCCCAGAATGTCGTGCTGTTCAGAATGCCCGGCAGCCATTGCGCCTTCTGCGCGTCGGTGCCGAAAGTGTAGATCACCGGCCCGACATAAAGCAGGCCCATGGGAACGACGTTGAGCGCCCCTGCACGCTCCAGCTCCTCATCGAAAATATATTTCTGGTTCGAGGTCCAGCCTGTGCCGCCAGCCTCTTTCGGCCAGTTCACGGCGACCCAGCCCCGTGCATTCAGCGCCCGTTCCGAACGCTGATAATCGTCCTTCGACGGCGAATGCCCGCGCGCAATCTTCTCGATGATGTCCTGGGGATATTCCGTTTCGAAGAAGTGCCGGACATGCATCCGAAACTCTTCGTCCTCGCGCGTGAATGAAAAATCCATACCCACCCCTGCCGTCTTTTTCAGAATTTCACATTGCCCTGCTTATAGCAGACGCCCTGAAAGGCGCACTAATTGCCGGGGCGTTGCCTCTCGCCATCCAGCGTCAGCAACCCGCCATAGAGGTCGGGACGCCGGTCGCGGAAGACGCCCCATTCGATGCGCATCCGGCGATTACGCTCCAGATCGAAACGCGCGGTCAGCACAGCCTCTTCGCTTTCACCGGCTTCGGCGACCTTGGCGCCGGTGTTGTCGGCGATGAAGGATGAGCCGTAGAAAGTAATCTCGCTGCTGCGCCCGACTTCGCGGCCGATGCGGTTCGAGGCAATGACGGGAACCATGTTGGCGGCCGCGTGGCCCTGCATCGTGCGCTGCCAGTGATCGCGAGAATGGATCGTGGCGTCATGCGGCTCGGAGCCGATAGCTGTCGGATAGCAGATAATATCCGCACCCTTGAGCGCCAGAACGCGCGCGGCCTCAGGAAACCACTGGTCCCAGCAAATGGCGGCGCCAATGCGGCCAGCCTTGGTGTTCCAGACCTGAAAACCCGTGTCGCCGGGCGAGAAGTAATATTTTTCGCTATAGCCGGGACCATCGGGAATATGCGACTTGCGGTAAAGCCCAAGCACTTCGCCATCGGCGTCGATCATCACCAGCGTGTTGAAAAGCGCGTTGTTCGCTCGCTCATAAACCGATACCGGCAGAACAACGCCAAAACGACGGGCCAGATCGCGCATCCGCCGCACGGCGGGATTTTCGGTGATGGGCATTGCGAGATGCAGCAGATCGGGCGCTGTGTCCTTGCAGAAATAGGGCGTTTCAAAAAGCTCCTGAAGGAGAATGAAACGCGCGCCCTGCTCGGCCGCCCTTGTCACCAGATGCTCGGCCTTGGCGATATTTTCGTCGCGGTCGGCGCTACAGGCCATTTGGGTCGCGGCGACGATCAACTCGGTCATTGGGCATATCCGTGAAAGAGGCCAAACATATTCATTTACCGTAACATTGAAATCGAGCGCGATTCACATCTTCGTGTTTCCACGAAATAGCCCTGCGCCGCTGAATCGTCGGGGCTAGAGTAGCGATATTGAACAAGGGCCAGACACATGACGCAATCCGGCATTGCATACGGGGCGAAGCGCTCAATCCATCCACTCATTGTGCGCATCACTCACTGGATCAACGCCTTCGCCATGATCTGCATGATCCTCAGCGGCTGGCGGATTTACAATGCCTCGCCGATTTTCAACTTCATGTTTCCCGACTGGATGACGCTTGGCGGCTGGCTTGCCGGCGCACTTGCCTGGCACTTCGCCGCCATGTGGTTGCTGGTGCTGAACGGACTTGCCTATCTCGCCTACGGGCTCATCTCGGGGCATTTGCAAAAGAGCTTTCTTCCGCTTTCTCCGCGCGCCGTGTGGCGGGACGCGCAAGCGGCGCTGGCATTTCGTCTCGAGCATACGCCCGGCACCTATAATGCCGTGCAGAAGCTCCTCTATATCGCTGTCGTTCTCCTCGGCGTTCTGGCGGTCGCAAGCGGGCTCGCCATCTGGAAGCCGATACAGTTTCTGGCGCTCACCTCTCTGCTCGGCGGCTATGACTTCGCGCGCATCGTGCATTTCCTCGCGATGACGGGGATCGTCTTGTTCGTGATCGTGCATCTGACGCTTGTTGCGCTGGTGCCCTCGACGCTTCCGCCCATGATCACCGGCCGTGCGCCGCGCGGCGGTCACGGCGGGGAGGTTCCCAAATGACGCAAGACACAGGCCCCAAACGCATCAGCCTCAGCGACATTGCGCCGGAGATCAAACGCATAGAGCGCAGGATGTTCTTGCGCCAGGGCCTTTCGCTCGGCGCGCTTACCATGCTCACCGGCTGCAATCTCGCGGATGGCGATGCCGTCGACCGCGTTCTCCTCGCCATGTCGAAATGGAACGACAAGATTCAGGCTGCGATCTTCAGCCCCAACCGCCTCGCGCCGACTTATTCCGAAAGCGAAATCACGAAGCCCTTCCCGTTCAACGCGTTTTACTCGGAAGCAGAAGCGCCCATCGTTGATGGCGCAAGCTTTCGCTTGCAACTTTCCGGCCTGATTTCTGACAAGCGGCCCTGGACGATCGAGCAACTCCGCGCTCTTCCGCAGGCAACGCAAGTGACGCGCCACATCTGCGTCGAGGGATGGAGCGCAATCGGGAAATGGGGCGGCGTTCCGTTCCGCACATTTCTGGAACGCGTGGGCGCCGACACCACGGCGAAATATGTCGGCTTCAAATGCGCCGACAAATATTATTCAAGCATCGACATGCCGACAGCTTTGCATCCGCAAACCCTGCTCGCGCTCGATTATGGCGATGCGGCGCTCCCGGCCAAATATGGCTATCCCATGAAACTCCGCGTGCCAACGAAGCTCGGTTTCAAGAACCCCAAACACATAGCCGAAATCTTCGTCACCAATGACTATCCCGGCGGGTATTGGGAGGATCAAGGCTACAACTGGTTCAGCGGCTCCTGATCGCGAGCCATTGCGCCCGGCGCGACGTGAAACCGCCTTCGCTCTCATGCGTTAAACCCATTGAGCAGAGGAGCGCGACCGTCATGTCCCAATTTCGTAAAAATGTCCTGAGCCGCCCGATCTTTCATTGGGCGCGCGGTGTCTTGCCTGCCATGTCCGCGACGGAACGCGAGGCCATCGAAGCGGGCGATGTGTGGTGGGACGCCGATCTCTTCACCGGCAATCCGGACTGGCAAAAGCTCCTCGATACGCCGCCTGCCCGTCTGACCGCCGAAGAGCAGGCGTTTCTCGACGGGCCGGTCGATCAGCTCTGCGCGATGCTGGACGACTGGAAGATCAATTGGGAGCTGCGCGACCTTCCGCCGGAAGTCTGGGCCTTTCTCAAGACACAGAGATTCTTCGGCATGATCATTCCGAAGGAATATGGCGGCTTGGGCTTTTCCGCCTTCGCCCATTCGGAAGTCATTCGCAAGATTTCGACACGTTCCATCTCCGCCGCCGTGACGGCGATGGTGCCGAATTCTCTGGGACCCGGCGAATTGCTGATGCAATTCGGCACCGATGAACAACGCAATTACTGGCTGCCGCGTCTGGCCGACGGGCGTGAAATCCCCTGCTTCGGATTGACGAGCCCAGAAGCCGGATCAGACGCTGCATCAATGATCGACAATGGCGTCGTCTGCCGCGAGCAATATCAGGGCCAGCAAACGCTGGGCATACGCCTCAACTGGCACAAGCGCTATATCACGCTTGGCCCTGTCGCCACCGTTCTCGGCCTCGCATTCAAGCTTTACGACCCAGACCACCTGCTCGGCGATCAGGAAGAAATCGGCATCACGGTTGCCCTCGTGCCGACCAACATGCCGGGCGTCGAGATCGGGCGGCGTCACTTGCCGTCGATGCAGGTCTTTCAGAACGGCCCCAATCGCGGCACGGATGTATTCGTGCCGATGGATGCAATCATCGGCGGTGCGGAACGCGTCGGCCAGGGCTGGAAAATGCTTATGAGTGCGCTGGCGGCAGGCCGCGGCATTTCCCTGCCCTCCCTTTCGGCGGCAGGGGCTGCCTTCAGCGCGCATACAAGCGGCGCATATGCGCGCGTGCGCAGCCAGTTCGGCATTCCCATCGGCAAATTCGAGGGCATCGAAGAGCGGCTCGGCCGCATCGCCGGCACTGCCTATATGCTCGATGCCGCGCGACGCCTGACTTGCGCCGGGCTCGATCAAGGCCACAAGCCTTCCGTCATTTCCGCCATCATGAAATCGCAGTCGACCGAGCGAATGCGCATCGTCGTCAATGACGCGATGGATATTCACGCGGGCAAAGCCGTCATCGACGGGCCCCTCAACTATATGGGCAGCCTCTACCGCTCGCTGCCGGTGGGCATAACTGTCGAGGGCGCCAATATTCTGACGCGCAGCCTCATCATCTTCGGGCAGGGCGCCATTCGTAGTCACCCCTATCTTCTGAAGGAGATGCTTGCGCTCGGGGACGAGGACAAGGCGCGCGGCCTTCAGGAATTCGATCAGGCCTTCTGGAGCCATGTCGGCCACGCACTGACAACGGCGTTCCGGGCCTGGGGTCGCGCATTGACCGGCGGGAGTTTTTCACCAGCGCCCGATGCCGGTGCAACGACGCCCTATTACCGGCAACTCGGGCGCTATTCCGCTGCCTTTGCATTTGCGTCCGATATTGCGCTGCTCTCGCTCGGCGGCGATCTGAAACGCAAGGAGATGCTTTCGGCGCGTCTTGGCGACATTTTGTCCGAGCTTTACCTCCTCTCGGCTGTCCTCAAGCGCTGGGAAGACGAAGGCCGCCACACAGAGGACCTGGCCCTCGTTCAATGGTGCATGGAAGCGGGCTTTGCGACGATCGAGGCGCGCCTTGACGAGACGATCGCCAATTTCCCCAATCGACCGGCCGCCTGGCTGCTGCGCCTCTTCACGCTGCCCTATGGCCCGCGCCGTCATGGACCCGCGGACAAGACCACTCAGGCCTGCGCCGGTATCTTGCTCGCACCATCCGCCGCTCGAGACCGGCTGACGGCGGGGATATTTCACGGTCTGGGTGACGATGGCCTGGCGAGGCTCGAGCGTGCATTTGTCCTCGTGACGGAGGCGCAGGACGTTCAAGCCAGGCTGCATAAAGCCGATATCGACGACTGGCAGGTAGCGCTCAAGCAAGGCATTATAACGGAAAGAGAATCCATCCTGCTTGCCAATGCCGCCAAAGCAATTGCAAGCGTTGTCGAGGTCGATGATTTTGCCCCTGAAGAGTTGTCACCAAAGTTCAATGACAAAACCGATCCACGTACCTTGCAAGCACCTTTGCGCAGTTCGCGCGGTGGGGCACTCTGATGGCGCGCCTTATCTCCGCTTTCGCACGGCAATCCGATGAGCGTCGGACAACCCGTCACGCATCGCGACGTCGATGCGCTTGTTGATGTCATCATCGATCAGGTCGGCAAAGAGATCGTGCTCGCCTTGCCGCTCGGTCTGGGCAAGGCCAACAATATAGCCAATGCGCTTTTCGCTCGCGCTGCAGCAGACCCGTCGATCAGTCTCAAAATATTCACGGCCCTGACGCTGGAAGCACCACGCCCGTCCGGCGACATGGAGCGCCGGTTCATGGGGCCGATCGTCGACAGGTTGTTCGGTGGCTACCCGCCTCTCGCCTATGCGCAGGCCATACGCGCAGGAAGGATGCCTGCGAACATCGAGGTCAATGAATTCTTTCTACTGGCGGGCCGATGGCTCGGCAGCCCGCTTATGCAGCAAAGCTATATTGCAGCCAACTACACCCATGCGCTGCGCTACATATTGGACCGGAAGGTCAATGTCGTGGCGCAGCTCGTCGCGCGCGACGATGGCGAACACTTCAATGTGAGCTGCAATACGGACATCACGCTCGATCTTCTGAAAGCGCGCGCAGAGGGGAAAGCGGACTTCATGTTCGTCGGCGAGGTGAATAGCGAACTTCCGCCCATGCCCGGCGAAGCTGTGCTGCCCTCTTCCGCTTTCGCCCATATTCTCGATGGCTACGATTTTCCACTCTTCGGACCGCCCAAGGAGCCGATCGGCCTCACGGACTATGCCATCGGACTTCACGTTGCGGGAATTGTGCCCGATGGCGGCACGCTGCAAATAGGCATCGGCTCGATGGGCGACGCGGTCGCCAAGGGCCTCATTCTGCGCCATCGCGAAAACGATGCTTATCGCGCGGCCACATCGCGTTTATCTCGAACATCCGATGCAGACTTCCGGCACAGCGCGCCTTTCGGTATCGGCCTTTACGGCGCGAGCGAGATGCTTGTCGACTCGTTTCTCGATCTCATCAATGCGGGCGTTCTTAAACGCGAGGTCGACGGCATCGTCCTGCATGCAGGTTTTTTCCTCGGCCCGAGAGCTTTCTACAAAGCGCTGCGAGAGATGCCTGTTGCCGATCTTGCTAAAATCCACATGTCGCCGATTTCATTCGTCAACGAATTATATGGTGACGAAAAGCGGAAGCGCCGACACCGCGTGGGCGCCCGCTTCGTCAATAGCACGATGATGGCCACCTTGCTTGGCTCCGTCATATCAGACGGGCTGGAGGATGGACGCGTCGTCAGCGGCGTGGGCGGCCAATACAACTTCATCGCGCAAGCCTTCGCTCTGGACGATGCACGATCCATCATCACGCTGCGCTCGACGCGCGAGAGCGGCGGCAAGACACTGTCCAATATTCGCTGGAACTACGGCTATACGACGATACCTCGCCACTTGCGCGACATTATCGTCACTGAATATGGCGTGGCGGACCTTCGTGGCAAGACCGACCGCGACACGATCGTCGAGATGCTTGGCGTCACAGACGCACGCTTCCAGGACGCACTGCTTGCCGAGGCCAAGAAATCCGGCAAGATTGAAAAAGAATTCGAGATCCCTGCCATTTTCCGGAAGAACACGCCTGCGCATGTCACTGCGGCGCTTGCGCCGTTGCGCGACGCCAATCTCATTCCGCCCTTCCCCTTCGGCACCGATTTTACCGAGATCGAACAACGGCTGATGCCGGCCCTTCAAATACTTCAGGCCGCGAGCAAATCGCCGACGCAACTGGCGATACTGTTTGTTAGAGGCTTGAGAAATTCGACACATAGTGAGGCGGACAAAGATTGCCTTGCTCGCATGGGCCTCGATCAGCCCACCAGCCTCGGCGCACGCGCTCAAGCCGCGTTGCTACGTGGAGCCTTGTTACGGGCGAGGCCCCAACAATAGAACTCCTTATCGCCCGCGCCGTCCCAAGCGGGCTAGTCCAGATTTCTTAAATAGGTGATGGCCTTTTCAACCTGCGATTTCGACAAATCGCCAATGACCATGCTCGTTCCCGGCGCATATTCGTTCGGATTGAGCAGAAATGCCCGCAGCCTATCCTCCGCCCATTTCCCGCCAAGATTTTTCAGCGCGTCCGAATAATTCGCATAGCTGTCGGACGCGACCTTACGATTCAAAATTCCTGACAATGATGGCGCGGCGTCCGTCTCGTTCGTCACGCCCACATGATGGCATGCCATGCAGTTGATTGAACCCGGCTCTATGACAGGCGCCATTGCTCGCTTGTTCTGATTCAACTCGGCCTGATCGATCGACAGAATTATAAGCTGAGATTGATCCGTCCACAGCGCGATCCGGTTTTCGCTGAGTTCGATCACGTCCCGGATGCGTGGCCCGAACCATATCGGCTCACTATATTTGACGGCGCCGTCCTCATATCTCAGCCGGAAGAGCGTTCCGGCCTTCAACGATGCGACCAGCAGATCACCGTTCCATCGGTCGTTGAAGTCCCTCACCTCGATGAGTTTTCCTGCCGCTATCGACGGAACCCATGCGAAGATCGGCTTTTCATACCCTTCGTGACGTCCCTGATTTTTCGAAAGCGGCCAGGAGTAGCTGCCGTAGTCTGTGCCGTAAGTAACGAAAGGCCAGCCGTAGTTTTTGCCCTCGATGATCCTGTTGAGTTCGTCGCCGCCCTTTGGCCCTTGTTCCGTCGACAGTATCTCACCGCTGCGAAGAACGACCAGACCTTGCGGATTTCTATGCCCCAGAGAGATATTTCTTCGAATCCCGGATTTTAGGTCGATACGAAATATCGATCCCAAATCTCCCGTCGGGTTCTGCGCTTCCTTGCCGGGGTTAAGTACGCCATCCAGATTGTAATCACCGATGGTCAGATAAAGGCCGTTCTTGCCATCGGAAGCCATGCGCCCGCCCGCGCCATTAGCGGCGTAGGAAGTGCCCGGAAGAGTGGTCGAGGTGAAAACTGTTCCCCAATTCTTGTCGAGCGGCTTCAATCCTTCATCCACATGCAGGTCCGAAACGATCAGGCGGGTTTTTCCCGCTTTCGTGTCGAAGAACTCATGAGCGACAAACACGCGATAGGTGCTCTCCCGCTTCACGCAAAAAAGGTCGTGTACGCGAAAATTGCTCTTGGCCGCCGCCATCGGCGATTTGAGAAACTCGTCGTAGTCAGTTGGAAGCAGCGGCCAATCGACCCTGTCGATGGTCTTGTTCGCCAAATCGAATCTGAATGGTTGCCCCAAGCGATCAAGGATTAGGACGCCGTTTCCAATCTGACAGATTGCCCCGGCCGTCGGGCTCATCTTCACATTCGTCGTCAAATTGAACGTTTCAGCTCTCAGCGGCAGGAGCGAAGTCGAGAGAGCTTTTTCAGTTCGATATCCCAGACGCGAGACCGCCCGGATTTCACTCGATTGAAAGCCAACGCGATTTTCAACGAATGAAAACAGGGGCCGAAGCTCATAGTATGGAAAAAACTTGTATCGATCCGATGCAGCGCCATATGCGAATGCAGTCACAAGAACGCCAATAAGAAGCAAGATGCTCCGCGTACGCCCGCCCAAGCATCTTCCAAGTAAGGCGGAGAATGCCGAAGCGAGATTCCGCACTCGTTGCCACGTGGCCATCAGCTTCTCATCACCCTCGCAGAAGCCTCATTCCTACCAGACGCGGGCATCCCCTTCGCAGCTAGCGGAAACACTTATCCCAGCCATCTTTCGAGGAGCGGCACATTGCTGTCGATTAGAGCGGCAAGATCGTCGTCGGTCGTTATTACTACGCAACCACGACGTAAGCCTGTCTCCCATTTTGCGGACACTTTGGGAAAGAAAACCGAAGGCTTCTTGTCGAATGCCGCACTCAAATATTCGAGCGTGAGGGCCATGCCCGGCCCGTAATCATCATAGGTGTAACCGGAATCCGACGGCACCTTGAAATCATCGACCACAATGATGGGACGACGGAATTTTTCTCGAATGAGCACATATTCATCCTTCAGCGGCAGATAGTCATACCAATGCGCGTCCAGATAAAAGAGGCTCCGCTCCGACACCGGGCCATCTATTTTTTTCAAGCCATCAACGGAGTTTTCGATCTCGATGCGAACGTGAGGAGACTTCTTCAGACGCGCGCGCGAAAAAGCGGCAAACCGCGGCACAACTTCAAATGACAGAACAGGAATATTGAATGTGGCGAACCATTCCGTTGTCGTGCCCCGGAATGTTCCAGTTTCGACAATCCGCTCGACCCCGCACCTTTCAATCAGCTCGCGAACGATTTCCAGCCGCGCGGTCTGACCATTCATCGGTCCGCCATAGGGATAGAAGAACTTGCGATGGTTCGACCAGTGGTCCAGACGCCCCGCCCAAGAGGCCGGTATCACACGCGCTATGCTATTGAGAAGTTTCCGCATCGAATTCCTCGTCGGGCGCACGCCCGCTCAATAAAGATCACTAATCAGTTTGGGCGAATAAAGAACCCATCGGCCTGAAGCAATGCTTTGGTCGCCGGATCGCGAAATCCATTGCAGTAGCCAAATAATTTGAAACCTTGTGCCAATATTTCCGTCGTCATTTCGTTGGCCAGCGCCTCACCCTCGTAGAGCTGCACCAGAGACAGCTCTACCTGCAATGCGACAACACGATCCAGAATGCCCGTCATGCCCCTGAAGACCTGACGCTCAAAGCCCTGGGTATCTATTTTCACGTAGAGACGATCATCATCTTGAATGAATGGTTTTGCGGCTTCATCCAGACGTTGAATCGGCACGTCCTCAACACTGACATAGGCGCTATCTGGAAAAGCATCCGTATGCGCACGCAAAATTGGCAGGATCGAAGAGGAACCCGAATAGCCGGAAATGTTGACAGCGACGGTCCCGTTCTCTTCTCCAATAGCCATGCGAGGAGCCGCACGCCAGTTTGGATACTTGCCGCAGGTGTCGTTCAATATCCGGAAAGGTTCGGAGAGAGGTTCAAAGGAAACAATGTGTCGCTTCGCATCCCGCGTCAGGACGTCGCTTGCGAACTGCCCATTATTAGCGCCGACATCGAGAATGCGGTTTGCTCGGCTCGCCCCCAACAAACTGAACGTCAGCGCGATGCTGCTTCCACTCTTGTTGATTCGATTGAGATCGTAGCCCAGCAGCCAAGCCAGCTTTTTCTTGAAGCTTGTCGACATATAGAGACGCCCCTAACGGCTTCTGATTCTTTAACTTTAGCTCAGTACCCAGTGTTACAGCATAACCGGGCTCGTTAAGAAGGCCTTTTGCCGGAGAAAATATCGGGCTCAGAGTGCCTTTGCCTTGCGCCTGATTTTCATGCCGCATTACACGCGTAACGAACCTAGAGACCTGCGCAAGCTTTCGCCATCGATACCGCCGGCCGGGTCCCGGACTATCCAGTCTTTCATCGGCGGATGCCAGAAGGGGTCATATACTTTTATGCCGCCACCCAAGAGACCCGCGCTATAGCTGAGGGCGCTCTTTGCCATGACCAGAATATCCGCACAAACCATATTGTGATAAGTCTCGAAGACATCCTCGTTCAAATACAATTCGCATCCAGCATCAGCATACAGACCGAAAGATGAACGCGCTCCTTGCGAGTAAACGTTCACTTTGATCTGCCTTCCAGCCTCCAGGGCAACACGTTGAATGTCGCTGATGGTACGCATCACCAGATCGTCGCCGGTAAAGCGATTGGCGTGCATGGGATGCGTAGCCGATACGTCTCCACGCCGGACGTGCACACTCACCGTCAACCCGTTCTTCGATTTGTGAAGGGAGATATGTTCCTTGGGCTGCAACCAGTATTTGCGTCGTAACTCTGCCACCACGTCTAAAAAGGCATCGGGATTGCGGTCAGTGTAGTCGAGAAAATGTTGCGCGGCGACGATAGCGTCTTGATCCGTATAAAGATTTTTATGCTTGAGAAATGCCGATACTTCGACGCAACGCTTATCATCAGCGCCGATTGTGCGCTCGCCGGCGCCCAGACTGAAAAAAGATTCCCAACGGTTCGTCCAATCGGCGGGATCGTCCTCCGCATGCGCGACTGAGGAAAAGGGTGTATGGAAATAGGTAAGACCTGTGTCTTTCGCAAATGCGAGCGCGGACATTACCGCCAAGACCTGCGCGCCCCCGCCATCGGTCTTGCCGCGACAGGTGACTCCAATTTTCGAGTTTATGGCGCCGGTCGCAACTTTCCCCGCGAGCTGAATGCTTCGCGGGGTTTTCTTAAGCAACGAATTTAGCCGGTTCAGAATGCGATTGGGCGACAAGCGATCACGATGCAAAATGGGTGATGTCTGATCGCTTTTCTAGCATGACGGCTTGTCCATTTCTACCGAACGGAAAAGGCGACGGGTCCGAGCGTCTTTTCGCCGTCTGCCGTTTCGACAAGTGCCGTAAGGGTGTAAGAGCCGCGCCTGACGCTCCACATAAGTGAGCCACCTGACGTTTGGCCGATCTCGTCGCCATTGATGAGCCATTTCACGGGCTCGTTGGGTGCCACCCCGCCGAGTTCGAAACGGAAAAGCTGCCGGTCGGCGGGCAGACGCGGATCGTAGGCGAGGCGCAGATTGGGCGTCGGGCTTTGAATGAAAGGTCCGGGCACATCGAGCACAGGATGCTTGTAGGAAACGCTGGTCCGATAGTCGAAGACCTGAGCGCAGGCGCCGTCGGCGAAGGCGCAGTTATCTTTGAAATCGAGACCTGCGCTCAAGGCGAGTTTGCCGGTGTTCTGGTCGCGGTTCAGATAGGCAAAGAGGCCGCGCAAGACGAGGCCGGGGCCGGTCGATCCCGTTATCCCATCGGTCGGACTTTGATCGAGGTTGCCCATCCAGATCCCGACTGCGTAGCGACTGTCGAAACCGACCGCCCAGGCGTCCCGGTAGTCCGTGGATGTTCCGGTTTTCACCGCTGTCTGAACCGGCAGATTGAGCGTCGAGTAGCGGCCAAACTCCATGACGCGTGCCCATGGGTCGGAGAGAATATTAGCAACCATCGTTGCCGCCTCGCGGCTCAGGACCTGCGTGCCGTCAATCTTCTGTTTCGTTTGGGCGGCAACGGCGCGCAGCGGTGTGTAGCGCCCTTCATTTGCCAGAGCCGTGAACCCGCGCACGAGCTCGAGCAGCGACACTTCGCCGTTTCCAAGCGCCAGCCCGTCGCCATAAAAACCTGCGGGCTTTGTCAGGTTCGCGAAACCAAGCTCGTGCAAGAGATCGAGATATTTATCCGGGCCGACGAAGTTGACGGCGTGGATCGCCGGAATGTTGAGCGAGTTGCCGAGTGCTTGCCGCACTGTCACATCGCCATAGAATTGGCGGCTGTAATTGTTGAAGCGATGAAGGCCGGTGCCGACCGCTTCGGAAAGCGGTGCGTCTTCGATATGCACGCCGGGCGACCAGCCAGCATCGAAGGCAGCTGCATAGAGAAACGGCTTCAGGGCCGAGCCGGGCTGGCGAGGAGCGAGCACCGCATCGAGGTAGCGACCGGGGGTTGCCACGGCTGTATCCGTGCCCGCGACCACCCATGTCAGTATCTCGCCTGTGCGATGATCTACGACCAGCACTGCCCCATTACGAACGCGGCGATTGGCGAGTGCGGCCAGACGCTGGTCGATCAGGCCTTGCGTGAACTCCATGAGGCCGCTGTCTATCGTGGTATAAACGGTCTCGCCGCCTGCGCGATGCGGAGTTGAGGCAAGCTGGCGTTCGACATAGGAGCGAAAATGCCCGATAGCCGAGCGTCGCGGCGCGGGCTCAAGCCCAAGCGGCGTTTCGACGATGTGTTGCCAATCGTCGCCAGAGAGAAGTCCAGCGTGACGCATTTCGTTGGCGAGATGAAGGCTCCGTCGATCGAGTATCTTCGTGCCGCTGCGGTAGGGGTCAAGGCCTGAAGGCGCGCGCGGAAGAACGGCCAGCGTCAGCATTTCGCGACCGTCAAGCGTGTCGAGATCGCGATTGAAATAGTAGCGTGCGGCCTGCGACACGCCGCGCCGATTGGCAGCATAGGGAACCTGATTAAGATAAAACTCGAATATGTCCGACTTGGTCGCACGGGCTTCCAGTCGCCGGGCGTCGAAACCCTCAAGCCATTTCGACCAGATGGTGCGCGGACGCGGCACCAGCATGCGCACAACCTGCTCGGTGATCGTGCTTGCGCCGCGTACATTTCGGCCGGCGCGCAGGCCTTGCCAGATCGCATGGCCGCGCGCAGTCCAATCGACGCCGCGATGTTTGTAGAAACGCCGATCTTCGGCCGTAAGCACCGCCTGCTGCAACTGGACCGGAACGCGATAAAGCGGGACGCGGTCCTGCACATTCCAGCCGCTGAAATCCTCGGCCAGCGGACGGCCCTGACGGTCAAGCAGAATGCGCGCGGCCGTTGCGTGCGGCTTCAGATTGAGCGTCGCGTCATCGGCAAGGCTTGCCCAGGTGGCGACCGAGATGCTCGCGACAAGGCCGAAGCATGCCAACGCAGCCCAATGCGTCCACGGCCAATGCCGTGGACGGCGGGGCGACCAGTCGAAGCGCGCAATGCTCCATCTGAGCCAGTTCATGTCACGGCTTGTCCTGCACCACGAGCCTGCCCGGCATGCTGAGGCCGAAGACGTCCGGGTCGTACATTTCTTCCGCCTTCAGGGCGCGGCGCGCGAAATCACCTGTCGCAATCGCCTGCGCGACGTAAGTCAGGTGATAGTTGCCAGCGTCCAGATAATCCGAGAAGAACAGCGCGCGATCGTCGCGCAGCTCCTGATGATAGAAGCCCCAAAGACCGGCGGCGTATTCGACCCAATCCTTGTTCTTATACCATTCGCTTCCCTCCGGCGGCGTGAAGTCCGCCTTCGAGGCGTCGACGACCGAGCTGGTGGCGAGGTCGCGATTGACAGGCTCAAGCCCACCCGGCACAGGATCGCTGACGACGACGAAGTTTCGTGCGGAAGGTAGCGAGAGATAGAGATCGACGCGAACAAGCTCGCCGCGACTGATCTGTGCAGGTTCGCCGAGGAGAACCCATTTGCCATCTCGCTCGACGCTATATTCGCGCCGCACTTCGATACCGCTATTGACCGGTTGAGATGCCGCATCAGTGGGGGCATAGGCAAGGCGCGTCGCATAGTAGAGACGCCCCTCCCCTTCGCGCTTCAGCGTCAGCGTGGCTTTGCGACCGGGATCGTTCTCGGCAATGGGCCGCTCCAGTGTCACTGGCGCAGCGCCGACGCCTTGCAGATCGGCCACGCCAATTTCGGCGCCATCAAGCGCCGCCGTTACGTGGAGAGCGGGTGACTCCGCCTCATAGGCGCTTGCATATTCGGCAAGGGCATTGGCGCAGAACATATTCTCCTGCGTATTGCCCCAATAGCCTTCGCTACGCTGGTTCTGAGAAATCGCGCGGACAAGCTTGAAGGCCATCTGCTCGACATATTGCTTCTGTTCCGGCACGCGGCCATAAGCGACGAAGCTCGACAGGATCGCGCAATTGTCGCGGAGCGGCGTCGAGAGAATGCGCTGGAAGCCTTCGCCCTGTTCCTCGCTGAAAAGGAACTTGCCGGATGTCTGGTTTGAATGGGCGAGGATCATATTCACGATTTCTCGAGAGAGCTTCGCGCCGCTTTCATCCTTCAGCGACAGGGCCGCCTGAAGAAGCATGGCATTGCCGAAAAGACCCATGGTTCTGAAGCGCGGACGCAGACGCTCAATGTCTCGAAGCGTGACACGGCCCTGTCGACCAAGTGCCGCCAGCGCGACCGCACGAACGGACGCCGTCATATCCTCGGTGTAATAGGACGGCGCGCTGTCTTTGCGCAGAAACTCCTGCAGATAGGCATGGAGCTTTTCGTCGACGGGCGCGGGCACTTCCGAACCGCGATCATGCAGCCAGGTGAAAGCCAGCGCCGTATAGGCCGAGAGATAAGGATCGACGCGCTCATTCGCCGCGACCCAGTAAGCCATGCCGCCATTCGGCGCCTGGAATTCGGCGGCGCTTCGCATCGCGTCGGTGATCGTCGCGGGCGCCTCCTCCCATGTCAGGCTTTCGGGTAGATATTTGCGCAATGACGCGAAGTTTGCGGCCATCACACTCTTGGTCAGCCGTTGCTCCCAACAGAGGAAGGGATAGGCCGCAATGTAGCGGAAAGCGCCTGCAACATCAGTGACGACTGTCGGGCTCAGAATGACGGAGAGGCTGCCGGCATCGGTACGTATGTCCTTCGGAAAGGCGATGGGCGTTTCCACGTCTGCCGCGTCGGTGGTGCCATAGGCCGTTGCCGTTACGAGGTCGATGCGTTTGTGAACGGGGAGCTTGTAGGCATAGGCATCCTTATCCGATGCGTCTCCGGCAATGACCTTGAATCCGATCATGCCTTGCGTCTGTTCACGCATTGCAGCGACGCTGGCCGCCGTCAATGGCATGAAGACAGTCATGCGCTGATAGGGATCGAGGTCGATTTCTTTCTTGAGGCTGCCGCTCTTCTCGGCGTCGGCAATATTCCCCTCGACCTTCATTTCGACCGTGATATGCCGCTTCTTGTCGGTGCGGTTCATCACGCTGAAACCAGCCGTAAATTTATCGCCCTCCATGACCTGGTTCGGCATGACAGGCCGGATCTCGGTTGCGCGATTGACCTTGAAGCCACCTTCGCCGAGACCAACCTTATCCGTCGGCGTCGCCGCAAGGGCGAGAATGCGCCAGCCTGTGAGATTGTCCGGTGCAGGAAATTCGAATGCTGCATTGCCATTCGCATCGGCACGCAGCGAAGGGTTCCAATAAGCGATATATTTGGAATCGTCGCGGAACTTGAAGTCGGCACCGCCATCGCCACCGGGATTTGCGCCCTTCTTTTCAAATTTCTGGCGCCCGACAAGCTTCAGCAGCAGGTTGTAATTGCGCACATCCAGATTATCGAGGCGATAGAGCCCGCGATATGGATCGAAATAGGCCTTGCCCCCTGTGACCAGATCAAAAACGGCCTGATCTAGAACGGCGACAGCAAGTTCGACCGGCTGGTCCTCGCCCGCATGTCGTGGCGCAGCGCGGAGATTGACCTTCACTGTTTCGCCGGGGCGATATTCCGGGCGCGCTGTCGTCGCCGTCACGACCATTTCGTTATAGGGGTCGGTGACAGGCACGGAGATATAACCCATGCGGAATGCGGGCTTGCCGAGGTCGACGACATTCGCATCAACCGGCTTGTCGATGCGCGGGCTGATGAGCACGACCGAGACGTAGAAGCCGGGCGCGTAGTTCGGCTTCACCGGAAACTCGACGATAGGCGTCGAGCTTGTAAAGGTCTGCACGAAGCGATCTATGACGCCGTAACGCTCGATGGTGATAAGCGCCTTGGCATTCGGATAGGGATTCTTGATGAGGTAGCGCGCCGTATCTCCGACCTTATAGGAAGGCTTTTCGGGGAACATTTGCAGCGCCGTGTCAGGCTCGCTGTCCCACAGCACGACATCGCTGCCTGTCACCCAGAATTCGCTGGATGAGACGTGCTCCTTGCCATTGTGCCCCTTCACCGTCGCGGTGATGCGATATTCACCCGCATCGGCGGGCGTGAAATCGCAGGTTGCGGGCAAGGCTTCCGGCGTTCCCTTGCAGGTGCCTGCCGCCTCCCAGGTGGTGTTGTAGACGGTCTGATAGGCGTTACCCGCGGACTTCACGCGAGCAGCCGTGACAAGCTTGCGTTCGATCTTCAGGTCAGCCGCCGTGTCCTTCACCGGCATGCCCTCGGGATCGACGACAATATAGTTGTAGCTCGCCTGCTTCTTTGCCTGAAAGAGCCAGGCGGTCGGCTTCAAGCCGACAAAGCGATCGGTCGCCGCATATGTGGCATTGACCGAGTTAGCAATGTTCT
>NZ_JBASBH010000083.1:0-32063 GCF_049651025.1 Parvibaculum sp. | reverse complement strand
CTCGGGACTTGTTCCCGAGACCCATCTGGCTTTCTAGTTCTTCGTCATCTCGGCGAGGCGCGCGCCCATAAGCGCATGCAGCGTATTGATCGCCTTGAGCGGCCGCACCATCACCTTGAAGCTGTCGATCTTCCCGGCTTCATTCCAGCCGATCATGTCGATGCCATTGATGACGATGCCGTCTATCACCGTTTCGAATTCGAGAACGGCGGATGTCGGCCCGAACCATTCGCCGACATAGTGAAAGGCGTCGCTATTGCTGAGCACATGCATCGCCGCCGTCAGATAGACGGTGGTGATCGCCTTGCCCGTCTGCGGCTTGTGCACCACCGGCGATTGAAACACGACGTCGTCGGCAAGAATGGCGTCGAGACCTTTCGGGTCTCGCGACTTCACAACTTTATGCCAGTTTTCAATCGCCGCTGGTTGCATTGTCACTGTCCTTTGAACTGCGCCGGGCGCTTTTCGAGGAATGCACGCACGCCTTCCTTGAAGTCGTCGCTGCGGCCAGCCGTGCGCTGCAACTGACGCTCAAGGTTCAACTGCTCTTCATAGCTGTTATCCGTGCTTTCCCAATAGAGCTGGCGGATGAGGCCGAGCGTCTTCGTCGGGCCATTGGCGAGATCGAGCGTCAAGGCCTTGGCTTCGCTCATCAGCTTTTCGTCATCATAGACGCGATTGATGAGGCCCCACTGCAATGCCGTCTCGGCGGGCAGCTTCTCGCCAAGCAGCGAAAGCTCCATCGCGCGCGCCTTGCCGACGAGGCGCGGCAGCATCCATGTCGAGCCGCCATCCGGCACGAGGCCGATGCGGCGGAACGCCTGAAGGAAATAGGACGAGCGTGCGCAAAGGATGAGATCGCCCATCATGGCAAAGCTCATGCCGACGCCCGCCGCCGGTCCATTGACCGCCGTGATGAAAGGCATGGGCAGATTGCGCAAGCGGCGCAGGAACGGGTGATAGGCTTCTTCAAGCGCGGAGCCGGAGTCCATACGCGCCGGATTGCTCGGGCCATTGCCCCGGCCTTGCAGATTTGCGCCGGTGCAGAAGCCGCGGCCTTCGCCGGTCAGCAGCAGGGCGCGCACGCCGTTCGAGGGATCTTCAACCTCGTCCATGGCGAGCTTCAGGCCGCCGAGCATTTCCAGCGACACTGCGTTCATCACTTCGGGATGATTGAGCGTTAGCGTTGCAACCGGCCCGTCAATGTCGAGTTTTACGCGTTCGAATTCCATGTTTCTTGCTCCCTGTTTCTTATTTGAATTTTGGTTCGGTCTTGGTGAGGAACGCTTTCACGCCTGCGGTGAAATTCGGATGATCACCAAGCTGGCCTTGCGTGACGGCCTCGTAGTGAAGCTGTTCGGTATAGGTGTTGCGCTCCGCTGCATCGATTGCCTTGCGGATTTCGCGGAATGCGTTTGTCGGCCCCTTGGCGAGCTTGCCTGCAATGGCCAGCGCCTCGCTCATCAGGTCGGCATCTTCGACGCACTTCCAGATCAAGCCCCATTCCGCCGCCGTCTCGGCGGGCACGCGGTCGCCCGTGAGTGCCATGCCGAGCGCGCGTGCGCGGCCGACAAGGCGCGGCAGATGCCACGTCACGCCGAGATCGGGGACAAGGCCGAGCCGCGGCCCGAATACTGAAATGAATGTCGCCGATTTCGCCGCGATGCAAATGTCTGCAACGAGCGCGAGGCCGACGCCGCCGCCCGCGACCGTGCCGTTCACCGCTGAGACGATCGGCTTTTGCAGCGTATAGAGTTCGGTCATCATCGGATTGAGCGTGGATTTCATGCCGTGCTCGACGCCTTGCCCGACGCTCATCCCTTCAAGCCGTTCGCTCGGCGCGGCAAGATCTGCGCCTGCGCAAAAGCCGCGGCCAGCGCCGGTGATGACGAGAACGCGCGCATTTTCATCCTCCGCCACTTCCTTCACCGCCGAACGCACTTCGGCGGTCAATGCCGGATTGATGCTGTTCAGCACTTCAGGGCGATTGAGTGTCAGAACGGCGATGCCGTCCGTTATTTCAAGTTTGGTGGCTGTCCGTACGGTCATGGAGGCGTCTCGTCCCATATCGTTTGTCTGGATTGGGGCGAGCATAGACGCGCCCTCCGGCAGACGGAAGAGCGGGGAATATCGTCGGCTCTGCCGCCGCCGCGACGTTGCGTCAAGCTATCGTAATATTCGAGGATCTTCGGTGTGGTCGAAAGAAAGGCGTCAGCTTGCCTTGGCTTTCAGCGCACCTTCGGCTTGCTCGCTGACGACGCGATTGCGACCGCTGCGTTTGGCCGTATAGAGGCAAGCATCGGCGCGCTCGATGAGTGCCGAGGGGCTTTCGCCCGGTCGAAGCGTGGCGACGCCGAGTGACATGGTCACGCGGCCGAGCGTTTCGCCGGTGGAGCGTTTGACGAGTTCGCGCGCTTGCACAGCCGCGCGCATCGCATTGGCCAGTCGCTCCGCGCCATCTGTCGAGATCGCGGGCATGATGACGGCAAATTCTTCGCCGCCATAACGCGCAACCGTATCCGTTTCGCGCACGCCGCCCTTGAGGCAACTTGCAACAAGGCGCAGCACCTGGTCGCCCGTGCGATGGCCCCAGGTATCGTTGAATGCCTTGAAGTGATCGATATCGCCGATGATGAGGCAGAGCGACGTCCGCTCCGATGTGGCGCGCGCAATTTCCTGCGCCAGCGTTTCGTCGAACGCCTTGCGATTGGCGACGCCGGTCAGCCCGTCCGTGCGCGCCTCGTTGCGCGCCTTGGTGAGGTTGATCTGAAGCGTGCTCAACTCGCCCTTGGTTTCGTGGAGGCGCTGCTCAAGTTCCTTGCTGCGATTTTCCATCTGCATCGAGGCGCTCATGATTGCCTCGACGACATGGCGGATATCCGACGGCGTCGATTTGTTGGTCAGGCCTTCGCTTGCCGCGCGCACCGACGAACCGAGTGCGGAGGAATCGCCCGCGGCGGCTTGAACGAGCTTCAGGATCTTGTCGACTTCGCTGTTCAACTTGTCGCCCGCGTCCAGGGTCGTGTCGGCGAGAGAAGCGTGGCTGACGAAGCGTTGATGCAAGTCGCTCGACAATTGCTCGTCGATTTTCTTGCCTTCCTTCAACCGGCTGTCGATCTCTTCATTGAGCACGCTGTCCTGGCCGGACGCATAGCGAAACCAGACTTCGTAATTCGCCGGTAGCGGCACCACCTGATGGCGCGCCATCAGGCCGAGCGCTTTCATGCTCCATTCCGTCGCAACCGCGATGTCGTCCGTATAGGTATTCAAGCAGATGCCCCTCGCTATGGCCGTTTCCTTGCCGGAAATGGCCGCTATCTGTCCGAACTGAATTTAGCCAATCTTCCTTACGCGCCGGTAAACTGTCCCGGAAATCTGCCATTATCGGCATAAATGACGCCAAGGTGGCCGGGCACGCGGAAATCAGGGGTTTTGGCACTCAAACTCCCTGCCAGCCGGGGCGATTGTCGTATATATTTTCCCAAAATTGCCCCCGGGGGCCCCCACCGGTCGGGCGTACAGGAGGAACGAACATGAGCCTTGCCGAGTCGAACACGCGCGAAGTGGATGCGAGCGCGATTTCCGCGTCGATCCGTAACATTCTGGACCGCCAGAAAGCGGCCCATATCAAAGACGGGCCTGCCAGTGCCGAGCGTCGCATCGACTGGCTCGATCGGGCCATCGCCCTCATCGTCGATAATCAGAAGGAAATCGCCGAGGCGCTCGCTTCCGATTTCGGCCATCGCAGCCATGAGCAGACGCTGCTCACCGACGTGATGGGCTCCATCGGGCCGCTCAAGCATGCCAAGAAGCATCTGCGCCAGTGGATGAAGCCGGAAAAGCGCAAGGTCCAGTTTCCGCTGAACCTGCTGGGCGCCAAGGCCCGCGTCGAGTTCCAGCCGCTCGGCGTCATCGGCATCATCAGCCCGTGGAACTTCCCGATCAATCTCACCTGGACGCCGCTTGCCGGTGTCTTCGCGGCGGGCAACCGCGCGATGATCAAGCCGTCGGAGTTCACGCCCGCGACCTCCGAGCTGATGGCACGCATGATCCGCTCGGCCTATGACGAAACGGAAGTTGCCGTCATCACGGGCGGCCCCGCCGTCGGCGAAGCCTTCTCCAAGCAGCCTTTCGATCATCTCCTCTTCACCGGCGCGACCTCGATCGCCTATCACGTGATGCGTGCGGCGGCTGAAAACCTTGTGCCGCTAACACTTGAGCTTGGCGGCAAGTCGCCCGTCATCATCTCCAAGTCGGCAAAGATGGACGATGCGGCCGCCAAGATCATGACCGGCAAGACGCTCAATGCCGGCCAGATCTGCCTTGCGCCCGATTACGTCTTCGTGCCGGAGGGCAGGGTGGATGAATTCGTCGATGAGGCGTCGAAGTCGATCAAGAAGATGTTCCCGACGCTGAAGGACAATCCGGACTACACCTCGATCATCAATCAGCGCCATTTCGACCGCATCAACGGTTACGTTGAAGACGCGAAGGCCAAGGGCGCGAAGATCGTCGAGATCAACCCGGCCAATGAAGACTTCACCCAGCAGCAGGCGCACAAGATCGCGCCGACCCTCATCGTCAATCCGACCGACGACATGAAGGTGATGCAGGACGAAATCTTCGGCCCCGTCCTGCCGATCAAGACCTACAAGGACGTCAGCGAAGTCATCGGTTACGTCAACGATCACGCTCGCCCGCTCGGCCTTTACTACTTCGGCGACGATGCCGGCGAAGAGCGTCAGGTGCTCGATCGCACGACGTCCGGCGGCGTGACCGTCAACGACGTCATCATGCATGTCTCGATGGAAGACCTGCCCTTCGGCGGCGTCGGCCCAAGCGGCATGGGCGCCTATCATGGCCATGACGGTTTCAAGACCTTCAGCCATGCCAAGGCGATCTACGTCCAGGCAAAGGCCAAGATGGTCGCTGAAATGTTCCGGGCTCCCTATGGCGCGAAGACCCGCAAGGTGCTCGCCTCACAGATCAAGAAATAGGCCAATTCCGGTTTGTGGAATTGTGGGGGCGGCTCGCAAGTGCCGCCCCTTTTCTTTGCGACGGGAACATGCGCAGATATTGCGCGTTCCATATCATCGGCCTACATCGGGCTCTGGCCCCTCTGCCGTATTTTCTGGAGATCACCCATGCGCGCTATTGTTCTACCGCTGCTGGCGGGATTGTCGGTGCTGGCGCTTGCCGGTTGTGGCGACAAGGCGACGCTGCCGGTCGAGGCAGGGATGGGGGCCGACCCGAAGCTCCCGGCTCCCAACCCGACGCTTTTGCCGACGGTGAAGATCGCCACGGCAACAGGCTGGGCGAAGGGCGCGACGCCGGTTGCCGCCCGGGGCCTTGCGGTGAAGGCCTTTGCGGAAGGTCTCGATCATCCGCGCTGGCTCTACGTCCTTCCCAATGGCGACGTGCTCATCGCCGAAACCAATACGCCGCCGCAGCCGGGCGAGGCGGGCGGCATCAAGGGCTGGATCGCATCCATCATCATGAAGCGCGCAGGCGCGGGCGTGCCGAGCGCCAATCGCATCACGCTGCTGCGTGACGCCGATGGCGACGGCGTTGCCGAAACGCGCGAGATTTTCCTGCAGGGACTGAATTCACCATTCGGCATGGCGCTGGTCGGCGACAATCTCTATGTCGCCAATACAGGCGCCGTGGTTCGCTTTCCCTACAAGACCGGCGAAACGCATATTGCAGAACCCGGCACCAAGATTGCCGATCTTCCCGATGGCCCGATCAACCATCACTGGACGAAGAACATCATCGCCAGCCCCGATGGCAAGTATCTCTATGCAACGGTCGGCTCGAACAGCAATGTCGGTGAAAACGGTCTTGCCGCGGAAGAGGGCCGCGCCGCTATCCACGAGATCGATCTCGCAACCGGCAGCTCGCGCATTTTTGCCTCTGGTCTGCGCAATCCCAACGGCCTTGCCTGGCAGCCGAAAAGTGGCGCGCTCTGGACGACCGTCAATGAGCGTGACGAAATCGGCAGCGACCTCGTCCCCGACTATATGACCTCGGTCAAGGACGGCGCGTTTTACGGCTGGCCCTTCAGCTATTACGGCCAGCATGTCGATGTGCGCGTGACGCCGCAAAACCCTGATCTGGTCGCCAAGGCCATTGTGCCGGATTATGCGCTCGGGCCGCACACGGCGTCCCTCGGTCTTGCTTTCTATGAAGCGAGCCTGTTGCCCGCGAAATATTCAGGCGGTGCATTCATCGGCCAGCACGGTTCCTGGAATCGCAATCCGCTGAGCGGCTACAAGGTGATCTTCGTTCCCTTCGCAGACGGCATGCCTTCGGGCGCGGCTGAAGATGTGCTGACCGGCTTTGTGAATGCCGATGGCGAAGCGCAAGGCAGGCCCGTGGGCGTCGTTGTCGACAAGGCAGGCGCGCTTCTCGTCGCCGACGATGTGGGTAACATCATCTGGCGCGTGACGCCGGCGGCGAACTAGTCCGCACAAGAAAAAAGGCGGCCTCGCAAGGCCGCCTTTTTTATCGGGAAAACCGGAAGCTCACGCCTCTGCGGTCTCGACCTCTTCAACTTCGATCTCTTCGTCCTGAACATCGTCCGGGCGGCGCTTCGGCAGCTTCACGGCGCGCAGCATGAAGGCAGGCACGTGATCGCCAAGCCCGATGACGCGTGGACCGTCATCATCGTCGCGGCCACGGCCACGCTGGCGTTCATTGCGGTCACGCTTCGGCTGCTCCTGACGGGGCGCATGCGCCGCCGCTTCCACATGCTCGACAACTTCAGCGACAAGCTCGGCCACCGGATCGGCGATATGGGGCTGCGGTGCGTTTTCCTCAGGCGCCGGACGCGGTGCCTTCGCACGACCACGGCCGCCACGAGCGCGGCGCTCACGCGGGCGCTGCTCTTCGCCTGAAGCAGGGGCGGTTGCCTCTGCTGTCACGTCGGCGCTTGCTTCTGCCTGTGTCTCTGCCACGGCTTCAACGGTCGGAACCGCTTCCACCTCGGCGGCGGGCGCCTTCACGACTTCCACAGCTTCCACAACTTCCGCTGCTTCGTGCGTCGGCGCGTTGCGCGTCGGGATCGTGGTGCCGATCAGCTTTTCGATGCCGGCCAGATATTTTGCATCTTCGCGCGTCAGCAGCGTGAAGGCAGCGCCTGAACGTCCGGCGCGGCCCGTGCGGCCGATGCGGTGAACATAATCTTCCGCATGTGTCGGCACGTCGAAGTTGAAGACATGGCTGACATCGGGGATATCGAGGCCGCGCGCTGCCACGTCGCTGGCGACGAGAAGCCGGATGCTGCCGTTGCGGAAGCCTTCCAGTGTCTTGGTGCGGGTCGACTGGTCGAGATCGCCATGCAGCGAGCCGACAGGCAGGCCATGCTTCTCAAGCGACTTGTGCACCGCGCCGATATCGCGCTTGCGGTTGCAGAAAATGATGGCGTTCTTGACGTCTTCGGATTCGATGAGTTCGCGCAGCGCGTCGCGCTTGCCCTCGCGCGTCGTCTTCACGACCGCCTGGGTAATCGTCGCGCTTGCTGAGGCAGGCCGCGAAACTTCGATGCGCTCGGGGTTTTGCAGGAACGTGTCGGTGAGGCGCTGGATTTCCGGCGGCATCGTTGCCGAGAAGAAAAGCGTCTGGCGCGTGAAGGGGATCTTCTTGCAGATTTCTTCGATGTCGGGAATGAAGCCCATGTCCAGCATGCGGTCGGCTTCGTCGATCACGAGGATCTGCACGCCCGTCAGCAGCACTTTGCCGCGCGAGCAATGGTCGAGCAAACGACCCGGCGTTGCGATCAGAACGTCGACGCCACGGTCGAGTTTCTTTTCCTGATCGCCGAAGGAGACGCCGCCGATCAGCAGCGCCATGGAGAGTTTGCAGTATTTGCCGTAGCTCTCGAAATTCTCGGCGACCTGCGCTGCAAGTTCGCGCGTCGGCTCAAGAATGAGGGAACGGGGCATTCGCGCCTTGGCCCGTCCACGCGCGAGCCGGTCGATCATCGGCAGCGTGAAGGAGGCCGTCTTGCCGGTACCCGTCTGCGCGATGCCGAGCACATCTCGGCCCGCCAGCACATGCGGAATGGCTTGCGCCTGAATGGGGGTCGGTTCGGTGTAGCCGGTTTCGGCTACCGCTTTCAGCACCTCGGCTCCGAGGCCGAGTTCATCAAATGTCATATAATAAGGCCCTATGCACCATGTACGGCTGCCCTGGTGGCCCACATTTCGGGGCCCGTGGACGGAAAATTGGGGGCAGCATGTCGCGCGTTGTTCGGCGGCCGCGCGTATCCGCAAAGCCCGCACAAAACAGCGAAGCTCGCGCGAAACATAGGGTTTGGCATCATTTTGTCAATGAAAGCCTCCGCCGGGTGCACTATGTCGCAAAGCCAGGGTCGTGATTTTGTACCGATTTCTGCCAGTTGTTGCGAAAACGGCTCAGTCACAAATCGGCGGCTTTTACGGCAACTTTCCTGCCCATTAACAAATTCACCCCATAGTTGGGCCTTCTGCGGAAGGACAATGGGACAGCTATGGGGTTCGCGCCGTCATCCCGGCCACGTGCCGCGCGGGACGACATGGAAACAACAGGCGAAGATCGTAACCGGCGTCGGCATGACGGAGTGCTGGCGGCGATGAACCGTCTCCTCGGCCGCATGAGTGCCGCAGCAGCGACCGCTTTTGTAACCGGCGTCGCGGTAATGGTGGCGATCGGCCTTCACTGGCTTCTGGGGCTGACGAGCTTCTTTGAATTCGATACCCGACTACTTGTCTCCGCGACCATCGTGACCATTCTGACCGGCGCGCCTATCGTCTACTACTCGCAGTCGATCATCCGCGAACTCAAGACATCGCGCCATACGCTTCGCCTGATGACCGAAAAGCTCGCTGTGGCATTTCACAATGCCGAACATGCCAATGAGGCGAAGTCGAAATTCCTCGCCAATATGAGCCATGAGCTTCGTACGCCGCTCAACGCGATCATCGGCTTTTCGGACATCATGCAAAACGAGCTGATGGGCCCGCTGGAAAATGCCCGCTATCGCGACTATGCCCACGACATCAATGCCAGCGGCGCGCATTTGCTTGGCATCATCAACGACATTCTCGATCTGGCGAAAATTGAATCCGGCCGGATAATGCTCGGAGAAGATGAGGAATTCGATGTGGTCGAGTGCGCCGAGGCGGCCTGCACGATGGTTCGCCCGCTTGCTGCGCGTCAGTCCGTCGAGCTCTTAGTCGTTCTGCCGCCACAGGACATCGCGCTGTCTGCCATCGCCCGGATGTTCCGGCAGATCCTCATCAACATTCTCTCCAACGCATTGAAGTTCACGCCCGCAGGCGGCTTGGTGAGTCTGTCGATAGAACTGCGTCCCAACGGCAATCTGGCGGTCACGATTGCCGATACCGGCATCGGCATGTCGCCGGAAGACATGAAGATCGCGCTGACGCCATTCGGTCAGGTTCACAGCGAGATGAGCCGCGGCCATATCGGCACGGGCCTCGGCCTGCCGCTCGCCAATGCGATGATGGAGATGCATGGCGGCCGCCTCGTCCTGCGCAGCAAGCCGGGGCAGGGCACAACCGTCGTGATGATCCTGCCGGCAGCGCGGATCAAGCTTGGCGATGCACGCAACCGGGTCGGCTGGCCGAAGGCGTCCTGAGCGTTAGATATCCAGATCGGTGGCGAAGGCCGCGCGTTCCTGGATGAACTGAAATCTTAGCTCCGGCTTGTTGCCCATCAACCGCTCGATGGAGCTCTTGGTCGCCTTCACTTCGTCGTCCGGCACCATCACGCGCAGCAGCGTCCGCTTGGAACGCGTCATCGTCGTTTCTTTGAGCTGCGCCGGAAGCATCTCACCCAAGCCCTTGAATCTGCTTATCTCTACCTTGGAGCTGCCCTTAAACTCTTTCTTCAGGAGTTCATCCTTATGTGCGTCATTGCGGGCATAGGTCGTCTTGCCGCCCTGCGTCAGCTTGTAGAGCGGCGGCACGGCGAGATAGAGGTGCCCGCGTGCAATCAGCTCCGGCATCTCCTGATAAAAGAAGGTGATGAGCAGCGAAGCGATATGCGCGCCGTCGACGTCTGCGTCGGTCATGACGATGACCTTTTCATAGCGAAGGTCGGCGTCGCGATAATGCGAACCTGTGCGCACGCCGAGCGCCTGGATCAAATCCGAAAGCTGCTGGTTCTGCTGCATCTTCGCGCCGGACGCCGAGGCGACGTTCAATATCTTGCCACGCAGCGGCAGGATCGCCTGGCTCGCACGGTCGCGCGCCTGCTTTGCAGAGCCACCGGCGCTGTCGCCTTCGACGATGAAAAGCTCCGAGCCTGCCGCGCCCGCCTGCGCGCAATCGGCAAGCTTGCCGGGCAGGCGCAGCTTGCGTGTCGCGGTCTTGCGCGCCACGTCCTTGTCCTGCCGTCGCTTCAGCCGCTCTTCCGAGCGGTCGATCACCCAGTCGAGAAGCTTCGTCGCCTGTCCCGGCGAAGCGGTCAGCCAATGGTCGAAGTGATCGCCGATGGCTTTCTCGACAAGCCTTTGCGCTTCAGGACTTGCGAGCTTTTCCTTCGTTTGTCCTTGAAACTCCGGCTCGCGAATGAATACCGAAAGCATCGCGCCCGCCGTGCCGAGCACGTCCTCGGCCTGTATCTGCGACGCCTTCTTGTTGCCGGTCATGTCGGCATAGGCCTTGAGGCCCTTGGTCAGCGCCGCGCGAAGGCCAGCTTCATGCGTTCCTCCCTCGATTGTAGGAACGGTGTTGCAATAGGAGTGGATGAAACCATCGTCGTTATACCAGGCAATCGCCCATTCGACTGAGCCGTGGCTGCCTGCCTTCGACACCTTCCCGGAAAAGGGCTCAAGCGTGACCATCGGGGTAGAGCCGATCTCGGCCCGCAGGAAGTCGACCAGACCGCCCGGAAAATGCAGCACATCTTCGGCTGGCGTATCGTCAGTGATGAGCGACGGCGCGCAATGCCAGCGGATCTGAACGCCGCCGAAAAGATAGGCCTTCGACCGCGCCATGCGGTGCAGTCGCGACGGCCGGAACGTGGCGCCCTTGCCGAAGATTTCGGCATCGGGGTGAAACGTGATCTTGGTTCCGCGCCGGTTCTGCACGCGGCCCTGCTTGATGAGCTTCGTTTGCGGTGCGCCGCGCGAATAGCTCTGCGTGTAAAGTTCCTGATCGCGCGCGACCTCGACGTCGAGCCTGTCCGACAACGCGTTGACGACCGAAATGCCGACGCCGTGCAAACCGCCCGATGTCTCATAGACCTTGCCGTCGAACTTGCCGCCCGAATGCAGCGTCGTGAAAATGACTTCCAGCGCCGATTTCGGCTTGTACTTGGGGTGTACATCGATCGGGATGCCGCGCCCGTTATCGGCGACCGTCAGGCTCCCATCTTCATGCAGCGTCACGTCGATCCAGTCGGCGTGGCCCGCAACCGCCTCGTCCATCGAGTTGTCGAGCACTTCGGCAAAAAGGTGATGCAGCGCCTTTTCATCGGTGCCGCCGATATACATGCCCGGCCTGCGCCGTACCGGCTCCAATCCCTCCAGAACCTCAATATCCTTGGCCGAATAGGTGCCATCGCCCTTGTCGGCCTTTGACACGGCCTTCGCCGCCGGCTTTTGGGCCGCTGGCGTGGAGAAGAGGTCGTCATCGGTATTGGGCTGGGTCGGCTTGCGGGCGGCCATGGAAACTCGAAACTGTGCGGGGGAACGAATCGAGGCCGATTGTAGAGCCGGGGAGGGCACGGGACAAACGCCAGTCCATCCGCCTCAAACGGGGCTCGCCTCGATCACGCTCGCCAGCCCGATCGTCGGCACGATGCGGTTGAGGCGAAAACCCGCCTTCGCCATCAGCGCGCGATACTCGTCCTCGGTGCGTTCCCGCCCGGTCGTGGCAACCAGCATCTCAAGATCGAGGAACTTCGAGAAATGCACGACGCCGGGCGGCGGAACCACATGCTCGATGAGCAGAAGCTTGCCGTTCATTGGGATGTGCTGGCGAATATTCGCCATGATTCGAATGCTTTCCTCGTCCGACCAGTCATGGATGATGTGTTTCATCAGATAGGCGTCTGCGCCCGCAGGCACGCCGTCGAAAAAACTCCCGCTTGAAACTTCGACCCGTGCGCCAAGTCCGGCCGCCTCGAAATGCTGCCGTGCGCCGTCAGCCGTTTGCGGTAGATCGTAGAGAATGCCCTTCACGCCGGGCGTGATGGCAAGGATCGCGCACAGCACTGCGCCATAGCCGCCGCCTATATCGGCAATCGTTTTGAACGGGGAAAAATCATAAACGGCGAGAACCGGATCGAGCTCCATCGCCGAAACATTGACCATGCCCCGGTCGAAAATATCGGCGCGTTCCTTGTCGCCGGAAATATATTCAAACGACTTCATGCCATGGAGATGCTCGATTGCGTTTGTGCCGGTCTGCACGCAATGACCGAGCGCGCCCCAGTTCACCCAGTTGAGTTGTCCCTGATAAATCGAGAAATAGCGCATGGATTGCGGATGGTCGGTTTTGAGCGCGGCCCCGATAGGTGTCAGTCGAAACTCGCCAACACGCTCCTCGCGAAAAATATCGACCGTCGATAGGGCCCGCATCAGGCGATAGAGCGCGTCCGCATTTGCGCCCGTCTTTTCTGCAAGCACCTTGGCCGACGTTGCTTGCGTCTCGCTCATATGGTCCGCGACGCCGAACTTTGCGACGACCGAAAGCGATTGCGATATCCAGAAGCCCGAAAGCATTTCGATAAGTACGACGGGCGGCGGCACCATCTTTCTTGTCAGTGAAGAGAATACATCCCTTATCTTGCTGATGACGCGAACGGCCGCGACTGGCGGCAGTTTCGGTTTGGCCGACATGGTCACGGTGCTTTGCATCGACGTTCCTCCAGGCCCTGATCACCCGAAGTTTAGGCATTTATCCGCTCGCGTCGCAATCCGGCTCCCGTGCGGGGCGACTGCCTCATCGTGCTTACTCCTCAATAAACTCCCCATTCGGAGATTGTGAAAACGGGATCCGAAAGGCCCACCGCCTGCCGTGGCGTTAGGGCAAGGTTCGGCCTGTATGCACAAGAGGCTCCCTGTGGCACATTCGGTCATTGTTATCTGGGGGATTTCGATGTCGGAAAAGGTCACCATTTCATCGCCACTCACCCTGCCTTGCGGGGCGACGCTGAAAAACCGTCTGGCCAAGGCCGCCATGACGGAGGGTCTGGGCGATGCGCAGAACCGCGCGACCGAACGTCATGTGCGTCTCTATCGTCGCTGGGCGGAGGGCGGGGCGGGCATGCTGCTTACCGGCAATGTGCAGGTCGATCGCCGCTACATGGAGCGGCCCGGCAATGTCGCGATAGACGGCCCGCAATCGGCCGAAGCCATCGCCGCGCTGCGTGCCTATGCGCAAGCAGGCACGGTGAACAACACACATCTCTGGATGCAGATTTCACATGCCGGCCGCCAGACGCCTGCGCTGGTGAACAAGGAGCCGGTCGGGCCATCCGACAAGGCGCTCGATATGCCCGGTGCGCAATTCGGCAAGCCTCGCGCACTGACCGGCACGGAGATCGAAGATGTTATCCGCCGCTTTGCGCATACAGCCACCATCGCACGCGAAACGGGCTTCAGCGGCGTGCAGGTTCACGGCGCGCATGGCTATCTGATTTCGGAATTCCTCTCGCCCGACGTCAACAACCGCACCGACGAATGGGGCGGCAGTCTCGAAAATCGGGCGCGCCTGCTGCTCGAAATCATACGCGCGGTGCGCAAGGCTGTCGGCGCCGATTTTCCGGTTTCCGTGAAGCTCAATTCCGCCGACTTCCAGCGCGGCGGTTTCAGCCATGAAGATTCGATCAAGGTGGCGTCGTGGCTCAATGACGAGGGCCTGGACCTTCTTGAAATTTCAGGCGGCACCTATGAGCAGCCGCGCCTTGTCGGCCTTGACGACATGACGCTGCATCCCGAGAAGGCCGAGACGCGCAAGGAAAGCACCATCGCGCGCGAAGCCTATTTCCTCGAATATGCAAAAGACATCCGTGCCGCCGTGACCATGCCGCTGATGGTGACGGGCGGCTTCCGCACCGTGGCAGGCATGAACGCGGCGCTTGCCAGCGCGACGATGGATGTCGTCGGCATTGGCCGCCCGCTCTGCGTCGATCCTTCTGCTGCCGCGCGGCTTCTGTCTGGCGCGGTGCGCGATATCCCCGCCTTGGAAAAAACGCTCCGCATCGGCCCCGGCATTCTCGGACCGCACAGCTATTTCAACATCGTCAAGGCGCTGAACGGTTGGGGCCAGCAAGGCTGGTTCTGCCTTCAGATTCTTCGGATGGGCGACGGCAAGGATCCCGACAAAAACCTCGGCGTCTTCAAAGCCTTCCGCGACTACGCAAAGAACGAGGCAAAGACGGCTGAAGCGCTGGTGCGATGATCTTTCCGGACATGCGCGTCAAATGGAAGTGTCGTCCCGGGACTTGTTCCCGGGACCCATCTTCCTTCGAACTCCGCCTATCAAATGAAATGTCCCTCCCGGGACAAGCAAGTATGGGATCACGGCAAATATCCGGGCCTCTACCACCGCCCCGATGCTCCACCGCCGCCGGAGCTGCCTCCACCGCCGCCAAAGCCTCCGCCGCCTCCACCGAAGCCGCCGCCACCGCCGCCCCACCAGATGCCGCGGCCGCGACCGCCGCGCCGTCTCGCATTCCATGCGACCAGCATCCAGATGCCGAATAGAATGAAAAAGGGTATCGAGCCGCGCCAGTCGTCCTCTTGCGTTTGCGCAGCGGGCAGGGTGCCGCCGCCCAGCACTTTCAATATGCCGTCCGTTCCCGCCTCGATGCCGCCGGGAATGTCACCTGCCTTGAAAGCGGGGATCACCATGTCGCGAATGATCTGCGATGACAGCGCATCGGTCAGCGTGCCTTCAAGTCCATAGCCGACCTCGATCCGCATCTCGCGTTCAGCGGGCGCGACGACAAACAACACGCCGTTGTTCTTGTCTTTCTGGCCGAGGCCCCAGGCACGAAAGAGCTGGTTCGCATAGCTCTCGATGTCGAGCCCCTGTAGCGAACTCACCGTTGCGACGACAACCTGATTGCTCGTTGCGGCCTCATGCGCGGCCAGCGTCGCGTCGAGCTTTGCCGCGACATCGGCGGGAAGCACATGCGCCTCGTCAACGACGCGGCCAGTGAGTTTTGGCGGAACGAAATCTGCGGCGCTTGCATGGCCCATGAAACCGAATGCGAGAAGGACAAATGCAAGCGCCGCTTGTCTGAACATCAGAATTGAACCTGTGGCGCTTTTTCAGCACCGGCATCGGCGGTGAAATTCGCGCGCGCCTTCGCATCGCTATAAAACAGCGAGGCGATCAAGCGGCCGGGAAAAGTTCGAAGCGTCGTATTATAAGCCTGCACCGCCGCGATATAATCGCGCCGCGCCACTGAAATGCGATTTTCCGTACCTTCGAGTTGCGATTGCAGCGTCAGGAAATTTTCATTCGCCTTTAACTGCGGATAGTTTTCCGAAACGACGAGCAGTCGCGATAGCGCACCGCCGAGTTCGCGCTGTGCCGCCTGATATTGTTCGACGGCCTTGGGATCGGTCGGATCGGGCGCGGCGATCTGGCCGACGCGGGCGCGTGCATTCGTCACTTCCGTAAACACCTTCTCCTCATGCGTCGCATAGCCTTTGACGGTCGCGACGAGATTGGGCACCAGATCGGCGCGTCGCTGATACTGGTTCAGCACCTGCGACCATGCGGCATTCGCCGCCTCGTCCTGCTTTGGAATGGTATTGATCTGCGAAAAAATCCAGACGCCGACGAGTACGACAACGGCAAGAAGCCCCAAAAGAATGCGCATGAATCCCTCATATCGAATGAACCGAAGAGCGAAGCAACGCTAGCTGGCCTCATGGCTGCGAGCAATGCGCCGCTCATGCGATGGCCGACCGTGCCGCGCAAATCGTCGTTTCATGATGACGGTGGGGTGAATAAAAACGCCACGCAACCCCGCTCAAACGGAAGCCCCGGATGATCCTGTCGGGCGTTCCCTCGCGGGGTTGCTTATGGATGTGCGTCTCGCACTCGCCCTGACTAATGAGCCGGGCTCTTCCATCGTTTTGTCGCCTGCGCACTCAGTGTGAGTAACCCGGGCGTCAGTGGTTGGTTGCGCTCTCTGGCCTAAACGGTTCGCTGACCGGTCACGCATGAAGAACGCGTCAAGCTTAGCGATGTACATGGAAAATCCTATGATCAGGACCTTCCTTGCGTCGGTGGAGTCATCTTTGTAAACCTCCTCCGTCTGTTTGAGACAAGAAAAGGCTAGGCCCACAAGGCACGGAGCGTCAATAGGAATAAGAAAGAAAAACCATGCGGCGAAGCGCGCGAATTTGTGGCAGCCACAACAGAGTCAACAGGGTTGACGTATAAAATCAGTATACGGAATAAGTGCCGAAGTTGTAGGTGCGCCAGTATTCTTTTCGACAGGTCACTCGCTTGCGCACAAAGCTCCCGGAAAACATAGAGCAGGAAAAAATACATGAGCACTGAAGTCGAAACGCGCCGCGCCATGCGCGAGGCCATTGTCCGTGAACACATGGCGTCGGAGAACACGCATGACTTCAAGGTCACGATGGGAACCTTCTCTCATCCGCGTTACGAGATCATTCCTTCAGGCGCGATCTTCGACGGCAAGGAGGAGGTCGATCATTATTTTGTCGCGTCGCGCAAGGTGTTTCCCGATCAGCGCAATGAGCTGATTGCCCTGCACCATAGCGACGACGCCGTCATCGTTGAATTCTGGCTGCTTGGCACTCACAAGGGCCGTATGGGGCCGATCGAACCCACGGGCCGCGAAATGCGCTGCCGCATGACGGCCTTCTTCTTTTTCGATGACAAGGGCATCGTCTGTGAGCGTGTCTATTTCGATCAGGCAACGATCCTGCGCCAGCTTGGCCTGCTGCCCGAGGCGGCCTGACACGCATAAAAAAGGCCGGAGCTTTTGCCCCGGCCTTTCATTTTCATCCGTATGAAATTACACGCTGTAATACATGTCGAATTCGACCGGGTGCGGCGTCATTTCATAGCGCAGGCACTCTTCCCACTTCAGATCCGCATAGGCCTTGATCTGCTCGGCGGTGAACACGCCACCCTTCAGAAGGAAGGCATTGTCGGCTTCGAGCGAAAGCAGGGCTTCGCGCAAGCTGCCGCAAACCGTCGGGATCTGCTTCAGCTCTTCCGGCGGCAGGTGGTAGAGGTCCTTGTCCATCGGTGCACCCGGATCGATCTTGTTCTCGATACCGTCGAGGCCGGCCATCAGCATGGCCGCGAAGGCGAGGTAGGGGTTCGCCGTCGGATCGGGGAAGCGGATTTCGATGCGCTTCGACTTCGGCGACGTGCCGTGCGGAATACGGCAGGAAGCAGAGCGGTTGCGCGCGGAATAGGCGAGCAGCACCGGCGCTTCATAGCCGGGCACGAGGCGCTTGTAGGAATTGGTCGACGGGTTGGTGAAGGCGTTGAGCGCCTTGGCATGCTTCAGGATGCCGCCGATATACCAGAGGCATTCCTGGCTGAGATCGGCATATTTGTTGCCGGCGAAAAGCGGCTTGCCCGCCTTCCAGATCGACTGGTGCACGTGCATGCCCGAGCCATTGTCGCCGAAGACGGGCTTCGGCATGAAGGTGGCGGACTTGCCGTAAGCCTGTGCGACGTTGTGGATCACGTATTTGTAGATCTGCATGTGGTCGGCAGCCGTCGTCAGCGGCTGAAATCTCGTGCCGAGTTCGTGCTGGGCAGAGGCCACTTCATGATGGTGCTTCTCGATGACGACGCCCATCTCTTCCATGACGGTGAGCATCTCGCCGCGCAGATCCTGCGCCGAGTCGATCGGGTTCGTCGGGAAATAGCCGCCCTTGGTGCGCGGACGATGGCCGAGATTGCCGACTTCATAATGTCTGTCGGTGTTCGTCGGGAGTTCGATCGAGTCGAGTTCGAAGCCCGTCTTGTAGGGCGAGGTCGAGAACTTCACGTCGTCGAAGATGAAGAATTCGGCTTCGGGGCCGATGACGATCGTGTCGCCGAATCCGCCGGACTTCACGTAAGCCTCGGCGCGCTTCGCCGTCGAGCGCGGGTCGCGACCGTAAAGCTCGCCCGTCGAAGGCTCGACGATGTCGCAAATGATGGCGAGCGTGTTCTGCGCGTAGAAGGGGTCCATTACTGCCGTCGTCAGATCGGGCAGCAGCACCATGTCGGACTCATTGATCGTCTTCCAGCCCGCGATCGACGATCCGTCGAACATCGTGCCTTCAGCGAAAAAATCCTCATCGCAGAAGCCGATGTCGAACGTCACATGCTGCATCTTGCCGCGCGGATCAGTGAAGCGCAGGTCGATGTACTTGACGTCCTTTTCCTTGATGAGCTGCTGAATGGAGGCGTAGTCAGCCATTTCGTCAATCCTCGTGCTGGGTAAACTTGTGTGGGAGCTGTTTCGCGGCGCCCGTCTTCTAACGGTCGCCCGTATTTTTAGATAGCCTCGACGCCGGTCTCGCCGGTGCGGATGCGGATTGCTTCTTCAACAGTGGAGATGAAAATCTTTCCGTCGCCGATGCGGCCGGTACGCGCCGCTGCTTGAATGGCCTCGACGGCTTTCGCAACCATGCCGTCGTCGAGCACGATTTCGATTTTCACTTTCGGCAGAAAGTCGACGACATATTCAGCGCCGCGATAGAGCTCGGTGTGCCCTTTCTGGCGGCCGAAGCCTTTGGCCTCGGTCACGGTGATACCCTGCAATCCAACTTCCTGAAGCGCTTCCTTCACCTCGTCGAGCTTGAACGGCTTGATGATCGCTTCGATCTTCTTCATTCCCTGACGTCCCTTATCAATTGGCCGGTGAACGGCTGTTTGGTCAAAGTGGTTAGCATGGGTCATGCCACTCCGCTATTTCCTGAAAACCTTAGTTGTTTTAAAGGCTTAGGACATGTGGCCGAATGCTGCACGGATAACGGGCAATCAAAATGCACTTAAAATAGGCAGTGCGCCCGGAAAACAGGCAGCGCCGCTCATATTGGCGAACGCGCCGGGGTCCGCAGCTTGACACCCGGGCTTCCCTCCGGCGAAGAGGGACGTATCGAACATCGGGGAGTTATGCGCATGCGGCCGGCCAATCAGGTATTTGCGAATCTGGGCACGACGATCTTCACCGTCATGTCCTCACTTGCGAGCGAGCATGGCGCGATCAATCTGGGGCAGGGCTTTCCCGACGATGAAGGGCCGGACGATGTGCGCGCCGTTGCCGCAAAGGCGCTGATCGACGGGCCGAACCAATACCCGCCAATGCCGGGCATGCCTGCGCTTCGTCAGGCCGTCGCCGCCACGAACAAGCGCTTCTACGGGCTCGATGTCGATTGGCAAAAGCAGGTGCTGGTGACCTCCGGCGCAACGGAGGCGTTGAACGATTGCCTTCTGGCGCTGCTCAACCCCGGCGACGAGGCGATCATCCTTGAACCGGCCTATGACAGCTACAAGCCGATCATCGAGGCGGCAGGCGCAAAAGTCGTCAGCGTCTCACTCGAGCCGCCGCTCTGGTCGCTGCAGCTGGAAAAGCTCGCCGCTGCGTTCACCTCGAAAACGAAACTCATCCTGCTCAATACGCCGATGAACCCGACCGGCAAGGTCTTCACCCGCGCCGAACTCGACGCCATCGCCGCGCTGGTGATCAAGCATGATGCCTATGCCGTCTGCGACGAGGTCTATGAGCATCTCGTCTTTTCAGGGCACAAGCACATCCCGCTGATGACGCTTCCCGGCATGACCGAGCGGTGCGTGCGCATCGGCTCGGCAGGCAAGACCTTTTCGCTCACGGGCTGGAAGATCGGCTATGTCACCGGCCCCGAACATCTGATGGCGCCGATCATGAAGGTGCATCAGTTCGTCACCTTCACGACCCCGCCTGCAACGCAAACCGCCATCGCCTTTGGCCTTGCGAAGGACGACAGCTATTTCGACGGCCTTGCCAGCTCGCTTGAAGCCAAACGCGACTTAATGGCAAAGGGACTGGAAGCCGCGGGCTTCGATGTGCTACCGACCGACGGCACCTATTTCATCAGCGCCGATTTCCGCCCGCTGGGCTTCAACGGCACAGACGAAGAATTCTGCCGCGACATCACCATCAAGGCGAAAGTCGCCGCCATCCCGCTGTCGGCCTTTTATGCAAACCCGTCCACAGCGCCGCGCCATCTCGCACGCTTCTGCTTTTGCAAACAGGATGCGATCATCGCAGAAGCGAGCGCGCGGTTGCTGGCTTACGCAGGGCGAAAGTAAAAAAGATCGTCGTGCCCGGGCTTGACCCCGGGAGCCAGGATTGCACACTCCAAACCCGAGGTTCTGGGTTGCCGGGTCAAATCCGGCAATGACAGAAAGGGAAAAGCTGATGCTCAATGCTCTCCGCCGTCGTCCCGACAGCGCCGCTCCTGAATGGCTCGTTGTCTTTCTGCACGGCTACGGCTCCACGGGCGCAGACCTCATGGCCTTTGCCGATTACTGGCAAGTCTCCATGCCGACTGTTGCCTTCGTCGCGCCGGATGGTCCGACGGCGACGAAAGACGGTGGCTTTCAATGGGTCGGCAAGCGCCCCGGCAACGATCCGCGCCTCTATGATGACGCCGTTGCGGTGCAGCCCGTCATCGACCAATTCATCGACACAGAACTCGCGCGGCTGAACCTTGATGCATCGCGCCTCGCGCTGGTCGGCTTCAGCCAGGGCACGCTCATGGCGCTTCATGCCGGGCTTCGTCGCGAACAAACGCCTGTCGCCATACTTGGCTATGCGGGCGGCCTTGTCGGCCGGGACAAGTTGCAGGTCGATATCAAATCGCGCCCGCCCGTCTTGCTTGTGAATGGCGAGTTGGACGAATTTGCGCCGGTCTATGGCATGCATGTCGCGGTGAAGACGCTTTCCGAAGTGGGCGTCGTGGCGGCGGGGCAGTCGCTGCCAAACCTCGCTCATGCGGTCGATGCCGATGCGCTGATCCTCGGCGCGCGTTTCCTTCTTTCCGCTTTTGCCTATCGCGCAAAGCATGGTGCGGCCTGATGGCCTATCTGATCGTCAAGGCGCTGCTCTCGGGCGTCATCATCATGGCAGTCTCGGAAATAGCCAAGCGCAGCCCCGCGCTTGGCGCGCTCGTCGTTTCTCTGCCGCTCGTCTCGATCCTCGCCATCCTTTGGCTCTGGAACGATACGGGCGACAGCGAACGCATTGCTTCTCATGCCGAGGCGACGTTCTGGTATGTGCTGCCTTCGCTCCCGATGTTCCTCGTTCTGCCCATGCTGCTTCGTCATGGAACGGGATTTTGGCTCGCGCTCGCGACATCCTGCGCGCTCACCTTCGTACTTTATCTGGCGACAGTCTGGATCGCGGCAAGGTTCGGCGTCAGCCTCTGATCGTCAATCGAAGCACTATCCGGCTTCCGGCGACAATCGGTGGTGACGTTCGATTTGATGACGAGCTTGCTGTCCTCAAAGAGGTTGCACCAGTGGCCGCTGGAAAAATGCTGCATCAAATAATGCTTCGCCGCGCGATCGGGCATGAAGAGATAAGCGGGCCTCGTCGCCCGCGATGTGAAACCTCCTGCCTTCGTAAAAGAGAATGGACGACACATCCTCGATGCGGCCCGCGAAATAAATGGGTCGACCATCGTCGATCCGGGTGAATGCCTTCATGAGCTTGCGCTCGCTGAACAGTCGCTCCGCGCCGATCGCCGCCTGACTGGCGTCGAGCAGCGTAGGTACAATCAGGCCTGCAACGACGTCGCCCCGGCAGCGCTCATTTTTTACGCCCGTTCACGGTTTCTGTCATGGGCTCGATGTTTCGGGGCTTGTAACGACCGGGAAAGGGCACCATATGCTGCCTAACGCGAAGGTCAGTCCTGCGGTTTTCCGGTAATTTGAAGGAAATCATGCGATTGCCTTGAGGGTGCACAGGCCGGATGTACGCCGTGCTTCCCTCTTCCGCGTTACCCCTTGTCCGCTAAGATCCATAACGCCGCGCTTTGCGTGGCCAACAGGACGCGTCATGAAACATGGCGCGAAATCCCATGAACACAAGAGAATCCCGTTCGCGCTCTTCGAAGCCCGCACAGGCCCGGACCGCCCAGCCGAAGCAGGCTGGCAACGCAGCCGATTGGCGCCGCAATTTCGAGCGCTATACGGCGCTTGCGCTGAACCTTGGCCGCGATGACGATGCTGTCACGCGCGAAAACTACTATCAGCATGCTGAGCATTATCTGCGGCTTATGAACGACGCAACCCAGCATTAACCCGGACGCCGGGCGGCTGCCCCCGGCCCCCCAAAAGGGGCGGGGAGGCGTTGGTACGAAAAATACAAAATAACCGGACTTTCCGACGGGTATCTTGCCGCAGCTCCGTATAGCTTGTCGGCGCCCGTTTCCCCGAACATGATGTCGGCTGCGACGAGGTGTGCAGAACGGGTGCGGAGACGGTGAGTTAATTGGAAGAGCCACAAGGCCAGACGCCGCCCCCTGCGGCACCCCCGGCCTCCCACCCTGAGCGGAGCCTTGAACCGCTTGTGCCACCGCCGCCGCCGCCGACACGGCGCGAGCGCCTGACGCGGGCTGGCCAGCTATTTCTTGCCCTGTTGCTCAACATTGCCTTCATTGTCGCGCTTTTCTACAGGCCCGAACCCATAAGGCCGCCTGAGCACAAGGAGCCGCCGGCGATCTCCGTGCAGCTCGTGCCGCCACAGGAAAAGCCGCAGCCGAAAGAGCAGCCCAAGGCGCAGGAACAGCCCAAGCCCCAGCCGGAGAAGCCGAAAGAGGCTGAAACGCTGATCGGCTCGGGCGACGTGACGAAAAAGGAGGCGGGCACCCCTCCCAAGGTTAAGGCTGACCAGTCGAAGGAAAAGCCGCAGGTCGCGGCGAAGAAGCCCAAGCCCGAAGCGCCGAAAGAAAAGGAGGCCGACCTTCCCGACTGGGCAAAGAAGGTCGCCAGCGGTTACGGCTTGCCTGAGCCCAAGAAGTCGTCGATCGACAAGTCGCGAGGCGCAACCAGCGATGAGCTCCAGACCGAGAGGCAGGGCGAGGGCGGCGGCGACGCATATTCAAATCAACTGAAGGCGCAGATTGCCGCGCACACTTTTGTTCCGCCGGACATGTATGGACGAGCGGGCAAGGCAGTTATTGCCATCGTCATCGACAGGACGGGCGCGCTGCGAGGGATGCGCGTCGTCCAGTCGTCGGGTCTGAGAGAGTTCGATCTCATCGTGATGGAAGGCGTCCGCTCCGCCGCGCCGTTCAGGCCCTTGCCATCCGGTTCGCCAGAAATGGTTCAGCTCTGGTGGGAAGCGCAACCCAAGAAGGTTGAATAGCTGCTCGCCTCAGCGTGTTGCCACCAGAATCTCCAGATAGCGATCCTGCCGCTTGCGGTCTTTCACCGGCTGCGTCGTCACGAGCTGCAAATCCGGCCAGCGATCCAGCACCGCCTCAATCGCGATCCGAGCCTCGAAACGCGCCAGCGCCGCACCGATGCAGAAATGCGGGCCCGTGCCGAAGGATAGCGGCGACGCACCCATCTTTCGCCTGATGTCGAAACGATCCGGATCGGCAAAGATCGCCGGGTCGCGGTTCGCCGCGCCAAGGCCGACGCGTATCGTATCGCCCGCCCGGATGATCTTGTCGCCAAGCGGCGTGTCCACCGTGCAGCGCCGGTTGGTCGATGTCGACTGCGTGGGGTGGTGATAGCGCAGGATTTCCTCGATGGCGGAACCGATCAGCGACCTGTCGGCCACCACGTCGCGCCACTGGTCGGGATGCGATAGCAGCAGATAGAGCCCGCTTGAAATGAAGCGCTCGGTCGTCGTTCCCGCCGCCGTGTAGATCGTGCTGATCGCCGATGACATTTCCGCTTCGCTCAATCGGTCGCCTTGTTCTTCTGCACGAATGAGCCCGGTGATGAGATCGTCCTGCGGACGTGCACGGCGTTCCGCGATCAGATCCCTGATATAGCGCCCGATCCACTTCGCCGCCGCCACGCCTTCCGCCCAGCTTTCATCCGACTTCTTGGGCTGCATGAGGATTGCAGTCTGCTCGAAAGCTTTGCGGAACAATTCCCGATCGCTGGTCGGAATGCCGATGATTTCGCTCGCGACGATGATCGGCACATGAAAGGCAAAATCCTCGACGAGATCGAAAGTTCCTTTTGCCGCCGCCGCATCGAGAAGCCCGTTAACGACTTCGACAATGCGCGGCCTGCGCTCCTCGACCGTGCGCCGCGAAAAAGCCGTATGCACCAGCGAGCGAATGCGCGTGTGGTGGGGCGGGTCCATCTGGTTGAAGGATTGTGCAAAAGACTTGCTGAGATTGCTCTCTTCGCCAGACTGGCCGCCTTCTTTCTTCTTCGCCAGCGGATTGTTGCTGCCCCAGCCCGCCGCCGCGCTGGAAAAGCGCACAGGGTCCTGCAGCACAGCCTGCACGTGATCATATCGCGTCAGAAACCAGAAGCCGTGCCGCGACCAATGCACGGGGTCTTCAGCACGCAAACGGTTCAGCACATCGACCGGCGCGCTCTCGAACGCATAGTCATAGAGGTCGGGCTGAAATCCACCCGCCGTCTCTGTCGCACCCATGTATCCCCCGGATTTTGCAGATATATCTGTTCCCGCCAGTGAAGCACGGGATGGCAAGCGTCACAATGGACGACCGCCTTTCCGGTGCAGTCCGGCCGCGAAATAGCCGCCGAGAAAATCAAGCACGGCACGCACGCGTGGCACATGCCGCAGCCGCTCATGTGCCACCAGCCAGACCTCCGCCGTTGTCTGAATGTCGGGCGTGAAGCAGCGCACCAGATCGGGGTCGTCAGCGGCGATGAAGTCCGACATCATCGACACGCCGATCCCCGCTTTGATGCTCGTATAAAGCCCCGAGATGCTGTTCTGCCTGAGTATGATCGTCTCCTCCCGCACATGCGCATCGACCCAGTCGATGATCGGCCCGGAAAAGGGCGCTGGAGCGACGGAGACAAAACTATGCCCGGCGAGATCAGCTGCGTTCGCCGGTGCGCCATGCTGTTCCGCATAATCGCGACTGCAATAAATGCTCCACACATCATTGGCGATGCGCTTGCCGACAAGCTCGGCCTCGCTCGGGCGCGCTCCGGCGCGCACAGCCACATCCGCCTCTCCGCGTCCGAGATCGAGCAGCCGATCGGAGGTAATGATCTCGAGCCTGACGCCCGGATAGGCGGCACGAAATTCGTGCATGGCTCTCACCAGAAATGTATTGGCGAATGTCTCATTGGTGGTAAGCCGAACGGTGCCCGATAGCCCGCGCTTGCTGGAGCCCGCCTCCGCCGCGAAAACGTCCATTGCAGCTTCTGCGCGCTCAGCGGCGGCGCGCAATGCCTCGCCCTGGTCAGTCAGCACATAACCCGATGGCCGTTTGTCGAAAAGCTCAAGCTCGAGCGCCTCTTCCAGCGCCACGATGCGCCGCGCGACAGTGCTCTGGCTGACGCGAAGATCGCGCGAGGCAGCCAGCGTCGTGCCGCTTCGCGCGACGGCCAGAAAGTGCCTGATGTCGTTCCAGTCGAACACGGCCGCCATTCTGCAATTTTGCTGAACGATCGCGCAAGCATGGTGTTTGAGATGCTCCGGGTGCGGTCGTACATCCAGATCGGTCCCTCAAACCCTTCGGAGCAAAGCCATGAAACTCTATATGGATCCCCTCTCGACCACGACCCGCGCCGTTCGCCTCTTTCTTTTCGACAACAAGATCGCCGTCGATGAAGAATGCATAGAACTCTTCGCCGGCGAGCATCTGACGGAAGCCTTCGCGGCCATCAATCCGAGCCAGCAGGTTCCCGTTCTGATCGACGGCGATTTCAAGCTCACTGAAAGCTCGGCGATCCTGAAATATCTCGCCGAGAAGATCGGCTCGCCCGCATACCCGACCGACATTCGCGCCCGCGCCCGCGTCAATGAAGCGATGGACTGGTTCAGTACGGGCTTCTTCATCGCCTTCTGCTATTTCGGCGTCTACACCCACATGCTGCCCGAGCTCACAAGCCTCAGCGCGACCACACGCGCCGATTTGGATCACCTCGGCACGCATTATTCGGAGCGCTATCTCAATGTCCTCGATCGTCACATGCTGAACGGTCGCCCCTTTGTCTGCGGCGATGAGATCACCGTCGCGGACTATCTCGGCGCCACTTATGTCGGCCTCGGCGCTTACATAGATTTCGACTTTTCGCGTTACCCCAACATCGCCGCCTGGCTCGGCCGCATGCGCGCGCGCGAAGGTTGGGAGCCTGCCTATGCCGCGTTCAACGGATTTGCGAGCGCAGCGCTGGCCGAGCAGGCACGCGGCGCTGCGTGACATAGCGCAAGCGCCATCCTTTTAGCCGGAGAAGACCTATGAAAACGATCCTGAAACGCGTCGTCATGGTCACAGGCGGAATAATCGTGATCCTTCCGCTCTGCGTGTTCCTCGCATCCCAGTGGCGGCTGCATAAAACCTATGACGTCGCACTCACGCCGCTGCGTGTCGATACGGTGTCGATAGGTGTGGAGCAGGGCAGGCATATCGCGCAGATCTCCGGCTGCATCGGCTGCCACCATGCGAACGGAAATGTGTTGTTCGAAGCGCCGGGCATCGGGCATCTCGTTGCGCCGAACCTGACGCGCGTTGCGCCAACCTACAGCGATGCCGAACTTGCCCGGCTGATCCGGCGCGGCGTCAAACGCGATGGCAGAAGCGCCGTCGCCATGCCCGCCGCTTCTTTCGCCGCTCTGTCGGACGCCGATGTTGCGGCGATCATCGTCTGGCTGCGCAGCGAGCCGCGCCAGCCTGATGCGCAGCCTGCCGGAACCTCATGGGGCCCGCTCGGCCATGTTGCGATTGCAATCGGCAAGGTGCCGTTCAGCGCCGACATGGTGGCCGCCAATTTCGTATCCGATGCCCCGCCGCCCTTGCGCCGCCCCTCCGCGACGCCCGCGCAGGAAGGCGCCTATTTGGTAAAGACGATTTGCAGCCATTGCCATGAGCTTGACGTCGAACACGACGATGGCTGGGGCACAATCGCGCCGCCCTTGCGCATGATGGGGCAGGCCTATCCGTTGAATGAATTCCGCCACCTGCTGCGAACGGGCAAGGGCATGGGCGACCGCGAGCTGGGCCTCATGTCGTCCGTAGCGCGCGGCGATCTTTCGCACATGACCGATCCCGAGATCGAAGCGATCCACGCCTATCTGAATGCCACGGAGCTGCAGGCGAGCGAATAGGCTAGACCTCGATCCCGTACCAGATCGTATTGCGCGCCTCGACCCGCTCGAGTAGCCGAAACCCGTAAGCCTCATAAAATTTAATGGCGCGCGTGTTCGTCGTGCTGACGCCCAGGTGTACGCCGCGCGATCCGAGGTCACACATCACCCGTAGCCAGCGATCGATCAACTTGCGCCCGAAGTCGCGGCCTTGCAGACGCGGCAGCAGGTTGATGTGCAGATGGGAAGGGTAGGGATCGACGATCCGGCTTGGCGTGCGATGCGGATGGTGGATCAGATAGCTGCGAAGCTGATCGGCGCTCCACTCGTCATGCGGAATGTCGGACGGATCCGCATAAGCCTGCCGGAGCTTCGGCCACCACTCGGCTTCAAGCTTTGCATCGAATGCGCGCGTATCCACTGCGCCGACAATATAGGCGCCGACGCCCTCACCATCCTCGACGACAAGCGCCGCTTCCGGTGCAAGTTCAGCATATGGCGCGACATAGATATGCCCGACGAGCTTCGGGTCTTCATAAAGATGCGTCGCGTCCTGTCCGCTTTCTCCCGTCTTCAGCGAGATGTGATAAAGCGCATCGAGATCGTCCGGCCTGACGCCCCTTATGGTGCCCATCTGAAGTTCTCCGCGCTCAGGAATGCGCCGCGATAGTGCCGGCCAGCGCCGCCAGAACCTGTCGCCATGCTGCGTCCATCTCTGCGGTCCATTCGTCGCCCAGAATGTCCCTGAACGTCTCCATGATCGTCGTGAAGAATGTCGAGAACACCTCCGGCGGCACGCCAAGCCCTTCGTGATTGACGATCTCGCTGCGGATCATATTGTCGGAATAACTGCGCGCACCGACAAAATCGATGATCCCCTCGATCGCTTCCGAAAGCATGTGGCCTCGCACATGGCCATGCGTATCGAGAACGAATAGCGCCTCCATCTCCGGATTGGTCTTGAACAGGCGCGCATAGACCAGCGGCGTCGGGTCCTCGCAGCGCTCCGCAACGAGGTCGAGGCTATGCGCGATCAACTCTGCGTCAATTTTACCCATATCCCGGTTCGGAACGATTTCGACATTTTCCATGAGCCTGCCTCCCCAACAGCTTTTGGACAGAGCCTGCCTGCGTCGCGATGGTGAGGCAAGGCCGCACATGCTGTGCTAGGCTTCAGCCATGGATGATCCCTATGAGATTCTGGGTGTTAAGCGTGACGCGACGGCGGACGAAATCCGCTCCGCCTATCGCAAGCTCGCCAAACGTCATCACCCGGACCTGAATCCCGGCAAGAAAGACGCCGAGGACCGCTTCAAGGCGATCACCGCCGCGAACGATCTTCTCTCCGACCCGGAAAAACGCGCCCGTTTCGACCGTGGCGAGATCGATGCTTCGGGAGCGGAAAAGCCACAGGAGCGCCGCTTCTACCGCGATTTCGGCGATACGCCGGGCAGCGGCAAATATCGCGCCGATACAAGCTTCGACCCGGACGACCTTGCAAGCATCTTCGGTCAGGCGTTTGGCCAGCGTGGCTTTGATGGCGGCACGCGAAACTTCAATGCCCGTGGCGCAGACGCCCATTACACGCTCAGCGTCGGCTTTCTCGATGCCGCCAATGGCGCAAAGCGGCGTCTCACGCTGCCGGACGGGCGCACGCTCGATGTGACGATCCCTCCCGGCCTTCAAAGCGGCCAGACGCTGCGCCTGAGCGGCAAGGGCATGCCGGGCTTTGGCGAGGGCCCGCCCGGCGATGCAATGATCGAGGTCAGCGTGGAGCACCACCCCTATTTCCGGCGCGACGGCAATGACGTGATCCTGGAATTGCCGGTAACGCTTCAGGAGGCCGTGCTTGGCGCAAAGGTCGAAGTGCCGACCGTCAAGGGTCCGGTCTCGTTGAAAATTCCGCCGAACTCGACCGGCGGCGCGAAACTGCGCCTCAAAGGCCGCGGCATCGCGGGCGGCGACCAATATGTCGAGTTGAAGATTGCGCTGCCGACCGACGCCGAGCCCGAGCTTGAAACCTTCCTGAAAGGCTGGACGCCGCACCACGCCTTCAACCCGCGTAAACATATGGGAGGCAAATGATGCGTTTCGAGGCGGTCATTGCGCTCTTTCCCGATCTCGACGCAGGCGAACTGACCGCCTGGATCGAACATCGCTGGGTCCAGCCCGAGCGCGAGAATGGCGACCTGTGGGTCTTTCAGGACATCGACATCGCCCGCGTCCGCCTGATCCACGACCTGCGCCGCGATCTCGATACGCCGGAGGAAACCGTTCCCGTGCTGCTCTCGCTCCTCGATCAGGTTTACGACCTGCGGCGTAAGCTCAATGCCGTAACGCAGGCGCTCGACGCCCAACCGCCTGAAACCCGCGCCGCACTGCTGGCGATCCTTCGTGACGGCGACGAAAGAAAATAGGCGCCATCTTTCTGTCATGGGTCCCGGGAACAAGTCCCCGGGTGACAATTTCAGGGCAATTCGAGCATCCGGAGTTGACCCAACCCCCACCTTTGACACTCCATCGCCCCTTCGCTATGTTCCCGCCCATGACGCAGATGCTGAAAAAACAGAAAGCCACCACGACCGCCCCCGGGGCGTCGAAGGCTTGCGTCTGAAATAAACTCAGCATCGCGAACTTGGACAAGCCCCGCCGTAACAGGTCGGGGCTTTTGCGTTTCAAGCGCCCCGCCATCGGCTAAAGATGGAGAATAAAATGAGTTCCCGTTTGTCGTCCCCGGTTGTGGCCATTGTTGGCGCGACGGGCGCCGTCGGCGTCGAGATGCTTCATTGTCTTGAGGCGCGCGATTTTCCGCTTTCGCGCCTGAAGCTTCTCGCCTCGCCGCGTTCCGCCGGTCGCAAGCTGAAGTTTCGCGGCGAGGAGATCGAGGTCGAGCCGCTGAGCGAAACGAGCTTCAAGGGCGTCGACATCGCGCTCTTCTCCGCTTCCGGTTCCGTTTCCCGCAAATTTGCGCCCATCGCGGTGGAGGCAGGGGCCATCGTCGTCGATAACTCTTCGGCATTCCGCATGGATGACGCCGTGCCGCTGGTCGTGCCGGAAATCAACGGCGGCGATATTGCGCGCCACAAGGGCATCGTCGCCAATCCGAACTGCGCCGCCGTTATCTCGATCACGCCGCTTTGGCCTGTCCACGCACGCAATCGCATCAAGCGCCTCATCGTCGCCACCTATCAGGCGGCATCCGGTGCAGGCGCGGCGGCGATGGAAGAACTGTCGGAATCGACGCGCGCCTATCTCGACGGCCGCGACTACAAGAACACGGTCCTGCCGCATCCCTATGCCTTCAATCTCTTCAGCCACAACACGGCGATCGATCCGGATACGGGCTACAATGACGAAGAGATGAAGGTGATCGAGGAAACGAAGAAGATCTTCGGCGATCCCGACATTGCGGTTTCGGCGACCTGCGTTCGCGTGCCCGTTCTGCGCGCGCATTCGGTTGCCGTCACCTTCCAATGCGAGCGTCCCATCTCCGCGTCTGAAGTCCGCGAGTTGATGAAGACCGCGCCGGGCGTGAAGCTCGTCGATGATTGGGAGAACAACTATTTCCCCATGCCGAAGGATGCGTCCGGTCAGGACGACATTCTCGTCGGCCGCATCCGGCAGGACCTGAGCGACCCCACCGGCCATTCCGTCACGCTCTTCTGCGCAGGCGACCAGCTCCTGAAGGGCGCTGCTCTGAATGCCGTGCAGATCGCGGAGCATCTGGTGAAAGTGCCAGCATTGGCATAAGCGTTTTAATCACGGCGTCACCCCGGTTCATTCCGGGGTGACGCCGTCGATCGAGCGACCTCAGATCAGTTTCAGTCTCACAAAGACCATGTAAGACAGCGGATCACCGCCATATTCCGGCGTCAAACGATCCGGATAGTCATATCCGCTCACCAATCCGCCCACGCCGAATTTGACATGCTCCGCGAGACGGAAATCGCGGATATAGCCGAGGCTCAGCTTGTTGACGGCAAAGGCCTGATGCGCGAGCGGCGAGGGCGCGTCGAATAGCTCGCTCTCGTCGGCACGTTCCGCGCGCGCGAAAACCGTGTGCCGTTCGTTCAGCGTCACGGCGCTTTCAAGAAGAAATCCGTCGAGCCGCAATCCCGGATCGTTGATCTTGCGCCCCCAGGCGAGCGTCGTTGCCCAATTGTTATTCTCGCCAAAGGGCTGGTTGTATGTGCCCGAGGCGGTGATGCGCGTCTCGTCCACATTCGCATGCAGTGCTTCCGGGCTTTTCAGCGTGCCTGCGCTCACCTGAAACGACCAGTTGTCGTCCGGATTGAAACTCAGTCGTGCCGAATAGCTGTCGAGTTTGGGCCGCTCAATGTCATAGCGGTCCTCGTCAGGCTCGCGACCGCGAAAGGCCGAGCCTTCGATCTTCCAGCGGTCATAGACATATCCCGCCGTCACGACGCCAAAGGTGATGTGCGTGCTGTCGAGCCAATGATGGGTGAGGGGTGCCTCAGGGCTGTCGCCTGCGGAGGCGCGATGCATGAAGGCAGTCGGCCCAAGCGCCGGTTCGCCCGGCAGTCCGACATATAGAAACGCCGAACTCCTCTCGCTGAGCCTGTGGCTATAGGACGCCGAAAGCTCCATGAACAAATCATGCGGATGCTGCCGGTCGACCAATCCATCGCGCCCGTTTGCCGTTTCACCCGTTGCAAAGAGCAGCGGATAGCCGTCCGCCCCCATGAGCGGATCGAGCGACACCATCGCACGAAGCCCGATCGTGCCCGCCTCGCCGAGCGGGCGTTGCGCCATCACCATGCCCATGCTCGACGAGAAGCTTTTGACGCTGC
>NZ_JBASBH010000082.1:0-44222 GCF_049651025.1 Parvibaculum sp. | reverse complement strand
GCCATGCTCGCCATCACGCTCTTCTTTCACCAGTTTGCCCATTTCGTACTGCCGAGCATCTGGTCCTTTTACGTGATGGAAAAATTCGGCTGGTCGGTGCGGGAGATCGGTTATTCGCTCGGCGTTGCGGGCCTCTCAATGGCCATCGTGCAAGGCGGCCTGATCCGTTCTGTGATTCCGCGCATCGGTGCTGAGCGCGCCGCCTATGTCGGCCTCGTCTTCGCCGCCATCGGCTATTTCGGCTACGCCTTTTCGACAACCGGCTGGGCGCTCTATGCCTTCATGGTGCCCGCCGCCCTCGCAGGACTGGCATTCCCGTCGATCAATGGCCTGATTTCGGTGCTCGTGCCCGCCAACGCCCAAGGCGAGTTGCAAGGCGCGCTTGGAAGCATCAGCGGCATGACGGCGATCATCGGGCCGGTCGTCATGACCCAGCTCTTCGGCTATTTCACAAGCGCCGCCGCGCCAGTCAATTTTCCGGGTGCTGCCTTCTTCGCGGCAGGCTTGCTGGAGCTTGCTGCGGTGTTGATGCTGGTCCGCGTGATCCGCCGTTCGGCAGCAAGCGCATCGGCCTGAGCCTTCTTTTCTTGACAGCCTCGCCGCCGACCGATTGCATCACCGGACATAAATTTTGCATCGGGGGCCACCGTGAGCTTTCAGCTCTTCGCACTGAATTATCTGATCCGCTTTCAAATCAAACGGAAGCTCCGGAAGAACCCCGACATAATGCTGCTGCGTCCGATCATGGACGGCATGGTCGGCATGCAGCCGCCGCTGCCCGCAGACATCACGGTCGAACAGACCAGCCTTGGCGGCGTGCCGACCGAGCGCCTCTCCGCGCCCGGCTCAAAGACCGGCGCTGCCTTTCTCTATATTCACGGCGGCGGCTGGGTCGCGGGCTCGCCCGCCACGCATCGTCCCCTCACCTGGCGGCTGACAAAGCAGATCGGCATTCCCGTCTATGCGATCGACTATCGCCTCGCGCCCGAACATCCCTATCCCGCGGGCCTTGACGATTGCGTCGCCGCCTATCGCGCCCTGCTCGACCAGGGCATCCCCGCCTCTGCCATCATTGTCGGCGGCGACAGCGCAGGCGGCAACCTGACGCTCGCTCTGGCGCTCCGCCTCAAGGCCGAAGGCCTCACGCTTCCCGCCGCCCTTGTCTGCCTCTCGCCCGCAACCGACCTGACCGCCAGCGGCAATTCGATCACGGCCAACGCCAAGGCCGACGCCATGTTCATTCCCGCCATGATGGAAACCACCGGCCCGCGCTATTTTCCCGGCGGCGATGCGAGCGACCCCTTCCTTTCCCCGCTCTTTGGCGACGTCACGGGCTTCCCGCCGACCCTCTTTCAGGTCGGGGCCACGGAAATGTTACTCGACGACAGCACCCGCATGGCTGACAAGATGAAGACAGCAGGCGTCGCGGCCACGCTCGATGTCTGGCCCAAGGTCTGGCACGTCTGGCAACTCACCGCCGACCGCTTGCCGGAAGGCGAACAGGCAATCGTCAAGATAGCCGCCTTCGTAAAAAGCCATTTGCCGCAATAGGCAGAACAACTATCAGGAGCGCGCCGATGATTAAGGTCCACCACCTCAATAATTCGCGCTCGCAGCGCATCCTCTGGCTCCTTGAGGAGCTGGGAGTGCCTTACGAGATCGTCAAATACCAGCGCGACGCGGTGACGAACCTCGCCCCGCCGGAGCTGAAGAAGATCCATCCCCTCGGCAAGTCGCCCGTCGTCACCGACGGCGATCAGGTGATGGCGGAATCGGGCGCCATCATCGAATTGTTGACGAAGAAATACGGCAAGGGAAAGCTCAGCCCCGCTGAAGGCACACCCGCTTACGACAAATACATCGAATGGCTGCATTTCGCCGAAGGCTCGGCCATGCTGCCGCTGATGCTGGCTCTCTATACGAGCCGCCTGGGCGATGCCGCCGCCCCGCTCGCACCCCGCATCACCAGCGAAATCGCGAACCACCTCTCCTACATGAACAACTCGATTGAAAAAGGCGGCTACCTGCTCGGCAAGGAATTCAGCGCCGCCGACATCCAGAATTCCTTCACGCTTGAAGCCGCCAAGGTCCGCGGCTTCCTTGCCGACTATCCAAACCTCCTCGATCTGGTCGATCGCCTCCATGCGCGCCCGGCCTACAAGAAGGCGCTGGAAAAAGGCGGGGCCTACGCGTTCGCCTGATTTTCCATGATTATCTGCCATTCCAACCCTCTCCCCCTCGGGGGAGAGGGTCAGGTGCTGGGCTTCCAGCGCCCCTAACTCCCCCTCCATGACACAACTGTCATAAAACCGTCATTCAATCGTCGTAGTGAAGGCCCTGAACGCCGAGCCACGGGAATCGACGAGCGAAAGACCCTGACAGGATGTTGAAAAACTTCAGGAAATCGGGACGCGCGGTATGCCTCGCAGGGGTGTTACTGGCTTTCTCTCCTGCTGCTCAGGCCGCCGATATTTCCGGCGCGGGCGCAACCTTCCCCTACCCCGTCTATGCCAAATGGGCCGAGGCCTATCACGCCGAAACCGGCACAGCCGTGAACTATCAGTCGATCGGCTCGGGCGGCGGCATCAAGCAGATCAAGGCCAAGACGGTCGATTTCGGCGCGACCGACAAACCGCTCTCCGCAGCCGATCTCGATGCGGCCGACCTCGCCCAGTTTCCGACAGTCATGGGCGGCGTCGTGCCGGTCGTGCATCTTCCCGGCATCAAGCCCGGTGAATTGAAGCTGACCGGCGAAATCCTCGCTCGCATCTATCTCGGCGAAATCACGAAATGGAATGACCCGGCCCTCGCCAAGGTCAATCCGGACATAGCCCTTCCCGATCAGGCCATCGCCGTCGTCTATCGCTCGGACGGTTCAGGTACGACTTTCAACTTCACTTATTATCTGAACGTCGTTTATCCGGGCTGGAGCGCGGTCGGCGTCAATACGGCGGTCGAATGGCCGGTGGGCATCGGCGGTAAGGGCAATGACGGCGTCACCTCGATGACCGGCCATATGATCGGCTCCATCGGCTATGTCGAATACGCCTATGCGCTGCACAACAATCTTTCCTACGTCGCCATGCAGAACAAGGCGGGCAAGTTCGTCGAGCCGAGCCTGAAAAGCTTTCAGGCCGCCGCTGCCAATGCCGACTGGAAAAACGCCAAGGGCTTCCACCTTATCCTCGCCGATCAACCCGGCGCCGAAAGCTGGCCGATGACGGCGGCGACCTACATTCTGCTCCAAAAAAAGCCGTCAAAGCCCGAAACCTCCAGAGAGGTCTTGCGCTTCTTCGACTGGTCCTACACGCATGGCGACAAGCTTGCCGAGGGTCTCGACTATGTGCCGATGCCCAAACCCGTCGTCGCGCTTGTTGAAGCAAGCTGGGCGCAGGTTGTCGACAAATCCGGCAAACCCGTTTTCTGACCTCTGGAGTATTCGATCGCATGTCGCTGGCCGATGACATAGAGGGCACGAAACGCCTGAGCCGCATGAGCCGTGCCTGGATCGGCGACAGTCTGTTTCGCGCGACGACGCTCACCTTCACACTTGTGGTGCTTCTGCTTCTCGGCGGCATCGTCATCGTCCTGATCGACGGCGCGACACCCGCTCTCCAGGTGCTGGGCCTAGACTTTCTGACGAGCAAATCCTGGAACCCGGTGACGGAGCGCTATGGCGCGCTCGTGCCGCTTGTCGGCACCATCGCAACCGCTACAATCGCTCTCGTCGTCGGCGTGCCATGCGCCTTTGCCGTTGCCTTCTTCCTGACCGAACTTTGCCCCTACCGCCTGCGCGCGCCGCTCGGCATTGCCGTCGAACTGCTCGCCGCCGTGCCAAGCATCATCTATGGCATCTGGGGCCTCTTCGTCGCCGCGCCCTATTTCCAGTCGACGCTGGAACCGGCGCTGGCGAAATGGCTTGGCCCGATTCCAGTCATAGGCCACCTCTTTTCCGGCCCGCCCATCGGCATCGGCCTTCTGCTCGCGGGCCTCATTCTCGCTCTGATGATCCTGCCCTTCATCACCGCCGTCATTCGCGACGTCTTTGAAAGCGTGCCCGCCGTCCTGCGCGAAAGCGCCTATGGCATCGGCGCGACGCGCTGGGAAGTCGTCTGGCATATCGTCCTGCCCTACTGCCGCACCGGCGTTGTCGGCGCGGTCATGCTGGGCCTTGGTCGCGCACTCGGCGAGACGATGGCCGTCACCTTCGTCATCGGCAACGCGCACCGCTTGCCAAAAACGCTTTTCGATCCGACGACGACCATCTCGGCAACGCTTGCCAATGAATTCAACGAAGCCGTCTCCGACATGTACACATCGTCGCTGATCGGCCTCGGCCTCGTTCTCTTCGTGTTGACCTTTACCGTGCTCGCCATCGGCAAGCGGCTTCTGCTCCGCAACGAATATGCAAAAGCGGGAGCGCGCCGATGACCCGTCCGCAGCAGAGACGCATCGCCAATATCGCGGCGACGGGCCTGGCGCTGTTCATCACGGCGGTCGTGCTTTCCATTCTCGGCACCATTCTCTGGACGCTCGTGTCGAACGGTGTGAAGGCGCTCGGTCCCGCGCTGTTCACCTTGAACACGCCGCCGCCCGGAAGCCCCGGCGGTCTTGCCAATGCGATCTTCGGTAGCCTTGTGATGACGGCGCTCGCGATCCTCATCGCAACACCCGTCGGCATTTTCGCCGGAACATATTTGTCCGAATATGGCCGCACCAATCGTCTCGCCGGCACGGTGCGCTTCATCAACGATGTGCTCCTGAGCGCGCCCTCCATCGTCATCGGCCTTTTCGTCTACAGCCTTCTCGTCGTGCCGATGGGCCACTTCTCGGCAATCGCCGGTATCGTCGCGCTGGCGATCATTGCCGTGCCGATCATCGTGCGCACGACCGAAGACATGCTGGTGCTCGTGCCCGACAGCTTGCGCGAAGCCGCCGCCGCCGTTGGTGCGCCGCGCTGGAAGATCATCGTCAAGATCAGCTACCGCGCCGCCTTCCAGGGCATTCTGACCGGCATCCTGCTTGCAGTTGCGCGCGTCAGCGGCGAAACGGCACCGTTGCTTTTCACCGCGCTCAGCAATCAGTTCTGGAGTTCAAACCTCAACGCGCCGATGGCGAACCTTCCGGTCGTCATCTATCAGTTCGCGTTGAGCCCCTATGAAGACTGGCGACAGCTCGCATGGAGCGGCGCGCTGCTCATCACCGCGACGGTGCTGTTCCTCAATATCCTCGCCCGCCTTCTGACCAAGAAAAGGACAGGCCGTCCGTGACCACGCAACATCCCATGATGCCGCCTCTCGCGCATTCCGAACGCGACCTGAACGACGGTCGGGCCCATCCCGAGAAGATCGCGGTGCGCGACCTGCATTTCTATTACGGCCAGACCGAAGCTCTGAAGGGCATCAACATCTCGATCCCCGACCGCCGCGTCACCGCCTTTATCGGCCCGTCGGGTTGCGGCAAGTCCACGCTGCTGCGCTCGATGAACCGCATCTATGAAATGTATCCCGGCCAGCGCGCGACCGGCGAAGTCGTCATCGACGGCCAGAACATCCTCGACCGCTCGCTCGACCTGACACGGCTGCGCACCAAGGTCGGCATGGTCTTCCAGAAGCCGACGCCCTTCCCCATGTCGATCTTCGACAACGTGGCCTTCGGCATCCGCCTTTATGAGCGCCTGTCGCGCCCCGATCTTGAAGAGCGCGTGCATTGGGCCCTGACGCGCGCCGCCTTGTGGGACGAGGTGAAGGACAAGCTCAACGCCGTCGGCACGGGCCTGTCCGGCGGCCAGCAGCAGCGCCTCTGCATTGCGCGCGCCATCGCCGTCAAATCGCAGATCCTGCTGATGGACGAACCCGCCTCCGCGCTCGATCCCATCTCGACCGCCAAGCTCGAGGAGCTGATCGAGGAACTGCGCGAGGAATATTGCATCGTCATCGTCACCCATAACATGCAGCAGGCCGCCCGCGCCTCGGACTACACGGCCTTCATGTATCTGGGCGAACTGGTCGAATTCGACACTTCGGAAAAGATATTCACCAATCCCTCCAATGTCCGCACCCGCGACTATGTGACAGGGCGTTTCGGCTAGCGCCGATCTTGTTCTTGAGAACAATTTGCATATAGACTGGCACCACGTCGTTAGGCCCCGGAGCGCCGCGCCATGCTTGCAACCCTCGTCATCGTCTGCCGTGAAGTCATCGAAGCCGGACTTATCATCGGCATCGTGCTGGCCGCCACCCGCGGCGTTTCACTGCGAGGGCTCTGGGTTGGTTATGGTGTGGCAGGGGGAATTGCGGGAGCCTGTCTCGTTGCCGCCTTCGCAGGCAGCATAGCGGGCCTCTTTCAGGGCTCCGGTCAGGAACTCTTCAACGCCTCCATCCTCCTCCTCGCCGTCGTCATGCTCACCTGGCACAACGTGTGGATGGCAAGCCATGGCCGCGAAATGGCCGAGGACATGCGGGCCATCGGAACCGCCGTCGCGCAAGGAACACGCTCGCTGGCGGCGCTCGCCATCGTGGTCGGCATCGCCGTCCTGCGCGAAGGCGCGGAAGTTGTCCTCTTCCTCTATGGCATTGCGGCTTCAGGCGGCGCGAGCAGCCTCTCAATGCTGATCGGCGGCATTGTCGGCATCGCTTGCGGCGCGGCAGTCACGGCATTCCTCTATTTCGGCCTGCTCGCCATCCCCACGCGCAAACTCTTTGCCGTGACCTCGGGCCTTATCACCCTGCTTGCCGCCGGCCTCGCCGCGCAGGCCATCCTCTATATCCAGCAAGCAGGGCATCTGCGCTTCCTGACGGCACGCCTCTGGGACAGCAGCTGGCTGCTGGATGACCGCAGCATCGTCGGCCAGCTTGTCCATACGCTGATCGGCTACACGGCCCGCCCCAGCGGCGCGCAACTTCTGGTCTATCTCGCGACCATCGTCGTCATCGTCACCTTGATGCAGGTGACAGGGCGCAGCAACGCGGTGCGCGCATCGAGTGCGGCAACCGCAGGCGATTGATCGCCGATCTTCCCGCTAGTTCTTGAGATTGAATCGTACAGGCACGATCACGCTGAACGTATCCTGATGCATGTCCTGCGGCAAAGGCGGCAGCGGATCTGCGCGACGCAGCATGGTCGTGGCTTCCGTGTCGAGAGATATGACGCCTGACGACCTGTCGATCCGCGACGAAAGCACATGCCCGCTCTTGTCGATCGTGAACCGCAGATAGACCGTGCCCGTCTGCCGCCGCCGTTGCGCCGCTGCTGGATAACGCTTGTGACGCTCCAGATGCGCATAAAGCAGGCTCAAATAATTTGGCGACACCGCCGGCTGCGCCTCAACGGGCGACTTGGCGAGCATGGGCGCTGCCGGTGCGGCCGGCGCCTGCGAGGATTTCGGTGCGTCGGGCTCTTTCTTCTGCTCGACCTTCGGTTTCGGTTTGTGCTTGGGTTTGTGAAGAACCACTTCGGCCTTTTCGACGACCGGCATTTCGTCCGGCTTGATGTCCGGCTTCGCCTCGACAATCTGCGGCGGCGCGGGCGGTGTCGGCATCATGTCGATCATGACGGCAGGCGGCGGTGCCTGCGGCACAAGAACCGGAACGACCCATGTCGCGGCGGCAACCGCAACGCCGACATGCAACGTCAGCACCGCAGCAAAGCTGCCGCCCCAGCGCATGCGCGCATGCATGCCGTTTTCAGAATTGAAAGCCGATGTCTCGACGGCGCTCATGGCGTAGGCGCTTCAAGTCCGATCAGCGCAACCTTCAGATAACCGGCATCGCGCAGACCGTTCATCACATCCATGAGATCGCCATAGTCGACGCTCTTGTCGGCGCGCAGGAAAATCCGCTGGTTCTTGTCGCCGCCCGCCGCGCTGTCGAGCGCCTGCGCGAGCATGTTGCGCGCGACAGAATTATTGCCGATGGCAAGCGTCAGATCCTGCTTCACCGTCAGCATGATCGGCTTGTCGGGACGCGGCGCCTGACGCGCCGTGGCAGCGGGCAGATCGACCGGAACGTCAACCGTTGCCAGAGGCGCCGCAACCATGAAGATGATCAGCAGCACGAGCATCACGTCGATGAACGGCGTGACGTTGATCTCATGCGTCTCTTCCAGATCGTCGCCGATACCGTGATTGAGCCGGACACCCATGGTTCAACTCACTCCGCCGCTTTGCGCAGTGACTGCGTGGCCTGACGGTCGAGGTCGCGCGAGACGAGGCGAAGCACCTCAGCCGCCACATCGGCAATGCCTGCCCGATAGGCTGCAATCGCGCGCGCAAACATGTTGTAGATGACGACGGCAGGAATGGCGGCGACAAGGCCGATGGCGGTCGCGAGCAGGGCCTCGGCAATGCCGGGCGCAACGACAGCAAGATTGGTCGTCTGCGACTGCGATATGCCGATGAAGCTGTTCATGATGCCCCAGACCGTGCCGAACAGGCCGACAAAGGGAGCGGTCGCGCCGATGGTGGCAAGAAGGCCGGTGCCGATCGACATGCGCCTGCCAGCGGCCGCCTCGATGCGCTCAAGCCGCGAAGCGACGCGCTCCTTGATGCCATCCTTGTCCGTCGCGGAAACATCCGCGGACACACGCATCTCAAGATCGGCGGCACGGACAAGCGCCTGTGTCGGCCCATCACCCTTGCCGACTGCCGCAAGCGCTTCGGGCAACGTCGCAACCGATGACAGCGCCCGCATAGCGCCCCGCGCGCGGCGACGCGCCCCCGAGAGTTCAAAGCTTTTTGCCAGCCAGATCGTCCATGTCAGCACGGAAGCGAATGCGAGGCCGATAAGCACCGCCTTCACAACGATATCGGCGCCCAGAAACATGCCCCAGGGCGAAAGATCATGCGGCAATGTTGCGAGAACGGCTGTATCCATGCCCCCGACTGCCTCCACCGGCGCGCCCTCTTCGGCGTAAACGGCGGGCGCCCACACCATGGCGGCAAATAGAGACAAGACCAGCGCTGCGAGCAACATGCGGGGGGTCGTCCTCGGTTCAGACCTGGTCAAAGCCGGTTCTCCTTCAGCCTCCCCGCCGCGCATATTTTTACAGACTTGGCGACGGTCTTGAGAGGCAATTTCGTACCACACCAGAAACAAATTTGCGAAACATTCGCAACTCTGCTTGAGGCGCCCTGAATTCGACATATCCTTATTGATATTGATACGCAAGTGCACACTCGCAACGGTGATGCGTTTTCGTGTCGCAACCCGGGGCCAAAGCCTCAAGCCGGGCATTCATGCGGAAAGCGACAGACAATGGATATCGCCTGTACGCAATAATTTCAGCGAATTCTTTCGCGCTTTTGCCGCGGGAGTTCGTGATTGACAGTCTGCGGGGGCCACCTAATATCCGGTTCTCACCACATACGACAGCGTACTGGAGTCGCGATCGATGCTGACGATCCCGAAGGGCTTGCCCCTTCTCAAGGTCAAGGATGACGATAGCGATCTGAAACGCATCAGCATCACCGACAAGACAATGGCCGACAAGGCAGCTGTCGATCCGATGCTCGAGAAAATCTGCATGCCCGCCTTCAAACGCGAAGCGGCGATGCTGGTCGGCCAACGTGTCGACTACAGCAATCAGCACAGCTCCATCTGAGCGGACCCAAGCCTTTCGCACGCCCGACGCACAAGTCGGTTCAGGCCGTTGACCGGAATACAAGGTTCCGGTCTTACCCTTCATAAAATCGAACAAGCCCCCGGGGCACAAAGCTTCATGCAATCAAGAATTAAAGAATTCGCCGCGCATTGTGCGACCTATCGCACGCCGGACACGATGCGCGCGATCGGACAGATCGCGACGACAACCATTCCATTCGTCCTGCTCTCGGCCGCAATGTATGCGAGCCTTGAATATGGATATTGGCTGACCCTGCTGCTGTCGATTCCGACCGCGGGTTGCGCCTTGCGCTTCTTCATCATTCAGCACGATTGCGGCCACGGTTCATTCTTCGCCTCGCGTCGCGCCAATGCCATCACAGGCCGCATTCTCAGCCTGCTCACCATCACGCCCTATGCCTATTGGCGCCGCCTTCACGCGCTGCACCATGCCTCTTCATCCAATCTCGATCGGCGCGGCTTCGGCGACATCGACACGTTGACGACTGATGAATATGCGGCGCTCCCGCGTCTGCGCCGCATTGCCTATCGCATCTATCGCAACCCGGCTTTCCTTCTCATCATCGGCGGCCCGATCCATTTCCTGGTGCTGCAGCGTCTTCCGCTGACCCTGCAAAGACCCGCATGGGAAATGTGGAGCAGCGTCATGCTTCACAATCTCGCAATGCTCGTATTTTACGGCGGCCTCGTCTTCATTCTCGGCTGGGAACATTTTGCGGTTCTGGTCCTGCCCGTTCTCATTTTCGCCGCCGCCATGGGCGTCTGGCTCTTCTACGTCCAGCACCAGTTCGAAAATACGCAGTGGGATAAAAATGGCGTCTGGGATCGCCAGACTGCCGGACTTCTGGGCAGCTCCTACTATGTGCTGCCGCGCGTCCTGCAGTGGTTCACGGGCAATATCGGCCTGCACCACATTCACCACCTGTGCAGCCATATCCCCAACTACCGCCTGCAGGAATGCCTCGACGCAAAGCCGGAACTGAAGACGATCAATCGTCTGACGATCCTTCAGAGCTTCAAGACTGCACCGCTGGCGCTGTGGGACACCCAACGCAGAAAGCTCGTCAGCTTCCAGGGTCTTTGAGCCGAAGCGTGCGAGCGGCTATTCTGCCTCGCATGACGCAGAAGGCCTGGTATCTCTACATCCTCGAATGCGCCGGTGGCAGGCTCTATACGGGGATCACCGTTGACGTGGAGGCGCGCTACAAGGCGCATGCCTGCGGTCGTGGTGCGAAATTCACGCGAAGCTATCCTCCGAGCCGTATCCTGCTCGTGCAAACCTATCCGGACAGGTCGCAAGCCTCGAAAGCGGAACACGCCGTCAAGAAGCTGTCGCCGAACGACAAACGCAAACTCATCCGCGATTGACAGGCCAATGATATGACGGACATCTCCGCCCTGAGCCGCAGGATCGACGAGCTGGAAATCCAGCTCGCTCACCAGGACCAGACGATCGAGGATCTGAACGATACGATCGCGAGGCAATGGCTCGAAATAGAGGCTCTGGCGCGCAAGCTCGACAATCTCGGCACCCGCGTTCATGCGGTCGAGGAAACGTCTGGAGAGCCCGCCCCTGTCGAGCCTCCGCCGCCTCACTATTGATTGAGCCCATGCAAAACGAGCCGCCAAAGCCGTTCCACTATGCGCCGCCGATGACGCCTTATCTCGCCGTCATTCATCGCGACGACGACATATTGGTGCTGTCAAAGCCGAGCGGATTGCTGAGTGTGCCGGGAAAACCGGCCGAGCATGCGGACTGCCTCGAAAGCCGTGCCTCCGAACTATACCCCAGCGCCAGGACGATCCACCGCCTCGACAAGGACACGTCGGGCGTCGTGGTGATGGGCATGAACCGCAAGGCGCACGCCGATATCAGCATGCAGTTTGAAACGCGCAAGACGAACAAGTCCTATGTCGCGCGCGTCTGGGGCTATGTCGCGCAAGACAAGGGCCGCGTCGACCTGCCTATCGCCTGCGACTGGCCGAACCGCCCCAAACAAATGATCGATCATGAAAAAGGCCGCTCGGCCCAGACGGACTGGGAAGTGATAGAGCGCGAAGCCACGACAACGCGCCTCCGCCTCTATCCTGCCACCGGACGCTCACATCAGCTCCGGGTCCACATGCTGAGCCTCGGCCACCCGATTCTGGGCGACAATTTCTACGCCCACGCGGAAGCCTTCGCCGCCGCACCGCGCCTTCAACTCCACGCCGAAACTCTGGAGTTCCAGCATCCCGGCAACGGGCGCGCTTGTCTATTCCGCGTCGAATGTCCGTTCTGAAAACGTGACCAAAATATCAGCCGCCAATCCCGCGCAATTCGACTGTCCGCGAATTGCTGTTCGAGTTCGAGTTCGAGTTTGAATTCGAATTGCCGTTGGTATTGCTGTTGCTGTTCCAGTTGCCATTGAAGTTCCAGTTCCAGTTGTTGTTGGAACCCGAACCCCCGACAGCACAGGCATAGGCCGGCGTCGCTGTGGCGAAAGCATAAACGACGACAACGGCAGCAACGGTGCCCACGCCACTCAAGGCCATCCAATATTTAGAAAGATAGGTCTTCATCTGTCTCACCTCATTACGCTCATGGCCCCGTTTGGCACGAACGGACCGAAATCCGACGCCACAGGGCTGATTCTGAACTTCAAAAGGCAAGAGCCGTACCAACCCCGGAGGCGATAGGCTCCGGGGATTGCGGAGTAACAAAAGCCGATGATTTTTTTGATGAGGGAATTTGGTAGCGGAGGACGGATTCGAACCGCCGACACGCGGATTATGATTCCGCTGCTCTAACCAACTGAGCTACTCCGCCCCAAGCCGACGGGAACTCTGTCGAGCGCCGCGTCTTGAAGAAGTGGGGATATAAAGGGCAGCCTCAAAGCCTGTCAAGGTTGAGGCAGCCACTTGTGGGAAAAGAGGCTGAAAAGCCTCAGGCCGGAGCCTTTTCTTCGCTTGCTTCCGCTTTTCGGAAACGCAGCATGGTGAAAAGGCCCATGGGCTTCAGCGAACGCGTCTCGATGAGCTCGAGCGTCGTCGCATCCGTGATGGTCTCGATACGAAAATCGGGATGCCAGCCAAGAGCACGCGCAGCCGGCGCCATCCAACGTTCGACCTGCCCGCGAATCCCGTGATCCTGCGCGAAGTGATTGACGATCACAACCTCGCCGCCCGGAGCGCAGACGCGCTCCAGTTCCTGCAGCACCTTCAAGGGATCGGGCACCACCGTCATCACATACATGGCGACGACCGTGTCGAAGGACGCGTCCTCAAAGCGAAGCTCCGATGCATCCATCTCATAAAGCCCGGCGACATTGTGCAGCTTGCGCTCACGCGTGCGTGTCCGCGCCTTGCGAAGCATGTCGGGCGAGAAATCGATGCCGGTGATCGTGAGATGCGGCGCGTAGCGCGGCAAGGCGACGCCGGTGCCCACGCCCACTTCGAGCAGAGTGCCCGAACGCTGGTTGATGATGTCGATGGCGCGCTTGCGGCCAAAATCGGCAATGGGTCCGAATGACCAGTCATAGACCGGCGCCCAGCGCGCATAAGCCTTCAGGACCGACTGCTCGTCGATGCGCGCTATACCCGTCAAACTCGTTCTCCCCACCTTTGCCCGGCTGGCCCTAATGTGAGGGTCCGGAAGCCATACTCGCAAGCACTTTATCTTGTCGATCCAGCCCGAATTGTGGCCATGCGGACCACTACGCTCACATAAATAGATTAGCTGCTAACCCGAAGCCAAGCGGCGCGCGGCGGGAAGGCCTTCATCTTCAAGTGCATCGAGATGCGCCATGGCAATGAAGCCGCCCCCCAGAACGCGCAAACCGGACTTGTCGTAAAAAACACAAGCCTGACCCGGCGCAATTCCGTCTTCGCCCTCGACAAGCTCGATCTCCGCCGTAGCCGCGCCCGTCGCCGTGACGCGCGCCGCAACAGGCGCCGCCGTCGAGCGCACTTTTGTCAGGATTTCAAGATCGGCAACCGCTTCGAAGGGACCATCGCCCAGCCAGTTCACGTCGCGAAGCGTCAGACGATGTGTCGCAAGCGCCGACTTCGGCCCGACAACGACACGCTTGGCCGCCGCGTCGAGTTTCACAACGAAAAGCGGTTGATCCTCCGGCCCGCTCGCGCCAAGGCCGAGACCGCGCCGCTGGCCGATCGTGTAATGGATAATGCCCTTGTGCCGCCCGAGAACGCGCCCGTCCATGTGAACGATATCGCCCTCGCCCGACGCGCCGGGCTTCAACCTGTCGATGATGTTGACGTAGCGCCCCGTCGGCACGAAGCAGATGTCCTGACTGTCAGGCTTGTCGGCAACGGAAAGCTCCATGCGCTGCGCTATCTCGCGCGTCTGCTGCTTCGTCAGATCGCCAAGCGGAAAGCGCAGAAAATCAAGCTGCTCACGCGTCGTCGTGAAAAGGAAATAGCTCTGGTCGCGATCGAAATCGCGCGGCCGATGAAGCTCGCGGCCGGCAGCGCCTGCACGGCTGGCGATGTAATGACCCGTCGCCAGCGCCGCCGCACCAAGATCGCGCGCGGTCGTCAGCAGATCGCGAAACTTCACGCGCTCATTGCAACGGACGCAAGGGATGGGCGTCTCGCCCGCCACATAGGATTCGGCAAAGTCGTCCATGACGGCGCGGCGGAAGCGCTCTTCATAGTCGAGAACATAATGCGGAATGCCGATGCGCTCGGCCACGCGCCGCGCATCCTGAATGTCCTGCCCCGCACAGCAGGCGCCCTTCTTCTGCACCGCAACGCCGTGATCGTAGAGCTGCATGGTGATGCCGACGACGTCGTAACCCTGCTCCTTGAGCAGCGCCGCCGTCACCGAGCTGTCGACGCCACCGGACATGGCAACAACCACCCGCGTCTCCTCCGGTCGTCCGGGGAGATCGAGGCTATTGAGACCGGTCACTTCATCGAAGGGTGCGCGCATGGCTCGTATCTTGGCCTTCAGGATGCGGCGCACGAAATTTGGCGCCTCTTCCCGGCAATAATTGCCGGACCCGGCAGGAATATCGTCGCGTGAGGCCCTGCCGTCAATGGGCAAGCCATTGAATTTACCCGCGAATTTATCGCAACCCATATGGCCCGGCGCTTGCTTCCATGAATGCGAACCAGAATGGGCTCACGAGGATTAGTGATGCCTGCCAAGCATTTCGCCGGGGTATGAGTTATGGGCCTTCCCTCTTCCGTAAGCTTCCGAACGAGCCAGATCGATCCGACTTCGGTCTTGCCCACGGCGGCCCGTCAAAATGACGCAGCCAATGGCTCGGGCGGTTTCGAGCGCCATCTGGACGCCAGCCGCTCGCGCGACGACCGTACGGCCGACCGGCGCCAGCGCGACCGGAGCGAAAGCACGCGCGACGCCCAGAAGCCCGAAAAGGACACCTCGGTCCAGAAAGACGCCGATAGTGACGCAACCGAGAGCGCGGCAACGCCGATTGCCGCCGCCCCGGTCATGCCGGTTGCAGATGCGCCGAAGTCCGTAGTTGCCGAAACGGGGGAGAAGGCCGAAGGCAGCAGCCCGGATGCCGCGTCGCTTCAAGCCGGCGACCAGATTGCCGCCGACAAGCCCGATGCCGCCCTGCCCGACGCAGCAACGAATGTCGCAACGGGCCCGGACACACCCAAAATTGCCGAGGCGACTGCACCCAAATCGGATGAAAAAGCCGCCAAAGGTGAAAATAAAGACGAAGTGCCCCTCGACCTGGCGCTCTCTCTCAATCCTGCTCACGCGGCCGCACCGGCAGCGCAAACAGCCAGCACCGACCTGAAACCCGACGCCATAGCCGCCGCCGCGCCCGTGCCCGCGGCCCAGACGCCGCTTGTTGCCCTTGCCGCAAATGCGAATACGGATTCGAACGGGGAACCGACGCCGGTCGACGAAACAGACCCCGATGCGGGCCTCACCATCAAAGGCAAGGACGGCCTCGGTCACGAAGCCGCCGCAAGCCTTGCGGAAAAATCCGACAACAAGACCGCCGCCGCGCAGCAGGCAACTCCAAACGCACAGCAGCAACCTGCGCAGTCCTCCGCTGTTGCCGCCGCACCGACGAATTTCGCCAAGATGGTCGCTAACACCACAGGCGGCGACGGAAGCGCCGTTACCGCAACAAGTACCGACAGTGCCGGGACGGCGCGCCTGAGCGATCTTCAGAATGTCGGGTCGAGCAACCAGAACTCGAATACCGCGACCGTGCGCGTTGGAACCCTGCCCGGGCAGACGACGCCGACACAGATTCCCGCCATGACGATTGCACTGCAGGTCGCGCGCAATCTGCAGAAGGGCGTCAACCGCTTCGACATCCGCCTCGACCCGGCGGAGATGGGCCGCATCGACGTTCGCATGGAAGTCAAAAAGGACGGCAACGTCGCCGCGCATCTGATCGTCGACCGACCCGAAACGCTCGATCTGCTCCAGCGCGACGCGCGCGCCCTTCAGCAGGCGCTCAATGATGCAGGCCTGCAAGCAAATGGCGACAGCCTCGAATTCTCGCTGCGCGATCAGAACGCGGGCGGCAATGCGCAAGGCTTTGGTTCCGATACCGCAGGCACTTCTTCAACCGGCGACACGGCGGCTGCGGAAGAAACGATCAAGACCTCCGTCTACAACATCAATCTTTCCGCCACCGGCGGCGTAGACATTCGCGTCTGAAGCAAGGAAATACAAATGGATATCGCCGCGATTTCCGCCGCACAGGCGCAGGCAGCAGCATCGACAAACGGTGCCAGCAAGTCAGGCGTGGCAGCCAACGCGCTTGCGGGCAACTTCAACATGTTTTTGACGCTGCTCACGACGCAGCTCAAGAACCAGAACCCGCTCGATCCGATGAAGTCGGAAACCTTCACCCAGCAGCTCGTGCAGATGTCGAGCGTGGAACAGGCGATCCAGACGAACAGCAACCTTGAGACGCTGATTAGCGCCAGCGCCTTTCAGGCGTCTGCGACGGCCATCAACCTCATCGGCAAGGAAGTCGAAGGCGTCGGCGGCGGTGCCGTGCTGAAAGACGGGGCAGCCAAGTGGACGATCACGCTCAACAAGGATGCCCCGAGCACGACCGTTTCGGTGCTCGACAAGAACGGCGCCACCGTCTTCACCAAGCAGCTCGACGGCAAATCCGGCACGCAAACCTTCAACTGGGACGGCAAGGACAAGTCCGGCGTCGCCCAGGATGACGGCACCTATTTCCTGCAGGTCGTCGCCAATGACGCAAGCGGCGCTCCAGTCGGTGGAAACGTGACCACCAAGGGGATCGTGACGGCTGTCGATCTGAGCAGTTCGGACCCGCTGCTGACCGTCAACGGTGCCCAGATCAACTATTCGAAAGTGCTCGCTGTCGGCACGCCCTCAACCGGCTCCTGAGACGATTTCCGTCCCACGATGACACGGTTAAGTCTTTGAAATTGGGTCAAATTTTATCTAGCGACTTATCCGTTTTTTAAACCGGGCGCCCGTAGAGTGTCTGTCAGTAACGAACACGGAGAAACTGTTCGATGAGTGAGCAGCACCATACGAAACTCAACTATGTGATCGGCCCCGATGGGACGCCGCTCACTGTGGCTGATTTGCCGCCATCGAATACGAAGCGCTGGGTCATCCGCCGCAAGGCTGAAGTCGTTGCCGCGGTTCGTGGCGGGCTCATCAGCCTCGACGACGCCTGCCGTCGCTACACGCTGACGGTTGAAGAATTCCTGAGCTGGCAACGTTCGATCGAACGTCACGGGCTGGCTGGTCTTCGGGCCACAAGGGTTCAACAGTACAGGCAGTGAGATAGACACTGTATCTGCGTACTTACTGTCCTACGGACGCCGGCGAGGTCACCTTCGCCGGCGTTTTCCGTTTTGTTCTCACCTATTCCAGCCTGATCGGCAAAAATTGCCGGGCGCGTTAAGCATCTGTTTAGGCTGTCGCGGTAATTTTTACCTACCGGCACGGGATCGGGATCCGCTTGGGCTCTTTGGGCATATTGGGCGCGGCTCCTTCGGGGACAAAGAATTTGTCGCTGGCCTGGTGTCTTGCACTGACTTTTATCCAAGGAAGGGATGAAGGCTCGGCGCGGTGACACTTGAGGTGGGAACGTGGGCGACGTCTCGAATCTTATTAAATCGCTGGGTCTGGTCAGACTCGCAGCGCTGGGCCTTGTGGCCGCAGCGCTTCTGGGTTTCTTCGGCTATCTGGGTCTGCGGATGTCCGCCGAACCGATGGCTCTGCTTTTTGCCGATGTCGCGCCGGAAGACGCAGCCAAGATGACGGCCGCGCTCGATGCGATGAAGGTCGAGTATCAGCTCAAGGGCGACGGCACGACGATTTATGCGCCTGAAAGCGCTGTGCTGAAGCTCCGCATGTCGCTTGCCGCAAAAGGCCTCCCCGCTGGCGGCACCGTCGGTTACGAAATCTTCGACAACGCCGCCGCCCTCGGCACGACGAATTTCCTCCAGAACATCAATCATCTGCGCGCGCTTGAAGGCGAGCTGTCGCGCACCATTCGCTCGATTGAAGGCATTGACGCCGTCCGCGTCCATCTGGTGCTCCCCGAGCGTGAACTTTTTTCGCGCGACAAGCGCGAACCGTCCGCCTCCATCGTCCTCAAGGTGCGCGGCTCGCTCGCGTCGCTGCAGGTGAAGGCGATCCAGCAGCTCGTCGCTTCAGCCGTTGAAGGCCTGACGCCCGGCCACGTGTCCATCGTTGACGAGCGCGGAACGCTGCTCGCAAGCGGCATGGGCGACGATGGCCGCTCGATGATCTCCGCCACAATCGACGAACAGCGCGCGAATTACGAAACGCGTCTGCGTACCCATGTTGAAGATATCGTCGGTCGCGTTGTCGGTCTCGACAAGGCGCGCGTCGAAGTGACCGCGCAGATGGATTACAACCGCGTCACGCAGACCTCGGACGTTTACGATCCGAACGGCCAGGTCGTGCGCTCGACGCAGACGGTCGAAGATACGTCGAACAACACGGACGGCAAGCAGTCGCAGTCCGTCTCGGTCGGCAACAATCTGCCCAACGCCAATCCGACCGGCGGCGACGGCGCGACGACATCGCATCAGCAGTCGAACCGCAACGAGGAAACGGTCAACTACGAAATCTCGCGCACGACGAAAACGGAAGTGCTCGAGCCAGGCCGCGTCCGCCGCCTCTCGATCGCGGTCCTCGTCGATGGTGTCTATGCGCCGGACGCAAGCGGCAAGCCCGTCTATGCGCCCCGTTCCGAGCAGGAGCTCTCCAAGATCGAAGCGCTGGTCAAATCGGCTGTCGGCTTTGAAGCCGCCCGCGGCGATCAGATCCAGGTCGTCAATCTTCAGTTCGCAACGCCTGCGCCTTTCGATGCGGGCAAGGCGGACGCCGAACCCTTCCTCGGCCTGACCAAAGCCGACTATATGCGCCTCAGCGAGTTCGGCGTGCTCGCGATCCTCGCACTCATTGCAATGTTTTTCGTCTTCCGTCCCATGCTCGCCCGTATCGGCGCAGGCGCGGGACGCAGCGCCGCACCGCTTGCACTGGCCAGCCAGCAGGCTCACTCCGGCGCCGCCCTCCCCGCCCCCGACGGCTCGGTTTCGGGCGACGATATTTCCGCCGCGCTTATCGGCAACAGCGACCAGAGCTTTGGCGACGACACGCTGATCGACATCGCCCAGGTCGCGGGCAAGGTGAAAGGCTCATCCGTCCGCAAGATCGGTGAACTGGTCGCCGTCCATCCTGATGAATCCATTTCCATTCTGCGCAGCTGGCTGCACGAAGCCGTTTGAGGATCTGACCAGTGGCAACCGCACCGAAAAAACAAGAAGACAAGGGTCTGACCGGTCCGCAGAAAGCGGCGATCTTCATGCTTGCCATGGGCGCCGACGATGCAGCGACGCTTTGGGACATGTTCGACGACGACGAGATTCGCGAAATGTCGCAGATCATGTCGACGCTCGGCACCGTGCAGGCCGGTACGGTCGAAAAGCTTCTCATCGAATTCGCATCGAAGATGTCGGGCACCGGCGCGCTGATCGGCTCTTACGAGTCGACCGAGCGCCTGCTGTCGAAATTTCTCTCAGAAGACCGCGTCAATTCGGTCATGGATGAAATCCGTGGCCCTGCCGGTCGCACCATGTGGGAAAAACTCGCCAACGTGAACGAGCAGGTTCTGGCGAGCTATCTGAAGAACGAATATCCCCAGACCGTCGCCGTCATCCTCTCCAAGATCAGAGCCGATCACGCCGCGCGTGTGCTGCCCCATCTGCCTGAAGACTTCGCGCTTGAAGTCGTCACGCGCATGCTTCGCATGGAATCCGTTCAGAAGGACATTCTCGACAAGGTCGAGCAGACGCTGCGCGCCGAATTCATGTCGAACCTATCGCGCTCGAACCGCCGCGATGCGCATGAGCTGATGGCCGAAATCTTCAACAATTTCGACCGCCAGACCGAAGGCCGCTTCCTTGCCGCGCTGGAAGAGCGCAGCCGCGAATCCGCCGAGAAGATCAAGGCGCTGATGTTCACATTCGAAGATCTCGCCAAACTCGACCCCGGCTCCGTCCAGACGCTTCTCCGCGCCATCGACAAGAACAAGCTTGGCATCGCGCTCAAGGGTTCGTCGGACACGATGCGCGATCTCTTCTTTGCCAACATGTCCGAACGCGCCGGCAAGATCTTGCGCGAAGACATGGAACTCATGGGCCCGGTCCGCCTCAAGGATGTCGACGAGGCGCAAACGACCATGGTGAACATCGCGAAGGATCTCGCTCAGAAGGGCGAGATCATGATCGCGGCGAATAACGAAGAAGACGAACTGATCTACTGATGCGCTCAAGCATCTCCGAACCGGACGTCATGTAAATGAATACGAAGCGAGCAGTGAGATTTACCTTCGATACGCGCTTTGACGGCGGCGACCAGCCGGTGTCAGAGCCTGCGGAGGCATTGCCGCGCTTCACCGAGGAAGATATTGAGCGCGCGCGCGCCGAAGGCCATGCGGCAGGTTTTCTTGCCGGCCAGGCGGAAGCGCACGGCCAGTCGGATTCCGAACTCGGCTCGGCCATGGAAAGCTTTGCGGCAAACGCCACAAGCCTTCTCGCCGCGCTCCAGGCTGAAGGCGCCGTCATTCGCGGCGAAGCCGTCGCTCTCGCCATGACGGTCGCACAAAAGCTTGCGCCCGCGCTGATCGCCACGCGCCCCGAAAGCGAGATCGAGGCCGTGCTCCGCGATTGCCTTACGCATTTGAACCGCGAGCCTCATATCGTGCTTCGCGTCGCGAGCGCATTCGTCGACCGCCTCAAGGAAACCGTCGATCGCATGGCCATGGAACGTGGCCTTGCAGGCCGCATCATTCTTCTCGGCCAGACCGACATTGCCGAAGGCGACTGTGTTGTCGAATGGGCGGATGGCGGCGTTGTCCGTTCGCGCGCCGACATAGAAAAAGAAATTTCCGAAACAATCGCGCGTTACGTCGCAACACTCGGCGGCGCCAATACTGATCTTGATCGTCTCGCCATGCCCGAGACGCGCAATTCAACATCTTCCAGGAGCTGAGCCATGTCCAATCCGGATGACGAAATCTCCCTGCCCGACCTCTCCAGCGCCGTTCCGCTGAGCGCGGACCTGCCCGTCGAGGTCGAAGACGAGAGCGATGCCGAACGCGTTCGCATGGCGCACGACCTTGAAGCCGTCTTCGACGTGCCGGTCAATGTCTCCGCCGTTCTCGGCAAGACGCATATGGAAGTCTCGAGCCTCCTCAAGCTCGGCCGCGGCACGATTGTCGAACTTGATCGCAAGGTCGGCGAAGCCATCGACATCTATGTCAACGACCGGCTGGTCGCGCGTGGCGAGGTCGTCGTCGTCGATGATCGCCTCGGCGTCACCATGACGGAAATCATCAAGGGCGGCGCAAACTAAACGCCGTCCCGTAAATCATAAATTCGTGTCGCTAGTAAGAATAAAGAAAGAGGAGTGCCGCATATGCGCCTTCTGATCGTCGGAACCCTGAACGGCCAACTCTCCACCGCCACCAAAATGGCCATGGCCAAAGGCGCCAAGGTCACCCACACGGAAACGGTGGAACAGGCCATCGAGACCTTGCGTTCAGGCCGCGGCGCGGACCTTCTCATGGTCGATGTTCGCTGCGACATCGCCGCGATGATCGCAAGCCTTGCTGCCGAGCACATCTGCGTGCCGGTCGTTGCCTGCGGCGTCGACACCGATGCGCGCGCCGCCGTCAACGCGATCCGCGCGGGCGCCAAGGAATATATCCCGCTGCCGCCCGACGCCGAGCTCATCGCCGCCGTGCTCGCCGCCGTCGCCGATGACGGCCACTCCTTCATCTTCAAGGATCCGAAGATGGCGGAAATGATCCGCCTCGCCGACCAGGTCGCACCGTCCGATGCAAGCATCCTGATCACGGGCGAAAGCGGCACGGGCAAGGAAGTCATGGCCCGCTACCTTCACCGCAAGTCGCTGCGCCGCGACAAGCCGTTCATTTCGGTGAACTGCGCCGCGATCCCAGAAAACCTGCTTGAATCCGAACTCTTCGGCCATGAGAAAGGCGCTTTCACTGGCGCCGTCGCGCGCCGTATCGGCAAGTTCGAAGAAGCCGATGGCGGCACGCTGCTGCTCGACGAAATCAGCGAGATGGATCTGCGCCTGCAGGCAAAACTCCTGCGCGCAATTCAGGAGCGCGAGATCGACCGCGTCGGCGGCAAGGCCCCTGTCAAGGTCAACATCCGCATCCTCGCGACCTCGAACCGCGATCTGCAGGGCGACGCACGCTCGGGCCGCTTCCGCGAAGACCTTTTCTATCGCCTGAACGTCGTCAACCTGAAGCTGCCGCCGCTGCGCGAACGCCCGGCCGACATTCTGGCGCTGACCGAACATTTCGCCGAACGCTATGCCCGTGCGAACGGCGTTGCCGCAAAGCCGGTTTCGCTTGAAGCTCGCCGCTTCCTGACCCGCCACAACTGGACCGGCAACGTGCGCGAACTTGAAAACACGATGCACCGCGCCGTGCTGCTGAGCACCGGCCCCGAAATTGACGTCGAAGCCATCCGCCTGCCGGACGGTTCGCAGTATGACAACGCGGCGCCTGCTTTCGGCGTCGCACAAAAGGCTGCAGCCGCCGCCGATGCAGCAACGCGCACCTTCGTCGGACGCACCGTGTCCGAAGTCGAACAGGACCTCATCCTGAAGACGCTCGATCATTGCCTCGGCAATCGCACACATGCCGCCAATATTCTCGGCATCTCGATCCGTACGCTTCGCAACAAGCTGAAGGAATACACAGAGGCCGGTGCCTCGGTTCCGATGCCTGGCGGCGAAGCGCGCGCCAGCTACGGTTGATCTTCTAAGAAACTCTGCAATACGACCGGGAGACGGCTCTGATGAGCGACGCGAGTGCGGCCAATCCAAAGACAGGCGGAATACTGAGCGGCTTCGGCCTGCCCGGCCTTACGCCGCTCGGCATTCTCGGCAATCTTGCCAAGCGCGGCGACCTTGCGCTGGCCATCGGCGTGCTGGCGATCATCGTCGTCCTCATCCTGCCGATGCCCGCCTTCCTGCTCGACTTCTCGCTCGCCATCTCGATCACATTCTCCGTACTCGTTCTGATGACGGCGCTCTTCATTCAGAAGCCGCTCGAATTCAGCGCCTTCCCGACCGTACTGCTGATCGCGACCATGCTGCGCCTCGCGCTGAATCTCGCATCGACGCGCCTCATTCTCAGCCACGGCCATGACGGCACCGACGCGGCGGGCAAGGTCATCGAGGCCTTCGGCCACTTCGTCATGCAGGGCAATTTCGTCATCGGCGTCATTGTCTTCTCGATCCTCGTGATCGTGAACTTCGTCGTCATCACCAAGGGTTCAGGCCGCATCGCGGAAGTCGCGGCGCGCTTCACATTGGACGCCATGCCCGGCAAGCAGATGGCGATCGACGCCGATCTCTCCGCCGGTCTCATCGACGACAAGGTGGCGCGCCAGCGCCGCAGCGATCTTGAAAACGAAAGCTCCTTCTTCGGCGCGATGGACGGTGCCTCGAAGTTCGTGCGCGGCGACGCGGTTGCAGGCCTGCTCATCACCTTCATCAACGTCATTGGCGGCATTATCGTCGGCGTCGCGCAAAACAACCTGAGCTTCGCCGATGCGGCGCAGACCTATACGATCCTGACCGTCGGCGACGGCCTCGTGAGCCAGATCCCGGCCCTGATCGTTTCGACCGCAGCCGGTCTTCTCGTGTCGAAGGCAGGCGTTGAAGGCGCGGCCGATCAGGCGCTCTTCGATCAGCTCTCCGGCTATCCGCAGGCTCTCGGCCTGTCCTCCATCGTCATGGCCATCATGGCGCTTCTGCCTGGCCTTCCCGCCATCCCCTTTCTGGCTCTCGCCGGCGCGACAGGCAGCATCGCCTACTATGTAAAGAAGGCGCACAAGGACAAGGCGGCAGCTCTGGTTCAGGCGGAAATCACCAAAACGGAATCGGTGCCCGCCGCTGATGAGCCGATCAGCACCGCGCTCAAGATGGACGAGCTGCGCCTCGAAATCGGCTACGCGCTGCTGCCGCTCATCAATGGCAAGGATCACCAGAAGCTCACCGAGCAGATCAAGGCGCTGCGTCGCCAGCTTGCAACCGACATGGGCTTCGTCATGCCGTCGGTGCGCATCCTCGACAATGTGCAGCTTGAAGCCAACTCCTATGCGATCCGCGTCAAGGAAGTCGAAGCCGGTCGCGGCGAAGTTTATGTGAACCAGCTTCTCGTCATGGACCCGCTCGGCAATCGCATCGAGCTTCCCGGCCTCCACACGACGGAACCGGCTTTCGGCCTGCCCGCGACCTGGATCGACGAAGGTCTGCGCGAGGAAGCATCCTTCCGCGGCTACACGGTTGTCGATCCGCCGACCGTGCTGACGACGCATCTGACCGAAATCATCCGCGACAACATGGCGGACCTGCTTTCCTACGCCGAAGTGCAGAAGCTCATGGACGAACTCGGCAAGGAGCACAAGAAGCTCGTCGAGGATATCGTTCCGGCGCAGATTACGGTCACCGGTATTCAGCGCGTTCTCCAGACGCTTCTGACGGAACGCATCTCCATCCGCGACCTTCCGACCATCATGGAAGGCATCGCGGAAGCCGTGGGCCATACGCAGAGCCTCAACCTCATCACCGAGCATGTCCGCGCTCGCCTCGCGCGCCAGATCTGTGCCTCTCATTCCGACAGCGCCAACACGCTGCCCCTCGTCACGCTGTCGCCGCGTTGGGAACAGTCCTTCGCGGAATCGCTGGTCGGTCAGGGCGACGAGAAGCAGCTCGCCATGCAGCCGTCGAAGCTGCAGGAGTTCATTGCCGCCATGCGCGACACATTCGAGGATGCGGGTCGCTCGGGCGAAGTGCCTGTGCTCTTGACGAGCCCCGGCGTGCGGCCTTATGTGCGCTCCATCATCGAGCGCTTCCGCCCGCAGACCTTCGTCATGTCACAAAACGAAATTCATCCGCGCGCGCGCCTGCGCACCGTCGGCACGGTTTAAGTCAAAAGGGGTAAAGACAGGTGCGGCTGAGAACCTTCATCGCGGCGAATATGGCCGAGGCGATCGATCAGGTTCGGCGCGAACTCGGGTCCGACGCCATCATCGTTTCGAGCTTCACGAACGATGCGGGCCGCATGGAAGTCACAGCCGCCATCGAAACCGCGCGACCGGAACCGGCCGGAGCGGGCGGCCCGACCGGTGATCTTCCCGAAATTGAAGCCTCGCTGGAGCAGCTTTTCCGCGACCGCCTGCGTGCGACGCCACCGCAGACGCGCAATCCCTCCGGCCATTCCGGCATCGAATTCGACGAAACGCTGATCGCCGAAGCGCTCGATGCGCAAGGTGTGCCAGCGAAATTGCGCGACGCACTTGTCGCCGCATCAAAGGCGCTCGGCCATGACGATGCTGTTGCCGCACTCGCCCGCGCACTCGAGACGCGGCTCGGCTTCGAACCTGTGCCGACATTGCCGCTGACACCGATCATGCTCGTCGGCCTGCCCGGCTCGGGAAAAACCGTCACAATGGCTAAACTCGCCGCCAACGCGGTCATGGAAGAAGCGCAAGTCGAGCTTTACACAACCGACACGGAACGCGCGGGCGCCGCCGCTCAATGCGAATCCTACGGCCAGTTGCTCGGCCTTCAGGTCCATCCCGCAGAAAATGCCGAGGCACTGACGCGCCTGCTGCAAACTTCCGCGCGCAGCATGACGCAAGCGCCGCGCCCCCGCTTCATCGATACGACAAGCGTCAATCCCTTCGACCGCACGGATTTCGCAATCCTGAAACGATTGACCGATACGGCGCGACTGGTCGCCAATGCCGAACCTGTGCTCACGCTGTCTGCAACCGGCGATGCAACGCTCCTCGCCGAAGTCGCCTGCACCTTCGCGCAACTCGGCGCGCGTCGCATTATCGCCACCCATGTCGATATTTCACGTCGCATCGGGCCGTTGCTGGCCGCAGCCGATGCATCGCGCCTTTCACTTGCGCAGATAAGTGTGACACCCTATCTCGCGCGCGGCTTGGGCTCCATGAACCCGACCATTTGCGCGCGCCTCATTCTCGATACGCATGAAATGCGGGCGGAAGCAAAATCGCTTTCCGCTTCGTCATAGAGACAGCGAGGAATTTCGATCATGTCCGCACCACGTATAATTCAGGTGGCGTCCGGCAAGGGCGGTGTCGGCAAGACATGGCTTTCGATCACGCTCGCAGAAGCGCTTGCAGAGATGAACCGCAGCGTTCTTCTTTTCGACGGCGATCTCGGCCTTGCCAATGTGGATGTGCAGCTTGGCCTCTCACCCAAGCACGATCTCGGATCCGTCATCGCGGGCCGCGCGCGTCTCGATGAGGCGATCACCAAATATGAAATCCCCTCGGTCAGCGGCGCGGGCGGCGGCGCGAGGTTTGACGTGCTCGCCGGAAAGTCCGGTTCGGGTGTGTTGAGCGCGCTCACAAAAGCTGAAATCTCCGGCATCACACGCGGCCTCAAGGTCCTGTCGGATCGCTACGCCCATATCGTCGTCGATCTCGCGGCGGGCCTCGATCAGGGCGTGATGTCACTTTGTATGCCGGGCAGCACCACGCTCGTCGTCGTCACCGACGAGCCGACATCCCTGACCGACGCCTATGCCTTCATCAAGCTCCTGTCGATTCAGGAGCCGGCGGCGGACATTCGCATTGTCGTTAATATGGCCAATGACAGGGAACATGCCTGGCGCACCCATGCTGCCCTGACCAATGCCTGCAAGAATTTTCTGGGCCTGAACCCGCCGCTGGCCGGGTTTGTTCCCCGCGACGATCTGGTGCGAGACGCCATTCGACATCAAACGCCGATACTTTTCCGTCACCCCCAGGCAAAAGCCAGTGAAGCCGTGCGCAGGCTGGCAAACGACCTTCTGCTGCCGGTTCCACGCCCCGCCACCATCATCTCCACAAGCTCGCGCAAGTGACTATTTTGCGACGCACACAAACTATTTGTGCGGTGCAATTGAGTGTACTCCGTCTCGATTTGAGATAACCTGCGCGCCTGCTCCAAAATCCGGCAGTTGCCGCTTTGCGAGGCAGGGGGGAATAGTGAGCCGAATTGGGGGACAAAATGCAGCTTACCGAATATGCGAATGAGGCTCTGGCCTTGGCGCGACAAGGCTTCGATACCGTCAGTTCCGTACAGGGAATCATCATCGCGGTTATCGCCGCCGCATTGATGCGCACCTATAGCCAGGTTATCGGCTGGGCGCTCGGCGCAACGATCATCCATGAAGCCGTGACGATCGCCCGTCACGCAATCGCGAACGAAGGCGTGACCATTCCGGACTTCACCAATATGGAAGTGCTGAAGCTCACCGCCATCCGCTTCGTCGGATATCTCGTGGCGATCAGCCTGATCTATCTCATCCGCCGGATATTTCTGCGCAGCTAGAAAGTCGCGAATATCAGTCGCGGAAGTTTTCGTAGTCCAGGGGCTGCTCGATATTGAGCCCCTTCACGAACTGGATCGCAGCCTGGAGGTCGTCGCGCTTCTTTCCTGAAACGCGCAGCTCGTCGCCTTGAATGGCGACCTGAACCTTCAGGCTGGATCCCTTGATATCTTTGACGATGCGCTTGGCCAGCTCCTTGTCGATGCCGTCCTTGATCGCAACCTTCTGGCGAACGCTCTGCCCCGCCGCTTTTTCGGGGTCTTTATATTCGAGCACGCCCGGATCCACCTTGCGCCGCACCAGATGACCCTGAAGAAGCTCATGCATCTGCTTGAGCTTCAGATCGTCGTCGGCATTGATGATGATTTCCTGTTCCTTGCGCTCGATCGTGCATTTCGAGCCCTTGAAATCATAACGCTGCGCAACCTCCTTGATGACGTTCTGGAGGGCGTTGTCGATTTCGGGGAAATTTGTTTTGGAAACAATATCAAAGGAGGGCATTTGGGTCCGCCGCGGCACTTCGTTGATGATGCGCGCATTGTAACGGAGCCGAGACGCTATGGGTAGGGATGCGAGAGCAGGCCCCTCGCCTATTGGCGGCGATGAATACCGATCGCAACCTCGTCGAGTTCCATTTGCTCGACCCGCATCACTTCCTTGCGATGCCTGCGCTTCCGGTTGTCCTCGACGATCTCGTATTTCTTGAGTTCGCGAAATGCGTTCGCAACCTCTTCCTTGGCCGCCTCGATCTGGCGGTCAATATCCTCGATGGACGTCAAAATGTTCTGACGCCGACGGATGACGGATTTTGCGAACATGGGATAGGCAAAATGCGCGACATCGGAAATGCCCGCTTTCTTCTGCTCGGACATGACCTGTGCTTCAAGCTCGCGCTCGCGCGCACGAAACTCCTGAAGCATCAGCTCAAGCTCGGCAAGCTTGCGGCGCTTCTCATCGACATGAAACCGATGCAGGCGGATAAGCGATTCACGGTTGCGCATTATTCACCTCCTTCGGGGGCATAGGCTGCGAGAGAATGCTTTCGAGCATGGCGTAACCAGTTGCCATGTCGGTCGCCTCGTCCTTGCGTTGTCCAAGAAATTTGTCGAGCGCCGGTTGATAGAAAATGGCCTCGTCGACAAGCTGGTCCGATCCCGAGCGATAGGCGCCCAGCCGGATCAGTTCTTCCATATCGTCATAGGTCGCAAGCAGACCGCGCGCACGACGAATGAGTGCGTTCTCTTCTTCGCTGTTGCAGCCCGGCATGGTGCGCGAAACCGACTTCAGAATATTGACCGCCGGATAGCGCCCGCGTTCCGCAATCGAGCGCTCCATGACGATATGCCCGTCAAGAATCGAACGGACGGCGTCCGCGACAGGCTCATTATGATCGTCGCCATCGACAAGCACGGTGAAAATGCCCGTGATCGTGCCCTGCCCCGTGCCCGGTCCGGCACGTTCAAGAAGTTTCGGCAACTCGGCAAAGACGGTCGGCGTATAGCCCTTGCTGGTCGGCGGCTCGCCGGCCGAAAGGCCGATCTCGCGCTGCGACATCGCAAAGCGGGTCACGCTATCCATCATGCAAAGCACGTCTTCGCCCTTGTCGCGGAAGAATTCCGCGAGGGTCAGTGTGAGATAGGCCGCCTGACGGCGCATCAGCGCCGCCTCGTCCGACGTCGCGACAACGACGACGGAACGCGCAAGACCCTCCGGCCCGAGATCGTCTTCAAGGAATTCCTGCACTTCGCGGCCGCGCTCACCGATCAACCCGATCACGGCGACGCCGCAAGCCGTGTTTCGCGCAAGCATGGAAAGCAGCACGGACTTGCCCACACCCGAGCCCGCAAAAATGCCCATGCGCTGCCCGCGGCAGCAAGAGAGAAATGTATTGAGCGCACGAACGCCGAGGTCGAGCTTGCCGCGCACGCGCTGGCGCGTATGGGCAGGCGGCGGCGCATTGCGCAGCTTGTAGGGAAGCGATCCTTGCGCAATCGGACCCTTACCATCGATCGGCTCACCCATCGCATTGACGACGCGACCAAGCCAGGCGCTGGTCGGATAGACATGCGGCTCTTCGGCGCTGACGACCGCCTTGCAGCCGACACCGATGCCCGCAAGCGATCCGAACGGCAGGCAAAGCGCGCGGCCGTCACGAAAGCCGACAACCTCGCATTCAATGTCCTCGCCGTTTCGGCTCGATACGGCAAGCCGCGAACCAACGCCCATGGCATGCAGCGGCCCGGCGATTTCCACCATCAACCCCTGAATGCTCACGACCCGGCCATAATGTTTGACCTCGGCCAGTTCGCCTATTTCCGCCAACAACGCTTGCACGCCTCAAGGCCCCCGTATCGATCAGTTTCCCGCTCGCCATGCGCGAACCGGATTGTGAGAAATGTCACTCTCAACGAAATCTTCGGGTAATCTTGACCGGAAGGTTTTAAGGCCGCGTAAACCTTGGCAATGGAAATTGCTCCATGGCGGCACGATCCGGCGCTTGCGAAGTGAGTGCCGAGCAGCGTCTGCAAGCGGGTCAGTCGAGCATCAAATGCTCCAGCCCATGCATGCATGAGCATTCATATAAAATTTTCTCAAAATTTTTGACTTCGGTTAACCTTTATTAACCAAATCGCGTTAGTGTCTTCATTGTGGATTAATTTTGGGCTGCAGCGGTAGACAGACAATCTGAACCGCAAAGAGGGGCACCATGCGAGTTCTGCTCATTGAAGACGATAGTGCAACCGCTCAGAGCATCGAGCTGATGCTGAAATCTGACGGTTTTAATGTGTACACCACCGACCTTGGCGAAGAAGGGGTCGATCTGGGCAAATTGTACGATTACGACATCATCCTTCTTGATCTGAACTTGCCCGATATGAGCGGCTACGAAGTTCTGAAGTCGCTCCGCCTTGGCAAAGTCACGACGCCGATCCTGATTCTCTCGGGCCTTGCAGGCATCGAGAACAAGGTGCGCGGCCTCGGCTTTGGTGCCGACGACTATATGACCAAGCCCTTTCACAAGGATGAACTCGTCGCGCGTATTCACGCCGTCGTGCGCCGTTCGAAGGGCCACTCCCAGTCCGTCATCAATACGGGCAAGCTCACTGTCAATCTCGACACCAAAACTGTGGAAGTCGAGAACAGCCGCGTCCATCTGACGGGCAAGGAATATCAGATGCTGGAGCTTCTCTCGCTCCGCAAGGGCACGACGCTGACCAAGGAGATGTTCCTCAATCATCTCTATGGCGGCATGGACGAGCCCGAACTCAAGATCATCGACGTGTTTATCTGCAAGCTCCGCAAGAAGCTCGCAGCATCCACGGGCGGCGAACACTACATCGAAACCGTGTGGGGACGGGGCTATGTGCTGCGCGATCCCATCGAGGGAAGCATGCCGGTTCAGGCAACTGCCTGATCGCATCTCGCGCATACAGAACTGGAAAGGGCGTCTCCTCGGAGACGCCCGTTGCGTTTCGGCTTGCTGACGTAGCGTCAGCCCTGCTCACTCGCCGTTGGGCGATGCAGCTTTCGCTTCAATCAGAAATTCATCGCCATCCATCCGCGCATCGATCGCGTGGCCGAGCGAGCGTGCGACGACACCGGTGAAATAAGGCTGCGCGGCCCGCGCATCCAGAGAACGGTCAAGCGCGACGCCGCCGAGGAACGCCGCCGTTTCGTCCGGCACCCTCGCCGCCTGCCCGCGCGAGCGAACACGCAATATCGGCGATTTCAGCTCACCCTCAATTGTCAGAGCAATCTCGCCGCCGCGCGGAATGGCGGCAATGCCGATCAGCAGCATGTTCAGCGCCAGCTTCACATAGTCCTTGCCGATGGTGGCATGCGGCGCGTCCCAGGTCAGCTTCGCCTTCTCGCTCTTCATCAGGCCTTCCGCAACGACCCGCGCATCGCCGAGATCGAGCTCAGACCCCACCGCCCCGGCTGCACCAAAGGCCAGACGCGCGAACTGAAGCTTTGCTGACGCCTGCGCCGCGCTCTTCGTGATGAGATCCATCGCATGAACCCGCATTTCGGGATCATCGTCGTCGGCCAGCACCTCAAGCCCGTTGGTGATGGCGCCCACCGGACTGATGACGTCATGGCACACGCGGCTGCACAGGAGCGCCGCCAGCTCCAGCGCCGAAATCTCTTCTATATCGCTCATCTGCTGATGCCCCGGATATGCAATCATGCCCTCAAGCCTGATACCATCGGCCCGCCCAAGAAACCAGCCTGCAGAGCCGGAGGAGCGACACTCGCCGTCTTGACCCCGGCGGCGTCAGGTGGTGTTGTCCGCGCGCACAAGAAGAAGAGAGTTGTTTCTATGGTTGCCGATCGCGCTGCCCTGACGGAAGACCTTTGCCGCCTCGCCCTCAAGGCTGGCGCCGCCATCATGACGCATTACGCCAACGGCGTCGAAGCCATGCGCAAGGAAGACAATTCGCCCGTCACCATTGCCGACCAGGATGCCGAACGCATCATCCTCGACGGGCTTCAGATCATTGCACCCGATATTCCGGTCGTCTCCGAGGAACAGGCAGCGGCAGGCCATATCCCGGCGATTGCAGAATGCTTCTTTCTCGTCGATCCGCTCGACGGCACCAAGGAATTCCTGAACAGGAACGGCGAATTCACGGTCAATATCGCATTGATCGAAAATCGTGTGCCGGTCGCGGGCGTCGTTTATGCCCCGGCGAAAGAGCGCCTGTTTTACGGCTCAGGCCCCGGCGAGGCCTATGAGCAGGTCATCGCTCCGAATACGGAAGGCTCGCTCGACAGCGCCACGCGCCCGCATCAAATCCGCGTGCGCAAGCCTGCCGAAGACGGCCTGGTCATCATCGCCAGCCGCACGCATCGCGACCAGAAGACAGACGAATATCTCAACCTCTACAGGGTGAAAGAATTTCTGGCCGCGGGTTCGTCGCTGAAATTCTGCCTGATCGCCGCGGGCGAGGCCGATCTTTACCCCCGCCATGGCCGCACCATGGAATGGGACACGGCGGCGGGCCATGCGGTGCTTTCCGCAGCCGGCGGCAGCGTCACACAGCTTGACGGCATTCCCCTTCTCTACGGCAAAACCGAGCGCGGTCTCGACAATCCGTTCTTCGTCGCACGCGGCGGCGTCTGAAATAAAACGGCGCCCCTCGCAAGAGAGGCGCCGTCCCGTGGGACTCTGCCGCATGTAACGTCAGGGTCCGGTGCTGTCGAGGCCACGGACATAGACAAACCGGTCGGCGCGAACTCCGATCTTGGCCCCCCGACCCTCGGTGGCTCGCGCCGACCTCGCCTGCCTGAAACACGGCGGCGAAGCTGTCTGACGTGAGAGGTTTGCAATCCCCATGCCCATGCTGGAACAGGCATTTTGCGCTAAAATGACACGCACCCCAACAGGCACGCCTTTATTTTCCCATTTATTGACACATTCCGCCACCTTTATGCCGCGATAGAAACGATAAACTTGGGCGAGTGAGTCGGGCCTGCCGCGATACGCACTTTCCGGTCCCGGACCGTCCAGACCGTCCGAACCCCCAGAAGGATTGCTCCCATGTTCCATATGACGTCGACGCAAACCGGCAAGCTTCGGGGACGCATCGTTTGCAGCCTCGCCGGGCTTTTCGCCGCCGCCACCCTCGCCGCCGCGCCTGCCTGGGCCGACGCCGTGAATCAGCAGGCCCCTGCCGTAAAAAGTCAGGCGAACAGCACCTATAGCGAGCAGGAAATCGTGATGGAGGCGGGCACCGTCTTCGGCGGCGCGGCCAAGGGCCTTGCCGACGCCGTCCATACGGTGTTCCAGAAATACGGTGAGCCCAACGCCTATATCAAGGGCGAAGAGGCAAGCGGCGCCATCGTGCTGGGCCTGCGCTATGGCTCGGGCACGCTTCATATGAAAAACGGCACGCAGCAAAAGGTCTTCTGGCAGGGACCGACCGCCGGTTGGGACTTCGGCGGCAATGCGGTGAAGGTTTTCACGCTGATCTACAACCTGCCCGACGGCCAGACGATTTATCAGCGCTTCCCCGGCGTCGAGGGCAGCGCCTATCTGATCGCGGGCATCGGCATCAATTATCAGCAGCGGGAGAATGTCATTCTGGCCCCGATGCGTTCAGGCGTCGGCCTGCGGCTCGGCGCGTCGGTCGGCTATCTGAAATACACCAAGGACCGCGAATGGTTGCCCTTCTGACACGCTCCGGCCTTTAACAAAGGGGCCGGCAGCCTCGATGCTGGAAGGCTCCTTTTATTTCTGGCAGGGTGGCCCAGTTCGTCGCCCTGCCGGTTCCCGTTCCCCGCTGCAAAGAGGTGCCCATGATCGAGAGCCTGATGCTGATAGCGCTTGGCTTTTTGACCGCGACGTTCCTCGCTCTCATTGCAGTCCAGCTTGTGTGGCGCCGCGCCGTCACGGTGACGACGCGCAAGCTTACAGGCGATATCGACCTCATAGAAGCGCATCAGAACGTCGAAAAGATTGCGCATCTCGAAGCCGCCCTGCAGGACAAGCAAAGCGAGTTCACATCCCTCTCGCAGCAGCACGCGCAACTGGAATCAGCGCTGGCCAAAGCCGTCGACGAGGCCCATTCCCTCCACAGCGAAATCGCCGACCTGCAAGTGCAGCATGATGCGGCGCGGAGCGAGGCGGAAATCCGTCAGCAAAATCTTGTCGCCCTGCAATCGCGCGTCGACGAGCTTGAGACAGCCGCACGCGCAGAAATCGACCGTCGCGGCCTTGTGGAAACGCAACTCAGAAGCCTCAGCGAAAAAGCCGCGCGGCTGGTGCACGACATGAACGAGGCGACGGCGCAAATCGCCGATACGCGCGGGCTGCAATCGGCCTTCGCCACGCCCGCCCCCGCGCGCCGCATGCGCGAACCTCAGGCGCCCGTCACGCTCGCCCCATTTCCGACCGATGATGAACCGCATGACGGCGAGTTGCGCGAGCTGGCCGAGATCAAGGCATCGCTCTCAAGCTTCAGCGAGCGCGTGCATGCCGGTTTTTCTTCTGGAGAAGCCGGGCACGACGAGAAGGAAGCTGACGCCACGCTTCCCAATGAACGCTTCCTTGCCGATCGCATTCGCGCGCTTGAAGCAGGCGTCGCGCCTTAAGGCACGACCTGGCTGTTCTGCTCCGCCTGCTCCCTCAGTGATTTTTGATCCGCACCTTCAGGCATGCCCCTCGGGCTGCGCCCCGGCGCGCAAAGCGCATAGCGCTCGGTGGGTGCCAGAATGACGAGGTCCGGCTTATAGGTCTCGATGAGACCCCAATCGAAAGCGCATTGGTTGTGATGCGTCCAGATGAGGCGCTTTGCATGCAGCATGATCGGATCGCGAAAATGTGCGCGCGTGAACGAGTCGCCGATCACCATCACCGTCGGCCCTGATGCATCGGGCGCATCGCGCGTCACCACATAGCTCGGCATCACATCGCGGTCTTCAAGTACCTCCACCGTGAATGCTGCGGGCCTGTAGCTCGCAAGATCGAGCGCCATCTGCCGGTCCGTCACATATGCTTCGACGCCCAGCATGCGCGCAAGATCGCCGCCATGCGCGGGCTCAAAGCCCTTCTCGACGCGCGCGGGATCGAGCTGCCAGTCGGCAAGGCCTGCTGCCTGCATGACCGCGTTGTAGCTCAGCAGCGCGCCGCGATTGTTCCAATGCGTATCGGTCTTGAGATAGACCTCCTCGCGCGCCTGCTCGTCGCGCAACAACGCGCGCAAGTCGGCAAAGGGAATGTGGCGCGCAAGGAGCGCCTCCTGAAGCACGTCATATTCCGTCCTGACGTCCCCGACCTTCGCCCAGCCGGGCAAATCCTCGCGATTGATGCTCTGGCTGTTTGGCGGCACGGCAACGACCAGCGCCGCGCCACGCTTGCGAAGTTCGCGCTGAAGATCGAGCGCCGTATCGGCAAGCTGCGTCACCAGCGGCACGCGCATGCGCAAACCCATGGACTGTTGAAACACGGCGTCGTCGCTGAGAAAAAGCCAGCCGTTACGGCCGAAGACGACGCGATCCGTCGTCGGCGAGCGCAGCGCATAACGCAGACGCGCATTGATATCGAGAAGCGCTTCGCGAAATCCGAACCGCTCCTGCACCCAGACATCGACGCCACGCGGCAGGGCCAGCCATTCCGACATGGATTGCGGCCAGTGAAGCTCCGCATCGCTTTTCGCAGGCGGAGATTGCAGCGCGCCGCCAATCATCGGTAGCCAAAGGAACGGCAGCACCAAAGCGAGCCAGATGCGCCGGTGTTTTGCGAGCATGCCTCTGCTGGTTTCCAAACTCATGTCAGAACCGGAAATAGAGGAAAGGACTATAGGTGCCGCTGCTGACGGCCAGCACAGAGAAGCCGATGAGCAGGCTGACAAAGGCGAAATCCATCGCCTTCGAATTACGAAGGAAAACGAAAAACGCGCCCTGGCGCGGCCGCGTTCCATTGGAGCGCGGCAAGAGCGCAAGCGCCGCGCCGACCGCCAGCGCGCTGACCGTCGCCGGGTAAAGCGCGAGATGCATGCGCGTATCGAGCGCGCCGACGCCATGAAGCCCGGCAAGCCCTTTGAACATGTTGAGCGCATGCGGCAGATCGATGGCGCGGAACCACACCCAGCCCAGCATTGCGGCCAGAAGCGCATAGGCCCAGGCGAGCTTGTCCGGCCAGGTCTTCAGCCACGCTCCCAGGCCTGCGCGCTCGATGACGAGCAACGCACCATGATATGCGCCCCAGATGACGAAGTTCCAGCTCGCGCCATGCCACAATCCGCAGAGAATGAAGATGGTCGCGAGATTGCGATAAGTCGCAAAGGCCGAGCCGCGATTGCCGCCAAGCGGAATGTAGAGATAGTCGCGGAACCAGGTCGACAGGCTCATATGCCAGCGCCGCCAGAACTCAGTGATTGAACGCGACGTATATGGCAGGCGGAAGTTGCGCGGGAAGCTGAAACCGAAGGCGACCGCAAATCCGATCGCCATGTTTGAATAGCCCGCAAAGTCGAAATAGATCTGCACCGCATAGGCCGAAAGCCCAAGCCAGGCTTCGATAAGCGCGGGCTTTGCGACCTGATCGAAAGCGGCATCCGCAATTCGCGCCACCTGATCGGCAATCAAAACCTTCTGCGCAAGGCCGATGACGAATATCCGCGCCCCCGCACTGACGCGCCCGAATGTCGTGCGCCGCCGATCGATCTGCCGCGCGATCTTCTTGTAGCGAACGATGGGGCCCGCAACGAGCTGCGGAAACATCGAAATATAAAGCGCGACATTGGCGAGACTGCGCGCCGCCTTCGAATTCCCGCGGTGGATGTCGACGAGATATGAAATCGAGTGGAAAGTGAAGAACGAAATGCCGAGCGGCAATTCAATGGCGGGCACCGGCACCGACGTCCCGAACTCCGCCAGCACATGATTGAGATTGATCAGCGCGAAGTCGGCATATTTGAAGACGATCAGCACGAGCAGATTGCCCGCAATCGCAAGGCCCGTGACCCAGACGCGCCGCTCGGCAGGCGTCCGCTCGATGATCAGCGCCGCCCGCCAATTGCCCACGATGGAGCCGAGCATGACCAGCACGAACCAAGGCTCGCCCCAGGCATAGAAAAACAGCGAGAAGACAAGCAGCACCGCATTGCGCGCCGCCGTTGTCTGCATCAGGAAATAGAAGGGAATGAAAAGCGGGAGAAAGTAGAAAAGGAAGGGAATCGAGGAAAAGACCATGATCTCTGGCGAGAAAAGCGCTGCGGGTCACGGACGGTCGAGCTATTCGCCCAACTTGTCAAATCGCCGCCAAGCGGAACGGCTCTTCTCCGCATACAGATTGTGTGCGGGGGATAAATGGCGCGCATTCAAGAAGGCGATGAAATCCCGAACGACAGGAAACTGGTATCTCCTAGGGGAATCGAACCCCTGTTTTCGCCGTGAGAGGGCGACGTCCTAACCGCTAGACGAAGGAGACGGATCAGTTCGGGCGTTCCGTATAAGACGGCAGCAAAAAGCAATCAAGCTCTATCCACGCGCGGTCCATCGCGAGCGGAATCGGCAAAGCGGTTTTGAGCCTATGCGGGAAAAATTTCCGGGCGGCTCCCGCTCCGGGCGTTCTTCCCGGTTCAAAACCATAGGGTACACACCCTAAAACTGATAAATGCGCTGCGGCAAACGGGCGCAGTTTATATATAGGTGTATTAATCCTATCAATTAATATAGGTATTTTATATATCAAAAACAATAGCTTACCGTGCGTACGAGGGCAGATATCCGACATCGGATCATTTTGCGACGCAGCATTTTAGACTTTGACATTTTGTCACGAAGCCTCGATAAAAGACTTACGAAAGTTGATCGATCCTCCTCCCCGATCTTGGCTTTCAGTAGTTGCCGCCAGCGCCATCCTCCCTCCTCCCCAAAGGTGCTGGCGGCACCCTCCCCCTCCGAAATCCACGCATGCCTGTAACGCCGCCGCGCAAGCGACTGCGCGCGCCGTTTGACGCGTCTTTCTCGCAATATGTGAAGCGTGAAGGCTAGAACTTGCCGTTGGCGGCAAGGCCCGTGATGGATTGCAGGCGGAACCGACCGAGTTCGATACCCGTCTTCACATTGACGATGACGATTTCCTCGCCCTTCTCGCCCGCGATATGAATGGCAAGCCGGTCGTCTGTCATGGTCAGCGTCCGCACCCGGTCGCCGGGCGCAATATTGATGTCGCTGACGCCGAAGCGCCCGCCGGGGCCGACCAGTGAGGCGCTGGCCTTGGGATGAGAAGCGCGTTTGACGAGCGTCGTTACGACAACCGTAAAGCCCGCGACGAGCACGACGGCCATGACAATGATAGCGGTGACAAGCATGCGGCGGGTCCGCAACGAAGGCACCATTTCCATCTCGGGCTGCTGGACTGTATCTTCAGGCATGATGTCCTCAACGGAAGTAGAAATGGGCGGCCAACGCCATACCGTGACCGTAGAACCGGAAGCGGTCGGCATGCGCCTCGACAAGTATCTCACCGAGGCCCTTGGGGGCAAGGCGGCTGAAGAACCCTTGTCGCGCGCCCGCCTGAAAAGCCTGATCGACCAAGGGCGCGTCGCGCGCTCCGTCAACGGCACCTCCAGCGTACTCGATGACGCCTCCTACCGCGTGAAGGAAGGCGAGCATTTTCTCGTCGACGTGCCCGCGCCGACGGAAGCAAAGCCGCAAGCGCAGGCGATCCCCCTCGACGTCGTCTATGAAGACGCCGAACTCATCGTGATCATGAAACCCGCGGGCCTCGTGGTGCATCCGGCGGCTGGCAATCACGACATGACGCTGGTGAACGCGCTGCTTGCCCATTGCGGCGCGAGCCTCTCGGGAATTGGCGGCGAGAAGCGGCCCGGCATCGTCCACCGCCTCGACAAGGATACGAGCGGGCTGATGGTCGTTGCAAAGACCGATCGGGCCCATCGCGCCTTGAGCGAGCAATTCGCCGCACACGGCCGCGACGGCAGGCTGACGCGCGCCTATACGGCCCTTGTCTGGGGCGCGCCGCTTCCGCATGTCGGCAAGGTGGAAGCCAATATTGCGCGCTCGCAAAACAATCGCTCGAAAATGACGACCGTGAAGACCTCCGGCCGCGAGGCGATCACGCATTACAAGGTCAGGGAAAGCTTCGGCGAGCCGGCCATCGTGAGCCGCATCGAATGTCGGCTTGAAACGGGGCGCACACATCAGATCCGCGTCCATATGACAGCCATAGGCCACCCCGTCCTCGGCGACATGACCTATGGCGGCAGCCAGAAGACGCGCAAGTCGAAGCTCTCGCCCAAAACGCAGGCCGCGCTGGAGCAACTGGGCCGCCAGGCCTTGCACGCCCATCATCTGGGCTTCGAGCATCCGGTGAGCCACGAAATACTGGCCTTCGATGCCGACCTGCCCGCCGACATGCAGGCGCTTCTTGATGCGCTGGAAGCTGAATGAGCGTGTGAGCAACCTTTAATATTGGTAACTTGCGCAATAAGTTAGAATTGATACAATCTGCGGCACGAACAGACCTTTTTTGGCCCAAATCCGCCCCTATATAGGGGATCGCTGTCCCGTTGCGCTTGGCAGGCACGAGTTACGGGACGCGCGGCCTGGTTGGGCCGCCGTGAAGGGGTATTTAAATGGCTACGTCGACAAAGCTCATTCCGAGCCCAAGCCCGGAAGTCTCGCTCTCGCGGTATCTCCAGGAGATCCGCAAGTTCCCCATGCTCGAACCGCAGGAAGAGTACATGCTCGCCAAGCGGTGGAAGGAGCATGAGGACTCCGAAGCCGCTCACAAACTGGTAACAAGCCATCTGCGCCTCGTGGCGAAGATCGCCATGGGCTATCGCGGCTATGGCCTCCCCATCGGCGAAGTCATTTCCGAAGGCAATGTCGGCCTGATGCAGGCCGTGAAGCGCTTCGAGCCCGAAAAGGGCTTCCGCCTCGCCACCTATGCGATGTGGTGGATTCGCGCCTCGATCCAGGAATACATCCTGCGCTCCTGGTCGCTTGTGAAGATGGGCACGACCGCCGCGCAGAAGAAGCTCTTCTTCAACCTGCGCAAGGTCAAAGGCCAGATTCAGGCAATCGAGGAAGGCGACTTGCGCCCGGAACACGTGACGACGATTGCCGATCGCCTCGGCGTCACCGAGGCCGAAGTCGTCTCGATGAACCGGCGCCTGTCGGGTCCGGACAATTCGCTTAATGCCCCGCTGCGTCAGGATTCCGAAGGCGGCGAATGGCAGGATTGGCTGGTCGATGACAGCGCGGACCAGGAGAGCAATCTCGGCGACAAGCAGGAAATGAACTTGCGCCACGACATGCTGGCGAGAGCGATGCAGACGCTGAATGAACGTGAGATGCATATTCTCACCGAACGTCGGCTGAAGGACGAACCGGCAACGCTGGAAGACCTGAGCCAGGAATATGGCATCAGCCGCGAACGCGTGCGCCAGATCGAGGTGCGCGCTTTCGAGAAGCTGCAAAAGGCGATGAAGGCCGAAATCCGCGACCAGTCGGATGCGCGCAAGGAAGCCGTCGCAAACCTCTGATTGCCGCCTGATCGAAATTGAAAGGCCGCCCCGAAACGGGCGGCCTTTTTTCGTGCTGCACATCTCCTATTTTATATTCTTTCTACTGAACATTATTGAAATCCGTGCGCTCCATTTGAAAGATCGTCTGATGCGCCGCGCAACGAGACGCACGCCGAAACACACAAGATCGCGACACGGCATCTCATTCATTAATCTTATATAAAATCGAAAATGGCGCCTCGCGGCAGGCGACGACATTTTCAAAAAGCAGGCATATAGTTTCTTCGGGACCAAAGGGGGGCATGCAACGGGAGAAAACCCATGCGCTTGCCCATATTGCTTTTCTGTTTGTCCGTTTCCGCTGTTGGCCTGACCCTCGCCGTTCCTGCACAGGCAGCGACCGCGAAGCAGATGGCACAGCAAGAAAAAATGAAATCCTGTAACACAGAAGCAGGATCCGAACATCTCAAAGGCGACGCACGCAAGGACTTCATGAGCAAGTGCTTGAGCGCAAAGCCTGCCGCCATGACGTCGCAGCAAGAGAAGATGAAATCCTGCAACACGGACGCTGCCACACAGCATCTGAGTGGCAATGCTCGCAAAGCCTTCATGAGCAGTTGTCTCAAGAAGTCATAGGACAGACGATCTGCCCCGCCGCACTCATTGCGGCGGGTGCGCTTTTCAAGTGTCCCGCTTCCTCGCTCACCATCTGAGCGAGGGAAAGGACGCTGTGTGCATTCGGGCGAGACGCCACAAAAAAATCCACACATTCGCAATCATGCCGCTACAGCTCAATCGAATGGAGGCACTGATGGGACTATTCGACCAACTGACAAACGCCTTGTCGAATACGAGCGGACAAGATGAAACACCTGAAGGCATGTCTGCAATTCTGGCAGAGCTGCTCGGTGGAGCAAGCACAGGCGGAATGGCCGGGCTTGTCGAGAAATTTCAATCGGCCGGTCTCGGCATGCTGAAAGGCAAGCTCACCTGACAAACGGCGATACGACGCATTGATTTGCGCACAAACAATGTGAAAGGCCGCGATGTCAACGCGGCCTTTTCTTGCGACAAGGCGCCGCGCGGGGAAAACACACGTTTACGGTGACAACGGAGCATGTCATCAACGACAAGCGGCAGACTGTTTACGAACACGGCGTTTGGGAGAAAACGACATGGATCAAGTGAACGCGGCAAGACGGGCCTATGACGGCCCGATATTTTTCAGCGCCGGTTTCCGTCCCTTCTTTCTCTCCGCTGCACTTTTCGCAGGCATCGCCCTGCCGCTCTGGATCGCCTTCCTTGAAGGCGTCGCCATGCCGGGCGGCGATGTGTTTCCGCCGATCTACTGGCATGGCCATGAAATGATCTTCGGCTATCTCGGCGCTGTGATGGGCGGCTTTGCACTCACCGCCATTGCAGAATGGACGAAGCGACCGGCGACAGCCGGATGGCTGCTCGTGATGCTCACCGCACTCTGGTTCGCAGGACGCATTGCGGTCGCCTCAGCCGCTGCCGATCTCATTACACCCGACACAGCCGCCGCGATCGACCTTCTCTTTTTCGCCGCGCTCGTCGCAACAATGGTGCGCGAGATTGTCCTCGGCCGAAACTGGAAGAACCTGATGATCCCGGCGCTCTGCACTATTTTCTGGTTGGGGAACCTTCTCTTCTATCTGTCCTTCACCATCGACATCGAACCCCAGTTCGGCCTGCGCCTCGCGCTTGCCGTTGGCGCTCTCCTCATTTCGGTGATCGGCGGACGCATCACGCCGATCTTCACGCGCAACTGGCTGGCCCGGGAAGCAGGCGCGCCCTTCCCCGCGCCTTTCGGCCTGGCGGACAAGGCAGCACTTTTGCTGACCGGCATCTCGATGCTCGCCTGGGCCTGCTTTCCGCAAGCGCAAGGCTCTGGCGCGCTGCTCGTAGCAGCAGGCATCGCGCAGCTTGTCCGGCTCGTTCGCTGGCGTGGCGGCCGGACACCCGACGAACCGCTCGTTTTCATTCTGCATGTTGGATATGGCTGGCTTGTCGTCGCGCTATTGGCGCTCAGCGCGACGATCTTGCTGCCCGACATGGTGCAGGCGGGCGCGGCGCTGCATGCGCTCACAGCAGGCGCAATCGGCGTCATGACGATTGCTGTGATGACGCGCGCGTCACTCGGCCATACGGGGCGCAAACTCACCGCCGACAAAGGCACGATCGCAATTTATGCGCTCGTCAATCTCGGCGCGGCACTCCGCGTGCTGGCACCTGCGCTGCCAACCGACTACGTACACACCGTCGCGCTGGCAGGTATCCTCTGGAGTGCGGGGTTCATTCTCTTCGCACTCAAATATGGACGGTACCTGACAGCACCGCGCGTCGCCTGACTAGTCGGCGCTGACGCCCGTACCAATGGCGCATGTGACGCCTGTGCCACCGAGGCCGCAATAGCCGCCGGGATTCTTGGCGAGGTATTGCTGATGATAGTCTTCGGCAAAATAGAAAGAACCAGCATCGACGATCTCCGTGGTGATCGCCGGGAAACCGCGTTTCGCAAGCTCTTCGCCATATGACTTGCGCGAAGCTTCGGCGGCCCCGCGCTGTGCGGGCGTGAAGACATAGACGCCAGAGCGATACTGCGTGCCGATGTCGTTGCCCTGCCGCATGCCCTGCGTCGGGTTATGGCTCTCCCAGAAGGTCTTCAGCAACTCGTCATAGGAAACCTTCTTCGGATCGAAGACGACGAGCACAACTTCATTGTGGCCGGTGCGGCCCGAGCAAACCTCTTCATAGGTCGGGTTCGGCGTGTAGCCCGCCGCATAACCCGCCGCGGTGACGAGAACGCCCGGCACCTGCCAGAATTTACGTTCCGCACCCCAGAAGCAGCCAAGCCCGAACATCGCAACTTCCGAGCCCGCAGGATAAGGCCCCTTGAGCGGCGCTCCATTGATGAAGTGCAGTTCGGCAGTCGGGATCGCCGCGTCGCGGCCTTTCAGCGCGTCGGCGGGCGCTGGCATTTCGGCTTTCTTGCGCAGACTGAACATGGACAATCTCCTTTGCGGGGCTTTGGCCCATGATATGGGGTTCGGGCGCACTCCGCAAAAGGCGCGCGCGGGTCACGATTTCGTGGGCTCAAGCCATTCCGCAAGCTCGCGCCATGGGCCTATGTCCCAATAGCGGGTGGCTGCGCCCGACGGCGAGGTGAGGACAAAGACTTCGGGAAAGCCGGGGAGTTGCTGCGCTTGCCGGCCCGGCTTGATCTTGCCAGTGGGCTGACCGAGCCAGAGGCTCGCGGCTTTCTTGCTGGTGAAGGCGATAGCGCGGGGACGATAGCGGCGCATCTTGGTTTCGAAAAGCGTTACATCAAAATGCTCTGGCGCGATTTCGTGATCCATGCCGGAGCCGATTTTCGACATGTCGGTAAAGCCGATCTTCAGCGCAAGTAGCTCGCGAAACTCATGCGGCGCGTAGAGGCGCGGGCTCAAGCCGATCTCGTGGAGCGTGCGCCAGAAGCGGTTGCCCGGATGTGCATAATAGGCGCGCTCCGCGGCGGAGCGATGTCCGGCTGCGGTGCCGACGAAGACAAGGTTGAGGTTCGGGGTGAGGAGGTCGGGAAGGATTTCCGTGGGGATGGGTTTGTTCTTCATTCGCTTCAAGACCCTCACCCTCCCGCCTTCGGCGGGGCCCTCCCTCTCCCAGAG
>NZ_JBASBH010000081.1:0-46974 GCF_049651025.1 Parvibaculum sp. | reverse complement strand
GATATCCATTGGCTCCGCGGGCCGGGCTCTTGATAAGCTCGATATCCTCATAATAGCGGATTGTCTTGGGCGGGACGCCGGTGCGCTCCGCGACTTCGCCAATGTTCATGATCGAACCTTCAAGACTGTTTGAGTTCCCGCTGTTCAAGCCCGTCACTCACAAGCTCCGGGGCGGGTTCGAACTGGCCGCGCCTGCGGAATCGCACAAGATAGGATGGCACGATCGCCTCGGCGGCGGTCGGCGAAATGCCCAGACCGGACAGCGTGCGGTTTTCGTCGCGCGCGGCGTCGCTCACCACATTGTCGCTTTGCAGAAGCCGCAACTGGTCGGGCGTCAGGGGCGCGCCGGGCGCAAATTGCAGCAAGGCGGCAAGCGGCCGGGCCAGCGCGAAAGGCACGGGCAGCAGCAGGCGCTTGCGGCAGGTTTCACGCAGCACAAGTTCCATGACCTGACGCATGGTCAGCGTTTCCGGCCCGCCCAGCTCGAACATCTTGCCGTCGGCGGCGTCGGTTTCAAGCACACGGGCGACCGCTTCGGCCACGTCCTTCACATAAACGGGCTGAAAGCGCGTATCGCCGCCGCCGATGAGCGGCAGAACGGGCGTCATCCGCGCCATGGCGGCAAAACGATTGAAAAACTGGTCTTCCGGGCCGAAGACGACCGAGGGGCGCAGGATCGCCGCGCCGGGCATGTGCTGCAGCACAGCCGCTTCGCCGCGCGCCTTTGTGCGCGCATAGGCGGAAGCGCTTTGCTCGTCCGCGCCCAGGGCCGAGACATGAATGAAAATCGGCACGCCGGCAGCCTTGGCCGCCCGCGCCAGCCGCTCGGCACCCATGGCCTGCACCGTCTCGAAACGCTGCGGGCCGGATTCGCTCAGGATTCCGACGAGGTTGATGACGGCGCTGGCGCCTTCGATCGCCGCGCGCACCGAGCCTTCGTCGCGAATATTGGCCTGAACGGGCTCGATCTGGCCGACGCCGCCCGAGGTTTTGAGAAAAAGCGCCTCATTGGGACGGCGCACGGCGACGCGGATGCGATAGCCGCGGCGTCCGAGAGCCTGCACAACATGTTGGCCCAGGAAGCCAGAGCCGCCGAAAACCGTAACGAGCCCTCCCGGCTGCAGTTCCGCCCTTGCCCGCACCTTGCCCGCCATAAGTCTTTTCTCCTGTCGCACGCCGCCCGGCGGCCCCAACCGGGCTCGCCTGCCGTTCCTAGATAGCTCAATGGCGAGGCTGCGGCAAAGGCTTCGCGTGTGCTTTGCTGCGCTCTGTCCATTGACAAGCCGAGAGCCCCAATTTAAGTCAGACCTCGGTTTGCCCAGGTGGCGGAATTGGTAGACGCACTAGCTTCAGGTGCTAGCGCTCGCAAGGGCGTGGAAGTTCGAGTCTTCTCCTGGGCACCATCTTTATTTCGCGCTCTCTGACCGGATCTCCGGCGAGGGCGGCGAAGCTCGCCTTGAACTACCAGGCCTGGCGGGCACCCTGACGACACGGCATCGAGGCGAAATGGCGATCACGCTGCACAAGGGCGACTTGCCGGCGGGACTGAGCTTCGGTTCAAGCGTGGCGGTCGACACCGAAACACTCGGTCTCAACCCGAATCGCGATCCGCTTTGTGTCGTGCAATTGTCGTCGGGCGACGGCAATGCGCATATCGTGCAGCTTGATCGCGCGACCTACAACGCGCCCAATCTGCGCGCGCTGATGGGCAATGCGGACGTGCTGAAGATTTTTCACTTCGCGCGTTTCGACGTCGCGATGATGCAGCGCTATCTCGGCGTCGTGACCGCTCCGGTCTATTGCACCAAGATCGCCTCGAAGCTGGTGCGCACCTATACCGACAAGCACGGGCTGAAGGATCTCTCCAAGGAGCTCGTCAACGTCGATATGTCCAAGCAGCAGCAAAGCTCGGACTGGGGCGCGGAGAAGCTGACGGATGCGCAGCTCGCCTATGCGGCGTCCGACGTTCTGCATCTCCACGAGATCAAGGCCATACTCGACCGGATGCTGGCGCGCGAAGGCCGGACGGAGCTTGCCAAGGCCTGCTTTGCCTTTTTGCCGGTGCGCGCCGCCCTCGATCTGTCGGGCTGGCCGGAAGAAGACATATTCGCTCACTAATCAGAAATTGCGTTTCGTTGACGCTTGCAAGGCTTAGCGCGCATAATCGCGGCAAGCGGCGCTCCAGTCATGGCAAGGGCCGGAATTCCTTGTTCCGTGGACAGAGCGAAATCGAATGAGCGGACCGCTGGACAACGAACCGGATATGCCGCCCGACGACGAAGACGCGCTTTTCGAGCCGGCTCAGAGACGCAGCCGCCACAGCCGCTTTGTATCGATCATGAAGGTCGCCCTGCCGCTCGGCGCCTTTGCGCTGCTGGCAACCGTGCTGTTTTACTCCGGCATATTCGACAGCCGCGACCGCCTCGACATCACCTTTCGCCAGATCGCCACGCTGAACAACGATCTGCGCATGGTCAGCCCGCGCGTCACCGGCCTCGACAATGCCGGGCACCCCTATTTGCTCACCGCCGACACGGCAACACAGGCCAAGGGCCAGCCGAGCCATATCGGGCTCGACAACGTGCAGGCCGATCTCAAGCTTTCGGAAGGTACGGACTGGGTTTCGCTGGCAGCGACGTCGGGCATGCTCGATACGGAAACCGAAATGCTCGAACTTCACCAGAAGATCGACATATACGCTTCCACCGGCTACGAATTTCACGGCACCACGGCGGTCATCAATCTGCGCGCCGGTACGGTCGCAAGCGATGCGCCGGTGCAGGGCCACGGCCCGCTCGGCACATTGCGCGCCGACCGCATGTCAGCCGACAATGACCAAAGGGTCATGCGCTTCAACGGAAATGTGAAAGTGCGCTTCTATGGGCGGCAATAGATTCAACCGGTTTGGGGGAGACGCAATGCCGAAAGATCGCAAGGTCGTGGCGCATCGGGGCAGACAGGGGTTGCTTGCCGCAACCGCGCTCGCCGTCTGTCTGGCGGGCGGCATGGTCGGGACGGGTTTCGTTCCGTCAGCCGAGGCTGCCGAATCGGCTGCAAAGCCTGTGGCAAAACCCGCCGCCAAGCCTGCCGCGAACAATCCGCTGGGCGGCTTTGCCACCGATCCGAATGAGCCCATCGAAATCGAGGCCGATTCCCTCGAGGTCGAGGACAAGCGCCAGATGGCGACATTCATCGGCAATGTTCTGGCCGTGCAAGGCGAGACCAAGCTCCGTTCCGACCGGCTTCAGGCCAATTATGCGCCCAACGCCAATGGCGAACGCACCCAGGTCCGGGAAATCTATGCGACCGGCAAGGTCCATGTGCTTTCCAAGGACGACCAGTCGGCAGACGGGGACTGGGCGCGCTATGTCGTCGCCGACCGCACGATCGTCATGGGCGACAATGTGGTGCTGCGGCAGGGCAAGAACGTCATCCGGGGCAAAAAGCTCTTCATCGACCTTAATACAGGCCGCAGCCGGGTTGCGGGCAGCGCTGAAGCGGGAACGACGAAACCGGGCGCAACTGGCCGCGTCAAAGCACTTTTTCAGCCTTCCAACGAACCGAAAAAGTGAAAGAGGGCTTGGTTAACGAGTGCACTTCATACAATTTTAATGCCAACTGCCGTTTGATGATGGCAATTGATTGAGGGGCACCCGATGCCGAGCCGCGCAAAATCCGCGTCCGTGAAGGCCGCGACGAGAAAACAGTCCCAGCAGGGACCGCGTCTGGTCGCGAACAATCAGGGTCTTTCGGTCTCCAAGATCGGCAAGAGCTTCCGCCGCCGCCCCGTCGTTCGCGGCGTCAGCTTCAGCGTCAACCGGGGCGAGGCCGTCGGCCTGCTCGGTCCGAACGGCGCGGGCAAAACCACCGTTTTTTACATGATCACCGGCCTCATCGCGCCGGATTACGGCTCCATCGCGCTTGATGGGCAGGATGTCACCAGCCTGCCCATGTATCGCCGCGCCCGTCTGGGCATCGGCTATCTGCCGCAGGAAGCCTCGATCTTTCGCGGGCTGACGGTCGAGCAGAACATTCGCGCCGTGCTTGAAGTGGTCGAAAGCGACCGCGACCGGCGCGAAGCGACGCTGGACGATCTGCTCGCTGAATTTTCGATCACGCATTTGCGCCGCACACCCTCCATCGCGCTTTCGGGCGGCGAGCGGCGGCGTGTCGAAATCGCCCGCGCGCTTGCCACGCAACCTTCCTTCATGCTGCTCGACGAGCCTTTCGCAGGCATCGACCCGATTGCCATCGGCGACATCCGCGACCTCGTGGCGCATTTGAAAGATCGCGGCATCGGCGTTCTCATTACAGATCACAACGTGCGTGAAACGCTCGAACTGATCGATCGCGCCGTCATCATTCATGACGGCCATGTACTCATGGAAGGTGAGCCTTCCGAGATTGTAGGCAACGAAGATGTGCGCCGGCTTTATCTCGGCGACAGGTTCTCGCTGTAAGATGGATAGGGGGCTGCACCACAAATGGCGCTAGCACCACGGCTCGAGATGCGCCAGGGCCAGTCCCTGGTCATGACCCCGCAGCTGCAGCAGGCGATCAAGCTGCTGCAACTCTCGAATCTCGAACTCGGCGAATATGTCGAGCAGGAACTCGAAAAAAACCCGCTGCTCGAAGTCAGCGTCAGCGAGCCCGTCTCCGAGCGTGCCGCCGAACATGACGGCGAGGCCGATTTCGAACCGAGCCACGCCACCGAGACCGCGCTGACACTGAGCGAAGACGGGCCGCCACCGGCGCGCGATGGCGATCTCGATATCGATTATGAAAACGTCTATGACGAAAGCCGCAGCGACGTCGCCAATGATGCGGCTGCCGAAGCGCCCGGCCCGACCGGCTCGGACTGGCAGAACCTCAAGACCGGCGGCGCGGGCTCAGGCGGCGACGGCGAGTTCAGCCTCGAAGCAACGCTGACGCGCGAGGCGACGCTTGGCGAGCATCTCACCGAACAGATGCAGATGGCGTTCAAGGACCCGCGCCAGCGCATGATCGGCGCCTATCTCATCGATCAGGTGAACGAGGCCGGTTACATCACCACCGATCTCATGGAGATTGCAGAGCGCCTCGGCGCGGAGCTTTCCGAAACCGAAAGCGTGCTGAAAGTTCTGCAGACATTCGATCCGCCGGGCATCTGCGCGCGCGATCTGAAGGAATGCCTCGCGATCCAGCTTGCCGAACGCGACCGCCTCGATCCGACGATGAAGGTGTTCCTCGAACATCTCGAACTTTTCGCGCGGCGCGATTTCGATCTGCTGATGAAACTTTGCGGCGCCGACCGCGAAGACATTGCGAGCATGATCGAGGACATTCGCGGCTGCAATCCAAAGCCCGGCCTCGCCTTTGGCGGCGAGCCCATCGTGCCCGTCATACCGGACGTGTTCATCCGTCAGCGCGCCGATGGCACATGGGCGATCGAGCTGAATTCCGAAACACTGCCGCGCGTGCTGGTGAACCAGCAATATTATGCCGAAGTCAGCAAGGTTTCCGCCGATCCGAAAGCCAAGGCCTATCTGTCGGAATGCCTCAACAATGCCAACTGGCTCGTCAAAAGCCTCGACCAGCGCGCCCGCACGATCCTGAAAGTCGCCTCTGAAATCGTGCGCCAGCAGGATGCGTTCCTGATGTATGGCATCCAGCATCTGCGCCCGCTCAATCTGCGGACCGTCGCCGATGCGATCTCGATGCATGAATCGACGGTGAGCCGCGTCACGGCCAGCAAATATATTGCGACACCGCGCGGCATCTTCGAGATGAAGTATTTTTTCACCTCCTCGATCAATGCGACCGAGGGCGGCGAAGCCCATTCGGCGGAAGCCGTGCGGCATCGCATCAAGGATCTGATCGACGCGGAAAACGGCGACGCGGTCCTTTCCGACGACAATATCGTCGACATTCTGAAGGGCTCGGGAATCGATATTGCGCGACGCACCGTTGCCAAGTATCGGGAAGCCTTGAACATTCCTTCTTCCGTGCAGCGCCGGCGGGAAAAACGCGCCTATGCGTGAGAGGCCGTCAAGCCCTCTTTAAAGCTTGCATTCCTGCCCTTATATGTTTGAAATCAAACGTGTTTTTGGTCATCGGAGGTCGCAAGGTTGACACCCCGGAACCGTCCAACTAGTTTGCCACGCGCACAACGCCCCCCTGTCCATCCGGGGTGTGGGCGCGCCCGGGGAGGGGCCGCAGTTTCAGGGGCGGCATTGCTGGCAGGATTGATTTCAATTCTTTCGCTAGCGGCATTAGGCGCGATGTGACCCGGAAAGGTTTTCATGCAAGTACTGGTCAGCGGACATCATCTCGATGTCGGAGAAGCACTCCGCACTCACGTGTCGGAAAGTCTCGATAACAGCGTCGGAAAGTATTTCGACAAGACGATCGACGCCCATGTGACCCTCACGAAAGAGGGTTACGAGGTACGCGCCGATTGTACCGTCCATCTGCATTCGGGCATGCAGATCAGCACCCAGGGGCGCGCGGCAGACCCTTATGTCGCCTTCGACGCAGCCATGGAGCGTCTCGACAAGCGATTGCGCCGCTACAAGCGCCGCCTGAAGAGCCACGCGAACAACAAGATGGACGCGGCCGAAACCTTTCCCTCCTTCGTTCTCGAAGCCGGAAACGAAGAGACGGAAGCTGGTGAAGACGATCAGCCCATCATCATTGCCGAGGGCACGACCACGGTTCCCCGTCTCAGCGTCGGCGACGCCGTGATGAAGATGGATCTGAGCGAATCTGCCTTCGTCGTCTTTCGCAATGGAGCGACGGGCGGCCTCAGCCTCGTTTACAGGCGCGGGGACGGAAACATCGGATGGATCGACACCAGCCGCGATCAGCAGCAACAGTGAGCGGCATAAAATCTATCGGCGCGCAAATTCTGGCCGAACTCTTGGAGCGTGAAGAATATGGAGCTTGAAGATCTGGTGTCACCCGAGGGGGTTATCGCCCACCTCAAGGTCACCAGCAAAAAGCAAGCGCTGCAGGACCTTTCCGCACGTGCTGCGGAACTCACGGGCCTGTCGGAGCGGACAATTTACGAGACGCTGCTTGAACGTGAGCGTCTGGGTTCCACGGGCGTCGGTCAGGGCATTGCCATTCCACATGGCAAGCTTGCCCAGCTCACGCGCCTGCATGGCCTTTTCGCCCGGCTCGACACGCCGGTCGACTTTGAATCCGTGGACGACCAGCCGGTCGACCTCGTCTTCCTGCTGCTCGCGCCTGAAGGTGCGGGCGCCGACCATCTGAAGGCGCTTGCCCGCATTTCGCGGCTGTTGCGCAATCAGTCGGTCGTCGAGAAGCTGCGCGCCAGCGACAATCCGGCGGCGCTCTTTGCCATTCTGACCGAGCCGGTCACGCACGCAGCCTGAGGCTTCGGATCATTCCACAAAATAAAAACCCCGCGATCGCTCGCGGGGTTTTTTGTTCGTCGCTTCAGCGATCAGTGAACGCTGAGCGGTTCAAGATCGTACTGGCGAGCGCCCGCAAAGGCGGTGTTGCGGTCATCGAGAACCGCCATGCGCTGGCCGTTTGCGGCGTGCACCGCGTAAAGCTTCGTATCCGCGGGCACATTGATCTCCGAGCCCAGTTCGCTCTCAAGATCGCTTGCCAGGACCTCGCGGACGTAAACGATATTGGGCACACCGATATTGGCGAAAAGCTCAGGCGTCAGATGGCGCAAGTCCTGCGTACCCCATCCGGCATTCGCCTCGATGGCTTCAGCGTTGTCGCTGTCAAATTCCTTCTGCATTTTACGCTCCTTTCACGCGGCCCCTCTTTGAGGCGGCGGCGTCTGGCCGTTACACATCAGCCCAGGTCTCAAGCAATCGCCTCTGCGGCGATCATGCGGCGCCATCGGTGATGGCAATTCTGCGTACGAGCTTCGACGGCTCGGGTCTTGCGAGGTCAATGGCGAGAAGCCCGTTGTCGAGCCGCGCACCCAAAACCTCGATCCCGTCGGCGAGAACGAAAGCGCGCTGAAACTGACGTCCGGCAATCCCGCGATGGAGATAGACGCGGCCTTCCTCTTCGCGCTGTCGGCCGCGAATAACGAGCTGGTTTTCCTCAAGCGTGACCGACAACTCGTCGCTGGCAAATCCGGCGACCGCGAGCGTGATGCGAAGCACCCGCCTCTGCGTGCCGCCATTCGCCACGACCGCATCCTCCACATTATAGGGAGGATATCCATCGGAGCCCTTGGCGACCCGTTCAAGCAGCCGCTCCATGTCATCGAAGCCGAGCAGGAACGGGCTATTGAACTGGACCATGCGCGTCATCCCCAAAGCCCTTTCGCAAGCGACCTGGTTTCATCGACTGCCCCGAAAAACCAAGCCCTCGGACTTTGCTTTCTGGAACATGCGGCCCTCAAGCAGGCACCGCATGCAATCAATGTGGGGAGTATCGGCACACCTTGCAAGCCGCCTGTCGGCGGCCTCGTCACGGTCAAAAACCGCAATGGCATCAAGGTTATAGCGTCAAAAGCGCCCAATGCCGCGTTTTCCGCCGAAGAGTGCCTATTTATAGGTTTCAGCGGGAACCAGATAGCGCCGCGATACGTCTAGTCATCACGGCGTCAATCCATCCATCCGGCCATGCAGGCCTTATTGGGGAGCGCGTAAGCGCTTCCCGCAGCTCATCGAAAGGATTTGCGATGATCGAACTTCCCCCCCTTCCCTATGCCAAGGACGCTCTGGCGCCCCATATTTCAGCCGAAACGCTGAGCGTGCATCACGGCAAGCACCACAAGGCCTATGTGGACACGACCAACAAGCTCATCGCCGGCACCGAGTTTGAAAAGCTGAAGCTCGAAGAGATCATCAAGCGCACCGCGAGCGGCAAGGAGCACAAGAAGCTCTTCAACAATGCGGCCCAGATCTGGAACCACACTTTCTACTGGCATTCGATGGCGCCAAAGGGCGGCGGCAAGCCCAAGGGCAAACTCGCCGATCAGATCAATGTCGATTTCGGCAGCTTCGAGAAATTCCATGAACAGTTCCATACCGCAGGCGTCGGCCAGTTCGGGTCGGGCTGGGTCTGGCTCGTGTTCAAGGACGGCAAGCTGAAGATCGAGGCGACGAGCAATGCGGACAACCCGCTTGCTCATGGCGAGACGGCGCTGCTCTGCTCCGACGTCTGGGAACATGCCTATTACATAGATTATCAAAACAGGCGGCCGGACTACCTGAAGTCGTTCCTCGACGACCTCTGCAACTGGTCGTTTGCCGAGGAAAATTTCGCGACCGCCCGCGCGCAGTCCAAAGCGGCCTAGTCAGTCGCAAAATCTGGATTTCCCGAAAAGCCGGTGCCCAAAGCACCGGCTTTTTTCATGCCTTCCACTTTTGCGGTTCCGGTTTTATACGAACTGACAGAACCGGTCATCACGGTCTAGACTGGGGATCAACAATGAACGAAGCCTCGCCAAGGGGCACAAAACTGGAGGAAGTCCATGAGTGAAGCGGCAATCCGCTATGACATACAGCCGGAGGTTGACGCTTACGCGATCCCCCTCGACAAGATCAATGTCGGCGATCCCGAGCTTTTCCGCACCAATACGTTCTGGCCATACTTCGAACGGCTCCGCCGCGAAGATCCGGTGCATTACTGCGCCGACAGCGAGTTCGGTCCCTATTGGTCGGTGACGAAATACAACGACATCATGGCGGTCGACACCAATCATCAGGTGTATTCGTCTGAAGCCGGTCTTGGCGGCATCACTATCAGCAATCCGTCGGAAGATTTCCGCCTGCCGATGTTCATCGCCATGGACCCGCCCAAGCACGACGCGCAGCGCAAGGTGGTGAGCCCCATCGTCGCGCCGCAGAACCTCGCCAAGCTTGAAGGCACGATCCGCGAACGCGCAGCCGGTCTTCTCGACGCCATGCCGCGCGGCGAAACCTTCGACTGGGTCGATCACATCTCGATCGAATTGACGACGCAGATGCTCGCCACGCTTTTCGACTTCCCCTGGGAAGATCGGCGCAAGCTGACGCGCTGGTCGGACGTTGCCACGGCGCGTCCGGGCTCGGGCATCATCGACACTGAAGAGCAGCGCCAGGCGGAGCTTCTGGAATGCGGCGCCTATTTCACCGATCTGTGGAACCAGCGCGTCAATTCCGAGCCCAAGGGCGACCTCATTTCCATGCTCGCGCATGGCGATGCGACGCGGAACATGGAGCCGATGGAATATCTCGGCAACATCATCCTGCTGATCGTCGGCGGCAACGACACGACCCGCAACTCGATCACGGGCGGCCTGCTCGCGCTCAACGAGAACCCGGATCAGTATCAGAAGCTGCGCGACAATCCCGATCTCATCACCAGCATGGTGCCGGAAATCATCCGCTGGCAGACGCCGCTTGCGCATATGCGCCGCACGGCGCTGTCCGACACGGTTCTCGGCGGCAAGGAGATCAAGAAGGGCGACAAGGTCGTCATGTGGTACGTCTCGGGCAACCGCGACGAGGAAGCGATCGAGAATCCGAACAGCTTCATCATCGACCGCGCGCGTCCGCGTCAGCATCTGTCCTTCGGCTTCGGCATCCACCGTTGCGTCGGCAACCGTCTTGCTGAAATGCAGCTCCGCATCGTCTGGGAAGAAATCCTGAAGCGCTACCAGAAGATCGAAGTCGTCGGCGAACCCAAGCGGGTGATGTCGAGCTTCGTGAAGGGCTACGAAACCCTGCCGGTGCGCATCCCTGGATAAGGAAAGCGCAGCCGACGAGAATGCGGCAGGCACCAGCATGAGCGGCGTCGAGAATGACGAAGGCGATGTCCTTCTCGACGCCATCATGGCGCTGGTGCCGCCGCTCCTCGACGCGATGGAGGCTTTGGGCTTCATCGGTCGGCGTCTTCATCCACCGCATTTCAGCGAGCTGATCGACAGTGTCGGCAATGCCGATGCCGGTGTGCGCGCCGGGCTTCAGGCTTTCGGCGCCATCGCATGGCCCGACGATCTCGCGCGGTTCCGCATGCTTGTCGAGACAGCCGCAGAAGCGGTCTGTCAGGCCTTTGAAGGATTGCGCGCGGCGCGAACCGATCCCAACGGCATCATCGCCGCCTATCGGGCGCTGCGTTTTTATTCGCGCGCCGCAGAGGCGCTTTATCCGGTAACGCGGATGCTGCCGCCGGTCAGCCAGTATTTTCTGGAGCCCGCGTCACGCGGCGATGCAGCGCTCTCCGCCCGCATAGGCGCCGCCGATCTCAATCGCGAACATATCGGCGTCCTGCATGCCAGCAACGAAAAGGGCATGCGTGGCGGCTGCTCGATCTACGTGCCTGAATATTACGACCCCAATGTCGCAACGCCGCTCATCGTCGCCCTTCACGGCGGCAGCGGCCACGGGCGCGACACGCTCTGGAGCTGGATCGCCAATGCGCGCTCGCGCGGCGCCATTCTGGTTGCCCCGACATCGCTCGGTGATACCTGGTCGCTGATGGAGCCCGATCTCGACAATCAGAACCTCCACCGCATTCTCTCCCATGTCTTCGACACGTGGAACATCGACAGGTCGCATATGCTGCTCACCGGCATGAGCGATGGCGGCACGTTCGCCTATGTGCTCGGGCTGAACAGCGGCTCGCCCTTCACGCATCTCGCGCCCATCGCGGCGAGCTTTCATCCCTTCCTGCTCGAAATGGCCGACCCTGCCCGCATCAAGGACCTGCCCGTCTACATCACGCATGGCGCGCTGGACTGGATGTTTCCCGCCGATATGGCGCGGGTCGCAAACCGCGCGCTTTCGGGCGCGGGCGCAAAGGTCGTCTATCGCGAAATTGCTGACCTCTCGCATACTTATCCGCGCGATGAAAACCCACGCATCATGGACTGGTTTCTCGCGCGGCAATGATCAGGGACCACGGCTGATGATCGAAAATATCGTCGAGATCGAAACCATCGCGGGCAAGATGGAAACCTTCACCGCCCGCCCCGCCGCCGGAAGCTATCCGCCCGTCATCCTCTATATGGATGCGCCGGGCATTCGCGAGGAGCTTTACGAATTCGCGCGGCGAATTGCGGGTCAGGGTTATTTCGTTCTCCTGCCCGACATGTATTACCGCAGCGGGCGTTTGCGCTTCGATTTCGCAACGGGGGGCGACGCCGAGCGGACGCACATGTTCACCGCCATGACCTCGCTCACCAATCAGCTCGTCATGGACGATACGAAAGGCATGCTCGAATTTCTCGATGCCTCTCCTGCCGCAGCGCCCGGCCCGCGCGGCTGCATCGGCTATTGCATGAGCGGGCAATATGTCGTCTCGGCGGCAGGCACCTTTCCCGACGCTTTCGCGGCCGCGGCCTCGCTTTACGGCGTCGGCATCGTCACCGACAAGCCGGACTCGCCGCACCTCCTCGCACCGCGCATGAAGGGCGAGCTTTATCTGGGCTTTGCCGCGAAGGATCAATGGGTCCCCGACAATGTGATCCCCGACCTGAAGGCGGCGCTCGATACGCACAAGGTCCCCTATCGTCTCGATGTCTGGCCGGGCACGGAGCATGGTTTCTGCTTCCCCGAACGCGCGGCTTACGTGGAAACGGCTGCCGAGGATGTCTGGAACCTCGTTTTCGATCTTTACCAGCGGCGGCTGCATTCCAGCCGCTGACAACGCGGCGGCTCGGGCTGACGTAGGGGCACCGTCTCGCTTCGCCGCCATGGCGCGCGCACCCTAGAAATCTTTCCTCATAGGCCTTGGCGTTCGCGCCTGTTTGTCTATCAAATAGGAGCAAGAGCGCGAACGCGCGCCAATGTCAGGCTCCCATGCGGGGCCTTCGAGGGAGGAGACACACATGGCACAGGAAGCCAGAGCTACGGCTGCAAAAGAATTCGATGCGGTGATCGTCGGTGCGGGTTTTGCGGGCATGTACATGCTGCATCGCCTGCGTTCGCAAGGCCTGTCCGTTCGCGTATTCGAAGCGGGCGAAGGCGTCGGTGGCACCTGGTACTGGAACCGCTATCCGGGCGCGCGTTGCGACGTTGAAAGCCTCGAATATCAATATGGCTTTTCCGACGAGATCCAGCGCGGCTGGACCTGGACCGAGCGCTATGCCGCCCAGCCGGAAATCCTGCGCTATCAGAACTATGTCGCCGACAAGCTCGATCTGCGCCGCGACATCCAGTTCGAGACGCGCGTGACCGCCGCCGCCTATGACGAGCGCGATGCGCTGTGGTCGATCGAAACCGATCGCGGCGACAAGGTGCGGGCGCGTTTCTGCATCATGGCGACGGGCTGCCTTTCGGCGGCGCGCGTGCCGAACTTCGAGGGCCTCGATCAGTTCGAGGGGGACTGGTATCACACCGGCGACTGGCCGCATGAGGGCGTCGATTTCACCGGCAAGCGCGTCGGCGTTATCGGAACGGGCTCGTCGGGCGTGCAGAGCATTCCGCTCATCGCGGAGCAGGCCGATCAGCTTTATGTTTTTCAGCGTACGGCGAATTTCACGCTGCCCGCAGGCAATCGCCCGCTCACCGAGCAGGACGTTCAGAAATCCAAGGCAAGCCTGCTCGAGGATCGCGCCAAGGCGCGCACGACCGCAGGCGGCATCATCTGCTTTGAATATAACGAACGCCCTGCCGAAGAGATGACGTTTGAGGAGCGCGAGCGCGAGCTTTCAGCGCGCTGGAACATGGGCGGCTTTGCCTTTCTCGGCTCCTTCGCCGATCTCATGGCCACGCATGAAGCCAACGACCATGCGGCGAATTTCGCACGCTCGAGAATGAGCGAGATCATCAAGAACCCCGCCGTCGTCGATCTGCTTCTGCCCAACGATCACCCGGTCGGCGTGAAGCGTCTCTGCCTCGACACGCATTATCTCGAGACGTTCAACCTGCCCCATGTGGAACTTGTCGACGTGCGCAGCGCGCCGCTCAAGAAGATCACGGCCAAGGGAATTGTCAGCGGCGACAAGGAATATGAAGTCGATTGCATCGTCTTTGCGACGGGCTTCGACGCGATGACGGGCGCATTGCTCAGCATCGACATCGCAGGCAAGGGCGGCGAGAAGCTCCGCGACAAATGGGCGGCAGGTCCGCGCACCTATCTTGGATTGGGCTCTGCGGGTTTCCCGAACCTTTTCTTCATCACCGGCCCCGGCAGCCCCTCCGTGCTCAGCAACATGATCGTTTCCATCGAACAGCATGTCGACTGGATCAGCGATTGCGTGAAGCGGCTCACCACCGGAAACATTCGCTCCATCGAAGCCAAGGCAGAGGCCGAAAATCTCTGGGTCGATCATGTGAATGAGACCGCTGCCGCGACGCTCTATCCGCAAGCGAACTCCTGGTACATGGGCGCCAATATTCCCGGCAAGCCACGCATCTTCATGCCCTATGCGGGCGGCGTCGGGGCCTATGGCGAAAAGCTCGCGGAAGTCGCAAATGCCGACTATGAAGGCTTCGCACTGGGCGCCTGAGCCTCGCCGCAGAAAAAAATTTGAGATAATCAGCCGACGCCGTAACGCGTCGGCTGATTTTTTTTGCATCGATGACGACGGCGTCAGGTTTTTTGCACTGCAGCCAACAACGGTTTCATTATTAGGATGATCCGTGTGAGAACAAATGCTTGGCGCGTCTCAAACAAAACTTTCAAAGTATAAATTACGAAACTTATGTATTCGCCAAGTCATAACACCGGCCCAATTGCTGAAAATCTCACGAAAAATTGCACGCGCCACGCTTCGCTCGGCTGGGATTCCGTTTGTTTTCATTGAATTGGCGCGGAAATACGGCGTTTTCAGGCAACGTCCGGCCACACACTAGATAAAATACTCACTTCATTTTTGTCTCATAATTTTGCCAATAATTGCCATTTTATAATATTAACTACTTTGTTAACTAGAAAACTACCACCTCTGTATTAGTTTTATTTTCGTATAAAGTGTGGTCGTGTGAATGGATCGAGAAATTCCTCTGTCGTATCCGAACGGGAGAATTGTGATGGCCGGACAGATTACCGACGAAATTCTGACGAGACTGAATTGGGTCAAATGCTCGCTTGCAGCACTCGCCCTTCTTGCTGGAAGTGCCGTAACCACGGCGCATGCAGAAACGCCCACACATAAATTTCAGAGCTGGGCAGTCCAGTGTCCTCAGAAGAATGCCTGCATCGCCTACCTCGAAGGAGCAGGTGTTCAAATTCTCGTCGGCCGTTCGGCGCCTGGTCAGCCTGTCCGAATGGGCTTGCGCGTTTTGCCGGGAGCCAAATCGGGGCAACCGGCTGCCCTGCGTTTGTCCGATGGCTGGCAGGCCGGCTTGAAGATCGGCAAGTGTTCAGAAAAATTCTGCGAGATCGCAGTCGCAGAAAACAGCGTCGATAAGGCGATCGGCGCTTTTCTAAAAACCAAGGAGGGCGTCCTTGCCTATGAAGTCGGGGGGAAAATCCTTATCGCGCCTTTTTCTCTGGCCGGATTTCAGGCCGCTCTCCACGAAGTTCGCGGGTGATTGAACGTTTTCAAGTAACAGGTCGCGGCACCCACAACACCCGGTGACGATGCTGCGCCATTGAGTTGACTACGGAGGCAACAATGCTTCTCGAAGACGCCAAGATTGCAATCGTGGATTCAAACCACCTGTTCCGCGCCGGAATGGCAAAATTGCTGAATGAAGTGATCGGTCGGATCGCGCACGACGCGCCAGACATCGGCTCACTCGAAGAAATGATCAAAAACGGCGAGCGCTTTGATATTGTGCTCCTCGAACTTATCGCCACGGAAACAGACCCCACCCCCCGCATTCAGAAACTGCGCGAGCTTCTCCCCAGCAGCCGCATCGTCATACTGACGGAGTTTCTCAACATGGGGCAGCTCTGCGCCTGTTTTGCTGCCAATGTCGACGGCTTCCTTCTTGAAAACATTTCATGCGAGACGCTCGTCGAATCCCTGAAGCTCATCCTGCTCGATCAGAAAGTCTTTCCCTCTTCAATGGCGTCGTTGATCTCGAGCAACGGCTTGCACAACGCCACGCTTCACGCGGCCGATCCGCCCAATAACTTCGCCGAGTTGTCGGAACGAGAATTGGAAATTCTGACTTGCCTGGTCGATGGCGATTCAAACAAGCGTATCGCGAACAAACTCCACATCGCGGAAGCAACCGTCAAAGTTCATCTGAAGAGCGTGTTGAGAAAAACGCATATGCTCAATCGCACCCAGGCAGCCATTTGGGCGTTGAACAAGGGCATGCAAGGCAACAACAACACTTCACCCTAGCTGAGCGAGCTCCCGATAACGGCCATGCGTCGGTGACGCTATTTTCCCGTCAGGCCATAAACCTGCGCGATCCACATATTTATCGCGCTCTCTGTGGTCGGATAAATATAAGTTCCAGGAATAGCCACGCCGCCGCCGACCATGGTCGTCCAGCTCGTCAACGTGGCGCCGGTGATCAGCGCGGCTTCACCACCGCCCTCTTCGCCATACAAAGTGGGGTAGTTCCACGGCGTGACGCGATATGCGCCAAACGACGTCGCGCCGGGGAAGCCGACGACAAGCCGTCCTGCCGCATCGAAGACAAGCGCACTGTGTCCAGGCCCCTGAATGACGGAATAGAGCGTTCCGTTCGGCCCGCGCAAAATATCGGTGGGCCTGACGCCGAACAATTGGCTGTTCAACTGCGCTTGTGCGCCGGCAACTCCGATGGATGGCCCTGCGAATGAGCCGAATGAAAACGGCCGATTGTTCAGCCCTGCCGCTCCCAGCACTGCCGTTGAAAATCCAATAGCCAGAACCGCTGCGGCACAAGATCCGGCGAGCATGGCGCGGCGATGTTGACGTGCGTTCATCATCGTTTTCATACCAGGTTCCTTCCGAAGATAAACGCCGCTCGCAACAGAGGGAACGGCGGGGCAAACGCGAACGCTGCCCCCACCATGATCGGTGCCGGAGCCGTAAGTTCGCAATTTATGAATTAGACCACCTCCGGCGTTCATTGCCATTTGCTCAAAAGTGGTAACGGCGCACTAAATTTTTATAGCGCTTTTTATATAATTCTTACCCGAAGGGTTAGTCCGCATACAGCCATTTGCCCGCGTCGTTACCACGACCAGTTTATATTTTTATTTTTTGAAAAACGTATCCTTCTCCCAGGACATCCCGTTGTCATCGCCTCCATTTCACAAGGAGGCTCCCGGAGGGGGGCGCCACAATGAAACAGCCACTCGTCGTCTGTTCTGCCATCGCGCTTGCTCTTGCCGGTTGCTCGTCTCCGGGCGTATTCGGCAACAAGGGCATAGACCCGATGTACAGCTTTCCCGTCACGAATAACGAGACGCCATATAGCCAGTGCCTGTCGGATCTTGGGGCCGTACCGGGGAATCATCTTCCGACATTTGCCGTCGGTGAAGTTGCCGACAAGACGGGCCAGATCAACTACAACGAAAACGGCCATCAGTTGACGCAAGGCGTCTCCGAGATGGTCGTCAGTGCGCTTTACAAGACCAAGAAGGCGCGCCTCGTCGAGCGCATGGATCTGCGCATTCCTCTCGCCGAAGTGAAACTGGCTGAGCAAGGCCACCTCTCGCACGGCGTCAACGACTACTCGATGCTGCCTGCGAGCGACTTCGTGATCACAGGCGCCCTTACCGAACTCAACTACAACATCGTGAGCGGCGGCACGCAGGTTTTCGTCACTGGTATTGGCGGCGGCGCGAAAATGGTCGTCATCAACGTCGCGCTCGACATGCGCGTCGTGAATTCGCGGACCTTCGCCGTCGACTACGTCACCAGCCTTCAGAAACAAATTTACGGGTACGAGGTCGAAGCGGGCGTGTTCCGTTTCTTCGGAACGACCCTTGTTCAATTTGATGCCGGAGCGATCAAAAACGAACCGATGCAGCTTGGCGTCAGATCCGTCGTGGAAATGGCTGTTTATCAAATCATGACGGACTTCCTCCATCTGCCGAAGGAGCAGAAATGCGATCTCGTGCAGACGGATCACATGGCGAAGCAACTGAACAGGCTTAGCCCCCATTAAGCCCAAAGGAGGATAAAGCACATGATGAAGCACAAAAGAGCCGTGCTTATGCTGGGAGGTGCTACAACCGCCCTTCTTGCATTCGGCGTCGGCAGCTCCGCTCTGGCGTTCGATGATGTCAACTGGACCTGGGACCAGACGGTAACCCAGACCCTCGATATCAATGTGGACGTCAATGGCACCTTTGATCCGACTGGTCTCGTTGATGTCGAAAAACTGCAAGTGTTCATCGGCGACGTGAAGGCTGTGTCGGTCGTCAAGGACATCCACAACAACCAGCCCTCAGAAGGCACCGACGGCACGGTCGACTTTACTGTGAGCTGGAACGGCCCCTACGGTCCGGACGTCGATCCGGAGCTGCTGGACGCTACCGTGCCCGCAACTTTGGGCGGCGATCTCAGCGGAAACGGCGATGTCACTGGCAGCACCGTCTCTGAAGGCACGAACAACGTGAACTTCACCGCCGCCTTCACCGACGTTCCGGTGACGGTTGAACCTCTCGGTTCATTTGATGCCTTGACGGAGCTTCCTTCGATCAACAGCACGGCAACGGCTGTGGGCAACAACCAAACCATCTCAACCGATGTTGCAGTCACGCTGCATGACGGGCAGTTCCTGTTCGGCGGCTTCAATTGCAACTTCGACGGTGAAGGCATCACTGGTGTTCCCTATACCGGCAACTCGAATCTCTCGGCCGCCCTTGCTTTGGTTTATGCGGGCTCCGAGGGCCTCATCAACTCGTCTGATATCGAAGCGAAGTCGATCGTCAAAGATATCACCAACGCGACAGTTGACAGCGTGGCAACTGCCGTGGGCAACAACACGAGCGTCGACATTGCGTATGATGCCGGCTCCGACAATGGCGTTCTCGTTGGCGATATCACTCAAGTCGCTTTCGCCGATGTCTCCGCCAAGTCGATTGTCAAGAATGTCGACCTGAACAGCTACACAGGGCTCGGCACACTTGGCTCGATCGTGACCTCCACTGCAACCGCAGTCGGGAACAATGCGAGCATCACGGTCAAGGCGGCAGTTCCGCCCGTCACCCCCTGATGTCTGCGAGGGGGAGGTGCGTATCTCCTCCCCCTCGTTCTTTCCTCGTTTTGCAAAGGACACGGGATCATGTCAGGACGTAGTTATCCAGGGCTAAAGACAACGCCGCGCTGGCTCATAGGGCTGGCGGCCTTGTCCGCGGCAACACTCACGCCTGCGATTGCCTTCGCTCAAGCCGGGCAAAATTCAGAAGCCTGGGGCTTTCCAGCAATGGACGGCATGACAATGGCCGTCATTCAGCGTCAGGCAGAGCAGAGCACCAGCGCCACTGTCGGCGGCAACAGCGGAACGACGCTCGTCTGCGGCGGCGGTTCCGGCGGATCGGCAGCCACGTCGAACTCCACTTGCGTCATCCTGAGCAATTCGACAGGACAGATCGATGTCGGCCAGGCCAGCCACGGCGATCAGAGCGCAAGCACCAGCACATCGTCGCAGACCAACAATCTGAGCGATGCACTGAGTTCGCTTGCCAATTGATGCAGATCGGCAGGCGACGTCGCGAAGAAAATTTGCCGCCCATTCTATTGCCAGGCTGAGCTTGGCGACGTGGTGTCGCTGCCTGTCACTCTCTTCCTGCCGAGCAATGTCGGTCGAGAATTAAAATGGAGGCCATAGCATCTCGAAGGAGCGCCCCATGAGGCGGTCGAAATTCACCGACGAGCAGATAGCGTCCATTCTGGACGAATATCGGAAAGGCGCGCGCATTGCCCAGCTTAGCCAGAAATACAATGTTTCAGGCGCAACTATTTATTCATGGAAGAACAAGATTCAGGCGCGCTCCTCGCGCTCCGAACAGAATTTGATGCAGCTCGAAGAAGAGAACCGGCGTCTGAAAGCGCGCCTGATAGACGCCCTCATAGACAATGAGGTACTGCGGGACATTCTCTGCAAGAAACGCAGCGAACATTCGGATCCCCCCATAGGCAAGAGCAAGTAGAGCTACGGAGCCGCCCCTTGCAGCGGGGTTTTCGGCCATGGCGCTCACCCGTTGCATTTCATGAAAGACCCGAGACATGAACATTCATGTTTCCATATTGGTCGGCGCGGTAGCGGTCGCCATTGCACTTCTCATCACATTCCACTGGGAAATCATTGTCACCGACAGCGTCACCTATCGCCTGAACAGGTGGACGGGCACGATCGAAATTTGTACGGCGCATGACAACCCCGAACCCGGCGCCTCGCCCGGTTCGGGCATCGAGTATCGGTGCAAGCTGATTAAGCCGGAAGAGGCAGAGGACCGCAAAAAGCTGCAGGTCAAATAGCTATCAACGTAGCCGTTGCATTCGGCCGCTGGAAATAGCTAGGCCGGCGGAGGGGGGCTCTCCACCGGCCTGTTGGGGCACCACGCTCGTCGGGGGAATGACGAATTGCGTGGATGTAATTACAGTAGAAAAATTCAACGCTGAAGCCGAGCACTCATCCGGCTAAGGATCATACTCGTTTGGCGCAGCCGGTCTTACCTCGAAAGTGGTAGCCGCCAATCTCCCAAAGCATAAGGAAAAGCACCTAACCGGATTCTGATTTCAATCAAAGAACGGCAACTGCGACAGTCTAAAATCTTTTCCATATCGAAGCCGGGTCGAGGCCGCTGTTCGAGCGAATGCGCCATTTCACCAAGGGCCGGAACGAGTGCTTCAACTGGAAGGCGATGAGCAACATGTTCAAATCCATACTTGTTCCGGCGACGGGTTTTTCAGGCGGCCCTATCGTACTTGAGACGGCGCTCGCTGTGGCGCGCACTTTCGGCAGCCACCTCGATTGCGTCCATGTCCGCCCCGATCCATCGCAGATATTCATGCAGGCCGCCGGCTACGATATAGGCATGGGCACAGGCACCACCTTCATCATCGGTGACATTGCGGCCGTGCTGCAGGAAGAAGATCGCAATCGAACAGCACGCGTGAAGCATGTGTTCGAGACTTTTTGCGCGCAGGAAAAGCTCGAGCAGATCAGCGCGCCGCCCTGCAAGCGCGCGCCCTCATCCTCCTGGACCGAGATCATGGGACGCGAGGCGGACGTCATGATGGAGCAGGCCCGCGTTCACGATCTCACCATCATGGGACACCCGACGCTTTCAGACAGCCCGATGGCGAGCCTGACAGGCGCGCTGCTCGTCGGCAGCGGCCGCCCGCTTCTGCTCGCGCCCAAGCTGGTGCCCGCGCATATCGGCGAGACGATCGCAATCGCATGGAAAAGCACGCCGGAGGCCGCACGTGCCGTCACCGCGGCGATGCCCTTCCTGTCCAGAGCAAGGCAGGTGGTGCTCATCGCCATTGCCGAACATGAAAGCGTGACTGTCGAAAGCGCCGATGCCCTCGCCAAGACCTTGCGCTGGCACGATATCTCAACCGAAATCCGCTACCTCGCTCATTCCGCCGGATCGATACATGACACGATCCTGATGATCGCCCGGGAAGCGGGCGCGGATATGCTGGTGATGGGCGGCTATAGCCATACGCGCCTGAGCGAGCTCATATTCGGTGGCTTCACGCGGCATGTTCTTGCAGGCGCACAGCTACCCATATTCATGGCGCATTAGTTTCAGGCGACGCTCACGCGCTCATCAACTCGCCGCCATCGGCGAGATCGCGAAGCGTCGCGAGTTGGCGAATGGCAATCCGATGAGTGTTGGGCAGATCGATGACGCCCGCCCGCTTCAACTCGCTGATCGTCCTGCAAACGGTTTCGATCGTCAGGCCGAGATAGTCGGCAATGTCGAGACGTCCCATCGGCAGGTCGATCTCTCCGACATGGTCGGGATCGGCACCGAGACGCTCATCCATCTGAATAAGAAAAGACGCGATGCGCTCCCTGACGGTATGTCTTCCAAGCAGCACCAGATGGGCTTGCGACGCGCCCAGTCGTCTGCGCAGAAGAAGTCCGAGGCTCCGGCGCAATTGCGCATCTTCTTCGCTGAGAAATTCGACCTGGCTGCGCAGATAGCGCAAGACCACGACGTTCGATATCGTCTCGGCGCTGATGGCGTAAGTCTCGATATCCGACAGGCCCAGAAAGTCGCCGGGCAACAAGAATTCAGTGATCTGCCTGCGCCCGTCGGCCAGCAGTTTGCAGAGCCGCGCCGAGCCGCTGACGATCATGTAACAATATTTTGCGGCTTCGCCTTCGCTGAAGATCGTCGCATTGCGACCGAACGACATGCGCGCGCCGAAATCGCGCAGCGCGACAAATTCTTCGCATGGCGGGACTGCCGGTTTCGTCGAGCCGCCCGGTATGACCGGCCAGACGTGCCGTGCAAACCTTGCATTAGATGACGTTCCAAGCCGAACAAGATTAGTGGACATAGCGCACCGCCTCATCGGTTGTTTCACAGCGAAATCATGACCGCGTGTCTCAGCTACCGAAATCCGCAAACTCCCTTAGGGGAAAATACGTAGCGCGCGAATACACCTCGTGGGCAATGTCGTCCGGTGCATGGCCGGAAATAAAGGGTTACGGCTAAAGCCCTCTTTACATGGGCATAATCGACGTTGGCCTCATTTGCCGTTGGCGGCTTCAAGCGCCCGGCGCAATCGACGGATGACGACGCTGCGCGACTTGTCGTCCGCCGCCTTGTCGAGTTCCTCCGCAATATCGAGCCACAGCTTCGACAAATCATTATGCCAGTCGAAGCGGCCGACGATTTCCGCCTGCAATCGCCGGGTGGCGGGCAGCAGACGCGGGCCGGTCGCATCGATCGTCAGGTCGAAAACGTCATCAAGCACGGGTTCGAGAATGCGCTCGCCAGTGCCGCGCAGCGTAGCAATATCGTTGTGCAAGGCCGTCAGGCCCTCTTCCTCGCCATGCACGAGCAGGGTGGCGCGCTTCACCGGCCCTCTTTCGCTCACCCATTTCACCAATGCCGGGCCATCAGCATGCCCTGAATAGGTTTCGATCTGCCGGATGCGCGCGCGCACCTTGATCTCCTCGCCTTGAATGCGCACCGACTGTGCGCCCTCTTCGAGAATACGGCCAAGCGTGCCTTGTGCCTGATAGCCGGTAAGCAGGATCGTCGAGTTATTCCGCCACAGATGGTTTTTCAAATGATGCCGGATGCGACCCGCATCGCACATGCCGCTGGCCGCAACGATGATGTGATTGCCGTCGATCTGCTCGATGGCCATGCTTTCTTCGGGCGACACAGTCATCGTCAGCAGCGGCGTGCGCATGGCGCGACGGAAGTCGTCGCCATTCTCAAGCTCGTCGGCGTGATCCAGAAAGACTTCCGTCGCGCGGATCGCCAGAGGCGAGTCGAGAAAGATCGGCACTTCGGGAATTTTCTTTTCGCTGATGAGCATCACAAGATCGGCCAGAAGCTCCTGCGTTCTCTCCACCGCAAAGGCGGGCATGATGAGCGTGCCGCGATTTTTCAACGCTGCCTGCACCTCGGCGGCAAGCATTGCCCTGCGCTCTTGCGTCGTATGCGAGACGCGGGTGCGCCCGCCATAGGTCGACTCGCAGATCAGATAGTCGACATTTTCCGGCGAATCCGGATCGGCATGAAACATTTGCGCGCCCCGTCCGATATCACCGGAAAAGAGCAGGCGGAGATGCGGTTGCGCGGCCTTCGGCGTGTCGATTTCAATTTCAATCGACGCCGAGCCAAGAATATGCCCGGCATTCCAGTAGCGCGCGCGAATGCCCGGCGCGGGCGTAAACCAGGTGTCGTATTGAACCGACTCGAAAGACTTCAGGCTCGTTTCCGCGTCCTTCGCCGTATAGATCGGCGTCACGGCGGAGCGGCCGCGATGCGCGTTGCGGCGATTGAGATCGCGCACTTCAAGTTCCTGTATGTGGCCGGAATCCGGCAGCATGCAACTCAGAAGATCGATCGTGCCGCTCGTCGCATGGATCGGACCGTTGAAGCCCTGCTTCACGAGTTTCGGCAACAGACCCGAATGATCGATATGCGCATGGGTCAGCAGAACGAAGTCGATTGAGCGCGGATCGAAGGGGAAGGCTTCATAGTTGAGCGCCTTCAGCGTTTTCGTGCCCTGAAACATGCCGCAATCGACGAGAAACTTCGTATTGCCCGTCTGCAGCAGATAGCATGATCCGGTAACGGTGTGCGCCGCTCCGTGAACGGCCAGTGTAACTGTCACAATGTAACTCCCGTTTCTCGTCTCAATGTATCTGCGAGCGGATGCAGGAACGCGTCTTTCATGAAGCGGCCTTTCCGTCTTGTTGCGAATTGGCGCCGAGAACAAATCCGCTTTCTTCGTCCGCCGCTGCAATGGTCAGTTCGAAATGCGATTGTTCGGCTGCGTATATGCGGAACAGCGGTTCGCCCTGCTCGACCCGGTCTCCCACCTTCTTGAACAGATCGAGGCCCGCGCCGCGATCGAGCGGCGCGCCGACCAGGCGTGCGAGCTGCGCGATGCGGAGGCAATCTGCGGCCCGAACGATGCCGCTCTCCGGCGCGAGAATGTCGCGATGCAGCGCGCCGAGTGCAGGCGCGGTGCTTTTACGTCCCTGAGCATCGATGATGCGATCCATCGTGGCAAGTGCCACACCGCTCGTCAGAAGCTCCGTGGCAATGCGATAGCCCGCGCCGCCGCGAACCATCGGGTCCCGCTCGATCAGCTTGCCCGCAAGCTGAAGCGATTTCTCCCGAAGGTCTGCCGGAGCTGCGGCCTCATTGCGCAACACGGCCATCACGTCGCGCGCTTCCAGCACCGGGCCCACGCCGCGCCCGACCGGCTGGCGGCCATCGGTGACGATCACCTCGACATTGATCCCGATCTGATCGCTGACATATTCAAACAGCTTGCGAAGCCTCAATGCGTCATTGAGGTTGCGCACCTTTGCCGTCGGGCCGACAGGAACGTCGATCAGCAAATGCGTAGAGCCCGCCGCCATTTTCTTCGACATGATCGAAGCGACCATCTGCTCGCGCGTATCGAGATTGAGCGGCCGCTCTACGCCGATCAGAATATCGTCGACCGGCGAAAGATTGACATGCCCGCCCCAGACGAGACAGCCGTTACATTCCTCCACGACCCTGCGCATATCGGCGACGCTCAGATCCACATTCGCGAGTACTTCCATCGTGTCGGCGGTTCCCGCCGGCGATGTGATCGCGCGTGACGATGTCTTGGGAATGACCAGCCCATGGGCCGCCACAATCGGGACGACGATCATGGAGGTACGATTTCCCGGAATACCGCCGATGCAATGCTTGTCGACGACCATGGGTGACGGCCAGTGCAAGGTCGCACCGGCATTCGCCATGGCGCGCGTCAGGTCGAGAAGTTCCGCGCTTGTCATAAAGCCTGCGCAGCCGACGAGAAATGCCGCGATCTCCATATCCGAATATCGATAAGCGGCAATGTCCTGCACGATTGTCTCGATCTGCAGGCCGGTCAGCGTGGCGCCTGAAATTTTCTCGCCAACGGCATCGAGGCTCTGCGGGCGCTGCGCCGGGGACACAGACACTTCCGTTCCTTCACTCAGGCCCAGGCGGCGGAAAGCGGGGTCGGTCAATCCGATCTCGTCGGGGCCGACCAATGCCCGATCATGGGTCACATCGAGGCTGGCAATGAGCGTTCGGCTCTCGTGATCGATCTTCAGACGCCTGAACGCCTGAAAGGCTTCCGGCCGCAATGCGGCGCATGACGCGGAAAGCACCGCGACATTTTCCCGCAACGTGTCCAGAGCAACTCGCCTGATCCGTAACTTCATGGAGTTTCTGCATCCTTGGGCCGCGCTGAACGCCTGCGGCCGGTATCGAACCATCTGACGCCAAATTCGGGATTTAAATCAAGGTAGTAGAAGTACGGAGGAAATAAGGCGGCAGTCGCCAGCGCGGATGACACAAGAGGAAGTGTCCTTCTGCGCGAAAGCGTCAAGCCGCCCGGCGCGCGCGCAGGAGGCCGACAAATTTAGCGCTATCCCTCCATTGATAATTGCTGCAATCATGTTGTCAGCAGATAGCTGGCTCCGGGGGGATTCATGACTCATGTAACACCCATTGATCCGCATGAAGAGCTTTCGCCCTGGTGGGCGCGCGCTGTAGCGCTAACCTTCATTCTCGGTTTCGGCGTCCTGATCCTCCTGACATTCAAAGCCTATCAGAATGCACCGCCGGTTCCCGACCGCGCGGTGGACGTCGCAGGCGACGTCGTATTCACCGGCGACGATGTGCGCGCCGGGCAGGAAGTGTTCCTCAAATACGGGTTGATGAATAACGGCTCCGTCTGGGGCCACGGCGCTTATCTCGGCCCCGACTTCGGCGCCGAGGTTCTGCACAACTGGGCGCTCGATCTCGCCGAGCGCCGCGCGCAGGCCCGTTTCGCAAAGAGCTACGAAGCGCTCGCCGTCGAAGAGCGCGCCGCGATCGATGGCGAAGTCGCGAGCCTGATGAAGGTCAACAGATATGATGCCGCGACCGGCACGCTCACCCTGCTGCCGGCGGGGGCGGAGACCTTCTCCGATGAAATCGCGCGCTGGAAGGCCTATTTCGAAAACCCCGAACTGAATGGCGGCCTCAAGGCGAAGCTGATTACCGACCCGAAAGAGCTGCACAATCTCACGGCGTTCTTCGTCTGGGCCGCATGGGGCTCCGTCGCCCAGCGCCCTGACACGACGCATTCCTACACGAATAATTTTCCCTATGATCCGCTCGCCGGAAACCACCCGACAGGGGCGGCGCTTCTATGGACGGCGATCAGCTTCATCGCCCTTCTCGGCGGCATAGCCATCGTTCTCCTCGCTTTCGGCAAGTTCGATTATCTCGGCTGGCATGGCGCGCCTGCGCCCGTCGAAAAATGGGTTCTGAGCGACGCGCAGAAGGCGACGCTCAAATATATGGCCGTCGCCTCCGTGCTGCTGCTCGGGCAGACTTTCTTCGGCGCTGGCGTTGCGCATTATCGCGCCGATCCCGGCAGCTTTTACGGCATCGATCTCGCCGCCTATTTCCCGAGCAATCTGCTGCGCACATGGCATTTGCAATCGGCGATCTTCTGGATCGCAACCTCCTATGTCGCGGGCGCGCTTTTCGTCGCCGAGTTGCTCGGCCGCGAAAGCCCGCCGAAACAGGCGCTTGGCATTCATCTGCTCTTCGGCGCCATCGCCGCCGTCATCGTAGGCAGCATGCTTGGCGAATGGATCGGCATTCTGCAATGGTTGCCGACGACCTGGTTCTGGTTCGGCAATCAGGGCTGGGAGTTTCTCGAGCTTGGTCGCTTCTGGCAGATCCTGCTCGCAATCGGCCTGCTGTTCTGGTTCTTCCTGATCTGGCGCGCCATCGCGCCTGCGCGGCGCAATCCGGCAAAACGCGGCTTTGCGAATTTCTTCCTGATCGCCGCCTTCGCCATTCCGCTCTTCTATCTGCCCGCGCTCTTCTTCGGCTCGCAGACCAATTACACCATCGTCGATGCATGGCGCTTCTGGATCATCCATCTCTGGGTCGAAGGCTTCTTCGAATTCTTCGTGACGGTGATCGTCGCCGTGATCTTCTACGAGATGGGCCTCGTGCGGCGGATCACGGCGCTGCGCACCATCTATCTCGATGCAATTCTCTATTTCGGCGGCGGGCTGATCGGCACAGGCCATCACTGGTACTGGACCGGCCAGACCGAAGTGAACATGGCCTTCTCGGCCGTCTTCTCCGCGCTCGAAGTCGTGCCGCTCACCCTCATCACGCTGGATGCCTGGGATTTCGTCAAAGCCACGCGCGGCACAGACAGCATGGTCGAGCGTCATCGCTGGACCTTCTATTTCCTGATGGCGGTCGGCTTCTGGAACTTCCTAGGTGCAGGCGTCTTCGGCTTCCTCATCAACACGCCTATCATCAGCTATTACGAAGTCGGCACGATCCTGACACCCAATCACGGCCATGCGGCGATGATGGGCGTCTTCGGAATGCTGGGTGCCGGTCTGATGGTCTTCGTGCTGCGCGAAATCGTGGCCGATGAAGTCTGGCCGAAGCTTCAGCGGCTCGTGCGTCTATCATTCTGGGGGCTGAACATCGGCCTTGCCATGATGGTCTTCCTCAGCCTCTTCCCCGGAGGCGTGATGCAGGTGCTCGATGTGATCGCCAACGGCTATTGGCACGCACGCAGCCTCGCCTACACGGCCACGCCTTTGGCCCGCACGCTGGAATGGCTGCGCATGCCGGGCGATCTGGTGTTCATGTTCCTCGGCGCCCTGCCGCTGGCAGCCGCCCTGGGCTGGGGTTATATCTCGCGCTGGAGGGCGACAGGCGACGCGCGATAGCGCCAGGCGCCTCTCGCCCTTCGGGGCTATTTCATCAGGCCGTCCACGATGCCTTGCGCGTCATGCTGTATCTGTCGCAGATGCTCCTGGCTGCGAAAGCTCTCCGCATAGATCTTGTAGACATCTTCGGTACCGGAGGGCCGCGCCGCGAACCAGCCGTTTTCCGTCGCCACCTTGATGCCGCCGATCGACTGGCCGTTGCCCGACGCCTTGTCGAGCTTCACCTCGATTTCCTCTCCGCCAAGTTCGCGCGCCGCAATGCGCTCGGGCGAGACGTTTTTCAGCGCGGCCTTCTGCACCGGCGATGCGGGCGCGTCGATCCGCTCGTAAAACGAAGTTCCGAGATCGCTCGTGACGTCGCTATAAATGCCGCTCGGGTCCTTGCCCGTGCGCGCGGTCATTTCCGCGGCCAGAAGGCCGAGCGTGATGCCGTCCTTGTCCGTCGTCCACACCGTGCCGTCGCGGCGCAGGAATGACGCGCCCGCGCTTTCCTCGCCGCCAAATCCAATCGATCCATCGATCAACCCGGCGCTGAACCATTTGAAGCCGACCGGCACTTCGACAAGCTTGCGACCAAGCTTTTTCGTCACGCGATCGATCATGCCGCTGCTGACGACCGTCTTGCCGACCGCGCTCCCGGCGCGCCAGTCGGGCCGATTGCCGTAGAGATAGGAAATCGAGGCCGCGAGATAGTGGTTCGGATTCATCAACCCGCTTGATGGACAGACGATGCCATGGCGATCCGCGTCGGTGTCATTGGCAAAGGCGATGTCGAACTTCGCGCGCATGCCGACCAGCCGCTCCATCGCATAGGGCGACGAGCAATCCATACGGATTTTTCCGTCCCAGTCGATCGTCATGAAGCGGAATGTCGGATCGACAGCATCGTTCACGACGGTCGCTGCAATCTTGTACCGCTCGATGATCGGCGCCCAGTAGTGAACGGCCGCGCCGCCCAGCGGATCGATGCCGATCCTGACGCCGCTTGCGCGGATCGCTTCCATGTCGATGACATTGGCAAGATCGCTCACATAGGGCGTGATGTAATCATAGGCGTGAATGCCGGCCGCCTTGCGCGCGCGCTCATATGGAATGCGGCGCACGCCTTCGAGCTTTGCTTCCAGAAACCCGTTGGCGGTCTTCTCGATCCAGCCGGTAATGTCCGTATCGGCCGGGCCGCCATTGGGCGGATTATATTTGAAGCCGCCATCTTCCGGCGGATTATGCGACGGCGAAATGACGATGCCATCCGCCAGCCCCATTTTGCGGCCCTTGTTGTAGGTCAGGATCGCATGCGAGATCACAGGCGTCGGCGTATAGCCGCCGCCCGAATCGATCATCGTCTCGATGCCGTTTGCGGCGAAAACTTCAAGCGCGCTCACAAAGGCCGGCTCCGACAGCGCATGCGTGTCCATGCCGAGAAAGAGCGGACCGTCGATGCCTTCCTTCTGCCGGTAGAGACAAACGGCCTGCGCAATCGCCAGAATATGCGCCTCGTTGAACGCGCAATCGAAAGCCGAGCCGCGATGGCCGGAGGTTCCGAAAGACACGCGTTGCGACGCAATCTTCGGATCGGGAACGCCGGTAAAATACGCCGTCACCAGCCTTGGCACGTTCACAAGCATCGATGCCGGAGCCAGTTTGCCGGCAAGCGGATTGTCCTTGGCAGTCATATTTGAATTGCTTTCATCCCGGAACGATTGGCGCGAATTATTTCCGCTCATCGGCCAGCGAAGTCAACGCGTCCGCCTGTGACAATATCGCCTCGCGCGACCTGATTGCCAGAATGCCACTTTATCCAGACGGCAGAATCCCACAGGTAGATTGCTTTGCGACGCCCGCCACAAGGCGCTGATGCGACGTTCCCGGCCATCCCGCGCAATGAGGTTCGCGGCCGAAATCCGGGAACCATTCTGTTCACGCAGCCGTCTAACTGAGGCTAGCATATCGATGCCCGGCATTATTTCCCGGCACCGCGCGGCGGAGGCTTTGACGCCGCACCGTCATTCCAGGAGAAAATCATGACGCAAGAGCAGTCTCCGGCCAGCGGTCCCGATCTCACTCGCGGCATCAAACTCGCAGAGCTTGGCGAGGGCAAGCTGGTCGGCCATGTGGGCGACGAGGATGTTTTGCTGGTGCGCTCCGGCGCGGAAATTTTCGCCGTCGATGCTAGTTGCACCCATTATCACGGGCCGCTTTCAGAAGGGCTGGTGGTCGGCACGACCATACGCTGCCCCTGGCACCATGCCTGTTTCGATCTGCGCAGCGGCGAGGCCACGCGCGCGCCCGCCTTGAGCCCGATTTCTTGCTGGCAGGTCGAGCAGCGAGACGGACTGATCTTCGTTCGCGAGAAACTCGAAACGCCGAAATCCAGCGTGAAGATATCCGGCTCCGCACCGGAGAAAATCGTCATCATCGGTGGCGGCGCCGCAGGCTTTGCCGCCGCCGAACAGCTTCGTCGGCAGAACTATCGCGGCAGCATCACCATGCTGAGCAACGAGGCCGCAGCGCCCGTCGACCGGCCGAACCTGTCCAAGGACTATCTCGCAGGCAGCGCGCCGGAGGACTGGGTGCCGTTGAGGCCGGACAGCTATTATGACGAGGCGGGCATCGACCTGCAGCTCAACACCGATGTCGCCTCTATCGACACCAAAAGTGCCCATGTCGTCACGGCGAGCGGCGAGCGCATCCCCTATGACCGGCTGCTTCTTGCGACCGGCGCGGAGCCTGTGCGCCTCACCATTCCGGGCGCGATGCAGCCCAACGTCCACACGCTGCGCTCCCTGTCTGATTGCCGCGCCATCATCGAAGGCGCAAATGGCGGGCGGCGCGCGCTTGTCATCGGCGCCAGCTTCATCGGGCTTGAAGCGGCGGCAGCGTTGCGCGCACGCGACATAGAGGTGCATGTCGTCGCGCCCGAAAAGCGGCCCATGGAGCGCGTCCTCGGCGCCGACATGGGCGACTTCGTTCGCGCGCTGCATGAAAAGCATGGCGTCATCTTTCACCTTGAAGACACGGTGACGTCGATCGACGGCAAGCAGGCGACGTTCAAAAGCGGCGGCACTCTCGATGTGGATTTCGTCGTCGTCGGCATCGGCGTGCGCCCGCGTTCGACCCTTGCCGAGCAGGCAGGTCTCGCGCTTGATCGCGGCGTGCTCGTGAATGCCTTTCTCGAAACCAGTGTCGCCGGCATCTATGCGGCAGGCGACATTGCGCGCTGGCCCGATCCTTATTCCGGCCAGAATATCCGCGTGGAGCATTGGGTCGTCGCCCAGCGTCAGGGGCAGGTTGCGGCGCTCAACATGCTTGGCCAGCAGCAGAAATTCGATGCGGTCCCCTTCTTCTGGAGCCAGCATTATGACGTGCCGATCAACTATGTCGGCCATGCTGAACAATGGGACGAGATCGTCACCGAGGGCGACATCAACGCGAAGGACTGCCTGCTGAAATACAAGCACAAGGGCCGCGTGCTCGCCGTCGCCTCCATATATCGCGACCTCGAAAACCTGCGGGCCGAAGCGCGGATGGAGCGCGAAGTTCTGGCCTAGCGGCGGCACCGGGAAACCTGGGAGGCCTACCCTTGCACAACGATACGCTTCCGAAAAAAACAGCCTTCGTCTTTGCAGGCGGCGGCAGCTTCGGCGCCATTCAGGTCGGCATGCTCCATTCGCTTGCGGCGCACGGGGTCGCCGCGGACATGGTCGTGGGCTCAAGCGTCGGCGCGCTGAACGGCGCTTACTATGCATCCGATCCGACGATTGCAGGCGTTCAGCGACTGGAGGCGATCTGGCGAAAGCTGCATCGGCGCGACGTCTTTCCGCTCACCTGGAGAACGATGCTCGGATTTTTGTACCAGCGCGACTTCCTCATATCGTCGGAAGGCTTGCGCGAGCTCATCGACGAATATCTGCCCTATCGCAATCTCGAAGATGCAAAAATCCCCGTGCATATTGTCGCCACCGACATTCTGACCGGCGGCACAGTGGTTCTGTCGCATGGCTCGGCAGCGCAAGCCGTCATCGCAAGCACGGCGATACCGGCAGCTTTTGCGCCTGTGCATTTCAATGATCAATATTTGGTCGATGGTGCGGTATCGAGCAATACGCCGGTCAAGGTTGCGGTGGAGCACGGCGCGACGCGCCTGATCGTTCTTCCCACCGGCTATGCCTGCGCCCTCGAAAAGCCACCCTCCGGCGCGGTCGCCAATGCGCTGCATGCGCTGACATTGCTGATCGTGCGGCAATTGATGACCGAGTTGCAGGCGCTCGATCACACAATCGATTATTTCGTCGTGCCGCCGCTCTGCCCGCTCACCGGCTCGCCTTACGATTTCTCGCAGACAGCCAAGCTGATCGATCGCGCCGTCAAAAGCACCGATGCCTGGCTTGCCGATGGCGGCCTCGATCGGCCCGGTCTCCATGCGCAATTGCACACGCACCGCCACGCGCGCCAGCACGCCTAGCCGATTGCCTGCGTCACAAATTACGTGCGGACTTCATGCGCGGCGATCGATGCCGCTTTCATCTCGATGCTGAAGCCCGGCGCCGTCGGCGCGATATAGCGCCCGTTACGCGTCACGCATGGGTCGACGAAATGCTCGTGGAGATGATCGACAAATTCCGCGACGCGGCCATCCATCGTGCCCGAGATTGCGAGGTAATCGATCATCGAGAGATGCTGCACATATTCGCAAAGCCCGACGCCGCCCGCATGGGGACAAACGGGTTTCCCGAATTTTGCCGCGAGCAGCATGATCGCGAGATTTTCATTGAGGCCGCCGACGCGCGCGGCGTCGATCTGCACAATGTCGATCGCATCGGCCTGCATGAACTGCTTGAACATCACGCTGTTCTGGCACATCTCGCCCGTCGCCACGCCGATGGGTTTGATCGCCGCGCGGATCTGGCGATGGCCGAGAATATCGTCGGGCGATGTCGGTTCCTCGATGAACCAGGGCTTGAACTGCGCAAGCTCGCCCATCCATTCAATAGCCTCATCGACCTCCCAGACCTGATTGGCGTCGATCATCAGCTTGCAGTCATAGCCGATCTCTTCGCGCACCACGCGGCAGCGCCTTATGTCGTCGGCGAGATCGCGGCCGACCTTGATCTTCAGATGCGTCCAGCCATCGGCGCGCGCCTGGCGGCATAGCCCGCGTATCTTCTCATCGTCATAGCCGAGCCATCCCGCCGACGTCGTATAGGCAGGATAGCCTTTCGCCTCGAGCAGTTTGCGGCGTTCGGCCTTGCCCTCCTGCGCGCGCGTCAGAAGCGCCAGCGCCTCGTCGGGCGTGATCGCATTGGTGAGATAACGAAAATCGATACAGGCAATCAGCTCGGCGGGCGACATGTCGGCGACGAGTTGCCAGACGGGTTTCCCCTCGACCTTCGCCCAGAGGTCCCAGACCGCATTGACGACCGCGCCGGTCGCCAGATGCATGACGCCCTTGTTCGGCCCGAGCCAGCGCAGTTGCGAGTCGCTCGTCACATGGCGCCAGAAAGCGCCCATATCCGCCGCAATATCGCCAAGGCTCAGGCCGACAAGGCGCGGCATCAGCGCATCTATCGCGGCGACGCAAAGCTCGTTGCCGCGCCCGATCGTAAATGTAAGGCCGTGGCCCGAATGTTCAGGCGAAGAGGTTTGCACGACGACGTAAGCTGCGGAATAGTCCGGGTCCGGATTCATCGCGTCCGAGCCGTGAAGACCCTGCGATGTCGGAAAGCGGATATCATGCGTCCGCCAGCCGGTAATCTTGATAGCACCCGAATTTGTCATTTTCCGATCGAAAGCCTTGTGTTTTATGGACAAACTAAAAAGACATATATAAAACAACTTCGTCAAGAGCGTTGGGGATCAGTGTGACCGAAGCAAGGGCCGAAGGGCGATTGCAATATATCTTGCCGAAACGAATGCACGCATCTCATCTGTGCTCGGAACCGGGGCATAGGCTGGCGAAATGACGCTCCAGAAAAGAAAACTCGGCCGCACCGCGCTCAACCTCACCGAACTCGGCTTCGGCGCGGCGCCCATCGGCAATCTCTATCGCGCCCTGCCCGACGCGGAAGTCGATGCACTGCTGGAGCGCGCGTGGGAAGCGGGCATGCGCTATTTCGACACCGCGCCGCTTTATGGCTTCGGCCTCAGCGAGCAACGCCTCGGGCGTTTCCTGCAGACAAAGCCGCGCGATCAATTCGTCATCTCGACGAAGGTCGGCCGCCTGCTGAAGCCCAATGCTGGCTGGCACGAGCAACGCGCCGCCTTCATCGACGCCGCGCCCTTCGAGCCCGTCTATGACTATTCCCATGACGGCGTGATGCGGTCGGTCGAGGAAAGCCTCGTGCGCCTCGGCCTCGACTCTATCGACATTGCGCTGATGCATGACATCGGCGCGGCGACGCATGGCGCGGCCCATGGCGAATTGATGAAGATCGCCATGGAAGGCGGCTACAAGGCGCTGGACAGGCTCCGCAGCGAAGGCCGCGTCGGCGCCATCGGCATCGGCGCCAATGAATGGCAGGTCTGCGCCGAGGCGATGGATCACGGGCAATGGGACGCGTTCCTGCTTGCCGGACGCTACACGCTTCTGGAGCAGGAACCGCTCGACAAATTTTTCCCTCTTTGCGCCAAAGCGGGCGTCGGCATCATCATCGGCGGCGCTTTCAACTCCGGCATTCTGGCGACCGGCCCCGTCGAAGGCGCGCATTTCAACTATGGCGACGTGCCGCCCGAAGTGATGGCGCGCGTGCGCCGCCTCGATGCCGTCTGCAAGGTGCATGGCGTGCCGCTTCCCGCCGCCGCATTGCAATTCCCGCTCGCCCATCCTCTCGTCGCGACCGTCATTCCGGGCGTCGCCAAAGAGGCGGAGCTAACAAGCGCATTGAACTGGGCGGCCCAATCCATTCCACCCGCGCTCTGGTCCGACCTCAAGAGCGAAGGCCTGCTTCACCGCGACGCGCCGGTGCCCGCATGAAGATCGATGCACATCAACATTTCTGGCGGCTCTCGAACGGCTTCTACGATTGGCTGACGCCGGAGCTTGCCGCGATCTATTCCGATTTCGAGCCGTCGCATCTTGAGCCGCTTCTCGCATCGGCAGGCATCAACGGCACGGTCGTCGTTCAAGCCGCCGCCGATCCCCGCGAGACGGAATTTCTTCTGAGCCTTGCGGAAAGACACGCCCTCATCAAAGGCGTCGTCGGCTGGATCGACATGGAAACGAAAAGCGGCATCGCAACGCTTCGCGATTTTGCGCGCGATCCCATCTTCAAGGGCATCCGCCCGATGATCCAGGACATCGAACCCGCAGACTGGATGCTGCGGCCGCAACTCGACGCGGCCTATCGCGCATTGATCGAGCTTGGTCTCAGCTTCGACGCGCTCGTAAAGCCGCCGCATCTCGACGCGCTCCACATACTCGCGACACGCTACCCCCAATTGCCCATCGTCATCGACCACGGCGCGAAGCCTCAAATACGCGACGGGCTCGGCAGCTTCGATCGCTGGGCGCAGCAGATCGCGCGCCTCGCTGTGCTTCCGAATGTTCATTGCAAATTGTCCGGGCTTTTGACCGAAGCAAGGCCCGGCGCAACGCTTGCCGATCTGTCGCCTTACCTCGATCATCTGCACAGTGCCTTCGGCGCGTCGCGTCTCATGTGGGGCAGCGACTGGCCCGTGCTGCTGCTTGAAAGCACCTATGGCGACTGGAACGCCATGTTCGGCGCATGGCTCGGATCGAAACCGGCCAGCGAATGTGCTGATATGCTCGGCGGCACCGCGACGCGTTTTTATCGGCTGGAGCAGGCATAGCCATGGCATTGATCGACCGCGTCGAGATCATGATGGTGCCGCTCGCCCCGAAGACGAAGCGCACCGATGCGATTCAGAGTTTCGTCTGTCAAGAAACGATCATTGCGCGTATCCATGATGCGGACGGCGCGATCGGCACCGGCTATGCCTATACGATCGGCACAGGCGGCTCGTCCGTCATGCGCCTTCTCGCCGATCATCTTGCCCCCCGCCTCATCGGGCGCGAGGCAGACGAGATCGAGCACATCTGGACGGACCTCAAGTTCCAGACCCATGCCACCACGGTCGGCGCGATCACATCGCTCGCGCTTGCCGCCATCGACACCGCCCTCTGGGATTTGCGTGCGCGCCGCGTCGGCCTGCCGCTCTGGAAGCTCGCAGGCGGCGCGAAAGATCGCGCGCCGCTCTATACGACCGAAGGCGGCTGGCTGCATCTCTCCACGCAGGAATTGGTCGACGATGCGCTTGAGGCCAAACGCCTCGGCTTTGGCGGCGCGAAGATCAAGATCGGCAAATGCCAAGTGCGCGAGGACGTGTCGCGTGTCGAAAAGCTGCGCGATGCCGTCGGCGAAGATTTTGAGATATTCACCGATTGCAATCAGGCCTTCACCGTCGATGAAGCCATCCGCCGCGCGCATATGCTGGAGCCGTTCGGCCTTGGCTGGATCGAGGAGCCGCTGCCCGCCGATGATCTCGACGGGCACATCCGCCTCAACCGCTCGACCAGCGTGCCGATTGCGGTTGGCGAATCCATCTACTCGCTCCGGCACTTTCGCGAATATATGCAGAAGGGTGCCTGCTCCATCGTTCAGGTCGATGCCGCGCGCATCGGCGGCATCACGCCCTGGCTCAAGGTTGCGCATGTGGCTGAAGCCTTCAACATGCCGGTTTGCCCGCACTTCCTGATGGAGCTGCATGTCTCGCTCACCTGCGCCGTGCCGAACGGACGCTGGGTCGAATATATTCCCCAGCTCGACGAGATCACGACCTCGCGCCTTCAAATCGAAAACGGTTTCGCCGTCGCGCCCTCCGCAGCCGGGCTTGGCATCGATTGGGATTGGGACGCGATCAATGCGCGCAGCGTCGAGACGCTCGCCATCGCAAAGGGAGATGCCTGATGCAGAGAATGGGCATGGTGATCGGCGTGAAGCCGGAAAAGCTCGCGGAATATAAACGCCTTCATGCCGCCGCATGGCCGGAAGTGCTCGAGATGATCCGCGCCTGCAACATCACCAATTACACGATCTTCCTGCGCGAGCCGGAAAATCTTCTGTTCGGCTATTGGGAATATGTCGGCAACGATTTCGATGCCGACATGGCCCGCATGAAAGAGCATGAGCCGACACGCCGCTGGTGGCAATTGACCGACCCTTGCCAGGAGCCTTTGCCCACGCGCGCCGCAGGCGAGCAATGGGCGGCCATGGAAAACGTATTTCATACCGATTGAAGGAGCGAGCGATGACGGGAAGGCTGGCGGGCAAGACCGCGCTGGTAACAGCGGCGGCGCAAGGCATGGGCCGCGCAACGGCGGAGGCCTTCATGCGTGAAGGCGCGCGCGTCATCGCGACCGATATCGACGAGAAGGCGCTTGCGACACTCGAAGGCGCGGACAGGCGGCGTCTCGACGTGACCGACCGCGAGGCGATTGAAAAGCTCGCAAGCGAACTCGACGCCATCGACATTCTTTTCAACTGCGCGGGCTTCGTTCATCACGGCACGATCCTCGACTGCACGGAAAAGGATTGGGATTTCTCGATGAACCTCAATGTCCGGTCCATGTACCGGATGATCCAGTCGTTCCTGCCTGCAATGATCGACGCGGGTGGCGGCTCCATCATCAACATGTCGTCGGTCGCATCTTCCGTCATCGCCGCGCCGAACCGCTTCGCCTATGGCGTCACGAAAGCCGCCGTGATCGGCCTCACGCGCTCCGTCGCCGCCGACTTCGTGACCAAAGGCATACGCTGCAATGCGATCTGCCCCGGCACCGTCGAAACGCCGTCGCTTGACGGGCGCATGCGCGCGCAAGGCGATTATGAAACGGCACGCGCCGCCTTCATCGCGCGCCAGCCCATCGGCCGCATCGGCAAGCCGGAAGAGGTTGCCGAGCTCATCGTCTATCTCGCCAGCGACGCGGCAGGCTTCATGACGGGCAGCATCGTCACCATCGACGGCGGTTGGAGCAACACATGAAACTCTTGCGTTATGGACCTGTCGGCGCGGAAAAGCCGGGGCTGCTCGATGCGAGCGGAAAGATCCGCGATCTCTCCGCGCATGTTGCAGACATCAACGGCACGACGATCACGCCCGAAAAACTTGCAGAGCTGAAAAAGATCGATCCGGCGACCCTGCCGCTCGTGCCCGGCTCGCCGCGCATCGGCCCTTGCGTCGGCGGCGTCGGCAAATTCATCTGCGTCGGCCTCAACTATGCCGACCATGCAGCGGAATCCGGCATGGAAGTGCCATCGGAGCCCGTTCTCTTCTTCAAGGCGACCAGCGCGATTTGCGGGCCTGACGACGATGTCATCATTCCGCATGGCTCGACCAAGGCCGACTGGGAAGTCGAACTCGGCGTCGTCATCGGCAAGGAAGCTCGCTACGTCAACGAAGCCGATGCGATGGACCACATCGCAGGCTATTGCGTCATCAACGATCTGTCGGAACGCGCCTTTCAGATGGAGCGCGGTGGCCAATGGGTGAAGGGCAAGAGCGCCGACACATTCGGCCCCATCGGCCCCTGGCTCGTCACGCGCGACGAGGTTGCCGATCCCCAGCAGCTCGACCTCTGGCTCGAAGTCGACGGGCATCGCTATCAGAACGGCAATACGCGCACGATGATCTTCAACGTGCCTTTCATCGTCGCCTATATTTCGCAATTCATGAGCCTGCAGCCCGGCGACATCATTTCCACGGGCACGCCGCCCGGCGTCGGCCTCGGCATCAAGCCCGTGCCTGTCTATCTGAAAACCGGACAGACCATGCGCCTCGGCATTCAAGGTCTCGGCGAACAAAACCAGCGCACGATCGCCGCCACCGGCACAGGCTCAACCTTTCTGCCGCGCTGACCGTTCTAGCGGCCCCCGTCCTCCATGGGCTATTTCCTGCGAGCACAAAGCCCGGCACGCTCGGGCGCTTTCGCATAGTCACCCTTGGCGGCAAGATGAAAAATATAGGGCGCTTTTATATCGGCGGCGGATGGGTCGACGCATCCGCCCGCCCCGCCCGGCCGCTCTTCAATCCCGCGACCGATATGCCCTATGGCGAAGTCGCCATGGGAACGGCGGATGATGTGAACCTCGCGGTCGCCGCCGCGAGGAATGCCTTCCCCACATTTTCGATAACCACCATTGCGGAGCGGCTTTCGCTGCTTCAGCGCATCCTTGCCGTCTACCGGCGTCGTTACGAAGACTTCGTCGCTGCCATCACGGAGGAAATGGGCGCGCCCGTCACCCTGTCGCGCAACGCGCAGGCGGCGGCAGGCATCGATCATCTGGAAGCGACGATTGCCGCGCTGAAAGATTTCGACGTCGTTCAGCGGATCGGCAATGCCGAAATTCATCGCGAGCCCATGGGCGTCTGCGCGCTCATCACGCCCTGGAACTGGCCGATCAACCAGATCGTCTGCAAGGTCGCGCCCGCGCTTGCCGCCGGCTGCACGATGGTCCTGAAGCCCAGCGAGCTGACGCCGCAATCGGCCGAGCTTTTTGCCGAAGTGCTGCATGAGGCGGGCGTGCCGCCCGGCGTCTTCAACATGGTGCATGGCGACGGGCCCGGCGTCGGCGCGGCGCTCTCATCCCACCCCGATGTCGATATGGTCTCCTTCACCGGCTCGACCGCCGCAGGCGTCAGCGTCGCCATCAATGCCGCGCCGGGGATCAAGCGCGTCGCGCAGGAGCTTGGCGGCAAGTCGGCCAATATTCTGCTCGACGATACGGATTTTGAAAACGCCGTGCCGCAAGCCCTTCTCGCCTGCATGGAAAATAGCGGCCAGTCCTGCAACGCACCGACGCGTCTGCTGGTGCCCGCCTCGCGCCATGACGAAGTGCTCAGCCTTGCGGCGTCGGCCGCCCGCGCGATCCGCGTCGGCGATCCGCAGGACGAGGCAACCGATATGGGCCCCGTCGTCTCGAAGGTGCATTACGAAAAGGTGCGCGGGTTTATCGAGACGGGGCGCGCGCAAGGCGCAGTGCTCGCCGCAGGCGGCAGCGCGCGCGTTACAGGCACAAACGGCTATTTCATCAGCCCGACCGTTTTCGGCAACGTCACCAGCGACATGGTGATTGCGCAGGAAGAAATCTTCGGCCCCGTCCTCGCCCTCATGCCTTATCGCGACGAGGAAGACGCCGTCGCTATTGCCAATGGCACGCGCTATGGCCTCTCCGCCTATGTCACCTCGCGCGATACGGACCGCGCCCTCAAACTCGCGCGCCGCTTGCGGGCGGGCATGGTTCACATCAATGGCGCAATGATCGGTGCCGAGGTGCCCTTCGGCGGCTATCGTCAATCCGGCAATGGCCGCGAGGGCGGACGTTTCGGCATCGAGGAATTCACCGAGATCAAAGCCGTCCTGCTTCCATGACGCGCACAATGCTCAAAAGGAAAATGCCATGACCGGCAAACGCGACCTCGCCTATCTCTCCGCCACCGCGCAGGTGCGCCTCTTCAAGTCACGCGCTTTGTCGCCGGTCGAGGTGCTGGAGGCGCAACTCGCTCGCGCCGAAGAGGTCGAGCCGAAGATCAACGCCTTTGCCTGGCGCTTCTACGACGAGGCGCGCAAAGCCGCAAAGCAGGCCGAAGCGCGTTACGGACGCGGCGAAGCCCGCGCGCTTGAAGGCGTCACGCTCGCCGTCAAGGACGACACCGATGTCGAAGGCAAGGTAACGGCGTCAGGCTCAAAGCTCTTCATGGATTATGTGGCGCCCTCCACGCACCCCATGGTGCAACGTCTGGTGGATGCCGGCGCAATCATCCACGCGAAAACGGCCGTTCCCGAATTCTGCCTGATGGGCGTCACAAGGTCCGCGCAGTTCGGCGTCACGCGCAATCCGTGGAACCTCGAATTCACGCCTTCCGGCTCGTCGGGCGGTTCGGGCGCGGCGCTGGCCGCTGGCACGACGACACTCGCAACGGGCAGCGATTCCGGCGGCTCGATCCGCCTGCCCGCAAGCGTCAACGGCATCTATGGTTTCAAGGCGCCGTTCGGCCGCTTCCCCACCGTCGCGCCCTGGGGTGTCGTTCCGCAATCGGTCTATGGCCCCATGGCGCGCAGCATGGGCGATCTCGCAACCATGTACGATCTGTCGAACGGCCCCGCGCCTTACGATCACACGGCATTGCCGAAGCACACCTTGCCCGCACCGCTGCCGAGCGTCGCTGGAATGCGCATCGCCTATAGCCCAGATCTCGGCTTTGCGCAGGTCGATCCGGAAGTGCGCGCCAATACGGAGCGCGCGCTGAAGCATTTCGAAAGTCTTGGTGCACATGTCGAGCAGGTCGCGCTGAACTGGACGCCGGAAAAAGTACTGACGGCATTTCACGGCATCATGCTGACGGGATATTGGCGCACCTTCCTCGAAACCGCCGAGGCCATGGCAACAGCGCCCGACGATATTTCCGATCACTCCCGCAACATGCTCGCCAAGGCGCGCCAGCTTCCGCCCGATGCGATGGAAACGGGCGCGGCCCTTCTCGCCGAAATGAACCGCGACATAGACGCGATCTACAGCGCGGGCTTTGACGCCATCATCTGCCCGACAACGGGCCTGCCTTCCGTCTCCGCCGTCAACGAACCGCTGAGAGACAGAACGCTCATCAATGGCGTCGAAGTCGATGGAATGACCGGCTGGTGGCTGACGCATCCCTTCAACCTGCTTTATCTGCATCCGATCGTCGTTGCGCAAACCGGTCGTGCGGCAAGCAATATTCCGACATCGATCCAGATCATCGCCAATCGTTATGACGATGCGACGGCCTTCGCGCTCGCCACCGCCTATGAGCGCGTCGCGCCGCCGCTCTTTGCTGGCGACGCCTTTCCCGATTTTCGCGGCAAGGTCTGATCGATCGGGCTGACGCGCCTCAGGCTTATTCCGTACGAATGCCGTCGCGCGTCAGTTCATCGGCCGTGTCGTAGATCGCATCGCGCAGCACATCGCCGATAAACTCGATCTCGTCCAGCGTCAGCGTCAACGGTGGCGACAGGACGTTGAGGTGCGCGAGCGGCCGCACGAGCAGCCCGCGCTTCTGGCAATGACGCCAGATGCGCTTGCCGATGCGTACATCGTCGGCGAACAATTCCTTGCGGGTCTTGTTCGCTACATATTCGATGCACATCATGAAGCGGCTACCTCGCACATCGCCGACAAGCGGCAAGCCCACAAGCTCCTTCAGCTTCTCCTCAAAGCGCGGCCCGTTTTCGCGGACGCGCTCGCAAAGCTTTTCGCGCTCGATGATTTCAATGTTCTTCAACGCCGCAGCGCAGGCGACCGCATGGCCTGAATAGGTGAAGCCCGTGTTGAAATAGGCGCCCGTCTTCTGGCTCAACACCGCATAGACGTCATCGGACAGTATGACCGCGCCAAGCGGCACATAGCCCGACGACAGGCCCTTCGCACTCGTGATGATGTCCGGCACGATGCCGAAGCGCGCTTCCGACGCAAAGAAATGCCCGAGCCGCCCGAAACCCGTGACGACCTCATCGGAAATATAGAGCAGCCCATATTTCCGGCACATAGCGAGCATGCGCTTGTGATAGCCCTCCGGCGGCACGATCACGCCGCCCGATCCCTGAATGGGTTCGGCTATGAAGCAGGCGACGTTTTCCGCGCCGAGTTCGAGAATCTTTTCTTCAAACTCCGCCACCAGCACTTCGAGAAATTCCGCCTCGCTCAAACCTTCCGGGCGACGATAGAGATTGGGCGCGCTGATGTGGTGAACGAACTCACGCTCGGCAAGCCATCCCTCGCTATAGCCCGGATCGCTGAGCGAGGCCGTCAGATAGGTGCTGCCGTGATAGGAATTGTGCCGCGAGATGACGTGGCGGCGCGAGGGTTGCCCGAGCCGGATGAAATAATGATGGACGAGGCGCACGGCGGAATCCGCCGCCGTCGAGCCGCCTGTCGTCAGCAGCACACGGTTCAGATTTCCCGGCGCGCGCTGCGCCAGCGCCTCGACGAGCGAGGCCATGGCAGGCGTCGTCAGATCGTCGAAGGGCGAGTAGTAGTCGAGCTGGCGCACCTGATCGGCGATGGCCTGCGCCATCTCCTCGCGGCCATGCCCGATATTGACGCACCACATGCCGCCAAGACCGTCGAGAAATTTCCGCCCATCCTCGCCGAAGACGTAATTGCCCTGTGCCTTGACGATGACGGTTCGTTCCGCCTTCTCCATGGCCGCCAGATCGGTGAAAGGATGAATATTGTGGCGACGATCGAGCGCGTCGACCCGTCCGCCTGTCGTCTTTGCAAGCACCATGACATTCCCCTGGAGGACCAGCTCGCCTCCATCGTCAAGTATGGGGAAACCGCGCCTGCGGGGTATGTCCTTGTTAGGACAGCGAAGGCGGCTCTGTCCTATCTAGGCCATACCGCGTCATGGTCCCTGCCCTTAGCCTTCCACATGCACGCAAAGGCGTTTCGCGCCGCATGGGGGGCAAGAATGAGCATCGCCGAGGATCTGCCGGAGAGCGGCGCATCTGCGCCGGAAACCCTGCCCGCGAGCTGGTACTGGCAGCCCGAGGCATGGGCAATCGAGCGCAAGGAAATCTGGGCGAAGAGCTGGGTGCTTGTCGGCATGGCATCGCAATTCGCCGCCACAGGTGATTACGTATCGGCGGCCATCGCCGGTCTTCCGGTCTTTGCGATCAAGGGCAAGGATGGCGAGATACGCGCCTTCCACAATATCTGTCGCCATCGTGCCGCGCCGCTGGTGCAGGAATGCGCCGGCCATATCGACCGCATCTCCTGCCCCTATCATCGCTGGCTCTATGATTTCGAGGGGCGGCTGCATGGCGCGCCGACCATGGATATCGACAAGAGCCAGTACGGGCTTTTCCCGGCGCGCTGCGAGGTCTGGCGCGGCTTCGTCTTCGTCAATCTCGACGAGAATGCCGTGCCCGTCTCGACATGGCTTCAGGATCTCGCCGACGCAGCGCTGCGCCACCCTATCGAGAAAATGTTTCTCGGGCGGCAGTTCACCGTCGAAGCCGACATCAACTGGAAAACCTATTGCGACAATTATGCCGAAGCCTGGCACATCCCGACGATCCATCCGGGCCTCAACAGCGCCGTCGACATGCAGACCTATCGCATCGACACCATCGGCGACACGCTGCAAAGCCATTCGGTCGATGCGCGCGACGGCGGCAAGACCGACGGTCTGTGGGTCTGGCGTTTCCCCGGCCTGTTTTTCAACATGTACAATTGGGGCATGAATATCGGTCAGGTCGAACCGCTGGGCCCGACGAAAATGCGGCTCACCTATCGCTATCTCTTCAACGAGCTCGATCCGTCAAAAGAGAAAGAGCGCGATGAGCTGATCGAGTGGGCCTATATGGTCGCAAAGGAAGACATCGCGATCTGCAATGGCGTCCAGGCCAATCTCCAGACCGGCATCTATGATCGCGGCCGCCTGTCACCCGTCCATGAGAACGGCGTCATCCAGTTCCAGAACATGGTAGCGGCCGCCCATAAGCGCCATGCAGACGAACAATCGATCAGCCGATCCGGCGCTCAAGCCCTTCCCAATATGGCTTGCGGAGTTCCCCTTTGAGAATTTTACCCGCGCCGGAGAGCGGCAAGGGCTCGCTGCGAATTTCCGCCGAACGCGGACATTTATAGCCGGCGATAAGGGTCTTGCAATGGGCGATCAGATCGTCCGGCGTCGCTGACGCGCCACCCTTCAGCCGGACGATTGCGTGAACGCGCTCGCCCCATTTCTCGTCAGGCACGCCGATCACCGCGCATTCGGCAACGGCGGCATGGGCCGAAAGGGCGTTCTCCACCTCCGCCGAGAAAACATTTTCGCCGCCGGAGACGATCATGTCCTTCACGCGATCGACGAGATAGACGAAACCTTCATCGTCCATATATCCGGCATCGCCGGAGCGCAACCAGCCATCGACGATAGTCTGGCGCGTCAGCTCCGGCTGGTTCCAGTAGCCGAGCATCGCGCCGGGGCTGCGCACCGTGATCTCGCCGACCTGCCCATATGCACATTCCTTCATCGCCTCGTCGACGATCTTCACTTCCACGCCGAAAATGGCGCGGCCCGCCGAACGCAGCCAGGTCTTTCCATCGGCGCGCGCCTTATGAAACCTCGGTTCGAGAATCGTGGCGCAGGGCGACAGCTCCGTCTGTCCATAGGCCTGCAAGAATTCGGCATTCGGGAACATCGCCATCGCATCGCGCAACAGCGTCTCCGATATGGGCGAGGCGCCATATTTGATCTGCAGGACTGAGGTGAGGTCCGCCGGATGCGTCGCCAGATGATCGCGCAACATCCCGAACATCGTCGGCACAAGCACAAGCGCCGTCGCATGTGTCTCTTCTATGGCCTTCACAACGCTTTCGGGACTGAAGAAAGGCACGATGACATGCGTGCCGCCAACCATGGTGACACCGATGATCGCCGCCGCATCGGCCAGATGGAACATCGGCGGCGAATGCAGGAATATAGGATCGTCGCGATAGGGCACCATGGCATTGGCGCAGAGGAAATTCGAAATGAGACTTCGATGCGACAGCATCACGCCTTTCGAGCGCCCCGTCGTCCCGCCGGTATAAAAAAGCCCGGCAAGGTCGTCGCCCTCGCCGCAGCCATCCTCGACAGGCTCCGCATTCTCGATCAGCGCCTGTATGCCGACCGTTCCTTCAGGCGCGGCGCCGTCATCGATAAATATCGTCATGCGAAGATCGCAAGCCGCCGCAATCGGCGCGACGAGCCCCGCGAATGTTTTATCCACCAGCAGGAAACGCGCACCGCTGTCCTGCATGGCATGGATATGTTCCGGCACCGCCCAGCGCACATTGCCCGGCACGATGACGCCTCCGGCCCAGGCGACCGCGTAATAGGTTTCCAGATAATAGTCGCTGTTCATGGCGATCACGGCAACGCGATCGCCGCGCTGAAGCCCCAGCGCGAGGAGAGCTGACGCAAAGCGCGCGACCCTGTCTTTCACCTCAGCCCAGCTTCGCCGTCGCGCGCCGAAAATCGTCGCGACGCCATCGGGGTTGATTTGTGCCGAGCGGTGCAAGCCTTGCGTCAGATACATGGAACTCTCCTCCCAGAGAAAGCCGCCGCGTGAAGCCGATCTACATATTGAAGCCGCCACCGACAATCAGCACCTGGCCGCTCACATAGTTGCTTTCAGGAATGCAGAAGAGATAGACGGCGCCTGCGGCTTCCTCCGGCGTACCGGCACGGCCCAGCGGCACCATCATCGGCAACGTCTTGCGCATCTGGTCCCGCACGCCCACCTGAAGCTCGCGGCCGTCGATCGTGACCTTCGTGTCTTCCTTCTCCATCGCCTGCGTCAGGCGCGTTTCGATGAAGCCGTAAGCCACGCAATTGACGTTGACCTTGTAGCGCCCCCACTCCTTCGACATGGTCTTTGTGAGGCCGACCAGCGCCGCCTTGGCGGATGAATAATTCGCCTGTCCGGCATTACCGTTGGTGCCCGCCATCGACGAGATGTTGACGACCTTGCGGAAAACTTCGCGGCCCTCCTGCGCTTCCTTTTTCGCAAGCAAGCGGATCGGCTCTGCGGCCGCGCGCAGAATGCGGAAGGGCGCGACGAGATGAACGTCGAGCATCGTCTGGAACTGCTCGTCCGTCATCTTCTGGACGACGCTGTCCCATGTGTAACCGGCATTGTTGACGATGATGTCGAGCCCGCCGAATTTTTCTATCGCCGTGCCGACGAAGCGGTCGGCAAAGC
>NZ_JBASBH010000080.1:0-5611 GCF_049651025.1 Parvibaculum sp. | reverse complement strand
GAGGACCCCCCCTCCCTACCCCTCCCCCTCAAGGGGGGAGGGGATTGAAGATCGGCCGCCATCACTTCCCATCCTCCATCATCTTCACGAACCGCTCGAACAAATAGTGGCTGTCCTGAGGGCCCGGAGACGCTTCGGGGTGGTACTGGACGGAGAAGACGGGTTTGCCCTTGAGGCGCAGGCCCGCATTGGTGCCGTCGAAGAGAGAGACGTGGGTTTCTTCGACGCTGGAGGGGATCGAGGCGCGCGACACGGTGAAGCCGTGGTTCATCGAGGTGATCTCGACCTTGTTGGTCGTGTAATCCTTCACCGGATGGTTCGCGCCGTGATGGCCCTGATGCATTTTCTCGGTCGTCGCGCCGAGCGCGATGGCGAGCATCTGGTGGCCGAGGCAGATGCCGAAAACGGGCTTGCCGCTATCGACGAGTTTCCTGATCTCCGGCACGGCATAGACGCCGGTTGCCGCCGGATCGCCGGGGCCGTTGGAGAGGAAGATGCCGTCCGGCTTCAGCGCCAGAATTTCTTCAGCCTTCGTATTGGCGGGCACCACCGTCACGTCGCAGCCGACGCCGGCAAGGCCGCGCAGAATATTGCGCTTGATGCCGTAATCGACGGCGACGACGCGATATTTCGGCGAGGTCAGGCGGCCATAGCCTTCGTTCCAGACCCAGCTCGTCTCGTCCCATCCATAGCTCTGGCCGCAGGTGACTTCTTTTGCGAGGTCGAGGCCGAGCAGTCCCGGCCAGGCATTGGCCTTGGCGAGAAGGGCGGGAATGTCGAACACGCCGTCGGGATGGTGCGCGATGATGCCGTCGGGCATGCCTTTTTCGCGGATCAGCCGCGTCAGCGCCCGCGTGTCGATGCCCGAAATGCCGATGATGCCGCGCGCGCGCAGCCAGCGGTCGAAGTGCTTTGCGGCGCGATAGTTGGACGGGTTGGTCACATCGGCGCGCAGCACGCAGCCGCGTATGCCCGAAGCGGCGGCGAGGTTCGAGCTTTCGATGTCCTCGTCGTTCGCGCCGACATTGCCGATATGGGGGAAGGTGAAAGTGACGATCTGACCCGCATAGGAGGGGTCCGTCAGAATTTCCTGATAGCCGGTCATGGCTGTGTTGAAGCAGACTTCGCCGACTGCCTCACCTGTTGCGCCGAGGCCGAAGCCCTCGATCACCGTACCGTCCTTGAGGACGAGAACCGCGGTTGCTTTTTTATATGTGCTCATAGGTGTGGCCCTGCGGCGCAGCCGGATTCCTTCACGGGACGCTGCGCGGCCTGAGGCACGCGCCGTTCCGTGGCGGCTTTCGTCGACACCTTCATATTGATACTCCAGGGGAGGAAGTGTCCGCCATTCGGCATCGGGGCGCGCATGTCCCGCTCGGCAGACTCAGTTTCCCGTCGAATTTCGCGGAAGCTAAAGGATGGGCGCGCGCACGTCAAGTTGAGCGCGGGTGAAAATAAACAAGTAAATACAGGGCTTTATGGGATGCCCTGCGGAGCGCGGCAAATTTGCGCGGGCAGGCGGCGTGGTTTAGCCTGTGCGCCATCATTTAAAGGAGAGACCCGATGAGCGCCGCCTTACGCGACCAGATCATGCAGGCGATGAAGGATGCGATGAAGTCGGGCGACAAGCTTCGCCTGTCGACCATCCGGCTCATGCAATCGGCGATCAAGGATCGCGACATTGCTTCACGCACGGACGGGCGCAATGATGGCGTGCCGGATGCCGATATTCTGGAGCTTTTCACCAAGATGGTGAAGCAGCGTCGCGAATCCGCCGAGATCTACGAAAAGGGCGGCCGCGCCGATCTCGTGGCGCAGGAGCGCGGCGAAATCGCCGTCATCGAAGAATTCATGCCCAAGCAGCTTGGCGAGGCCGAGACAAAGGCCGCCGTTGAGGCTGTGGTGGCCGAAGTCGGCGCCACCAGCGTCAAGGATATGGGCAAGGTCATGGGCCTGCTCAAAACGCGCTATGCCGGGCAACTGGATTTCGGCAAGGCCGGCGCGGTCGTGAAAAGCCTGCTCGGTTAGGCAGGCGCGCCTTCGGGCTGATAATCGGGAACTTCCCCATCCCCGCTTCGTTTGACTTCTGGCGTCATGATGCGCTGCTGGAGGTGGTCGTTTGCGCGGGTTCAAACTCATTGTCATTGCTGCGGGGTTTTGTGCGGTTGCGGGTTGCGCCTCCGTTCCCTCATATGACGGCATTGTCGATCAGCCGGTGAACGGCAAGGCCAAGCCCCAGATCGTCGGCGCGCGCGGGCCATTGAGCGCCGAGGCGAGCAAGGCATTGCTCGCCAAGCTTCGCACCGGAGGCAACGATGTCGACATATTGCAGCGCCATCTCGCCATCGAGCAGGCGGTGGCCGAGAACCCGCTCGTTGCCGGCAATGATGTCCAGGTGTTGCGCGACGGCGAGGTGACGTTCCGCGCCATATTCGCGGCCATTCGCGCGGCGAAGGATCACATCAATCTCGAATATTACACCTTCGAAAACGTAGAGAGCGACGGGGTCGCGCTCGGCGATCTGCTCGTTGCAAAGCGTGCCGCAGGCGTCACCGTCAACATCATCTATGACAGCTATGGATCGGGCGAGACGCCTGTCGCGTTTTTCGATCGTCTTCACAAGGCGGGCGTCCAGACGGTCGAGTTCAATCCGCTGAACCCGCTCAAGGCCAAGGTCGGTTATTCGATCAATGATCGCGACCATCGCAAGATTTTGATCGTCGATGGAAAGCTCGCCATTGTCGGCGGCGTCAATCTCAGCAAGTCCTATCAGAGCCGCTCGCCCGGCCATCCGTCGGACCGACCCGAAGGCACACCCACAGGCTTGCCGCAGCATTGGCGCGACACGGATATTCAGATCGAGGGGCCGGTCGTCGCCCAGTTGCAGAAGCTCTTCATCGAGCATTGGCACGAGCAGCGAGGCCCCGCGCTTGCCTTTGCCGATTACTATCCGACGCAGCAATCGAAAGGCAGCGAGCTTGTTCGCATTCTCGGCAGCACGCCTTCCGACGAGATCCCGCGCTATTACGTGACGCTGCTTTCAGCGATCCGCACCGCCGAGAAAAGCATCTGGCTCAGCGCCGCCTATTTCGTGCCGACGCATGACGAGAAGAAAGATCTGATGGATGCCGCGCGGCGCGGCGTCGATGTGCGCTTGCTGCTGCCCTCCCAGAGCGATTCCGAAATGGTGCTGAATGTCGGGCGCTCGCATTATTCCGATCTGCTGGAAGCGGGCGTGAAAATCTACGAGATACAGGGGCAGATTCTGCATTCCAAAACCGCCGTCATCGATGGCGTCTGGATGGTCGTCGGCTCGTCGAATTTCGACCAGCGCAGCGTCCTCTTCAATGACGAGGTCGATGCCGTGGTCCTCGGTACAAGCGGGGCGGGGGCGCTGGAGGCCATGTTTCGCGACGATCAGGCGCAAGCGCATAAGGTCGACCTCAAAACATGGGACGAGCGGCCCCTGTCGCAGAAAATCGAGGAGCTTTACTCCCGAACCTGGCAGACCTTGCTCTAGCGGCAGGGCAGGCACGCCAATTTTATCCACAGGGCTGCCTCTTGCTTCGCTCGCCTTCGCCGGGGCGAAATGCGACAATGGGGTTTCTCCTGTTGTGACGGCAAAATAATGAGCTTCCCGAAGTCCTTTCTCGACGAGTTGAAGGCGCGTATCCGCGTCTCGGAAGTCGTTGGGCGCAAGGTGAAGCTCATCCGGCGCGGGCGCGAGTTCGTCGGCCTGTCGCCATTCACCAATGAGAAGAACCCGAGTTTCACCGTCAATGACGAGAAACAATTCTGGCATTGCTTCTCGTCGGGCGAGCATGGCGACGTCATCAAGTTTCTCGAAAAGGTAGAGAACCTCTCCTTCCTCGAAGCCGTCGAGCGTCTCGCTGGCGAGGCGGGCATGGAAATGCCGCAACGCGATCCGCGCAATATCGAGCGCGAGCGCGAGGCCGCGTCGCTTGTCGATGTCATGGAGATGGCGGCGGAGTTCTTCCGCCAGAAATTGCAATCGGGCGCCGGGGCGGAAGCTCGCGCCTATCTCGAGCGCCGCGGCATCAGGCGCGACACCATCGAGCGTTTCGGGCTTGGCTATTCGCCGGGTTCCGATCGCAGCGACCGGACGCAATTGCTGAAGCATCTGAAGCTCAAGGGCGTCAGCATCGAGCAGATGGCCGAAGCCGGTCTCATCATTTCAGGGCCGGATGTTTCCGAGCCCTTTGACCGTTTCCGCAATCGCCTGATGTTTCCCATCGCCGATGCGCGGGGCCGCACGATTGCTTTCGGTGGCCGCGCGCTCGACAGCGAACAGAAGGCGAAATATCTCAACTCGCCCGAGACGCCGCTCTTCCATAAAGGCCGCGGCCTCTACAATCTTCATCAGGCCCGCAAGCCCGCCTATGACGCAGGCACGGTGATTGCCGTTGAAGGCTATATGGACGTCATCGGCCTTGCGCAGGGCGGCATCGACAATGCCGTCGCGCCGCTCGGCACTGCGCTCACCGAAGACCAGATCGGTTTGATGTGGCGCATGGCGCCGGAACCGATCCTCTGTTTCGACGGCGACAAGGCGGGGCTTCGCGCTGCCTTTCGCGCCGTGGAGCGCGTGCTGCCTCTGCTGAAGCCCGGCCATTCGCTGCGCTTTGCGCTGCTGCCGAATGGCAAGGACCCGGACGATCTCGTGCGCGAAGAGGGCGGCGATGCCATGCGCGACGTGCTGGCGCAGGCGCGTCCCCTTGCCGAAATGGTCTGGGAGAAGGAAGTTTCGGCGGGCACATGGGACACGCCGGAGCGCCGCGCCGCGCTTGAGGCCCGCATCGAAGAGGTCATCGGCGAGATTGCCGATACCAAGGTCAAAGCCCATTACGCGCAGGAGCTTCGCGGTCGCATTTCGCGCCTCTTCGGCCCGAAGCAGGGTCGCGGCAATTTCCGTCAGGGCGGCGGCGCGGGCAATTTTCGCGACCGTCCCTGGAAGCCCGGCCAGCGTTTCATGCGCGATCCGCGCCTCATGCCGGTAACGCCCGAGCTTCGCCGTTCGGCGCTCGCGCGCAACGAGGGCGGGGCGGCTCAGCAGATGGAAGGGCTGATGGTTCTTGTCATGCTCAACCACCCCGAATTGCTCCATGCCTATTGCGAGGAGTTTTCGCGGCTTGAAATCCGGGCGGCGGGCCTTGACAGATTACGCAATGAAATCATAGATATAGCGGCGCTCAATGCGCCTCTTGAAAGAGAGGCGTTGATGAACCATTTGGTTTCTAGGGATTTGGCGGATATAGCACAGCGGCTGGAAGACGGGGCGGCGCTTAAAGGCGACCGGTTCGCGCTGGCCGGTGCGTCGCATGAAGAGGCCGAAAAAGGCTTCCTCGACGTGCTGACGCGGCATCGCCGGACCATAACGCTGGAAGCCGAGCTTCGTGCGGCGGAGCGGGCGCTGGCGGAAGAGATGAATGAGGAGAACTGGGCGCGGCTGCAGGCGATACACGCGCAAATGCAGATCGAGCGACCGGATCTCAGCGAAGGATTGATGGACAGCCCCGAGCCCGGCTGGGTGGCGGGTTCGTAAAGTGAGCGTCAGGGCCGGGGAGCCGGGGCGTCAGCGGATGAAGGCGAG
>NZ_JBASBH010000079.1:0-10216 GCF_049651025.1 Parvibaculum sp. | reverse complement strand
CGATTGCGCCGGTCGCTGCCCGTGCCGCCGCCGATCAGCGCGCCGCCCAATGCACCGGCAACCGCGCCGATAGCCGCGCCATAGGTCGCCTTGCTCGTCTTTTGTTCTCCCGTATAGGCGTCCTGCGTCTGGCAGGCGGCGAGTGCGAAGGAGCTGCACAACGCCAGCACAAGTGTCTGTTTCATCATATGAAGGATCCCGATTTAAGGGGGCGCTTGCGGCTCGGTGAGCCTGTGTGGAAACTGCGCCCGATGGTGTAGAAAGATTTCAGACTTCGTGTACCCCTCGGCCAAAATAGCAAAGCCGGGGCGGCGCGAGAACATAATTCGGCCAAGTGTCAAAAACTTGGCGCCTCAAAATTGAAAAGGGAGAAGGTCCATGTCGCTATTTGATCTGAAGGGCAAGGTCGCCATCGTCACCGGCTCGACCAAGGGCATTGGCGAGGCGATCGTGCATCGGCTTGCCGAACACGGCGCCAGGGTCGTGGTTTCCAGCCGCAAGGCCGACGCCTGCGACAAGGTCGCCGGTGAAATCAATGCAAAGCACAAGGATCAGGCGATCGCGGTCCCCTGCAACATTGCCGACAAGGGCGATCTTCAGCGTCTCGTCGATACGACGAACAAGACATGGGGCAAGGTCGACATCCTCGTCTGCAACGCAGCCGTGAACCCCTATTTCGGTCCGTCCAAGGACATTCCCGACGAAGCCTTCGACAAGATCATGGCCTCCAACGTCAAGTCGAACCATTGGCTGGCCCACATGGTTCTGCCGCAAATGGTGGAACGCAAGGACGGCTCGATCATCATCGTCTCGTCCATCGGCGGCCTGCGCGGCTCGGCCATTCTCGGCGCCTATTGCCTGTCCAAGGCGGCCGACTTCCAGCTCGCGCGCAATCTCGCGGTCGAATATGGCGCGCACAATATCCGCGCCAACTGCATCGCGCCGGGCCTCATCAAGACCCATTTCGCCAAGGCCCTCTGGGACAATCCCGACATTCTGGAGCGCTCGACCTCCAACGCGCCCCTGAAGCGCATCGGCATGCCCGATGAAATCGCGGGCGCGGCGGTCTTCCTTTCAAGTCCCGCAGGCGCTTTCATGACCGGCCAGCAGCTTGTCATCGATGGCGGCGTCACCGCAGGCTGACGACACCATCCCGCCCGCATTCTTCGCAATGCGGGCGGGCCGTTTCGTGATGCGGCCTTGATCTGCGATCTCTATATGACCATTTGACCCGAACGGGATGACCATTTGACCCGAACGGGTCATTCAGGGGGAATTGTTCAATGAAGAATATCGTCGTCACAGGCGCATCGACAGGCATCGGCTGGGCTACGGTCAAGGTGCTTACCGAAGCGGGTTTTCACGTCTTCGGCAGCGTGCGCAAGCAGGCCGACGCCGACCGATTGAAGCAGACCTTTGGCGACAAGGTGACGCCGCTGATCTTCGACGTCACCGATGCCGCCGGCGCAAAGCGCGCCGCCGATGAAGTGCGCGGCAAGCTGAATGGCGAGAAGCTTTTCGGCCTCGTCAACAATGCGGGCATTGCCGTGTCCGGGCCCATGCTCGAAATCGACATCGACGAATTCCGCAACCAGATGGAAGTCAACGTCACCGGCCCCGTCATCGTTACGCAGGCTTTCGGCCCGCTGCTCGGCGTCGACAAATCGCTGAAAGGCGCGCCGGGTCGCATCGTCAATATCAGTTCCGTCGCGGGCAAGAATTCCGCGCCCTTCCTCGGGCCCTATTCGGCGTCGAAGCACGCGCTCGAAGCCATTTCCGAAGCGCTGCGCCGCGAGCTTCAGCTCTTCGGCATCGATGTCATCATCATCGGCCCCGGCGCGGTGGCGACGCCCATCTGGGACAAGGCCGAGCAGATGGACATCACGCCCTATAAGGCGAGCCCCTATCTGCCGATGCTGGAGCGCATTCAGGATTACATGGTGAAAAATGGCCGCGCGCAGGGCTATCCGCCCGAGCGCATCGCCCGTCAGGTGCTGAAGGCGTTGACGCTGAAGAAGCCGAAGACGCGCTATGCGGTCGTGTCGGGTCGTCTGATGAACTGGACCATCCCCGGCCTGTTGCCGCGCCGTTTCGTCGACCGGCTGATCGGCAAGCGTCTTGGCCTTTTGCCCTGAAAAAAAGACCCTCCGCAAGCTGAGCTTACGGAGGGCGATGAATTGTCGCCGGGCCTCGGGGAGGGAGACGGCCCGGCTTGCCATCTGGAGGGAACAATCAGGAGATAGGGTCTCGCCGCGCTGATACAAGATGCGACATCCTGTCCCCCGTTGCCTCAGCTCACGCAAGCCTGTCGAGAACGCGCCGGAACCGGCCGAATATTTCCTCGATCTGCGCCTTTTCAACGATCAGCGGCGGCGAAAAGGCGATGCTGTCGCCCGACACGCGCACCATCAGGTTCTCTTCGTGGAAGGCAAGGCGCATCGCATCGAAGCCGCGCTTGCCCGGCAATCCGTCGATGGGCGCAAGATCGACCGCGCCCGCAAGCCCGATGCTGCGAATATCGAGAATGAGCTTGTGCCCCTTGAGGCTCATCAGCGCCTCGGCAAAGACGGGCTCCAGCGTCCGCGCGCGCTCGAACAGGTTCTCCCTGCGATAAAGGTCGAGCGTCGCAAGTCCGGCCGCCGCCGCCAGCGGATGGCCCGAATATGTATAGCCGTGGAACAGGTCGATCAGATGATCCGGCCCCGTCTGGAAAATGTCGTAGATATGCTTGCGCACCACCGCGCCGCCCATCGGCACCGTGCCGGACGTGATGCCCTTGGCGAATGTCAGAATATCCGGCGTCACGCCGAAGCGCTCCGCCGCCGTCGCATAGCCGAGCCGCCCGTAGCCGGTAATTACCTCGTCGAAAATCAGCAATATGCCGTGCTTGGTGCATAGCTCGCGCAGGCGCTGGAGATAGCCCTTGGGCGGCGGCAGCACGCCCGTCGATCCTGCCATCGGCTCGACGATCACGGCGGCAATCGTCGAGGCGTCATGCAACTCGACCAGCCGCTGCAATTCGTCGGCGAGATGCGCGCCCCATTCCGGCTGGCCGACCGTGAAGGCCTGCTCGGCGCGATTATATGTATGCGGCAGATGATCCGTGCCCGCGAGCAGCGGCCCGAAAAACTTGCGGTTCGCCACCATGCCGCCGACCGAGATGCCGCCAAAGCCGACGCCGTGATAGCCGCGCTCGCGCCCGATGAGCCGCGTGCGGCTCGCCTCGCCATTGGCGCGGTGATAGGCGATGGCAATCTTCAGCGCCGTGTCGGCTGCTTCCGAGCCCGAATTGCAAAACAGCACATGGTCGAGATCGCCGGGCATCAGGCTCGAAATGCGGCTCGCCAGTTCAAACGCCTTCGGGTGGCCGAACTGGAATGTCGGCGCGAAATCAAGCTCGCCCGCCTGCGTCTGGATAGCCTTCACGATCTCCTCGCGACAATGGCCTGCATTGGAGCACCACAGCCCCGCCGTGCCGTCCAGCACTTCCGTCCCGTCCGGCTTGTAGTAATAGGCATCCTTGGCGCGGGCGAGCATGCGCGGCTCGCGCTTGAACTGCCGGTTGGGCGTGAAGGGCAGCCAGTTCGATTCAAGATCATTGGGGGACGCAATGCCCCCGGCGGCTATATCGGCGCTCATGCTATTCTCCTGACAAGGATTTCAACGATAGAAGCGCCGGACCAGGCGGAAATCAAGGCCAGCCGCGCGTGACATTTTGCATTCGTTCAGTATCCTACCCGCCATGGCGACAGACATGCTGAGAAGTTTCAGACGCGCCCATTGCGGCTCGTTGCTCTCTGCCAGCACGCCACTCAAGCCTTAAGAGTTGCCATGAAAACCCTCGCAACGCTCCTCTCCGAACCCGGTCTCATCATCGCCCCCGGCGCTTATGACGCGCTGTCTGCAAAAATCGCCGCGCAGGCTGGTGCCCCCGCCGTTTACATGACGGGCTTCGGCCTTGCAGGCAGCCATCTCGGCCTCCCCGATATCGGCCTGATGAGCGCCAGCGAAATGACCGACCGCGTTCGCGCTATGAGCGCCGCCTGCGCCCCCGTGCCCTTGATCGCGGACGGCGACAACGGCCATGGCGGCCCGCTCAACGCTGCACGCTTGACGCGGCTTTATGAGCAGGCAGGCGCGCAATGCATCCAGATCGAGGATCAGGTCTTCCCCAAGCGCTGCGGTCATATGGAAGGCAAGGAAGTCGTCTCCACCGTCGAGGCCGCGCAGAAGATCGCCGCCGCCGCCGATGCGCGCTCGTCGAAAGACTTCAAGATCATGGCCCGCACCGATGCGCGCGCCACGCATGATCTCGACGAGGCGCTGCGTCGCGGCGAAGCCTTCCTGAAGGCCGGCGCCGATATTCTCTTCATCGAAGCCCCGCGCGACATGAAGGAACTCGAACGCGTCACCAAAACCTTCAAGGGCGTGCCGCTTCTCGCCAACATGGTCGAAGACGGCAAGACGCCCTATCTCTCCACCAACCTGCTCGAAGAACTCGGCTTCAAGATCGCAATCTTCCCCGTCGCCGCATTGCTCGCCGTCACGAAGCGCCTGCAGGACGTCTATGCGACATTGCTGAAAGGCGAGGGCGTTGCCGCCGACGACAGCCGCGTCACCTTCCAGCGCTACAACGAAATCGTCGGCCTGCCGGAGCTTCTCGCCAGCGCCGCCAAAATCGCGGGAGACGAGAAGTAATGCCGAGCTGGTCGAATATTCTGAAGCGCATCGCGGCAGGTGAAATGGACAAGGCTCCGCCCCATGTCGCCGCCCTCAATCTCTATGCGGGCAAGCTCACCGTGCTGGAGCCCGGCCGCATCCGCTACGACTGGCCCGTCGATCCGCAATACATGAACCCCGTCGCAATCTTCGGCGGCTACCTCGCGACACTCGCCGATCAGACATGCTCATTTGCGCTGATGACGCTTCTGGCCGACGACCAGAACTTCACGACGATAGACCTCCAAACCCACTTCTTCCGCCCCGTGACGACCGGCATCCTCGCCTGCGAAGGCCATGTGGTGAACGTCTCGAAAACGCAAGCCTATGTGGAAGCGACCTTCACCAACGCCGACGGAAAGATCGCGCTGAAGGCGAGGGCGGTAGAGCGGATTATTGCGGCTTGAGTGATACTCCCTACCTCCGTCATTGCCCGGCTTGACCGGGCAATCCATCTTCGGGCCGAGGACACACTCACTGCGTGAAAGATGGGTGCCCTGGTCAAGCCGGGGCATGACGAACTGGGGGTAGAAGCGATTCAACTATAATCGTCATTGCCCGGCTTGACCGGGCAATCCATCTTCAACCCAGCAACGTGTCGTAAAGATCGTCCCATAGCGGATTGGCCGAACGAATAAGATCGATCTTCCATGCGCGCGGCCAATGCTTAAGCCTCTTCTCGCGCTGAATGGCATCCACGATTTCCTCATGCCGCTCGACATAAACAAGTCGCTTCAGCGCATATTGCTTCGTAAAGCCATCAACGACGCCTTCGCGATGCTCCCAGGTTCGCCGCGCAATATCTGACGTAACCCCAACATAAAGCGTCCCGCGCGCCATATTGGTCATGATGTAAACCCAGCCGCCCTTCATGCACGCATCGTCCGAAAGATGGATGCCCCGGTCAAGCCGGGGCAAGACGAACTGGGCCAGGCACAACGCAACAATAGCGGTCACGGCCCGGCTTGACCGAGCCCTCCATCTTCACTCCACCCAAGCCCCAATCCGCCGCTTCAGCTCCCCGCTCGCCCTCAATCCCTCCAGCCACCCATCCACCCGTGCCTTCAACGCCGCATCGCGCGGCATGAAATACGCCTTCTCCGCCCGGTCGAACGGCGCGTCAGGATGCACCGCGCACAATTGCGGATGCAGCTTCGCCTGCAGCCTCGTCTCGATCGCATCCGTGATCATCAGATCGGCGCGCCCCGCCACGATCTCCTGAAAGATCGTCACATTGTCTGGATGCATCACGATCGTCGCCGCGTGAATATGCGCGCGCGCAAACTTCTCGTTGGTGCCGCCCGGATTGACGACAAGCCGCACGCCCTTTCGGTCGATCTGCTCCAGCGTCTGAAACCGCGCCACATTTGCGCAAGCCGTGATCGGTGTCTTCCCGTCGCTCAGCACCGGCTCCGAGAACAGCCCGATCTTCGACCGCGCCTCCGTCACCGAAATCCCGCCCATGGCGATGTCGAACTTGTCCGCCTCAAGGTCCGCGCTCAGCGTCGGCCAGCTCGTCGCCACGAAAACCGGACGCACGCCCAGCGCGCCCGCAAGCGAGCGTCCGAGATCGACATCGAGGCCGCTGAATTCGCCCGCCTTCTCATCGAGCGCCGAAAAGGGCCGGTAATCGCCGGTAAGTCCGATGCGGATTTCCCCGGCCCTTGCGATCCGCTCAAGCCGCGCACCATCCGCCCCCGCCGCACTAAAGGGCGAAAACACGAAAAGCAGCAGAAACAGGCAAAGCGAAGAGGCGCGCATGGGGTCCAGCCGGGTCAGCTTGAGGGGCTTCTTGTCTAGAGCAATTCCAGGAAAAGTGGAGACCGGTTTTCCGTCTGGAATTGCGAGAAAACAAAGAGCTAGAGCAAGTTCGCGATTCGGAGAAAAGCGAAATTGCTCTAGCCTCCCTTTACTGGACTGTTAAGGGCCCGGCTGATAGAAACCAGCCCATGAAAGACAAGCGCTGCATATGCAATTTCGGGTCGCGAATTAGCGGCCCGGCTTGCCGCTGAGGGGTCGGACTGGCTCCGTCGAAGCGGTTGGCCGGGATGCGCTACGCCCATTGACGTCAACCCCGAATTGCCGAGAGCGAAATGGCCACCGATTCCGATAGCAAGACTGAAGCCCCCGCAGGTCGCGATTACCGCGAAACGATCTTCCTGCCCGAAACGCCTTTCCCCATGAAGGCCGGGCTGCCCGAGCGCGAGCCGCAATGGCTCGCCCGCTGGGAGAAGATGGACCTCTACAAGCGCCTGCGCGCCGAGGCCAAGGGCCGCGAAACCTTCACGCTGCATGACGGCCCGCCCTACGCCAATGGCGACATCCATATCGGCCATGCGCTGAACAAGACGCTGAAGGACATCATCGTCCGCTCGCAGCAGATGATGGGCAAGGACGCGGCCTATGTTCCGGGCTGGGATTGCCACGGTCTGCCCATCGAATGGAAGATCGAGGAAAAATACCGCAAGAAGGGCCAGAACAAGGACGAGGTGCCGCCGCTGGAGTTTCGGCGCGAGTGCCGCGAATTCGCGCAGCATTGGGTCGATGTGCAGCGCGAACAGTTCAAGCGCCTCGGCGTCTCCGGCGATTGGGATAATCCCTACCTCACGATGACCTTCGATGCCGAAGCCGCCATCGTCCGCGAGTTCCAGAAGTTCCTGATGAACGGCTCGCTCTATCGCGGCTCGAAGCCCGTCATGTGGTCGGTCGTCGAGAAAACCGCGCTGGCCGAAGCCGAAGTCGAATATCAGGACCACGTCAGCCGCGCGATCTGGGTCAAGTTTCCCGTCGTCTCCGGCGCCGACGCGCTCAAAGGCACGAGCATCGTCATCTGGACGACGACGCCCTGGACCATCCCGGCAAACCGCGCAATCGCCTATTCGCCGAAAATCGCCTACGGCATCTATGAAGTGAAGGCGCTCGGCGAATTCAGCCGCGCCATTGTCGGCGAAAAGATCGTGCTCGCCGACAGCCTCGCTGAAACCGTGCGCAAGGACGCAAAGATCGCTGAATGGAAGCGCCTTTCAGACGCGCCCTCGCTCGACGGCGTCGTCGCTGCTCATCCCTTCCGCGGTCAGGGCTATGAGTTCGACGTGCCGCTGCTCGCGGGCGATCACGTGACGGAAGAGGCAGGCACAGGCTTCGTCCACACAGCCCCCGGTCATGGTCAGGACGACTATATGATCTGGGTACAGAATTTCGGCCAGAAGGGCATCCCCGAAACGGTGAACGAAGAGGGCGTCTATTACGACGACGTGCCGCTCTTTGCGGGCAAGTTCGTGCTGACGCGTCAGGGCAAGGAAGGCACGGCCGACGCCGCCGTCATCGACGCGCTGATCGAGGCGGGCGCGCTTCTCGCGCAAGCCAAGCTCACGCACTCCTATCCCCATTCATGGCGCTCCAAGGCTCCGCTCATCTTCCGCAACACCGCGCAATGGTTTGTCTCGATGGACGCGCCCATCGCGCAGGCAGGCGGCGCGAAGCTTCGCGACGTCGCGCTGTTGGAAATCGACAAGGTGCGCTGGGTTCCCGCGCGTGGCCGCAACCGCATCTATTCCATGGTCGAAACCCGCCCCGACTGGGTGCTTTCGCGCCAGCGCGCATGGGGCGTGCCGCTCACGCTCTTCGTCCACAAGACGGATGGCTCGCTGCTGCGCGACGACAAGGTCAATGCCCGCGTCGTCGATGCCGTTGCGGTCGAAGGCGCGGATGCATGGTTTGAAAAACCCGTCAGCTATTTCTTCGAAGGTTCAAACCACAACGCCGCCGACTACGAGAAAGTCACCGACATTCTCGACGTCTGGTTCGATTCAGGTTCGACCCACGCCTTTGTGCTTGAAGAGCGCGGCATGCCCTGGCCTGCCGATCTCTATCTCGAAGGCTCAGACCAGCATCGCGGCTGGTTCCAGTCCTCGCTGCTCGAAAGCTGCGGCACACGCGGCAAGGCGCCTTATAAGCAGGTGCTGACGCATGGCATGACGCTGACCGACAAGGGCACGAAAATGTCGAAGTCGCTCGGCAACGCGATCGAGCCCGCGACGATCATCAAGCAGAACGGCGCCGACATTCTGCGCCTCTGGGTCGCCTCCACCGACTATTGGGACGACCATTCGATCGGTCAGGAAATCCTGAAGTCGAACGTCGAGGCCTATCGCAAGCTCCGCAACACCTTCCGCTATCTGCTCGGCAATCTCTCCGGCTTCGATGAGGCCGAACGCGTCGCCGTTGCCGACATGCCCGAGCTTGAGCGCGTGATCCTGCATCGCCTATCGGAACTCGATGAGCTGGTGCGCAAGGCCTACGACGATTACGACTTCAAGCGCATCTTCCATGCGCTGACGAACTTCATGAACATCGAGCTTTCGGCGTTCTACTTCGACATCCGCAAGGACACGCTTTATTGCGACGCGCCCTCATCGGCGCGCCGCCGCGCCTGCCGCACCGTGCTGCATGAACTCTTCATGTCGCTGACGGCATGGTTCGCGCCGATCCTCTGCTTCACCGCCGAAGAAGTCTGGCTGACGCGCTTCCCGTCCGAAGACGGCACCGTCCATACGCGCCTCTTCCCGACCATGCCCGCCGACTGGCGCAACGACGCGCTGGCTGAAAAATGGCGCAAGGTGCGCGAGCTTCGCCGTACCGTCACCGGCGCGCTTGAAGTCGAGCGCCGCGAAAAGCGCATCGGCGCGAGCCTTGAGGCCGCGCCCGATGTCTATGTCTCCAATCCCGAGCTGAAAGCGGCGATGGAGGGCATCGATCTTGCCGAAATCGCCATCACCAGCGGCGCGACGCTGATCGATGGCGAAGGCCCCGCCGACGCTTTCCGCCTTGACGATGTGCCCGGTGTTGCGGTCGTCTCGAAGCCTGCACAGGGCAAGAAATGCGCCCGTTCGTGGAAAATCCTGCCTGAAGTCGGCTCCGTTCCCGGCTTTCCCGACCTCAGCCCGCGCGATGCGGCAGCGGTTATCGAATTCGACGCCCGCAAAAAGGCCAGCTCACAGGGGTAAACGCCATGGCTCGCTCTTATTCCGTTGCCGGTCAGCCCGTCTGGGGTCCGTTTTCGGCCTTCGGGGCGGGCATCGCCGTTCTCGCCTTCGCGCTGGACCGCCTCAACAAGTGGTGGACGCTCGACGTTTACGGCATTGCCGAGCGCGGCAAGGTCGAGATCACGCCGTTTTTCGATCTCGTCATGGCCTGGAACAAGGGCGTCAGCTACGGGCTTTTCCAGGCCGAGACGATGGCCGGGCGCATCGGTCTCGTGGTCTTTGCGCTGGCTGTCGTGACAGGCCTTGGATTATGGCTAGCAAAGGCCGGCAATCGCCCGCTTTCTCTGGCCATCGGCCTCGTCATCGGCGGCGCTCTGGGCAATGTCTGCGACCGTTTGGTCTATGGCGCGGTTGCGGACTTTTTTAGTTTTCACGCCTTCGGTTTTTACTGGTATATCTTCAACGTTGCGGACATCTGGATCGTTATGGGCGTTGGCCTGATCCTTTTGGAG
>NZ_JBASBH010000078.1:0-27261 GCF_049651025.1 Parvibaculum sp. | reverse complement strand
GCGCGAATTGCACCAGCGCCATGGGCGCAGGCAGGAAGGCCTGCTTGATTTCGGCACCCGCGCCGCGAAACTTGGTCATGTCGTAGGAATTCGTCTCGGCAATGCCGCCGCCGAAAAAGACGCTCTCGCCCCAGTTCAGAACCTGATTGCCGAGACGCACGTTGACCGGCATGTCGCCGACAGGCACGACGCCATAGACATAGGCATCGAGCAGCCGCGCGCGGCGGCCAATATGGCTGATGGCTGAATCGCTGAGATCCGTGCGGCGCGTCGATTCCTTGTTCCACAAGATGCCATCGACGAAATAGCTGCCGCGCAGGAACGCGCCATAGTCGCCGGATTTGACTTCAAGCTCGGTCATGCCGCCGATGGGCGCGCTGAAGACGTCCCATTGATTGAAGTTCAGATTGCCGTCGTCGTAATTGTCCGTGAAGCCGTCATTGGCGCAACCCTGCGGATTGTCCGCGCTGACAAAGGCGCAGTTGCGCGGGCTCGTCCGCACCATTGCGCTGGCCGACAAGGTTGTGTCGACGGAGATGTCGAACTCGCCAGATTTGAACTTCATCGCCGCCGCATCGCTGGAAATCGCGACGAGCGAAATGATACCGGCACCCGCGCCCAATAATGTCCGCGCAAGCAGACCGGCGGATAGGCGTTTGCGTCGATCCGACATGCAAGTCCCCCCATTTACTATGCAGCACTTCCCCCCGGGGAGCGCGCTGCCATCGACCCCACTGACGCAATCGCCAGCCCATTGTAGAAGGCTAATGACGCGACAACGGCCCGGCTATGTCCTTCATAGGCTAGGCCGCGCTCATTCATCCGTGCCGGAGGTTTGCTCCGGCCAATTGACGCCCATCACTTTGAATCCGGGCGCATTGGGCAATTGGAAATAGGCGGTGAGCCTGTCGCGTCCGGCCGCACCTATCGTCTCGTCCCAAAGCTTCCACTCGTCCTGAAACACATGACCCGCGCTGCTGTTTTCGCGATCGAACAGAAGCGCCCTACCCGAACGCGGCTCGAACGGCTCCCAACGCGGAATGTCGTTATTGTTGGGATTGCCGCTGCGTGCAAAAGCGAGAAGGGATTTGCTGAAGGATCTGTTGATCGAGCGAAGCACCGCCGGGTCGGTCTTGTCGTACCAGCCACCCATGCCCGCATCAATCGTGCCGAAACAAAATGGCAGCTCGCCCGCATGCGGCGCGCCGTAAAAGCCATCCGCAACATCGCTTTGAACATCGAAGCGATAGAGCCACGTATTGGCCTGAAAGCGGCTCTGCGCAATGACGCTGTGGCCGACCGCCCAGTTGAAACAGACGCCGCCGACAATCGCAGCCATGACCTGCGCGGGCGTCTTCTCGCCCGGCATCGCGCGATAGGTTTTCAGAATGCGCGGTGCATGCTCGCCGAAAGTCCGCGCCGCCCAGGCGTCGAGATCGGACTCGCTCAGCGACATGACTTCGGGATAGTAGAGTAGCCAGTAGCGCGCCTCGTCATGCGTGACGCCGATCATCAGATCGATATCCGCCGCGACGCCGCGACGAAGAAGCTCCAGCGGATCTTCCGGGATCACATCGCCATCCATCGTCGGAAAGAACAATGAATCGCCGAGCACGGTTTCGCTATGCTCGATGAGAAGATCGGCCTGCGCACGCAGGATCGCATCGAGCGGCAGGACTTGCGCCTCAGCCGCCGTCTTCACGCCCGCAATTTCCAGAAACCGTTTCGCAATATTCGTCGCCGTCACCTGTCCAACAGCAAGCGCCGGCCCCGACATCGGAATGGCCCGCTTGAAGAGCTTGTTGGAATAGGGGCTGACCATCAGATTCTGGGTCGAGACGGCGCCAGCGGATTCGCCGAAAACCGTGATCAGTTCCGGGTCGCCGCCAAAACCCGCAATATTGTCGCGCACCCATTTCAGCGCGGCGATCTGATCGCGATGGCCATGATTGCTGCTCTGCGCGAAACCCTCTTCGCCGAGATTGGCCAGGTGAAGAAAGCCGAGCGCGCCAAGCCGGTAGTTGATGGTGACGACGACCACGTCGCCGTCGCGCGCGAGCTTCGCGCCGTTATAGTCCGGCTCGCTGCCTGAACCGATCAGGAAACTGCCGCCGTGAATCCAGAACATGACGGGACGGCGCTTGTCGTCGAGGGCTGGCGTCCAGATATTGAGGTGCAGGCAGTCTTCATTGCTGCGCGCGCAAATCTGCCCGCCATATGCCTCATAGAAAACATCGGGCAGTTGCGGCGCGACCGGGCCCCGATCATGCGCCCGTCGCGTATAGACCCAGGGCGCATGCGGCTGCGGCGGCTGAAAACGCAATTTGCCGACAGGCGCTGCCGCATAGGGGATCGCGTAAAAGACGTGAATGCCATCTTCCAACGTTCCATCGACGCGGCCATATGTCGTCAGCGCAATTGCCATTTCAGCTCCCTCGTCACAACCCCTTCATCGAGTAGAAGAATTGCGCTGCGGCGGGTATGGCCTTCATGGGCTAGAGCGCCGCGTACTGCCCTATCAAGGCCATGGCGCGCCCGAACGCAAAGCATCATCTTCCGCCTACAAATCTCTACGGTCAGGAAGAGGATAGAACATGCCCCGGCACAGCGGCAGGTTGGACGAGGCCATGCCGCGCCCAAAGCGCGCATGGTGGTCGCATTGCGATCATCGCAGCCTGACGACCATCGCCGCGATTTCCTTTGCAGGTGCCTACGGCCTGATGGCAATCGGCGCATTGCCGCTGCTCGTCACGCATTGGGCATCGGGGCTCGCGCTTGGCGAGCAATCGGCGGGCCTCATCGCCGCCGCCAATGTGACGGGCGCGACGCTCGGCCTTGCGGTCTGCCTGTGGCTCGTCACGCGCCTGCCGCTGCCGACGATTGCAACCATCGGCGTTCTCGTCGCGGTTCTGGGCGATCTCTCGTCGCTCGTCGCGCCCGGCACGGCCAGCCTGTGCGGGACCCGCCTGATTTCGGGCTTCGGCATGGGGCTGGTATCGGCCTCCGTCACCAACTGGATTGCGCGCCATGAAGATTCCGGCAGCGGCTTTGGCATGCTGATGCTCTTCCAGTTTCTCATGACATCCGCATTGCTCTTCATCGTCCCGCCGCTCCAGACGCTCATCGGCCCCTCGACAATTTACCTGTGCCTGCTCACAGCCGGATTGATAACCCTGATATTCATTCCACTGATGAATCTCAATGGCGGCGCAACGCCGCTGCTGCGGCAAACAAAGCCACGGCCCATGGCACCCAGGCACGCGCGCCTCTCCAGCCTCGCCATCGCTGCAGGCTGCGCGGTTGCCGGGCAGGCTTTGTTTGAGCTGGCGGGCATCGGCATCTGGACTTATGAGCATCGCTTCGGCGTCGCCAGCGGCCTCAGCGAAAGCCGCGCCGCAGAACTGCTCGCTCTCGCAACGCTCATGGGCATTCCGGCGAGCCTTGTCGTCATCTGGGTCGGCAATCGGTTCGGACGGCTGATGCCGATCCTGATCGGACTTGCGGGCTATGCGATCCCGGCGATCTGTTTCGCGCTGCGCGAGCCCTCGCCGCTTGGCTATATGCTCGGCCTCGGCGCCATGAACGCCGCCTGGTGCTTTGTCATTCCCTATTTTCAGGCGGCGCAATCGGCGCTCGACCGCAGCGGACGCACCGCCATTGCAGGCGTGCTTGTCGCCTCGCTTGCCGGAAGCATCGGCCCCGTTCTCCTCGGCACCGCCATCAGCGGCACCAACTTCGCGCCCCTGTTCATTCTGGCCACGATCATCCTTGCCCTCTCGACGGCGGCGGCAATTCCGGCAGGCATCGCCGCCGATCGCGTCAAGGACGGCACAGACGATGAGCAAGCGACCCGCGCAGATTTTGCGCGGCGGAAGCACGATATCGAATTCGCAGATCACGGGAGCAAGGCCGCATGAGCCGACATGCTTGCAACGCGTCGCGCCAATCCGCAGAATTGCGCCATCGGGGTATGCGTGAGTGAGGGGCGGATGGCGACAGATGGAAACTTGAAGGGCTCCTTGCCGCTTGGGCTGGTGGCGCAATGGAGCAAATGTCTGGCGGAATGCCTGACAACGCCCGATGCCCATTCCAGCGTGGAAAAACTCGCGACGGGTTTGCGCAATTTCGTGCCGGACACCTCTGTCTATGTCGGCTTTTACAGGCGCAAGGCACCGCCCGTCGTCATCGACTTCGAAGGGTCGGACGAATGGAACATGGGCTATCTGGAAGGAAAATATCTGCTCGATCCAAGCTATGAGCAGTTTCTGAAACGCGATGCCAGCGTCTGCCTTTCGCCCAGGGAAATGTTTCCGCCGGACTTTCGCAAAAGCGACTATTACATCTCCTTCTATCGTCCCTATGGCATGGTCGATGAGATCTGCTATCTGCTCTATCTGAGCAACGACCTCGCCGCCTATGTCTCGCTGATGCGACTGGCGGACACGACGCCTTTCTCCAATGTCGAATTTCGATATCTGAACGCAGTGACGGACAGCATCGAAACGGTCGCAAAGCGCATCTGGTCGCTCTATGACCGCGAAGGCGGCCTCGACGATATTCCCTCGCCGCAATTGCACCGCGTCTTGTCATCCGCCTATGAACGCTTCGGCGACGACGCCTTGAGCGAGCGCGAAAAGGAAGTCACGCGCCTGCTGCTGAAAGGGCTGCCGCCGAAATCCGTAAGCCGTATGCTGAACATCGCACCCGGCACGGTTCGCAATCACATCAAACGCATCTACGTCAAACTCGACGTGCGCTCGCAGGCCGAGCTGCTGGCGCTGTTCTTCGAAACCTTGAACGGCGCGGCAATGGCGCAGGCAAACGGCTGACGCTTCACAAATTCGGTAGCCGGAAGAACAAACAAAAACGCCGCAGCTTTTGCTGCGGCGTTTTCTTATGCATGGGCTCCGAAGAGCCGCCGGATCAATTCGCCAGAGCGATGATCTCTTCCTGATCGTCCTCGTCCTTGGACAGGTCGATGATGATCGCGACATAGCCCTGAGCCAGCAACTCGCCGAGCCTCTGGACGCTGTGAACGACCACGATCTTGGGCTTCGAACCCGTGGCGCCGGGGCCAGCCTGCGGGCTGACGAGACCGATCATCATGCCGTTCGGCAGAATGATCTCACCCGACGGGGTCACGATCGAACCGGCCGGAAGCGTATAGCCCTCGACAACGATCTGGTTCGGATTGGTGCCGAGATTGCCCGTCCGTGTCTTGCCGTTGACGACAAGCGAACCCGAACCGCCCGTATTGATATTCGTGAACGTGCCATCCACCGTGCCCGAGGGCGACGTCAGATTGAGCGTGGTCGCGAAGACGTCCACATCGACACCGTTGACGGCGAGGATATTGAACGTATTGCCGGTGAAGGTACCCGTCACCGTGTTGCCCGACACCGTGCCAGTCGGCGCGGTGACGTTGCCGTTGAAGTTTCCGCCAGCCGTCACATCGACATTGCCGCCCGAGACGATCGGGCCGGTTGCGTCGCCGCCGACAGTGCTCGTCACCGAACCTCTGGTGTGGAGCGTGTTGGAGGTGAAGGCCTGGTTGCCGGTCAGCGTCGAATTGTAATCGCCGCCGACATAGACCGTCGCGCCGGAGAAGTCGTCGCCCGTCGCACTCACCGAACCGAGCCAAAGGGTGTCGGTGCCGGCATTCTGCAGGCTGATATCGCCATTGGCCCCGGCAGCGCCCGTACCGGCCCCTGCGATGAACGCGACATTCTGTGCCCCGTCCGTGGTGCCAAAGATGCTGCCGGTGAAGGTGATGTTACCGGCGGCGCTGGGCGAGATCGTCGTGTTGAAGGTGGTCAGCGCCTGCGTCAGCGTGACCGGACCGGCAAAGCTCAGCGCGTTCGCAGCATAGGTGCTGCCGTTGAGCGTCGTCGCGCCCGAGATCGACGTTGCGCCAAGGCGCGTCGTCGCACCGAGCGAACCGAGAGCATTATTGCCCCCGTTCACCGTCAGCGTCTGACCGCCCGCCGTCGACCCGTCAATCGACGTGGCCGTCACGCTGCCGTTCAGCACCGTGTTGGAGAGCAGCGTCGTGGCATTGAGGACAAAGCCATTGACCGCCGAAACCGTTCCGCCAATCGCGGAGGCCACGTTCTGCGTGAAGCTGTCAACGGTCGAGCCGTCGAAAGCTATGTTGCGCGCACCGGTCACCACTACATCTTCGCCATAGCTACCGGAGGCCACATTGATCGTGTTGCCAGTTGCGGAGTTCGCTACTGCGGCGTTGATCGACATGGCGTCACCACCTGTCGTGTGACCGACATAGTAGGTGCTGTCAGAGATAGAACCCGTCCAGCCTGTCACATAGCCTGTAAGGAGTGCGCCCTTAACCTGCATCCAGTCAGCAAGACCCGTAACTGAGTTGTTCAGCCATGTGTACTTGTCAGACGGGTCGACGTTGTGACCTGCCAACGTGTAACCAGCGATATTGACCGTTCCGAAGTCGATGCCAATGGCACCGCCATAAGCCGTCGTACCATCAGACTCATCTTCCATGTAGACAGGATTTGCTTCGCCAAAGCTGTTGGTGCCATCGACCGTGATGTTGTTTACCTGCTGGTCGTAAGCCCTGTTGGTCTGATAAAGCGCCAGACCACCCCAGGCATTGCCGGACGTGACAGCGTTGGTGATCGTCACATTCGCAGAGTCCGTCAGCGCAATGCCGTTGCCAGCCGCTGTGTTGGTGACCGTGAGATTGTTGATTGTGGCACCCACAACGCCGTTCAGATCAAGACCCGTCTTCTTCGAGCCATTGATCGTCACGCTGTCTATGGTGAAGTTCAGCAACCGATCAGAAGCAACGCCCGTATCCGGCTGAACCTTGATCGCGTAGTGGCCAGCAGCAGTGTTCCCGTTGAACGTGAAGTCAGAGAGCTTCACATCATCGCCGGTGACATAGATGCCATAACCCGCCGATATTGTGCTGATGTTGGACTGTCCCTCGCCTGCGCCTGTCAGCGTCAGCCCGTTATTCTTAACATAAAGGGTTGAGATGAGCCCGTAGCTGCCCGCAGCCAGATTGAGGTCACCATCGGTGCCAGCCAGATCGACGGCACCCTGCAGTGAGCCACCCGAGATGCTGACAGTATTGTCCGACGCACTCAGGTCATTTGGCGATGCGGTACCATAGTACTGCAGGGCATGGCCGCCAGCGTAGACGATGTCAAAGGTGTTGCCGGTGAAAGTGTTGGCGCCCTGAGCCAAGCCAACGCCTTCCATCGATGCCGTCACAGTGTTGCCCGAAACGGTGTTGCCGGTGTTCTGCAGGCTGATGCCATAAGCGGTATTGATCGTGTTGCCGCTGATGATTGCATTGCCAGCAGAATATTGGGTTGTGGTCTGAACGCCGGTCAACGTGCCGTTGATCGTGTTGTCGCTCACCGTCACGCCCTGCCCTGAGATCGAGACGCCGACGCCGCCACCGTCACCATTGATGGTGAAGCCGGTCAGTGTCGTGCCGTCGGCACGCAGATCAATGATACGGCCCGTCAGACCCGTAGCATCAATGATCGCGCCGTCGGCGGCCTGGATCGTCACATCAGATGCGCCGCCAAACGACGTTCCGAAGGCTCCGTAGGTGCCCGAATTCACATTGACGGTTCCGCCAGTAGCGACCTTGTCGATGCCACGCTGCACCGAGCCCGAATTGGTCGTCACGTAGACGTTACCGGCTTTCACCGTGGCAAGGCCCGACGAAGCCAGATCAGTGCCGTGAGTGATCAGATCTTCGGTCGCGAAAAGTTCGGCGTCCGACATTTCCGAACCGAGTTCGCCATTGAACTTGACGTTGGTCAGGTCAAGCGCGTTGCTGTTGCGCCAGACAATGTACTGGATGGTATCGGCGCCGGAATTGATCTGGTTGCCCGCACCAAAGGTGACATTGCCGCCATCGGCGGCGTCGCCGGGCATGAAGAACGCATAGCCTGTATTGTCGAACGTATTGCCTGTGAAATTCGTCTGACCCGGAGCAGCAAACCTCACACCAGCCCCGCTCGCCTTTTCGGTAGCCACCGCCATATGGACATTTGTGAAGATGTTGTCCGCGACATTAAGCTCGTTAACGCCTCGCGTAAGGAGGGCGGCGCCGTAATGCACGCCATCGCTCGACACAGAGCCATTGGTACCGATGTCGCTAATCGCATTGCTGGCGAAGTTCACCGTATCGGCATTGAAAATCTTGAAGATGCCGCCGATAGTGTTTGTGGTGCTACCAATATTCTTCACGATGTTGTTGGAAATCGTGACATCGCTATAAGTGCCATCTTCCTGCTGACGAAACGTGATGCCACCCTTCACGTTGTCGATCAAATTGCCCGAGAAGATCGCGCTTGTGATCTGTGTACCATCTCTGGAGGTACCCGCTCCGCTACGTGTATCAAATGCAGACCCACCACTGATGTTTTCGAACTGTGAATTCGTGATGGAGATATCACCGCTATACTGACCGCCAATGAAGCCATTGCGGCCCGTAGCGTTCTGACCATCAATTTTCACGTTGTCCACGATGAGATTAGTAATCGAGCCGCCGCGAATAACGGTGTTCGAGCCAGCGTTCCCCGTAACGGAGAGATTTCTGAGCGCGAGATCGCTGAATGTACCGGAAAGCAGAATTCCGCCTGTGACTTGAGCGCGATTGTTCGCATCAGCTCCTTGAAGCGTCAGGCCCTTATTGATCGTGACCGCCTGGTCATAAACGCCGGAGAGAACGTTTACGGTTGCGCCCGTCGAGGCCGCGTTGATCGCCGTGTTAATCGACAGCGCCTGCGTGCCAGCGGTGTTGTAACCGACGGTGAAGATGTTGCTCGCCGCGGAACCAAGCCAGCCCTGCACGTAGCCCGAAGCCAGAACGGCGACATCGATAGCGCCCTGCTGTGTCTTCTGGAACCACGTGTAAGCGTCGGTCGGATTCGTGTTGCGAGCGATGTAGTCAAAGCCTTCGACCGTCACCGCGCCAAAATTATTGGTGGTGGATTCGTCTTCCATATAGACGGGGTTCGCTTCGCCATAAATGTTCGACGCCGCAATAGTGATATCTTTCGTCTGGTAGGAGTAGCCGCCTGACCTATTCGACTGGTAGATCGCGATGCCGCCCCAATTGTTATTGAGCGTCGTGGTATTCGTGACGGTTATGTTCTGACTATCCGCAATCGAAATACCGTTGCCGCCGGTGTTAGCTCCTCCACCAACCGGTGCGCCATTCGCAGTGACGTGATCAATCGTAGCGTTGATCACGCCGTTAAGGTCCAGTTCAGATTTGAACGCGCCTTGCGTAGTTACGTGCGAAATCGAGAAGTCGCTTACATCTTCAACTTTAATGCCGTAACCGAGGTTGCCTGAGCCGTTAGTCTTCCCGGACTGGCCAACCGTCGCTCCCCAAACCGTAAAGTTACTGAGAGAGACATTGTTGGCGCCTGATACAACGCGAAGGCCGTAGGTTGCGGCACCGCGCCCATCAATGATGGTACCGGCTTCGCTCTGACCAACAAGGTTCAGGCTCTTGGTAATTTCAAGGCGGCCATGTCTGTAACCATTCGCACTATTCACGACATAGGTGCCGTCCTTAATATTCACGGTGCCGCCAGTGACCACGGCGTCGACGCCCGCCTGAATATTGTTGATCGGCTGGCGCTCATTACCGACGCCATTTCCGAGGCCGAAATCGTCAGCAGCCGTAGCCACACCCGTTGCATCCACAGTTACCGACGAGCGGTTGGCCGTTGAGTACTGACGGTCAAGTACGGTCATGCCACCATTGTCTGTCGCCCAGTTGAGAATCTGCTGCTGGCGCGCAAGGCTCGGGTCGCTCGCAATCTTGGTGTTCTGCAGGCCCGTGACGATACCCCATTCATTTCCATTCACGCCTTCAGAGTTGCCGTGAATGTCAAAAGTATGGCCATCGCGATATTGGATAAGGATGCCGCCCTTGGTGTTTTCAAGCACGTTGTTGGCGATCGTGCCGGAAGCCGCATCCTCTAGCGTCGTGTCCTGCGTGCCATTCGCGCCGCTATTGGCAATCAGAATACCGGTGCGGACATCATGAATATTGTTGTCCGTAATCGTAACATTGCTGTTCGATTTCCCCGTAACGAACACGCCCCAACTGTTGCCCGCCGTGGTCCAATCAAGCGTCGCCTGATTGCCGGACACTGGGCCCGCGATTTCGAAGCCGCTCAGCGTTACGTCACTGGCATTGATCGTCACGCCCGTCTGCCCGACACCCACAGCGATTTTCGCGCCATCAGCGCCCGCGAGAGTTACGTTCGCCTTGCTGATCGTGTTGTTCGCGGCATACGTGCCGGCACCGACGTTGACGGTCGCACCGGTAACATTTCCGATGACGTTGAGCGCGTCTTGAATCCACGTACCGCCAACTGGAGTGTTGTTCACCGCATTGACGTTGATGATAAGCGCGCCGTCGCCGCTGATGTTGACGGTATTGGAGCCGGTACGGGATACACGGCGGCCGGTAAGAGTCAGTTCGGCACCGTTGGTCGCCGCAGCATTGATCGTGGTGTCGAGCGTAATATCGCCATTGCCGCCAGTCCCGCCTGCCGTCGAAACTTCGGTGCTTGTTCCACCAGTAAGCGAAGCCGTCAGAGCGCCCGCGAGCGCGCTGTCGATTGTGATGTCGTTCGGATCAATCAGCCACTTGCCTGCGGCACCGTTGGCCGCCGAGGCGCTAACGGAAAGCGCCGATCCGAAATTGACCGTTTCGCCAGACGTCTCGATGAAGCCGCCGTCGCCGCTCTGCGAGCCGCCCTGGGCGGAGAAGGTGCCGTCATATTTGCCGAGCTTGTCGGCATAGCCGTAGATCGTGCCGCCATCGCCATTTGTGCCTGCGTCTGCCTTCAGGACAGCGTCGGCGGTCGTGGTGATGTTATCGGCGGTGAGGATGATGGTGCCGCCTTCTTCATGCGCGGAAGACGCGAGAACGGTGCCCGAGACGTTGACGACCGAGTCGACGAGAGCGCCGGCAGCGCGCGCCGAAATCTGGACCGTGCTGCCGTCTGCAACGATGTGACCCGAATGGTCGACAATGGCGTTGTCGGCGCCGAGGCCGATTTCGACGAGGCGGTCGCCTGCGAGATCGAGCGTGAAGGTGGTGCCCGCCGCCAGCGCAACCTGGCCGACGCGCGCGGTGATGGTGCCGCTATTGCGAACCGCAGGCGCGACGAAAGCCGCAAGCCCGCCATCGGCAACTGTGATGTTGCCTTCATTGGTGACCGAGCCGCCATCGGCGCCCGTCAGCTGCAGGCGCGTATCGCCGCTCATGAACGACTGGACGCTGATATTCGCCGTCGAGGCGACGATGCCCGCAACGTCGATCTTCGCCGTCTTGCCGAAGAGAACGCCGTTGGCATTGAGGATCCAGACCTGACCGTTCGCGTTCAGGTTGCCCTGAATTTCGGTCGGGTTGGACGAGTTGTTGACGCGGTTGACCGCAATCGAGGAGCTGTTCGGCTGGATGAAGTTCGTCGTCGCGTTCGAACCGATGTCGAAGCTGCGCCAGTCGATGACCGTACGGTCCGTCGACTGATTGACGTTCAGCGTCGCAGGGCCAGACAGGTTGAACGTCGCCGCGCCGCCGACCACGTTCGGGTCTTGCGGCAGGGCGTTGGGATCGAGGGCGAAGGCAGAGTTTGCGCTGAGAGCGAAGCCGATTGCACCAAATGCAGCGACATGCCGTGTCAACGCCGTTGACGTGAGGAGCCGATACTTCCGCTGATTCAAGATCTTACCAGTCATATGTTCCCAAGGCCCTCAGGCCTTCCCCCTTCAAAATTTCCCTCGGTCAATTCGTCAGTCCACGATTGACGCACTCAGAACGATGTTCCGATAGAAAAGAATATCCGCGCATTCCGGTCGCCTTCGGCGGCAACCCTACGCGTCAATGGCTGTGCCACTTCGATCGAAGCGGTCGCCCTATCCAGCGCTGCAAAACGCACGCCAAGCCCGGCAGAAGCGAGCGACTCGCGCTCCTTCTCGCCCGGCAGGGGCTTCTCGAGCCATGCCGTGCCGCCTTCGTAGTACGTGTAGAACTGCACATTCGAGAGGAAAGCGGCGCGCTCGATCGCGTTCCACTGCAGCTCGACCTTGCCCGCAACGCCGCGATCGCCGGTGACTTCGGAGGGGTCATAGGCGCGTCCATAAGCGAGACCGCCAAGACCAAACTGTTCCGAAGAGAGAAGACTGTCGCCAAACGAGGTCTGGCCGACAGCGCCCAGCAGCAAATTCACATTCGTGATGAGCGGATGGAGATGCGTCACTTCAAGATTGCCGCGATGGAACGTGCCATCAGCATTTGTCCGCGACCGGTTCGGGTCCGACATGGTGGAAGCGCCGAAGACGTCGAAGCCCTGCGTAACCGAAGCCGACAGGGTCGAGTAACCGCCCCAGCTATCAAGCGCGTTGACAAAGACGCCCGCATTGGCCGAGCGGATATGGTCGTTGAAGAGCGGCTTCACGAAGTCGTCTTCCGACCTCGAATCCCGGCTCGTGATGCCGCCCTGCGCGATGACGTTGAGGTCGCGCGAGCGGATGAACGGATAGGACAGATTGGCCTCGAAGGTCGTGGACCTGCCCTGATTGTTGAGCGTCTTCAGCGTCGAGCCCGGCTCGGTGCGCGTATGGCTGAGCGAGGTGAAGAGGCGCAGTCCGTCCGTGCCCAGAGGCAGGTCAAAGCTCACCGCTCCGAAAGCGACCTCCGGCCCGCCCTGCGGCGCGACGACAGCCGTCAGGCCGAGACGCCCGGCCGTGCCGAACACGTCATTTGCAAAGGCAGCGCCCGTGATTTCGATGGGCCCGAGATATTTGGACCCGCGATTGTCGACGCCGAGATAGGCGTCATAGGCTTTGCGCTCGACGAGAAGCGTCAGGTCGGCGGCGCCGGGCGTGGTCTGCGAAGGCGTCAGAACGCTGCGGATTTTCAGGCCCGAAATATCTTGCGAAAGCAGAAGCTCGCGCTCAAGCGCCCTGGCGGTCAGCGGCTTCGTCGCGGCAATGCGCTGGCCATGCGCTTCGAGCGCGGATTTCGCGCCGCCCGCATCGCCTTCCACCGTCACCTTGTCGATGAAACCTTCAACGACCTTGATCTGAAGCGCGCCGTCATTGATGCGCTGCGTGGGAACGATCGCACGGGCAAGAATATAGCCATGCGAGCGATAGGCGGCAGTCACGCGGCCCGCAAGTTCGAAAACCTGCGTCAGCGTGATTTCCTTGCCAACATAGTCCTTGGCAAGAGCTTGCAGTTCATCAGCGGGAAGGACCGTATTGCCATCGAAGGAAACGCTTGTGAGCGTAAAGCGATGCGCATCCGCATTGGCGGGCGCTTGCTGATCGGGCAAGGCGGGAATTTCGATCGGTGCGCCAACCGTCGGCGCCGCCTGCTGGGGCTTCAACCGGTCACCGGTACGACCCGGATCCGTTGCCTCCGCAGCGTAACTGCCGGTCGGCAAAGCCAAAAAGCACACCGTAGCCGCAAAAATCGCAGCATAGCTCACGCGAGTGAATCGCATTAGTTCCCCCCAGATTTGTCGCCGCAACTTCCAAAAGCGCCACGACAAGCGCAATCAGTCAGATCTTCGCTTCAGTAAAAGATTAATAAATATTTAACGATTACCCTACATCAGCGATCCGGATACGGCGACTCAAAAAAGCCATTTTTTGTCCGAGTGCGGCAGATAGCGGCACAAGGCCGCAATTCGACGAGGGGGTCCGCCGATATACACCGCACAAGGACAATAGTGATTCCACCTTTGGAATCTGGCGCTTAGGGGCGGAACGAAACGCCGTCGCGCATTGCGTCGGTGTATTATTTAAGTCACGTAAAAAATTTTGGCGCGCAGTGGTTAATGGCCATCGAGAGGCTGATCGTTCCACCCGCCAAGATCGAGCCCGCGCAACGCCGCAACGACGTCGGTTCCGTTTTTACCTGATTGCACAAGCTCTTCCACGGCCTCATGCGGCGTCTTGCGCGCGCGATAGGTCCGTGGACTCACGATTGCAACAAACCCGTTAGCCACAACGATAACGCGTGCTTCCCGTCGCGCGGGTGCGTCTTCGGCAAGACCCGCGCCGTTCATCAGCCTGCGCGCATCGCTCAGCACGGAACCTATCGGCAGGTCTGTGGATATCTGCGAGAGCAGGCCAAGCCATCGCTCGCCGCCCGATGCAATCTGCCGCTTCTCGCCATCTGTAAGCGGACCGGTCTTGGTAAGCAATTCCGCGGGAACGAAGAGCTTGCCCACATTGAGCAGCGCGCCCGCCAGTTTCGTCGTCTCCACTTCCTCGCGATCGGCGCCCAAAGCGGCCGACAGTTCGGCTGCAAGCGCGGAGACACGGCGCGAATGGGCCGCCGCGCCCGGATCGCGCTGGTCGATGGCTTCAAGAAGCAGGTTCGTCAGTGTCCAGTAGAAATGAACCTTGTCCTGCCGCCGCTTAACGGCTTCCGATATATCGTCGAGGCTCAGCAACGCGCCCTTGCGGTCTTCGTCAACGCCACGAAGCGGCACAGCCGTCAGCGACAGGGAGCGTCCATCCGCATCCTCGATCTCGCCGCCGCTCACCGCCCGACCCTCTGCCTGGCAGCGCCCGAGCGTTTCAGCCGCAATTCGCGCGATATGCGCGGGCAAGGTGTCGCTCAGCGCCCGGCCCACAAGCGAGGCGGGATCGCTGCCCGCATCGCCAGCAAAGCGCGCATTGGCAAAAATGATCCGATTGTCGGGATCGAGCAGGACGAGGCTGCCCGGATGCGTGTCTGCAACCGTCTGCAGCATGCGCTCGCGCCGGGCAAGGGCCGCCGAATGAGCCTCCGCAACGCTTGCCGCCTCGGCGGCATGTGTGGCCGCGCCATGCCTCCACAGCGCAAAAACGGCGGCGATCAGGGCGAGCAACCCGAACAACAGGCTGACCAACAGGCTCTGCAGCCGCTCATTGACGCCGCTCAGCGCAACGGATTCGGGGATATGGGTGACGATGACCCAGGGCGTTCCGGCGACCGCCTTGCCGTAAAGCAAGGCGTTGGCGCCATCAGGCCCGGCTGCAAGAAGCAAGGCATCGGGCGCGGCGGCGGCCTGAAGCAGCCCCGCATTTTCACGCGCATTCACCGCAAGTGAACCGACGCCCTTGCCCTTGTCCATCGGCGGACCGAGCCTGCTGACCTCATCGCCATGTCGATCGAGCAAGACGGTCTGCATGTCGGCGGCGCCCGTGGCCTCGAATGCCGCCCAGAACTCATTGCCGAGAATGCTGCTGCCAACGAGAAACCCGACCGGCGGCGCATTTGGCGTGATCGCCTGAAGGGGCATGATCGGGACGACAAAGGTTGCAACCGCCTTCCCGTCAACCACGGCGCTGCCAATGGCGCGGCCCTGGCTTGCCGCGACCGACCACAAGGCGGCGACGCTCTCCCTGGACGGCGCAAAGCCCTGCGTCGAGGCGATCAGGGCGCCGTCAGCCCCGAAGAGAGCAACGCCTGCGGAGAGATTTCCATCCGTTGACGCAGCACCAGCGGGCCGGAACAGCCCGCGCTGCCCGAGCGATGCCACATAGCTGCCGACGAAACTGCGCTTGGCTTCCCCCTGCTCCACGGCGGCAGGATCGAAATGCGTGACGGCAAGCTCGGAGAGATAGATCTGGACCGTGGGATTGGCCGCTGCGCTGCGCAGGACGCCAAGACCGTCCGCCGTGAACTTGCCCGCGACGCGGTCGGCACCTGCTGCCGCCGAGGCCAGACGGTCGCCCCAGCGCAGAAGCTCGAAATCCCGCTGATCCCCGACGAGCCTGAACACCCCCCAGACCGCGAGCAGCGTGACCGCGACAATCGCGACCGCGACCCATAAAGGCGCAATGCGTCTGCCGCCAAGAGTACCAAGAATCCCCACGTTCTCGCCCTTTCCGCGCCGGAGCCGGACGTCGTCAAACGCCGCCACGCGCCGAATCGTTAGAATCGGAACAATCCCCTCAACCCAGCCTTAATACCAGCCGGCCCAATATCACAGGAGATAAAATGGACATGAATGCCTCATGCGGCTCGCACGCGCCCTTCTCGCAGCGACCATCGCGTTTGCCGGTCTGACGACCGGCCTGCGCGCGGCGGAGCTGTTTTCAGAGGGACCCGGATCGTCCGACTTCTCCATTTTCCCCGGCTGGCAGCGCGTCATGACGCAGACGAGCACGCAGATCGCACCTGCGTCGAAGGTCGATGCAACCGCACTCTGCCCGACCGGCACGGACTGCAAGCTCTCGCAGTGGAAGGCCTTCCTGAAGGAAACCGCGAAGCTGCCGCGCGACAAGCAGCTCGAGACCGTCAACACATGGGCGAATGCCCATCCCTATGTTGAAGACTGGGCAAGCTGGGGCCTGCCCGACTATTGGGAAACGCCCGCCGAATTTCTCGCTCGCGGCGGCGACTGCGAAGACTACGCCATCATCAAATATTTCAGCCTGATCCAGCTTGGTTTTCAGGTCGATGAAATGCGCATCCTCGTCGTCAACGACATCAACCTCGGCATCTTCCACGCCGTGCTGGCCGTGCACAAGAAAGATGCGCCGACCGTTCTGCTCGACAACCAGGTCGCACAGGTCGTGCCGATGGCGCTGGCAAGTCACTACGTGCCGATTTATTCGCTCAATGAAAAGGGCTGGTGGATGGCGCCGCAGACGCCCGTCGCGACCAATGTCGATTTTGAGGCAAAAAGCGTCTTCGCGGCCGCCGGTCGCTGAGCAGGTGTCGCCTACCGAGAAAACATCGTCCACGGACGATATGAAATCCGCAAACTCCAAAAGAAAAATCCGGCCCCATCGGCCTGCATTGCAAGACCGATGGGAGCCGGATCATCAAAGGCGCGCCTTGCGGCTTATTCGTAGACGAAGGCCTTGTCGTCAAGATCGATATTGGGCAGTTCGTCTTTCTCGAGCCAATAGTCCTGCGTGTGCTGCCACTCGGGCTTGTCGCCACGCTTGGGCAGCAGATGCATGCCGCGCATCAGATAGCCCGGATTGAAATTCTCCGGATCGATCCATGGCAGCAGGGGCATGTCCTTGTCTTCAGGCCGCAGCGCGACGGTGACTTTCTTCGCGCCCTTCTTCTTCATGTGATCGAGAAGCCTGCACACGAAGTCGCCGATCAGATCGGCGCGCAATGTCCAGCTTGCGCGGAAATAGCCGAAGACCCATGCCATGTTGGGCACGCCGGTAAACATCATGCCGCGATAGGTGACCGTCTGGGAGAAATCCAGCGGCTTGCCGTCAACGGCAAAGTCGATGTCGCCGAGAACGCTGAGGTTGAAGCCTGTCGCGGTGATGATGATGTCGGCTTCAAGAACCTCGCCCGACTTCAGGAGAATGCCCTTCTCGGTGAAGCGTTCGATTTCATCGGTGACGACAGACGCCTTGCCCGATGCAATGCCCTTGAAGATATCGCCATCGGGCACGAAGGCGACACGCTGCTGCCAGGGCCGGTAGCGCGGTGTGAAGTTCTTTTCGACCTCTTCCGGCGGCAGGAACATGCCAACGGCCGCCAGCAATTCCTGTTTCACCGCCTCCGGCTCCTCAAAGGAGCGGCGCGCGAACTCGGCCTGATCCTGCAGAATCTTGCGACGCGTGATTTCGTGAATCCACGTCTCGTCAATCTCCAGAGCGCGCAACTGATCGGCAAGTTCGTTGGCGTTGCGGCCCGGAATGAAATAGGTCGGCGAACGCTGCAGCAGCGTGACATGAGCGCAGTCACCCGCAATCGCCGGAACAAGCGTCGCCGCTGTGGCGCCGGAGCCGATGACGATGACCTTCTTGTCTTTGTACTGCAGGTCTTCCGGCCAGGTCTGCGGATGGATGATCTGCCCCTTGAAGCTATCCATTCCCTCCCACTCAGGCGTGTAGCCTTCCGAATGGCGGTAATAGCCCTGGCACATCCAGAGGAAGTTCGCGGTGATGCGAACGGTCTCGCCCGTATCCGTGCGGACCGCTTCGAGCGACCAGAGATTTTCTTCGCTCGACCAGCGCGCCGATTTGATCTTGTGGCGATAGCGGATATGCGCGCCGAGATCGCTCTCTTCGATCACCTCGCCCATATAGGTGAGAATTTCCTTGGCGCCCGCGATCGGCGTGCCCGTCCACGGTTTGAAGCGATAACCGAAAGTGTAGAGATCGCTGTCGGAACGAATGCCGGGATAGCGATGCATGTGCCATGTGCCGCCAAAGCTCTCCAGCCCTTCAAGAACGACGAAGCTGGTGCCGGGCAACTGCTTGGCAAGATGATAGGCGGCACCGATCCCGGAAATGCCCGCGCCTGCAATCACAACATCGAAGTGCTCCGCCTTCTGGGAAGCGCTCTTTTGTGGAGCCGGTTTCGTGAGTGTGTCTGTCCCTGTCATGGATAACCTTTTTCTTTTTTGGTTGGCGTCATTCGCGCCCTGTGCATCGAACCTTGAACTGGCTGTTCAATATTTCGACACTTCAACAATGTGATTTGCCGTTCCATTTGGAAATGGATCACAGCGCGGCAATTCGTCTCTAAGAGGCCACCCGGTCGAATTTGACGCAGGGTCCGGGCCCGTCCGCCCCGTGCTATCGCAATGCATTCGCGAAAGAATGCTTTATCGCGCTGGCGCCATTTTGCTGTATGTCGATCCTATTCCATTTTGCACGCGACAGCCGGTCTAATTTGCCCGCGGGTTCAATTCGATTGCCCGTAATCCCGACGACAAAAAGGGCCGGAGGATTTCTCCCCCGGCCCTGTTGTTTGCCGCTGCCGATTTTCAGGGTGTCTTGGTGAAAACGCCGATGCCCGACACGCTCGCCGCTCCAAGGCCGAAGGCATAAGTCACGCCCATCAGCGGCGCGCCGACGCCATATCCCTGCGCGGCAATGGACGCGGTGCACGAACCGGCGCAAGCAGCTCCCCCGCTCGTCGTCACATCGGCACTGCCGAGGAACCTCGCAGTATTGTTGAGCGCAATCTGCGAGGTCGCGACATTCGCCGTGCCGCCTGTCGTCGCAATGCTGTAGGTCGCATCGCCCGGCATCACGACCTCAAGCTCCAGCCCGAGCTTCGAGCTGTAATTGTTCCACGCGACGGCAAGCTCGCCGGTCATGGTTCCAGGAGCGGATCGCCCGTCGCTGAAGGTGGGCGATGTCGCGCCGGCAAGTTGATAAGTCGCCGTGCCGGTGGGATTTGCGGCTGTCGGCGCGAGGCCGGTGATCAGGAAGTGGAGGCCGCGATCGCCTTCGAGATTCTTGCCGGCAAGCGTTGCCGTGCCCCCGGTGGTTCCGCCCGCCCAGCGGCCCCACATGGCATCGTCGTTCTGACCGAGATCGGCCATGCCCGCCGTGCCGATATTGGCATTGGCATATTTGAGCAGCGCCCCATTGGCCGCAAAGCCGAGCGCCTGACCGGCGAACGTGTTTTCGCTGGTGTTCGAGCCGATATACATGCCGTTGTAATTGCCATCGGCATAGGGCGAGGCGAGAGGCCCCGGCGAGATGGCCGGCGGCGTGACGCCCGTCGTGGTGAAGGCTGCTGCGCCCGAAATATTGTAAGGCGTGTAATCCGCCCCCGATTGCCAGATCTTGTAGGTGATCGCCGCCGAACCGGCGCCGTCGCCGGCAAGCACGCCGTTAAGCGAGAAATAGCAGCTATCCAATGCCGGGCACGCCCGCCCGCCCGCATCTATCGTCATCGTGCCGCTACGTGCGATCTGGCCGACTGCAAATCCCGGTGAAGCAGTCGTGATGACGGAGAAGGGCGACAGGGAAAGGTCTTCAATGCCGCCGGGCGTCGTCGCCGTGTAAATCTTGTCGCCAGGCATACCGATCTCGAAATCGAAACCTACCTTGGGCGACGCCACGCCGAAGCCGACCGCCATGGTACCGCTGAACGTGCCGGGCTCCGAACCGCCATCGAAGAATGTCGGCGCGGTATAACCCGCCAACGTGTAGGTCGCCTTGCCGTAAAGCGGAATGTTGGTCAGAGGCACGCCGATTGCGTAATGCAGGGATTGAAGATCGGGGAACAGCGCGCCGTCCATCCCTTGCGTGTAGTTTACGAGATAGCCCGTCATCGTGCCGCCGTTGAAGCGCCCGATGGTCACATCTTCATTGCCCCAGAGATCGGCAACAGCCGCTGTGCCGCGCCCGCCTGTATCGCCGCCTGCATATATGGTCAGAAGAGTGTCGAGCGCCCCGTCGTCATCGAGCGTGATGGTGCCTGCAACCGACGCGCCGCCATTGATCGTAACAAGATAGGGACCGGACCCGAGTTCCGCCGTGATTGCACCGCTGGAGACGCCGGTCGACGGTGTGCCCCCGCCGGTTACGCCATCGCCCTTGAAATAGGCCGCGCCGTATATCGCATTGGCGGACGGGCCGCCCGAGTCGCCGACCTGATAGCTGAGGCCTATGCCTTCGGCATTTTCGCCCGCGAAGAAACCGCGAAAGGCCGCCGTGCAGGCCCCCGCGATCTGGCAGGCGCGGCCACCATCGGCAACGGCGATCTGGCCATAAAACACACCGCCAAGACTATCCCATCCGGTCTTTGCCAACTGCACCTCGGATGAGGCGACATCGGCTATGCCGCCGTTCGTACGCAGCACGTAAACGTGGTCGCCGGGCATGTCGATTGCGAGATCGAAACCGATGCGCGTGACGAGACCGAAGCTGACGGCGATATCGCCCGTCAATGTACCGGCATCGATCGCACCGTCGCCGAATGTCGGCTTGGTGGCGGCGGAAAGCGAATAGGTCGCCGTGCCGCTGACAATCGGCGTTTCGGTTACACGGCCGATTGCATAGTGAAAGCCTTCGCGTCCGCCATAGACGAAAGCGGGCGCGGAATAATAGGCCCCGGCCGTCGTGCCGCCATTCCAGCGTCCGACTGTCACAAGCTCGTCGCCCGCAAGTTCGGCGGTCAGATTGGTGCCGCGCTCAGGCTTTTCGTCCGAGCCCCAACTATATTTGTTCAGCTCGCCCGAACCGTTGAACTCTGCCGTGACATTGCTGCGCACGTCGAGGCCGACATCTTCCGTCGCATAGGCGATTGCATGAGGCGCTGTGCCGAGAGCCGCGCTGACGGAGCCGGAGGCAACCCCCGGCGTCGTGTCGACATGGCCGTTATTGCCGCCATTATCGCCTCCATTGTCTCCACCGTTATCGCCCCCATTGTCGCCGCCGTTGTCACCGCCATTGCCGCCCTGGTCGATCGCGCCGATCTCTTCCAGCGTGGCCACGAGGAATGGAGGCACGCTGCTGCCGTCGCCGCGAACATTGGCGGGCGAATAGGCAATATCGGTGCCGCTATCGCCTGCCGCAAATTGCGGTGTCTCCGCCGCGGGCGGCGTGAAGGTGCCCGAAATGCCGCCAGCCGAGGCGACATAGCCCTGCCCCGCCGAAAATGTGCGCGTGTCGCCACCGGATGCGATGGTCGCCGTACCGCTATTGACGCGCCCGTCGAGGCCGCCTTCGCCTGAGGCGAATGCCGTATAGGCGCCCTCACTGCTCGCAATGGTAACGCCATTGCGCGACACCGAAATGGCCATGCCCTTGCTGTCGACGCGCATCGAGCCTGAAATCAGCTCGATGGAAACGCCCGCACCATCCTCGCTGATCCTGAAGCTCGCACCTTCCTGCACCGTGACGGTGCTGCCATCAGCAAGCTGCATTTGCAGCAGCGCGCCCGTGACGACAATCTCCGCGCCTGCGGGAAGATCGCTGCCGGTAAACGCCTCGCCATTGACCGTCACATTGCTTGCGCCGAAAAGCACCGGCACGGCATGCGCCGCCGCGGGCAGCACGAGGACCAGGCTCGATGTCAGAAGCAGCCGGTTGAAGAACCGGCGAAAGTTTTTATGCGTCATGCTGGAGCCCACCTCTAGAAATCAACGCTGATGGAAATGGAAGAGACAAGGCGGTCATAGTCGTAGAGCACGATGTTGCTGTCGGCATTGGTGTATGAAACCTCCGCACCCAGCGCGACCGCTGGTGTCAGCGCGTAACGCGCGCCGACCGCCGCATCGACCCTCACAGTCGAACGCTCCGTCAAAAACAGAATTTCCGGATCCTTGTAGTCGGCGGCCTCGATTGCGGCATTTGCATAGGCGCTGACGCTGTCTGTCAGCTTCACCTCGCCGCCGATACGCGCGCCGACAAAGGCATAGGTCAGATTGTCGAAGGCGCTGTCGGTCGTCTTCTCAAGCCCGCCATAAAGTCCGCCGAAGACGTAAGGCTGCATCGACCCGCCAAGCGGCTGGCCGACCGTGAAGCCCGCCATATAGCGATTGGCATCCTGTGCGCGGTTGTCGGGATAATGCAGATGCGAATAGAGCAGATAGACGCCGAGGTCCGTCTGGGACTGCGTGCGATAGGTCCATTGCCCCAGGCCGCCCACCGCATAGCGATAGACATCATCATCGACCCAATAGGATTGAAGCTGGGCCATGATCGAAAACGTGCCGTGATCCGGCGTCGCCTGCGCGAAACCGAAATTGAGCCCCAGGATCGCCTGATCGAAATCGCTATGGTCCGCATTCTTGCGCATGCTCGCCGTGAGATCGGCTATCAGACGCTGGTCGATCGACAATCCGTGAGTAAGCGACATGCGCCCCATCACTTCGGCGAACCCGTCATCCTGCGCCTGCGCATTGGCGGACAGATTGCCGAATCCAAGGCCTGCAAAAGCCGGAATGAGAATGCGGCTGTCGCTGGTAGAATTATTGACGTTGGTGTCGTAGCCGGCCGTGAACTTCGCCGTGCCGCTGATCTGCGTGCCGCCGCCCGACAAACCCGTATCCAGCGCCGTCACATAACGATCGACCGTTTCGCGCACGGCAGGCGGAACATTCTGGCCGCTCACCGCCGCGAGCTCCCGGCGCGCAGCCTCCGGCTCATTAAGCGCAATATAGGCCCGGCCGAGTTCGGCACGCGCCTGCAGATGATCGGGCTGTACTGCCAGCACACGTTCAAAAGCTATCACGGCGTCGGACGGATGGCCTGAATCGATGGCCGCCACTCCAAGCGCGTAGTCGAAGGCCGGATCTCCGGCGCGGGATCTTTCCTCGGATTTCAACTGCGCATAGGCGCCTGCCGCATCGATGCTTGGAGCCTGAGCCGCTCCACCTTCCACCGTTTCCGCCTGCGCTGCTCCGATCCCCACCGAGAACGCGACAAGACCGCCCAATATGACGCGGACCCCACACTTCATGCATCACCCCTTGCACACGCAAGCTCCTGCACTGGCTGGCGACCACTATCATCTGCTTACGCATGAATGAGCCGACAGACCCGCAATGGAACAAGAAAAATCACCATCTCTTTCTGGGCAAATTGACAGGGGCCAACAACCCTCATATGGGGGGAATATGGCGACCTGGACCCCCTCAAATCGGGGGAGAGGTGATAGAACGACGGCAGTCGGACAACGACGCGAGACGAAAACGGACCATCCGTGTAGATCAAATATATTTCATCGTTACACTGGGCTCAGGATGACAGGTCGAAAAATACAATCTCCCGGAACCGTGATGCTCTGTGCGGCGCTGCTGTGCACATTCATACTGGTTGCCACGACCTTCATATCGCTCAGCCAGCCCTGGCTCGGCCTGCGTCTTGCGCCCGATACAATGCGCGACGGTCTCCAGATCGTGACGGTCGCCCCATCGGGACCCTCGGCAGGTCTTGAGGCTGGCTCGCGCCTGCTCTCTGTCGCTCCGGCGGAAAATTCTTCCGGCCGCATTGTCCTGCGAGAGGACGACATCGTCGAGGAATCCGACTTCTTCGACACCTATGAGCGCATCGACGATTTTTTCCATCGCCAGACATCCCTGCATCGCATGCTGACGCAAGGGCCGGTGCAACTGGAGACGATCAGCCCAGGCGGGCAGACGACGCTTCATACGATAACGGCATCGAGCAGACCGCTTTCCAACCTGCCGCTCGTCTATTGGGTGCAGATATGCGTCGGTGTGGTCAGCATGATGGTCGGCGCCTGGGTATGGAGCTTAAGGCGTGGCGACATCGGCGCAATCATGTTTGCGCTTACCGGCGTCTGCCTGCTCATCGCGGTGATGCCCGCGGCGATATACAGCTCCAGAGAGCTGGCGCTGGATGGCTCGTCATTCAGCATATTGAGCAAGATTAATCACGTCGGAACCGCGTTCTTCGGCGCTGCAATGACGGCACTTTTCCTCTGTCACCCTCGCCAGATCGTCAGGCCGGCGTGGATTCTGGCCGTCTTTCTCCTCGTCGCTATTTTCACGGCGATCAATGTCTTGCGGCTGGCGCCCAATCCGCAATTGGGCATACAGATCCCGATATTCGTCGAAATGACGATGGTGGTTGGCGCCGTTGCGTGGCAATGGCGCGCCAACAGGAATGACTTGAGAAATCTCGCCGCCCTTCGCTGGCTTGGCCTTTCGGTCATATTGGGGGCTGGCACTTTCGTCTGCATCATCATCCTGCCCTCCTTCCTCGGTCAGGGCATTGTCATCAGCCAAGGCTATTCCTTTCTCTTCTTCCTCCTGATCTATCTCGGGATCATGCTCGGCTTGAGGAGATACCGCCTGTTCCAGCTTGAAGACTGGGCGGTCAATATTCTCTTCTACGCCGTCGGCATAGTGATCCTGGTCATTCTCGACGCGGCCCTGATCTACATCCTCTCTCTCGGCCGCGAGATGTCTTTCGCCATCTCCCTTCTCGCCGTCGGCTTCATCTATCTTCCGTTTCGCGAAATGGTGTGGCGGCGGGTTACATCCCGGCGGCAAATGCCTCAGGAGGATCTGTTCCGTCACGTCATGGATGTGGCCTTTACCGGTTCGGCGTCTCAGCGGGCGATGAAATGGCAGGAGCTGCTGCGCAGTATCTACGACCCGCTGAATCTGGAAACGATCGCGGAAACCATTGACGATGCGGCCATCAGGGAAGACGGGATAAAGCTGGTCATCCCGCCTGTCGCTGGCGCACCGGCGCTGATGGTGAGCCATCCCTGGCAAGGCCGCGCCCTGCTCGCGCCGTCGCATCTGCAACTTGCCAGACAGATCATCTCGTTGATGCGGCATGCGGAAGAAAATCGCGGCGCCTATGAGAAAGGTGCAGTCAATGAACGCAAGCGCATTGCACAGGACCTGCATGACGATGTCGGCGCGCGGCTCCTTTCAGGATTGCACAAGCCCGATGTGGCCCAGACGCATGAAGCATTGCGCGCCTCGCTTGCCGACATACGCACCATCGTCAGTGGCCTGACGGGCGAGAGGCTGCCGCTTGAGCAGGTGCTGAGCGATCTGCGATACGAAACATCGCAGCGTCTCGATGCAGCGGGAATCGCGCTCGACTGGCCGTTGAGCGTAGCCTATGGCGACGAGACTCTGCTGGAATACCGCATCTACAAGAACCTGACCTCGGCCTTGCGCGAAATCATCAGCAATGTCATTCGCCACGCCAAGGCGAGCCGCGTCGCCATGTCGGTCATGCGTCACGGCGACCGCCTCGAGATTCACATCGCCGATGACGGCGCGGGCATGACTGCGCAAGCCCACGGATCGCAAAGGGGAACCGGCCTGCACAATATTCGCAGGCGCGTGGAAGAAGTGGGCGGCTCTATATCAATGCCCGCATCGGAGAAGGGAACGCAATTTGCGCTGTCTCTTCCGCTCAAGGCGATCGCCCCATGATGACGTCACCCGAAAAGCTGCATGATCGACGCGTCGCCCTCGTCGTCGAAGATCAGGCCGATACGCGCCAATGGCTGGCCGAAGTTTTACGCGAAACATTCATCGGCATCACGGTTGCTGAAGCGCCGGATCTGGAAAGCGCGCTCCGCTGGTTGCGCCAGCGCGCCGCGGCGAACGAAACGCTTCACTTCGATCTGGCTCTGATCGATCTGGGCCTGCCGGACGGACCCGGCATCGAACTGATCCATGAAATGAACACGCATCACCCGCATGTCTCGTCGATCGTCACGACGATCTATGATGACGACGCGCATCTTTTCGACGCCATTGCCGCCGGGGCGAAAGGATATCTGCTCAAGGATCGCGACGCCGAAATGCTTGGTCATTTTCTGCGCCGCATCGATATGGGCGAGCCGCCGCTTTCGCCCTCGATTGCCAGACGCATGCTGGAGCATTTCAGGAATGCGGGGCAAACAACCGAAGCAGCGCCCCCCGAGACAAGATTGACGCCGCGCGAAACCGATGTGCTGCGTCTGATCGGACGCGGCCTGCGCGTGTTGGAAGCAGCCCGCGTTCTGGGCCTGAGCGAGCACACCGTTGCCGACTATGTGAAAGCCATCTACGCCAAGCTCAACATTTCCTCCCGTGCCGAAGCCGCCCTCGAAGCTGCGAGACGCGGCCTCACCTGACCCCCCTTTTTCGGGGGATACCTCCCAAACAGGGGGGCGAATACGTTCAGCCCGAGGCTAACTTCAGTCTGGGCAAGCTGCATGAACACGCATTTCTATCGCAAGACCGGCGCAGTTCCGCACGCTCTCGACATGCACCGGGCAATCGACGGGCTGATGCGGGGCTTCGATCTGACGGGCTTCGACGCCTTTGTCGTGGACCGGGAGTTGAACGTCGTCCGCGCCAATTGCAGCGCAGGTCTCGCTGAGCCCGTGCTGTTTCATATTCGGGGCGGGAAATTACGGACGGTTCTTCCCGAGCAGCAGCAGAAACTCGAAATGCTCGTAGCCACCTCGGCGCGCATGTCGGCAGGTAGCGCGGCGCACTCGATGCCCTTCGTCTTGCTCGATCGCAACAAGCTCCTGGTGAAGGGCGCCGCCGTCAACAAGGGGGCCATGCACCACGAGCCGCCACTTGTCGCACTCTGGTTCAAGGCCAACGGAAAACTGAGACGCATTGCTCCAGAAGCAATTCAGCAGATTTTCAGTCTCACACCTGCCGAGAGCAGGCTCGCCTCGGAGCTCACCGGCGGCGCCTCCCTGATAACGGCTTCCGGCAATATCGGCATCACGCTCAACACGGCGCGCGATCGTCTGAAATCGATATTTGCCAAAACCCAGACAAGACGACAGGCAGAACTCATCGGCTTGCTCTCTCAGATTTCCTGACGACAAACACAAAAAAGCCCATCGGTCATCCGATGGGCTTTTGTATTTGGTTGCGGGGGCAGGATTTGAACCTGCGACCTTCAGGTTATGAGCCTGACGAGCTACCGGGCTGCTCCACCCCGCGTCAAAACATGGCAGTCAGACCGTCCGCCGGACGTTGTCCCTCAGGGTCTGTCTACGATGGCCCGGGC
>NZ_JBASBH010000077.1:0-66798 GCF_049651025.1 Parvibaculum sp. | reverse complement strand
CATTTCCCCATAGGCTTCGATGGCAGGCTCGAAGGCTTCATGAAGCCGCCAGCGTTCCTGCAGACGATACGTGAACGCAAGGCCGCTATCGCCATGCGATCCAAGCTGGCGCTCGAAAATCAGATTGGCTGTCGTTGTCGTGCGGCCGATATCCTTGGCGATGAGCGGGCCGAAGGCCAGTTCGTCGGAGTCGCCCTGCCGATCGCGGACATGCTCATACTCAACGAGAAATCCGAGATCGACGAAATACTCGCCGCGCTCCGTGAGCTGAAAACGGTTTTCCCACTCCGTCGCATCGAAATGCATCGAACCGCCGGAGTCTTTCTTCCAGATGCCGTAAACTTCCGTCGCCCAGAAGCTGGTGACGCCATAGCCGATGGAAACCTTATGTTTCTGCTCATCGTCCTTGGCGCTGTCGCTGTCGAAGGTGCGATAGGTCTGATATTCGACCTCGACCTCGCCTTGCTCCACATAGGGCGAATAGACTTTCACTGCTGCAGCCGATGCATCGCCACCCGCGAGCATGGCCAGCGCCACGCCCAACGCCGATGAAGCAAGAACCTTCGTACCGCGACTATATGTGGAAATTTTAACGCCCCCTTGAACGCAGCTCACTTCACGACGAGCACGCCTTGCGCTGTGTCTGCATGGAAATCACCGAAAAACTTGTAGGAACCCGGCTCCATCGGCTCCAGGAAGAAGATGCCCTGCCCGCCACCCGCGATGATCTTTTCGCGGTTGAAGTCATAGGACTCGAATTCTTCCGCCGTCTCGTCGAGATTTTTGACGATGAGCTTCACTTCCTTATGCGCCGGAATTTCAAGCGTCGTCGGCTCGAACTTGTGATCCTTGATCGTCAGTTCAAATACGGGCGGCTCGTCCGCCGCAAAGGCGCTTGCCGCGCCGAATGTCAGAAATGCTGCAACTCCGGCAATCGCCAAGGATATCCGCATTATTTTTCTGCCTGTTAAACGCTGTTATAACGCCCAGGCATCTGATAATGCTTCTTAATACCTGTCAATGCGCATCTTGCCGCGCCAGCCGCACCGCCTCTTCAAAGCCGATACGCGGACTTGAAAGCACCGGCACCTGCAGCGCGACGCAAAGCGCTGCGGCAGGCGCCATGGAGGCTTGCGCCAGAACCAGCACATCGACATCGCGCGCAGCCTCGGCAAGCCGCGAGGCTATGCCCTCGTAGTAATCGCCGAGCCTACCTTCGCGGAAGAGCGTCCAGACATCGTCGAAAACAAAGGTCGTGATCTCGACCTCGCGCCCCGCCCGCGCGGCAGACGAACGCAGCAAGGTTTGCGTGTTGGGCACGGTCGCCGGAATGCAGGCGGCGACGCCGATGCGCGTGCCTGTCTTGACCGCAAGATCGGCCATCGCCCGGTCGATGCGCAGAATCGGCACCGGCACATCTGCTGCCGCAGCTTCAGCGCTCGCGCCCAGCGTCGAGCAGGTGCAGACGACGACGCGCGCACCGCCTTCGGCAAGAGCGACAAGCGCTTCTTGCGTCTTCAGATCGAGCGCGGGTGTGACAAAGCCCGCTTTCTCCGCCGCGCTGAGCAAATCCTCGCGCACCGCATGAGCAAGCGTCAGCTCCGGCGCAAGCTCGCGGCCCAACTCGTTGAAGGTCTCGATATGGATCGCTGCCGTATGCAGAAAGGCAATGGCGGCACCGTGACGAATATGGGCAGGAGGCATGCTTCTCTCCTCTATAAAACCCTCATCCTGAGGAGCCGCGAAGCGGCGTCTCGAAGGACGAGGCCACAGAACCCGCCGCCATCCTTCGAGACGCGGCCCTTCGGTCCGCTCCTCAGGATGAGGAACCCAGGCAAAAGAAAAAGGCCCTCCGCGATTTTCGCGGAAGGCCTTTCAGAACACGTAAGGCTATCGCTAAATCGCGTTAGTTCTTGGCCTTGTCTACGAGTTTGTTCGCGGCGATCCACGGCATCATGGCGCGCAGTTTCGCACCGACTTCTTCAATCGGGTGAGCAGCGGCAGCGGCGCGCGTCGCCTTGAAGCTGGTCTGGTTGACCTTGTTTTCAAGCATCCAGTCGCGCGTGAACTTGCCGGTCTGAATGTCGTTCAGCACACGCTTCATTTCCGCCTTCGTTTCCGACGTGATGATGCGCGGGCCGGTGACGTATTCGCCATATTCGGCCGTGTTCGAGATCGAGTAGTTCATGTTCGCGATGCCGCCCTCATAGATGAGGTCGACGATGAGCTTCACTTCGTGCAGGCACTCGAAATAAGCCATTTCCGGCGCATAGCCCGCTTCGGTCAGCGTCTCGAAACCGGCACGGATGAGTTCGACCAGACCGCCGCAAAGCACGACCTGCTCGCCGAAAAGGTCCGTCTCGCATTCTTCGCGGAACGTCGTCTCGATGATGCCCGCACGCCCGCCGCCGATGGCCGACGCATAGGACAGGCCGACGTCATGGGCATTGCCGCTCGCGTCCTGATGGACGGCGATGAGGCAAGGCACGCCGCCGCCACGCTTATATTCCGAACGCACCGTGTGGCCGGGGCCCTTGGGCGCAACCATCAGCACGTCGATATCCGCGCGCGGCTCGATCAGGTTGAAATGGATGTTGAGGCCATGCGCGAAAAGCAGCGCCGCGCCCGGCTTCAGGTTCGCATGCAGGTGATCGCGATAGATGTCGCCCTGAAGTTCGTCCGGCGTCAGCATCATCACGACATCGGCCCACTTCGCCGCATCGGCGACGGAGAGAACCTTCAGGCCCTCGCCTTCGGCCTTCGCCGCAGTTGCCGAGCCTTCGCGGAGCGCAACGGCCACTTCCTTGGCGCCGCTGTCGCGCAGGTTGAGCGCATGTGCATGGCCCTGGCTGCCATAGCCGACGATTGCGACTTTCTTGCCCTTGATGAGGTTCACATCTGCGTCGCGATCATAATAAACGCGCATGGCTCTCGTCCTTTTCGTATCTGCGTAAGTTGTTCGTTACATCGCTTCCGGGCCGCGCGCGATGGCGACAACCCCGGTCCGCGACACATCCACGAGGCCAAGCGGCCTCATCAATCCGACAAAAGCGTCGATCTTCTCCGGCGCGCCCGTCACTTCGAAAACGAAGGAGGAGAGCGTCGTATCAATGACACGGGCGCGAAAAGCATCTGCCAGACGCAGCGCCTCCACACGTTTGTCGCCAGTGCCGGCGACCTTGACCATCGCCATTTCGCGCTCGATGCCCGGCTTGTCGCTGCTCAGGTCCACGACCTTGTGCACCGGAACCAGCCGTTCGAGCTGCGCCTTGATCTGTTCGATCACCATGGGCGTGCCCCGGGTGACGATCGTGATGCGCGAGGTATGCCCTGTCTGATCGACTTCGGCCACCGTCAGGCTCTCGATATTGTAACCCCGGCCCGAAAAAAGCCCGATGACGCGCGCAAGGACGCCCGCCTCGTTGTCCACGAGGACGGCGATCGTATGCCGTTCGATCTTGTTTTCGGTGCTCATGCGCGTCTCTGTATTGGGATTAGAGGGAGGTGGGAAGCTCTTTTTGCTCAAGCCCGCCCGCAGACGGGAGGGAACAAGAGCTTTAAACGAGCATCTTGCCCTCTTCCGTGACGGTTGCCGCCTCGCTATCGTCGCCCAAAATCATCTCATTATGGGCAGCGCCGGACGGGATCATGGGGAAGCAATTCTCAAGCTGGTCCACGCAGCAGTCGAAAATGACCGGCCCCGGAGCCGCGATCATCTCCTTGATCTTGTCGTCGAGCTCGCCGACCGTTTTCGCGCGGATGCCCGTCGCCCCATAGGCCTCGGCCAGCTTGACGAAATCGGGCAGCGATTCCGAATAGGAATGCGAGTAGCGCCCGCCATGGAGCAACTGCTGCCACTGGCGCACCATGCCCATATATTCGTTGTTCAGGATGAAAATCTTGACCGGCAGGCGGAACTGCACCGCCGTCGAGATTTCCTGCATGCACATCTGGATAGAGGCTTCGCCCGCAATGTCGATGACGAGAGCGTCCGGATGCGCAATCTGCACGCCGACGGCGGCTGGAAGCCCGTAGCCCATCGTGCCGAGGCCGCCGGATGTCATCCAGTGGTTCGGCTTTTCGAAATGATAGTGCTGCGCCGCCCACATCTGATGCTGACCGACTTCGGTCGTGATGTAGGTGTCGCGATCCTTGGTCAGTTCATAGAGCCGCTGAACCGCATATTGCGGCTTGATGACGTCGCCCGTCTGATTGAAGCTGAGCGACTTGCGCGCGCGCCACGTGTCGATCTGCGCCCACCAGGCAGCAAGCGCCGCCTTGTCCGGCTTGCAGACTTTCGCCTTCCAGATGCGCAGCATGTCTTCAAGCACATGGGCCGCATCGCCGATGATGCCGACATCGACGTGAACGATCTTGTTGATCGACGAGGCGTCGATATCGACATGGATCTTCTTGGAATCCGGCGAGAAGGCGTCGATACGCCCAGTCACGCGGTCGTCGAACCGCGCGCCGAGATTGATCATCACGTCGCAATCATGCATGGCGTTGTTGGCTTCAAAGGTGCCATGCATGCCGAGCATGCCGAGCCATTGCGGATCGCTCGCGGGGAAGGCGCCAAGGCCCATCAGCGTCGAGGTAATCGGATAGCCGGTCAGCTTGACGAATTCGCGCAGCAACTGGCTCGCAAGCGGGCCGGAATTGATGATGCCGCCGCCGGTGTAAAAGATCGGGCGCTTCGCCTTGGCGATGAGATCGATCGCCTGCTTGATCGCCTCGATATCGCCCTTGACGCGCGGACGGTATGTCTTGTGAACGACATTCTGCGGGCCGACATATTCGGCCTTCTGGAACTGCACATCCTTCGGAATGTCGATGACGACCGGGCCCGGACGGCCATTCGTCGCGACATAGAAAGCCTCATGCATGACGCGCGTCAGCTCTTTCGCCGAATTGACGAGCCAGTTGTGCTTCGTGCAGGGCCGCGTGATGCCGACCGTATCGCATTCCTGAAATGCGTCCGTGCCGATCAGATGCGTCGGCACCTGCCCCGTGAGGCAGATGATCGGGATCGAATCCATCAACGCGTCGGTGAGGCCGGTGACGGCGTTGGTCGCACCGGGACCGGACGTGACCAGCACGACGCCGGGCTTGCCGGTCGAGCGCGCATAACCCTCGGCGGCATGAACCGCGCCCTGCTCATGGCGGACGAGAATGTGGCGAATCTTGTTCTGCTGAAACAGCGCGTCATAGATCGGAAGCACCGCGCCGCCCGGATAGCCGAATATCGTGTCCACGCCCTGATCGGTGAGCGCCTTGATGACGATTTCCGCGCCTGTAAGTTCCTGGGCGGCCATGACTGCGTTCCTTCTTCGTATACGACCGGCGACATCTGCTGATCGCCACCGCCACGACCCGATCAGGCCGGGACATGAAGAAGTCGAACGCGATACTACGCCGTTAAAACCGCGGGCAACCTAACGCTGGCTCATTTGCGGGTCAACCCCAATTCGTCAACAAATGAAAAGATAATTGACGTTAATCTTTCCGAATCTTGCGCAGAATGCCGATTCCACGCAATCATCTGAGTGCGGAACCAGGTCTCCTGCCGCTTGGCATAGGCCCGCGTCTCTGCCTGCCCCCGTGCAACGGCGTCGGAAAGATCAATATTTCCAGAGGCATAGTCGATCAGAGGTCGCAATCCAAGCGCCTTCATCAGCGGCAAACCGGGGTCGAGCCCAAGATCGCCGAGCGCACGGGCTTCGTCCACCGCGCCCTCGCCTATCATGGCCTCGAAACGCGCATCGCAGCGCCGTTTGAGCCAGTCACGATCCGGCGCGAGAACGATTTTCGCCAGCCGACCGACAAGAAGCGGTGCGGGCGGCTCCTTGTGCCATTGGCTCAAAAGTCTGGACGTGCCGCGCGCAACCTCGATCCCGCGCGCGATCCGCTGCCGGTCGGAAGGCCGAATGACGATGGCAAGTTCCGGATCGGCATCGACAAGCAGGTCATGCGCCCCCTCGCCCGCTGCCGCGACTTCCGCCCGCACCGCCTCGCGAATATCGTCGGGAATGGCGGGGATCGGCGACAGACCCTCGGTCAGCGCCCGGAAATAAAGCCCCGTGCCGCCGACAATGATCGGAACGCGCCCCCGCGCCTCTATGTCGCACAGAACCTCCAGCGCCATGCGCGACCACTTGCCCGCCGAGCAATGCTCGCTGCCGCTCAACACGCCATAGAGGTGATGCGGCGCACGCGCCTCTTCGTCGCGCGACGGCCGTGCTGTCAAAACGCGCAATTCGCGGTAAACCTGCATGGAATCGGCATTGACGATCTCGCCGCCCAGACGCTCGGCAAGGGCGAGCGCCAGCGCGGACTTGCCGCTTGCGGTCGGCCCTGCAATAAGGATTGCGCCTTCAGTCTTCAGCGGTTCGTTCAATTCGTTCAGTCTCCGGTTTGCCCCGATGAAATACACCCTCACCCTCATAGGCAACAGCGCCGCGTCACTGCGCGACGAACATGTCGAAGCTGCCTTCGAAATTTTACCGCAAGCCACCGCGCCGAACTGGCTCGCAAAGGGCATGGCCTGCGATATCGAATTCGAGAGTGAAGGCGGCAAGCGGCCCGAATCCGCATTGCGCGCCCATCTCGCCTCCGCCAACCTCGACATCGTCGTGCAGCCCACTGAGGGACGGCGCAAGAAGCTGCTCGTCGCCGATATGGATTCGACCATCATCCAGCAGGAATGCATCGACGAGCTTGCCGCAGAACTCGGCATCAAAAAACAGATCGCCGCGATTACCGAACGCGCCATGCAGGGCGAGATCGCCTTCGAGCCCGCGCTGCGCGAGCGCGTCGGATTGCTGAAAGGCTTGCCCCTCGAAGCACTCGAAAAGGTCTATCACGAACGCATCACCGAAACGCCGGGCGGCCGCGCGCTTGTCCGCACCATGCGCGCGCATGGCCATGCTTGCGCCCTCGTCTCCGGCGGCTTCAACTTCTTCACCGAACGCGTGGCCCATTCGGTGGGCTTCAACACCAATCAGGCCAACAGACTGGTTTTCATCGACGGCAAGCTCTCGGGCGGCATCGCCGAGCCGATCCTTGGCCGCGAAGCCAAGATCGACGCGCTGATCAAGCTCCGCGAGGAACTGAGCCTCAAGCGGCATGAGACGCTGGCAGTCGGCGACGGCGCGAACGATCTCGGCATGATCGAGGAAGCAGGCCTCGGTGTGGCGTTCCACGCAAAGCCCGTGGTTGCTGAAGCGGCGGATGCCCGCATCGATCACGGCGATCTGACAGCGCTGCTTTATATGCAGGGCTACCGCGAGGACGACATCGTCGAGGTGTAATCTTCTGCCGTCATCCCGGGCTTGTTCTGGGGTGACAAAACGAAATCAGAAAACCTCTACTCCACCGGCACCGCGACAAAGCGCGGATCCTTGCCCGTGACGACGCGCAGCAGGACCGAAGTCCGCCCGGCCTTCTTCTCTTCGGCAATGCGCGCGACGAATTGCTTCGGCGTCGTCACATCGACCTGACCGACACGCACAATGAGATCGCCCGGACGGATGCCCTTTTCGGCAGCGGCGCTCGAGGGCGAAACATCGCTGACGAGAACGCCTGTCGCATCGGCCGGGAGGTTGAAATGCTTGCGCACGTCCGGCGTCAGCGCCATGAGGTCGAGGCCGAGCGCGCGGGTCTTTTCCATCACCGGCGGCACTTTTGGCGACTTCTTGTCCTTGGCGACCTTCGGCTCGCTGAGCAGGCCGACCTTCACCTGAAGCGAGGTCCGCTTGCCGCCGCGAATGAAATCGATCCTGGCCTTTTTGCCGATATCCGTTTCAGCGACGACGCGCGGCAGATCGCGCATTTCCTGCACCTTCTGCCCGTCGAACCCGATGATGAGATCGCCGGTCTCGATACCTGCGGCTTCCGCCGGTCCGCCCGGCGTCACGCCTGCGACAAGCGCCCCATGCGTTTCCTTGAGCCCGAGCGTCTCTGCGATTTCCGGCGTCACCATCTGAATGCGAACGCCGATCCAGCCGCGCCTGATTTCGCCATGCTTGACGATCTGGTCGACAACCGAGATGAGCGTGCTTGAAGGCGTGGCAAAGCCGATGCCGACGCTCTCGCCAGACGGCGAGATGATCGCCGTATTCATGCCGATCACTTCACCGGCAAGATTGAACAGCGGCCCACCCGAATTGCCGCGATTGATCGAGGCATCGGTCTGGATGAAATCGTCATAGCTACCGGCGTGAATATCGCGATTGAGCGCCGAAACGATACCCGCCGTCACTGTGCCGCCAAGACCGAAGGGATTGCCGATCGCCATCACCCAGTCGCCGACGCGCATCTTGTTGCTGTCGCCCAGCACCACGAATGGCAGGCGCATCTTGGTGTCGACCTTGAGAACGGCAATGTCGGTCTTGTCGTCGCGGCCGAGAACCTTGGCGGGCAAAGTCGTGCCGTCGGTGAATGTAACGTCGATCTTGTCGGCGCCTTCGATCACATGATTGTTGGTGACGATGATGCCACCGGCATCGATCACGAAACCGGAACCGAGCGACTGCACTTTTTCGCCGGGCGCTTCGGGCTGATCGGGCGCGCCGAAAGGCGAGGTCTGCCCATCGTCGGGCGCGCCATTTTCATCGGGAGCGTTTTCATCCGGCAGCGCGGCGTCGGGCTCCGCACCTGCAGGCAAGGTCTGCGACGTCGAAATATTGACGACGGCGGGCGACAGCCTTTGCGCGAGATCGGCAAGGCTCGCCGGTAAAGGGCGCGCAAAAGCCGGCTGAACGGGAACAACAATTGCGGCTGCAAAAAGCAGCGCCGCCGCAAACCCGCATCGCATGAGACCGCCGGCTTTATCCGCGCTCACCAATGACGACACCCGCATTCCCCGCCCCCACTCGCTGCCGGTTGCCCGGCCGCCTCACATAGCTATGCCGACCGATGATGTCCCATTATCCGCGAACCATCCAGACCAGCGCGACACCTGTCGCAAGGGCGAGCAGCCCGCCGAAACGCAGCGCCTGATCGGGCTGCGTTCCAAGCGACGCAAGCGCCCGACGCATCACAGTCGGAAAAGCGGCATAGAGCGCGCCCTCGATCGCCAGGACGAGTCCCAGCGCCGAGAGCAGCTCAATCACACCGTTTTCCATTCTAACGTTTGGCCCCGGCGTTCGCGTTGCCGAAATAACGGAAGAATTCGCTATTGGGAGACACCACCATCGTCGTGTTGTCGCCCTTCAGGCCTTTCTCGTAAGCCTGCATGGAGCGATAGAACGCAAAGAACTCAGGATCCTGTCCGAAAGCATCGGCGTAGATCTTGCTCCGCGTCGCGTCGCCTTCACCGCGAAGGATCTGGCCATCGCGTTCGGCATCGGCCAGCAACACCGTCACGTCACGGTCGGCGCGGCTGCGAAGCCGTTGAGCCTCTTCCTGGCCCTTGGCGCGAATTTCTGCCGCCTCGCGTTCGCGCTCCGTCTGCATGCGACGGAAAATCGCCTGGCTGTTTGCAGCCGGCAGGTCGGCGCGACGAATGCGCACATCGACGATCTCGATGCCGAGATCGGCAGCCGCCGTGTTGAAGGTCTGCTGAATCTTCTTCATCAGGCCCGCACGATTGCCGCGCACAAGCGCCTCAAGCGTATTGTCGCCCAGCGTGTTGCGGAGCGCCGAACCGAAGGTCGGCTGAAGCCGCTGCTCGGTCAGGCGCGGATCGCGAACCGTCTGGTAGAACTTCAGCGCATCGGCAATGCGATAACGCGCGAAAGCATCGACCACGAGACGCTTCTGGTCCGAGGCCGTGATTTCTTCGGCAGGCGCCTCAAGGTTGAGAAGGCGCTTGTCGATGAAGACGACGTTCTGGATGAACGGCAGCTTCCAGTGCAGGCCCGGCTCGGTGATCACGTCTCCACGCGGCGAACCGAACTGCAGCACGATAGCCTGCTGCGTCATGTTGACGGTGAAAAGGGCTGACGAAAGAACGATGAAGGCGATGACGAGTGCGGCGCCCGCGCCGACGGCTACTGACCTGTTCATGGGCGGCTCTCCGAGCTGGTGGCTGACGTTGTACCCGAAGCGCTATCGGCACCCGCGGCAGTCGCCGCGCCCGAAGGCTTGAGGCCCGAGAGTGGCAGGTAAGGCAGAACGCCCTTGCCGCCCTCGCTCGGATCGACCAGCACCTTGTTGATGCGGCCGTATACGTCTTCCATCGTCTCCAGATACATGCGCTGGCGCGTCACGTCTTTCGCCTTCTTGTACTCGGTGTAGATCGACAGGAAGCGCTTCGCCTCGCCGTCTGCTTCAGCCACGATCTGCTCGCGATAGGCTTCCGCGCGCTGCGTGATCTGCGCCGCCTGACCGCGCGCCTTGGGCACGACGGTATTGGCATAGGTGTTTGCCTCGAAGCGCAAACGCTCCTGGTCGGCCTGCGCCGCCTGCACGTCACGGAACGCATCGATAACGGCGGAGGGCGGATTACTGTTCTGCAACTGGACCTCGGTGATCTCGATGCCCGACTTGTAGCTGTCGAGCGCCTGCTGCATCAGCCCCCTGACCTTTTCCTGCACATCGCCACGACCAGTCGTGAGCAAGGCCTGAATATTCGATTGGCCTACCACTTCGCGCATGGCGCTTTCGGCAATCGCCTTCACGGTGCGTTCAGGATCTTCGACATTGAAGAGATATTGCGTCGCGCCATTGATCGCGATGCGCCAGCGGACGCTGAAGCTGATGTCAACGATGTTTTCGTCACCCGTCAGCATCAGGCCCTCTTCGGCAACATTGACCGACGAGCTTCCACCCGTATCGCGCATGCCGATGTCGATACGGTTGATGCGCGTGACGTTGGGCGTTTCGACCGTCTCGATGGGGTAAGGCAGCTTCACGTGCAGGCCGGGCTCCTCGGCGCGCGCGAATTTGCCAAAGCGCATCACAATGCCCTGCTCGTCGGTATCCACGCGGAAAACCGAACTCCAGGCAAGAAACAGAACGGCAAGCGCCACAATGATGAGGATGAGGCCGCGAGCGCCGCCCGTGCCGCCGGGGATCATTTCCCGGAGCTTTTCCTGACCCTTGCGGATCAACTCGTCGAGGTCGGGCTGCTGGCCGCCGCCCGATGGGCCTTGGCCCCATGGACCTCTGTTACCACCGCCTCCGCCCTGCCAGCCACCGCCGCCGTTATTATTGCTCCAGGGCATCAAAAATCCTTTGAATGGAAGAAGATGGAACCGATTGGTTTTCGCGCCACGCGGTTATATGACAGTCACTCGCAAGGCGCAACGCAAGCGCCTTTTTACGCTGAATATGTGCGATCATATGACCTCCGCATTGCAGCATTTCAACCAGAGACAGAGAATATGAGCCGCGTAACCCAGGAAGATGTCATCAAGGCGCTTACAGGGATCGTCGACCCTGATGCAGGCAGGGATGTCATCTCGGCAGGCCTCATTCATGGGCTGGTGCTGCGCGAAGGCCATGTCGGCTTCAGCGTCGAGGTCGCGCCCGAGCGCGGCCCGGCAATGGAGCCCCTGCGCCGCCAGTGCGAAGAAGCCGTGCGAAAGCTGCCCGGTGTGCTGAGCGTCACCGCCGTTCTGACCGCCCACCGTGCCGCCGCCCGCCCGCAGCAGCCCAATCACGGCCACGATCACACCCATGGCGAGGGCCGCCCGGCCCCGAAACGCCAGGGCCCGCTCCAGATTCCCGGCGTCGCCGCCATCGTCGCGGTTGCCAGCGGCAAGGGCGGCGTCGGCAAGTCGACCGTCGCCGTCAACCTCGCACTCGGCCTCGCAAAGCTCGGCCGCCGCGTCGGCCTGCTCGATGCCGATATTTACGGCCCCTCGATCCCGCGCATGCTGGGCCTGAAGGGCAAGCCCGAAGTCGAGGGCAAAAAGCTGAAGCCGATGGAGAATTACGGCATCAAGACAATGTCGATCGGCTTCCTCGTCGAGGAAGATACAGCCATGATCTGGCGCGGCCCTATGGTGCAATCGGCGCTGACGCAGATGATGACCGATGTGGCCTGGGGCGAGCTTGACGTGCTGATCGTCGATATGCCGCCCGGCACCGGCGACGCGCAGCTCACCATGGTCCAGCGCGTGCCGCTGACCGGCGCAGTCGTCGTCTCGACCCCGCAGGAAATCGCGCTGATCGACGCGCGCAAGGGCTATGCGATGTTTGAAAAGACGCATGTGCCCGTCTTCGGCATCGTCGAGAACATGGCCTATTTCGTCAGCCCCGGCTCGGGCGAGAAGTCCTACATCTTCGGCGAAGGCGGCGCGCGGCGCATGGCCGAAAAGCTCGGCTGCGATTTCCTCGGCGAAGTGCCGCTGCATATGTCGGTGCGTGAAACATCAGATGCCGGTACACCCATCGTCGCCACGGCGCCCGACAGCCCGGAGGCGCGCATCTTCATCGAGATCGCGGCAAAAGTCGGCGCGCATATTGATGAGGCGCTCGGCACGCGGGCGCGCAAGGCACCGAAGATCGTGATTGAAGGGTGAGCAGTCGTCGCCTTCTATAAACCTCCGATGTCACCCCGGGCTTGTCCCGGGGTCCAGGGCCGCTTGCTCAAAATTTGCCACCCCTGGATCCCGGCATAAAGCCGGGATGACATTAAGACGCGAACGAACAAAAAATGGCCGGTCCCCGAGGGACCGGCCATTCTGATGATCGTAACGCGATAAACCGGCGAAGGATCAGTGACCGGCCTGCAGTGCAAATTTCACTGTCGTGCCGTCCGGGCCCTTCGACTCCCAGGTATCGCCAACCTTGCGCGCTTCGTTCTTTGTACAGAACGGTTTCATATCTGCGGCAGGTGCCGGCTCGGTCTGCGTGTAGCAGGTTTCCTCGCCCGCAGCCGCCCACGTCCCCTTCACCGACTTGCCGTCAGGCAGAACCGTCTCATAGGTGTGGTCTTCATTGACCATCGCCTTGGTGACGCCGCTGGCCGACGTGATGACAACCGTATTGCCGAAAAGCGAGGCATTGGTGTCGGCAAAGGCAGCACCGGTGAACGCAACTGACGCAACAAGCACACTGAAGAAAAGACGCATCTTAGTCCTCCCGGGTTGTGGCCCCCATTGAATGCGGGGCCATTTGAAGCGCGGGCATATTGCCACGCTCACACGGCGAGGTGAAGACGAAGATGTGTCCGCAGTCAGAGTTTCCGGCCACGGACACATGGGTGTCATTTATTGAGGAAGTTCAACGGCAAGCCGGGCGTCTGCCATTCCATCGACAGAAGCCTGCCTGTGGACGATGCCGTGATATAGGCCGTCTTCAGGTCTTTTCCGCCGAAGCAGATATTGGTGACGAGAATATCATCAATCGGCACATGGCTATTCTTGCCATCCGGCGAGAAGATCGTGATGCCGCCATTGAGGATTGTCGCAACGCAGATATTGCCCTTGGCATCGACAGCAAGACTGTCGAAGAAAGTATGCCCCGGCGCAGCGCCGACATAACGCCCTGCACCGCCAAGCCCGTCCGGCGGCGCGAGTTCTCCCGGCGCCGTAATGTCGAAAGCGAGAAGACGCGCCGAATAAGTGTCGGCGACATAGACTGTCTTTTCGTCAGGCGAGAGGCCGACGCCATTGGCGCTCAGAATCGGGAAAGCCATTTCCTTGATCAGGGACCCGTCGATCTTCGCGTAATAAAGACCGCCGCGATACTGAATGCGGCCATCCGTCTTGCCGTGGTCGGTGAACCAGAAGCCGCCTTCCTTGTCGAAGACGATGTCGTTCGGACCGATCAGCGGATTGCCGTTGCATTCGGTATAGAGAACCTTGACCGCGCCGGTCTTGAGATCGACGCGCTCGATGCGCCCGCCCGAATAATTCGCAGGCTTGCCGCCCGGAATAGTCAGGCCACCTTGTTCATGCCACTCGAAGCCACCATCGTTGCAAACATAGCAGGCACCGTCCGGGCCGATAGCCGCGCCGTTCGGACCGCCGCCAAGCTCGGCAATGACTTCGACCTTGCCCGCCGCCGTCACGCGGGTCAGCGTGCCGCGCTTGATCTCCACGAGGATGACGCTGCCATCCGGCATGGCGATCGGGCCTTCAGGAAACTGCAGTCCATCCGCGACAAGTTTTGTTCCAGCCATGAATTCCTCCCTGTTTTTTGCAACGCGGGAGGATGCCTCCCACGCCGAATTCTCATGCACTCATTCTGGCGAGCGCACGGGCGGAGAGCAATGGTTCATACCGGCAACAAACTGCGAGCCACCCGTTCCGTAGCGTCGATGCCGCTAAGCCAGGCCCCCTGCACGGTCGAAAACCATGATGCATGCACAGCCTCGCCCGCCAGAAAGATTTTCCCGTCGAGTGGCTGGGCCAGCACCGTCCGCTGATCCGCATGCCCCGGCAGGGCGCAGGCATAGGCGCCCATCGTATGCGGATCATTGCCCCACTGGGTTGCGGCAACCTTCACCAGATGGTCGAGGATCGCGGAACCGAACATGTCTGCAAGCGCCGCGCGCGCCATGTCCACCATTGCCGCTTCGCCCGCCCGCTCCATCTCACCGGCGAAACGCCCGCCGAGATAGGCGATGGCCAGCTCCTTGCCGAATGGCCTGATCTGAAAGCTCAGCGCATGGCGCGCGGGATCGCGCTCATCCATGAAGGACGCATAGCTCGTATCCGGCAGCCCAAAGACATCCCGCGAAAACTGAAACGCCACCTTGTCCGCAAAGCCGGTCGGCACGGCTTCAAGCGCGCGCTGCATCTCGACCGGCAGACCCGGCAAGAAACGAATGCGCCCGCTCGCAAGCACATTGGTCGAAACCGTGACGATGGCCGCGCGCGCCTTGATCGTTCCCCTGGGCGTCGCAAGCTGAACGCCCTTCCCCGCCCATGCGATCTCGTCCACCGGCGTCTCCAGCGACACAGGCACGCTCGCGCCGCAGGCTTCAATCAAGGCGCCATAGCCGCGAATGAGCGGCCAGTTCTCGCCGCTGTCGTAGTAGCAATGAAGATCGAGCGCCGAAATCCGCTCCGGCGGAAAGGCGCTGATCGCTTCGTGAACATGCTCGATGAGGCGATACCAGCGGCTCGATCCGTCGAGCGCCTGCGACACCGGAACATCGAGGCCGCTTCCACCAAGCGCATCGACCGCATCGAAGGCGGCATCCATCTCCGCATTGCAGTCGTCGCATTCTTCGATATCCGCCCAATGCGTACCGAGATGCAGATTGCGGTTGCGGAAACTTTCCCGTTTCAGATAGGGCTGTCCGAGGACATCGGCCATTCGCGTCAGCGGATTGACCGCCGCCGAATGAAGCCAATGGGCGCCGCGATCCCATGCCGTGCCGAAGGTTTCCGTGTCGGTATGCGCGCGCCCGCCAATGCGGTTCTTGGCTTCCAGCACGACGAAGGACAGGCCGAAATCTCGCGCGCGCCGCGCCGCCGCAAGCCCCGCTGCACCCGCACCGACAATGGCGATGTCGACATCGCCGCTCACGTTGCGATCCGGAATATCAGCTTCGGCTTTCCCGTCTCGGGATCGTGCGGCACATCGCCGATCAGTACGCCGCCATTTGCCACGATGACTTTTTCCGATGCCTCATTATCCGCATCGCAACTCACCACGACGCGGGTCAGCCCCTCCGCCCGTGCAATCGGCAAGATGAGCGCAAGCGCCGCCGTCGCATAGCCGCGCCGCTGTTTCCACGGAACGATGGAATAGCCGATATGCCCCGGCACGAAATGCGGCAGCTCTTCTGTACCCGGTTGAAAGCGCAGACCTATGGCGCCGCAAAACGCACCGTCCGAAATCCAGAAAAGGCGCGAGGGCAGACGCGGCGTCTCGCTGCCATCCGCATGTCGGATCACGCCGCCCGGCGATGTGAGATCGGCGAGAAACGCCTGCGGGTCCGCCTCCACCGCTGCCAACTCGTCGGCGCTGACATCGACCATGGTGTTCGGCGACCACCCTTGCCGCAAAGCATCCGCATAGCCGGGCAAAAGCTCGGCATTGGGTATGACAAGAGTGATGGCGGCTTTTTTCAGGGGCATCACACCAAACATCTTACTGTCACCCCCGGCGCAAGGCCGGGGGTGACAGTAGCAATTGCGGCTTCTCTAAAACACCACGACAGACCGGATCGACTTGCCTTCATGCATCAGGTCGAAACCCTTGTTGATGTCCTCAAGCGGCATCACATGCGTGATGAGATCGTCGATATTGATCTTGCCGTCCATGTACCAGTCGACGATGCGCGGCACATCCGTGCGTCCGCGCGCGCCGCCAAAGGCAGAGCCCTTCCACACACGCCCGGTGACAAGCTGGAACGGCCGCGTTGAAATCTCCTGCCCCGCGCCCGCAACGCCGATCACCGTCGAAACGCCCCAGCCGCGATGGCAGCACTCAAGCGCCTGACGCATCGTCGTCGTATTGCCGATGCATTCGAAGCTGTAATCCGCGCCGCCGCCCGTGAGTTCCACGATATGCGCGACAATGTCGCCCTTGATCTCTTTCGGATTGACGAAATGCGTCATGCCAAAGGCGCGCGCAAGCGCCTGACGATCGGGATTGATGTCGACGCCGACGATCATATTCGCGCCGACCATCCTGGCGCCCTGAATGACATTGAGGCCGATGCCGCCAAGGCCGAAGACGACGACATTCGCACCCGGCTCAACCTTCGCGGTGAACATCACCGCGCCGATACCGGTCGTGACGCCGCAGCCGATATAGCAAACCTTGTCGAAGGGCGCGTCCTTGCGGATTTTCGCCAATGCGATTTCCGGGAGCACCGTGTAATTGGCGAAGGTCGAGCAGCCCATGTAATGCAGCACAGGCTTCCCCTTGTAGGAAAAGCGGCTCGTGCCGTCCGGCATCAAGCCCTTGCCCTGCGTCGCGCGGATCGAGGTGCAGAGGTTGGTCTTGTGACTCGTGCAGCTTTTGCATTCGCGACATTCAGGCGTGTAAAGCGGGATCACATGATCGCCGACTTTCAGCGACTTCACGTCCGGTCCGACTTCGACGACGACGCCCGCGCCTTCATGGCCGAGGATCGCGGGGAACATGCCTTCCGGATCGTCGCCCGACAGCGTGAAAGCGTCGGTGTGGCAGATGCCCGTCGCCTTGATCTCGATCAGCACTTCACCGGCCTTGGGGCCTTCAAGCTGCACCGTCTCGATTTCAAGCGGCTTACCCTTTTCAAAAGCTACCGCCGCACGCACGTCCATCGCATTACTCCTTGAAAAAATATCCTCGGGCGCACCCTAGCATCAGGCACTTTTCATCGCGCCCGAAAAGAAATCAACCGCAAGCCTGTGGGCCTCTGCCGTCGCCGCCGGGTTATGCCGCATGGTGACGCTGCCGCCCTTGCCCTGATTGCCGAAGGGATCGGTGACCGTGACATCGACGCCCGGCATGTCGAAGCAATGATGCGCGTCCGCCATCACCCTCAGCGTGATCCTGGCCCGATCTTTCTCACTCAGACCAGCAACAAGCTTTTCGGTCACATGCGGATCATTGTCATATTGATCGAGCGCACCCGTGACGAGCAGCAGCGGCGCATCGACAAGATCGCCGAACTCAAATCCCGGAACGCGATTGTAAGTCCATGCGGCAGGATAAAACGGCATGAACGCCGCGAAATGCCCGCCCGGTAGAAACGCATCATTGTGCTTGTGTGTCGCAGCGAGCATCGAAGCGACACCGCCGAAGGAAAACCCCATGACGCCGATGCGCGATACATCGACCAAAGGATGCGCCGCCAGAAACGCCCGCGCGCCGTAAACATCTGGCACGGTCTCGACCATCGTCTTCGGCCTGCCCTCCGCGCCGCCTTTGAGGCCACGCGCCGCCCATTGATCCGGCTCCAGCGTGATGAAGCCTGCAGCGTTCAGCACATCGGCATATCCAACTTCGCGCGCCGACGGCCCCGCCGATCCATGCAGGATCAAAACCGCAGGGCGCTTGCCCGAACCCGCGGGAATGCTGAGCCGCGCCGCAATCGTCAGCGGCGTTTCATGCAGCGACGGAAAGGTGACGTAATGGAGCGACGCAGGGAGCTTCATTTCATCGGTGGTCATGCTGGCTATCCTCACCCAATACCGTCGTCCCGGGATTTGTTCCCGGAACCCATCTGTCTTCCGTGACGCTTGCGCGGCCCATGGGCTCCGGGATCAAGTCCCGGAGCGACGCCGAAAATGGAGCTATCCCCGCTCCAGCACCACAAACGAATAATCCGAACTATCCTTCTCGCCCGCCTGATGCCGTTCGCGCGAAACTTCGCGCCAGCCCGTGCGATCAAAGGCAAACCTCGTATCGCCTTCAGGGGATGCATGAACTTCGGTGAGATAAATCCGCGTCGCGCGCCCGATCAACGCCTCATAAATCTGCGCGCCGCCAAGCACCATGATCTCATCGACCTGTAGCTCGTGCGCCAGCGCCTCCGCACGCGCAACCGCCTCATCGACGCTCGCGAAAACTTCCGCGCCTGGCGCGTCGTAATCGCCATCCCGCGTGACGACGAGATTGGGCCGCCCCGGCAAGGGGCGCCTGGGGAAACTCTCCCATGTCTTGCGACCCATGAGGATCGGCTTGCCCATCGTCATGCGCTTGAGGTACGCGAGATCGGATGACAGCCGCCACGGCATGGCATTATCGCGTCCAATGACACCATTTTCTGCAATGGCGATGAAAAGGCTGAGATGAATGGGGCTCATTGAATATCCGGTGCGACGAGGCGCTCAGTCGTGATCGGCCGCATCTTGGAGAGAATGATCCCCATGCTCGCCGCTGCGAGAACGAGAACCAGCAACGTCGCCAGCGCCGCCACAAGTTTCTGGCGAAACCTCATCAGACCGCGATAGGCGCTGCGATATGCGGATGAGCCTCGTAGCCTTCGAGCCGGAAATCGTCATAGGTGAAATCGAAGATCGACGTCACATCGGGGTTGATATGCATCTTCGGCAAGGGCTTCGGCTCGCGCGCGAGCTGCTTGTCCGCCTGCTCCAGATGGTTGGAATAGAGATGCGCGTCGCCGAACGTGTGAATGAACTCGCCAGGCTCCAGCCCCGTCACCTGCGCGACCATCATGGTGAGCAGCGCGTAAGAGGCGATGTTGAACGGCACCCCGAGGAAAATATCCGCAGAGCGTTGATAAAGCTGGCAGGAGAGCTTGCCCTCCGCGACATAGAACTGGAACAGGCAATGACATGGCGGCAGCGCCATATCGTCGACATCGGCGACGTTCCACGCAGAAACGATCAGACGGCGCGAATCCGGATTGCGCTTGATCTGGTCGATCAAATTCTTGATCTGGTCGATCTTGCCGCCATCGGGCGTCGGCCATGAGCGCCACTGGTGCCCGTAAACCGGGCCGAGATCGCCCGCCTCGTCCGCCCAGTCGTCCCATATGCCGACGCCATTGGCCTTGAGATAGGCAATGTTCGTGTCGCCCGCGAGGAACCACAAAAGCTCATGCACGATAGATTTCAGATGCAGCTTCTTCGTGGTCACCATCGGAAAGCCGTCGGCGAGATTGTAGCGCGACTGCCAGCCGAAAGTGCTGAGCGTGCCGGTACCTGTCCGGTCCGTCTTTTTGACGCCGTGCCTGCGCACATGGGCCATCAGGTCGAGATATTGCTTCATGGGACCGCCTCCGGGATTCGTGCATCAGTTTAACGCGCGCCGCCGCCCGGCGCATCGTCAATCGGCTGCATGGTTTCAGCCTTTCCCGGAGTCTTAGGTTCCGCGAATCGAGCGATCCATCTGAATCCAATCGTCTTTCACGATCTGCCTGACGATCGACTCCAGCAAAGACCTATAACCTTAAAAGTGTGGAGGGCGCTTCCTCGAGGCTGTCTTCTGACGGCTCAGCCCGCGCCAGCCGGGACAGCAGCATGATCGGCACGAGCCCCACGGCCACGATCAGCAAAGCCGCAATGGCCCCGTCCTCATAGGTGCCCCGCGCCGCTTCCGCATAGAGATGCGTTGCCAGCGTCTCGAAGTCGAATGGCCGCAGCAGAAGCGTCGCAGGCAGTTCCTTCATGCAATCGACGAAGACGAGCAGCGCGGCGGTCGCCAGCGCAGGCCGCAGCAACGGCAAATGGATCATGCGCATCAGTGCCGCACGCCCCGCACCCAGCGTCCGCGCCGTTTCGTCGACCGTGCCTGAAATCTTGTTGAGCCCCGCCTCGATGCCGCCCGACGAGATCACCATGAAACGCGCGGCATAGGCATAAATGAGCGCCGCTCCCGACCCTGAAAGCAGCAGGCCCGTCGAAATGCCAAACCAGTTCTGCGCAAAACTATCCACCGCATTGTCGAAAGCGGCGAGCGGCGCGAGCAGACTGATCGCGAGCACCGTGCCCGGAATGGCATAGCCGAGCGCCGAAACGCGGGCGAAGAAGCCAGCCGCCCGCCCCGGTCGCACCCGCATGGCATAGGCAATGCAGAAGCCCGTGACGATGATGACGACGGTGGAGATGGCGGCAATCGAAACCGTGTTGCCGATCTCCGTGATGATCGCAGGCGACACGCCCGCTACGCGAATGCGCTTCACCGTCTCGATCAACAGATAGGCCGCTGGCGCGACGAAGCCGAGCAGGACCGGCAGGCTCGTCACACCGCAGATAAGCGCACCGCGATAACCGCGAATATGCCGCGGTTCCATGCTTTCAGCGATTTCAGACGCCACCGCCTCATCGCGATGCCGCCCCCAGCGTTCAAGCAGAATAAGCACCAGCACAATCGCCAGCATGAGCAGTGCGATCTGCGCCGCACCGGGCAGGCTCGAACGATTGACCCATGTGGAATAAATCGAAACCGTCAGCGTCTGCACGCCAAGAAACTGCGCCGCGCCAATGTCGTTCAGCGCTTCCATCAGCGCGAGGCTTCCGCCGACCGCAATGCCGGGCCGAGCGGCAGGCAGAGCAACGCGCCAGAAAACCGCAAAGGGCCCCGCCCCCAGCATCCGCGCGCTTTCAATGAGGCTGCCAGCCTGCAAGAGGAACATCGCCCGCGCGGAAAGATAGACGTAAGGATAAAGCACGAGGCCAAGCAGCAATGTGCATCCGCCAAGCGAGCGAATATCCGGCAACTTCAAATCGCGCGGGCTGGCAATGCCGAGAAGATCGCGCAAGAGCGACTGGACCGGCCCGAGCGGATGCAGAATATCGAGATAGGCATAGGCAACGACATAGGTCGGCACGGCAAGCGGAAGCAATAGCGACCACTCGAGTATCCTGCGCCCCGGAAATTCATACGCCGTCACCGTCCAGGCCGCACCGACGCCCACGACAAGCACGAAAGCGCCGACGCCGAGAAGCAGAACGATCGTCTGCATCGCCGATTGTGGCAGCACATAGGCCATGAGATGTGGCCACAACTCGCCTGAGCCTTCCGCCGCAATCGACCCAAGAACGACGAGCGGCGCCACGACGAGCAATGCTATGGCGGCCGAACCGGCCAGCCACAGATTGCTCGCCGCAAAAACGGCGCGGAGGCTCAAAGCAGGTTGCATGAGCGAGTTAGCCGTCGAAGCCGACCTTGTCGACAAGCGCACTCGCCGCCGCGCGATGCCTGGCAATGTCTGCAATTGGAAGCGCATCGACCTTCAGCGTACCAAGCGCCTCGATCAGCGGCGAGGTGCGGGCGCCGGCCTTCACCGGATATTCGAAGTTCCCCTGCGCATAAAGCTGCTGCCCTTCGTCCGAAACGAGGAACTCAAGGAACTTCACCGCCGCTTCTTTATGCGGCGCGTTCCTGGCAAGCGCCGCGCCCGACACGTTCACATGCGTACCGCCGTTTTCGAAGCTCGGCAGAACGGCATCGATCGCTTCGCCCCAGGCCTTCTGTTCCGGATTGCCCTTCCCGCTGCGCATCAGGCCGACATAGTAGGAATTGCCGATACCGATTTCGCAAATGCCGCCCAGAATATCGCGAGCAACATCGCGGTCGCCGCCGGAGGGTTTGCGCGCGAGGTTCGCCTTCACGCCGCGCAGCCACGCCTCGGCCTTCGCCTCGCCGTGATGTGCGATATAGGCCGCGACCAGCGCCGTATTGTAGGGATGCTGGCCGGAGCGAATGCAGATCTTGCCCTTCCACTTCGGATCGGCAAGCGCCTCATAGGTGAACCTCTCGATCTTCTCGCTCTTGGCCGCATAAAGAATGCGCGCGCGCAACGACAGCGCAAACCAGCGCCCTTCCTTGTCGCGCAGATTGGCAGGCACCGCCGCATCAAGCACGGGCGAGGAAACACTTTGCGTCACGCCCTTGTCGGCGAAATCGACGAGGTTGCCGAAATCGACCGCCATCAACAGATCGGCGGGCGAGTTCTTGCCCTCCGCCGCCACGCGCTCGGCCAGCCCGTCTTTCATGAAAATCGTTTTGACCTCGACACCCGTCTTCGCCTTGTAGGCGGCGATCAGCGGCTCGATCAGGCCGGGTTCGCGCGTCGTATAGATGTTGATCTCTTCAGCCGCCTGCGCTGCGGCGCCGGTGAAAATAACGGCCGACGCGGCCAGCAGGCCCGCCTGGAAAAAACGTTTGATCTGCATGGAAGGGGGTCATCCTCGTGTTCAAGGAGACCACCTTAGTCATATTGCTAATGATTATCAAAAGCCTATTTTCATTCGACCAGCGGCACTTTGATTTCCACCACCAAGGCCCTATATATGGCTCGTCAGCTTCGGCTGACTATGGCGATAAACGGATTACATAATAAGCCATTCGGACCCGGGGGCGGTACCCGGCGCCTCCACCAATTTCTCTCTGTCCTGGCAGGGTTCATTGGGGGCGAACTAGGATCGACGAGGGTGTAAAAGTAGTTCTTTTGCCCGGTATGGTTCCGCCGTTAGCGGGCCGTTTTATAGTTGCCAATGACAACTATGCTGAGGTTGCCGTCGCTGCGTAATGCAGTGCCTGCACTTCGATTGAAGTCCTTAACTTTAGCCGGTTAAGGCGGGGCTCGGGGGTGCCTGGCAACAGAAACCCCCACTTCTCCCCCCTCCCACGCCATTCAAGGATTCGAGATCGTGGCGACAATTCTGATGCCGCTCCCCTCGCGTGATTTCGATCCAACCGAAACGGGCGTTCCCTGGACGATCCTCGAAGCCAAGGGCCATCATGTGGTCTTTGCGACGCCGGACGGAAAACCGGGCGCTGCCGACCCCATCATGGTGACGGGCAAGGGCCTTGGCCCTCTCGCCCAGATGCTGCGCGCCAATGCCGCCGGACGCGCCGCCTATATGGCGATGGCGCAAAGCGCCGCTTTCAAATCGCCCATCAAATATGACGACATCCAGACCGCAGATTTCGACGCGCTCCTGCTTCCCGGCGGACACGCCAAGGGCATGCGGCCCTATCTCGAATCGGCAAAGCTGCAATCCGTCGTCGCGGAGTTCTTCACGACCGGAAAACCTGTCGGCGCGATCTGCCACGGCACTTTGCTCGTCGCGCGCTCGAAAGCGGCGAACGGCAAATCCGTTCTGCACGGGCGGCGGACCACCGGCCTTACCCGCTCGCAGGAGCTGATTGCCTGGGGCATGACGCGGGCATGGATGAAAGACTATTACCGCACCTATTCGACGCCGCTTGAAACCGAGATCCGCTCGCTGCTCGCCAGCCCGAATGATTTCCTGACCGGCCCGACCGCCATCAAGCGTGACAGGCCCGACAAGCTGCATCGCGGTTTCACCGTGCTGGATGGCAACTATCTCTCGGCGCGCTGGCCGGGCGACGCCCACCGCTTCGGCACAGAGTTCGCCGCCCTTGTTGAATCCAGAGCTAGGAGCCGCCCCGCATCGACCACATAAATTTGCAACTTGAGGAAATCGCGTGACACGTCTTCATGTCCACCCCGAGAAACATCTGGTTGCGCGTATCGGTTGGCTGCGTGCAGCAGTGCTCGGCGCCAATGACGGAATCGTTTCAACGGCGAGCTTGATCGTCGGTGTTGCGGCAGCTTCGGCCAGCAGCGCGAGCGTCCTGATTACCGGCATTGCCGGACTGGTGGCCGGGGCCATGTCCATGGCGGCAGGCGAATATGTTTCCGTCAGTTCGCAGTCCGATACGGAACAGGCCGATCTCGCGCGCGAGCAAAAGGAACTCGTGAGCCAGCCTGCTTTCGAGCGCGAGGAACTTGCACAGATTTACGTGAAACGCGGACTCGATCTCGGACTTGCGCATCAGGTTGCCGATCAGTTGATGGCAAAGGATGCGCTCGGCGCGCATGCACATGATGAACTTGGCATTTCAGAAATTACAACGGCGCGCCCCATTCAGGCCGCGCTAACCTCCGCTGCAACCTTCGCCGTTGGCGCAGCGCTGCCGCTCGCGATGGTTCTTATAGCTCCGCAATCCGCGCTCGTTCCTGTGGTTTCGATTGCGTCTCTTGCATTCCTTGCGCTGCTCGGTGCGATCGGCGCGCAGGCGGGCGGCGCGAATGTCTGGAAGGCAACTTTTCGGGTCACCTTCTGGGGCGCGCTCGCCATGGCGTTGACGGCGGGCATAGGTGCTGTCGTTGGAACATCTATCTGATCGCAGTTGCAGATAAGCGGCAACGGCATATGGACCGCGACCCAAAAGGCTGATTGAATCCCCGGACCACATTCGACGACCCGTAAGGAGTACTGAACCTTGGCCGAAGACCAGATGCATTATGACGTGATGGCACAGGAAGCCCTGCGCGGCGTCATACGTCGCGCGCTCGATGTCGCGCTGAAAAAAGGTCTGCCCGGCGAGCATCACTTCTACATCTCCTTCCGCACCGATGCGCCCGGCGTCGAAGTGTCCGAGAAATTGCGCAAGCAATATCCCGAGGAAATGACCATCGTCCTCCAGCATCAGTTCTGGAATCTCGATGTGCGCGACGATGGATTCTCGGTCGATCTGACCTTCAACAAGATTCCCGAAAAACTCGTCGTCCCCTATTCGGCGGTCCACGCCTTCTTCGATCCGAGCGTCCAGTTCGGCCTTCAGTTCGAAGTGAGCAAGCCGGAAGGCGCGGCGGAAGCGCCGAAGGCCGTTGCGACGAAGGAAGAAGCACCCGCTCTGCCGCAGGGCGATGCTGCGGTGGTCAGCCTCGACGCGTTCCGCAAGAAATAGCCGCAACCGCATATTCAGTTGCCCACGCGTCACGGTCGGGCTTGGCGCCTTTATCGAAGCACCGCCTCCTCATCCTTGGCCCCCGCCCTCCCTCGTGCTAAATCAGCGCCCAACGAAACTACCCATTGGGAGCGCGAGCGATGACGAAGACCCGTACGGAAACCGATACTTTCGGCCCAATTGAAGTGGCTTCCGATAAATATTGGGGCGCGCAGGCGCAGCGTTCGCTTGGCAATTTCAAGATCGGCTGGGAAAAGCAGCCCGCCCCCGTGGTCCGCGCACTCGGCATCGTGAAGCGCGCAGCTGCCGAAACCAACATGGCCCTTGGCCGCCTCGACAAGACGATCGGCGGAACCATCGTCAAGGCCGCGCAGGAAGTGATCGAAGGCAAGCTCGACGAGCATTTCCCGCTTGTCGTCTGGCAGACGGGTTCCGGCACGCAGTCGAACATGAACGCCAATGAAGTGATCTCGAACCGCGCCATTGAAATGCTCGGCGGCGAGATGGGCTCCAAGAAGCCCGTCCACCCCAACGATCACGTCAATATGAGCCAGTCGTCGAATGACACTTTTCCGACCGCCATGCATGTCGCCTGCGCGGAAGAAATCCACCACCGCCTCATTCCCGCGCTCCAGATGTTGCGCAATGCGCTGAACGACAAGGCGAACCAGTGGTCGAAGATCATCAAGATCGGTCGTACCCACACACAGGATGCGACGCCGCTGACGCTCGGCCAGGAATTTTCCGGCTACACCAAGCAGATCGAAAACGGCATCGCCCGTATCGAGCAGACCCTGCCCGCACTGATGGAGCTCGCCCAAGGCGGCACCGCAGTCGGCACCGGCCTCAACGCACCGGTCGGCTTTGCTGAAATGGTGGCCGAACGCATCGCCTCGATCACGCATCTGCCCTTCACCACCGCGCCGAACAAGTTCGAAGCGCTCGCCGCTCATGACGCAATGGTTTTCAGCCATGGCGCCATCAATACGGTTGCCGCCTCGCTCTTCAAGATCGCAAACGACATCCGCTTCCTCGGTTCGGGCCCGCGTTCGGGCCTTGGCGAATTGTCGCTGCCCGAGAACGAGCCAGGCTCGTCGATCATGCCGGGCAAGGTGAACCCGACCCAGTGCGAGGCGATGACGCAGGTCTGCGTGCAGATTTTCGGCAACAACACGACGCTGACATTTGCAGACAGCCAGGGCCATTTCGAGTTGAACGTCTACAACCCCGTCATGGCTTACAACTTCCTGCAAAGCGTGCGCCTGATGGCGGATGCGGCTGTCTCCTTCACCGAGAATTGCGTCGTCGGCATCGAAGCACGCGAAGACAATATCAAGGCTGCTCTCGAGCGCTCGCTGATGCTCGTCACCGCACTCGCGCCGAAGATCGGCTATGACAATGCCGCCAAAATCGCCAAGACCGCGCACAAGAACGGCACGACACTCCGCGAGGAAGCCGTCGGCGGCGGCTATGTGACAAACGAAGAATTCGACGCGGTCGTGCGGCCCGAAAAGATGATCGCACCGGAGTAATCCAGCCTTTCTCTGTCATCCCGGGCTTGTCCCGGGATCCAGGGGCGGCATAGGCTGAATTCGCGGCTCTGGACCCCGGGATAAACCCGGGGTGACAGCACAATTGGATTGCCATGCCCGCAGAGATCAAACGCTCCGTCACCATCTCCGGCCACCGCACCAGCATCTCGCTTGAGCGGCCCTTCTGGGATGCGCTGAAGGAAATTGCCTGTTCGGAAGATATATCCGTGAACGAACTTGTTCGCCGCATCGACGAAGGGCGCGACAGCGAAGGCAATCTTTCCGGCGCGGTGCGCGTCTATATTCTCGCTCACTTCAAGAACAAGAGCGCCGTCTGCATCTGATTATTGAACGACTGCGTTCTGCACCGGACGCAGCATCGGCAGAGGAATGCCGGCAATCGCCGGGCCCTTGACCTTGTCGTCCGACAGCCCGATCAGATTGCGCAATTCCTTCGGGATGAAATTCACGCCCGCGGCCTCTGCGTTTTGCGCAAGTATCCGCTTCGAGACGAATTGCTGAAGCGCCATCGTGTCCACGCGCCGTTCGATCTTGCCAACCTTGCCCGCAGCAACATTGGAAAAGCCCGGCGCATCTGCCGGATCGGTGAGTTTGACGTCAAGTTCGCTATCGGCGGCAAGACGCGGCAAATCGAACATGGCGGCGAGCTTCGCCTTGCCGCCTTTGAGCGACAACTCATCGCGCTTCAAATTGACGACGCCGTCTTTCATCGCAAAATCGCCGTCGATACCCGTAACCGGCGTCGCTCCCTTTTGCAGCGTCTGGCTCGACAAGCCCGACAGCCCGTCGACAAGCTTCAGCGCCTTCAACGCGTCGGAATAGCCAGCCACATCGAGCGGCGCGAATGCGGCATCCTTCGTCTTGATCGTGCCCGAGCCATTGACCGACGAGACCAACGCCAGCCAGCTTCGGCCCTGCGCCTCAAACTGCGCATTGATCGTCGCCCTGCCCGTTCCAAACGACGAGCCGAATGCTTGCGTGCCAGCAGCGGCAATATCGGCATTCTCGACGCCGAAGGTCAGCCCGATGCCCGGCTCTCCGGCTTTGCCGCCTTCAATCCGCGCAGACATCGCCGCCTTGCCATCTGCAAATTTCGCAGCGAAAGGCGAAACCGAGAGGACGCTGTTTGCGAGCGCAAGCTGCATATCGGCGTCGCTGAATTTGATGCTGCCAATGCTCAGCGTGCCGACCTTGAGCGCGACATTGCCTTCAAAAAGACCGAGCGCCGACCAGTCGAGCGCCGCAGTCGGCCATGTGGTCTGCGCGTCTTTCGCCGTTGCAAAGATCGGCGTCAGATCAAGCGCATTGGCTTCAAGCTTGCCGGTCAATTGCGGGAGCTTCCCCTCCGCCGCATCCGCATAGCTCGCCTCGCCCGAGATATGCATATTGCCCGTGACGATCTCGATGCTGTTGAACGCCAGCACATGCGGCTGCGATCTGACATCGGCGGAGAGAACGAAACTCGGCCCGGATGCCTGCGCCGTCGCAAAATCGGCAACATATTTCGGCGCACCGAGAGCCGCGAGAACGGCATTTACGTTCGACGCGGAAATATCGGCATGGCCGGTAAATACGCGCTCGCCAAGCGGATCGCTCGTCTGCCCCTTCGCGGTGAACGTGCCCTCGCCGACATTGACCCGCAGCGTCGTGCCATAAGGCTTGGCGCTCGGCCCGCTGAGTTGCAGAGAGGCGCTGCCTGCGCCTTTCAAACCGTCGCTCGCGTCGAAGCCCAATTGACGGAACAAGGCGCGGCCATCGGCGCTCGACGCATTGGCGATGAGATCGACCCGATTGATGCTTCCGTCAGACGCGCGCCCGCGTTTCAGCACCGCATCGACGCGGCTGTCGCCAAGCGTGCCTTTTACCGCAAGCGTATCGAGCTTCGCTTCGCTGTCGACCGCCTGCCCCGAAGCAAAATCGACCGTGAGTTGCGCCGGGCCGGAAAGACCCGATGCCTTCACGTCAAAGAGCTTCAGCAACCCATCCGTCTTCTCTGCCGCAATCTCGCCATTGATCTTGCCCTGCAGCGCATCGAGCTTTCCTTCCGACACGCCCGAAAGCGTGCCCGCGAATGCCACTTTGGCGCCTGCAAAATCCGTCGCGTTGAAACGGCGCAAATCGAGCGTTCCCTGCATCGCACCGGCAGATACATCGAGGCCGCCCACCTCATTGCCGTCTATCGTCAAGCGATCGGCTGTCGCAACGATGTCGACATCATAGGTGTCGAGAAGCGCCCACGGCTTCGTCCCGCCCGCAGGCCAGAGCGCGCGCAATGGATCGAGAGTGAATGTCTTCGCCGTGAGGCTTGCCGTCAGCAAGGGCCGCTCGCCTTGCGACGTGAAAGAAACATTGCCGCGAAGATCCGCTGGCTCAGGCGATGTTGCATAAGCAGCGGCAATATCTGCAAAGTCGAGACGCTCCGAGGTGAGGCTGACGCGCGACGAGACGGCAAACGGTCTGCGCGGCTCCTTGCTTGCCGTCGTCTCGGCTGAAGGCGTCGGCGCATCGTGAGCGACAGGCTCCGCGCGCAATGTGTCGAGCCAGCGGGCAAGCGCCGCAAGGTTCGCGCTTTCAGCCGCGACCTTGCCATCAAAGCGCGGCGTCTCGCCGCCCACAAGCGCACCGCTCAATTCGAAATTCGTTCCGCCTGCAATGTCACCGCGCGCCCGTGTGATCGCCAACTCGCCATTGTCGAGCGCCACGTCGAGCACAGCATCCTTGACGAGAACGTCACGTATCAAAAGCCCGGCAACTTTCACATTCGCCTTGGCGTCGATCCAGCCAGGCGTCGGAATGTTCACGAGCCCGCCGAATGGCACTTTGCCCCCCGCAGCAAAATCGGCGAGGCGATCGATCAATGGGTCAAGCGTCAGCGCTTCACCTGAAAGCTGAATGGAAGCTGTGGGCCTTGAGCGCCAACTCGCCCGCCCTTCGCCCTTCAATGTCGTTCCGGCCATCGCGACGATGAGATTGCGGAATGTGGCGGTTTCGCCGTTCGACACCACGCCCGCTTCGATGCGCAGCGGCGCCCGTGCCTTCTCGCCTTCCGTCGCCTTGGTGTTGCCAAGCTCAAGGCTCGCCGTACCATCGACCCGCGCGTCGGACGAAAATCCCGTCGAGATACCCGAGAACAATAATTTCGCCGGCGCCTTCAGGCTCTGCACTTCAGCGGTAATCGGAAAGGCCTTGTTGCCGCTGAAATTGCCGAGCGCGATCCGCACAGCAATAGGAATGTTGTTGGTCTGCAACGACAACTCAGCGCGAATGGGGCCGACAAGAGATGTCGCGATGACATCGCCATTGAGATGCTCGACGCGCCAGTTACGCTTCGACCTGTGATCGACAAAGGTGATCGTGCCTTCTTCAAACGTCGCCTTCTCAAGACTGACCGACGACAGGCCGAACAGCCCCTCTTCATGCATCGGCGCAGCGGCAACGAGATCGCGCCAGTTATTATGCCCGTTCGCCGCGATTTCGAGATGGATTTGCGGCCGCGTTACCTTGACGCTCGAAACGCTGATGGCGCCGCTGAGCAGAGGCGCCAGCGCTACTTCGGCATCGACCTGACCGATACGGACAAAGTCGGCATTGTCGCCGTTCGCGACATTGGCGAGCGACACGTCATTCATTGTCAGATGCGGCGCGGGAAGAATGACGAAGCTGATGTCGCCGCCGATTTTCACCTCGCGGCCCGTGAGCTTCTGTCCCTGCGTCTCGAATTCGCCGCGAAAACGGTTCCAGTCGACAAACGTCGGGCCGACAAGCGCCGCAATCAGCAGCACTGCAACCAGACCCGCAATGTAAGAGAGAACCGTGTTCAAAAATCTGTCTCCGCCCCCTGGAGCAAGCGGAACCCTCCTTGTGAGAGCTCCATTTGCCAGCGGTTTCTTGTTACTCGTCTTTGGCCTATTCTCGCCCAAGACGCACCAAGCGAGCACCTTGCGGCAAGCTGCCGCCGATTTGCGGGCAAATTATGGTTTCGGATAGCGGAAATATAGTAAATTTCTCAAGATTCCGGAAAATATCGCGCGATGAGAAAAAACAGCGCGATCGGAAGGAGAAAGAGGCTCAAGCCGCCGCGAACCGCGTTCGCTTCGGCCGCAGCGGCGTGGAGAAGAAACTCGCACGTACCCTTGCCGAACGAAATGCCAAGGCCCATGAGGGATTGCGCCGCGAAACGCCCGCCACCGAGCCCGATGGGCGCAAGCCGGAAGAGCCCGCCGAGTAGCCATTAGTGCCGAATTAGTCAGCCTACGTTTTATCAAGCGTTAATGACTGATCGCGGCAAGGACAGCGCTGGCAGCTCCGCCCTGCCCGTCTGGCATCGTCACCTCTCCCCCAAAAAACCGCTTGCTGGCGCCTGATCTTGCGCCTAACTTACTGACCGGTCAGTTATTAACTGAAGTTTCCCCGATGCGCAGCGCAACGAAACCCGGACGCCAACGCCGCAAGGAAGCCCGCCCCGCCGAGATCATGGCGGCGGCGCTTCAGCTCTTTTCGGAGCGGGGTTTCGCCACCACGCGGCTTGAAGACGTGGCCGACGCGGCAGGCGTGAGCAAGGCGACTATCTACCTCTATTTCGATAGCAAGGCCGATCTCTTCAAGGCGATTGTGCGCGACGTTGCGAGCCCGCGCGTCGGCATCATTGAATCCTTGATCGACGAATTCGGCGGTTCCGCGACCGAGCTTTTGCGGGCGCTCTACAATCAGGCAAGCGCCATCGTCGGCTCGCAGGAAATGCGCCCGATCCTGAAAGTCGTCATTTCCGAAGCCGGAAACTTTCCCGACATCGCGGAATTCTATCGCACGGAAATCGCTTTCCGCGGGCTGAACGCCATCGCCCGCATCATCGAGCGTGGCATCAAGCTCGGAGAATTCCGCCAATGCGATGCCATAGCAACGGCGCAAAGCGTCATCTTCCCTTTATTGATGAACGCGCTTGCGACGCAGGTCTTCGGCCCCCTGCCCGAACTCGAACCGGAAAGATTTCTACCCAGCCATCTCGACTTCGTCTTGCGCGGTCTCGCCGCGAGCAAGGAGGCGTGATCATGCGCCTCCACTCCCTCTTGTTCATAGGCGTGACCGCGCTTCTTCTTGCCGCCTGCGACGGCCGGGATGAAGGCATATATCAGGGATATGCCGAGGGCGAATATGTGCGCGTCGCCCCGATCGATGGCGGCATTATCGACGCGATACCGGTGAAGCGCGGCGACAGGATTGAAGATGGCGCGCTCCTCTTCCAGCTTGAGCAAACGGCGGAAGTCGCCGCGCATGAACAGGCGGCGGCGCAATACGCACAAGCCAAGGCGCAATATGAAGACCTGCTGAAGGGCTTGCGCGCACCTGAGCTGGAGCAGATCGTAGCGGCCCGTGCGAGCGCTGCGGCCACGCTGCAAAAATCCCAACTCGATCTCGCCCGCACACGCGCGCTCTATGCGAGGGGAAATATATCCAGGGCAGCGCTCGATGCGGCACAGGCAACGCGCGATGCGGCGGCAGGTTCCGTGCGCGAACTCGACGCCCGCCTGACAACCGGCAAGCTCGCCGCGCGGCAAGATCAGATCGCAGCCGCCGAAGCGGGTACGAAAGCAGCAGAAGCAGCCCTTGCGCAAGCCGACTGGCGCCTTGCACGCCGCGAAGGCCACGCGCCGCAAGGAGGCACAGTGGCGGATGTATTTTTCCGTGTCGGTGAATTCGCCGGCCCGAGCCAACCCGTTGTCTCCGTATTGCCACCCGCCAACATCAAGGTGCGCTTCTTCATTCCAGAACCGGAACTCGGTCGCGTTCATACCGGCGATAAAGTGACGCTCGCCTGCGATGCATGCGCCGCCGACCTCGTTGGCACCATTCGCTTTATCTCGACAGATGCCGAATTCACACCGCCCGTCATCTACAGCGAAAAAACAAAAGCGAAACTCGTCTACATGGCGGAAGCCTGGCCCGATGCTTCGCCGGAAGTGTTGCATCCCGGGCAGCCCGTTCGCGTGACGTTGATCGAGGCGGCGAAATAGAGCAATGACCGCGCCCGCTCATCAACTCGACACGGATCTCGTCATCGACGTTGAAGGGCTGACCAAATCTTTCGCGGGCAAGAAGGTCGTCGACAATGTCGACATGCAGGTGGCCAGAGGTGAAATCTATGGCTTCCTCGGGCCGAATGGCAGCGGCAAGACGACGACGATCCGCCTTCTCTGCGGCCTGCTGACGCCCGATTCCGGCCACGGCACATGCCTTGGCTACAATATACTGACCGAGAGCCCGCGCATAAAACGCGAAGTCGGCTACATGACGCAGAGGTTCAGCCTTTACGAAGACCTGAGCATTCGCGAAAACCTCGACTTCATCGCCCGCATCTATCAACTCGACCATCGCGGCGAGGCTGTCGAAGGCGCAATCGAGAAGCTCAAATTGACGGGTCGCGCGGATCAGCTTGCAGGCACATTGTCAGGCGGCTGGAAACAGCGGCTCGCTCTCGCCTCCTGCATCATGCACAAGCCGAAACTTCTGCTGCTTGACGAGCCGACCGCAGGCGTCGATCCGAAAGCGCGTCGTGAATTCTGGGATGAAATCCACGAACTTGCAGATGGCGGCCTCACCGTTCTCGTCAGCACGCATTACATGGACGAGGCGGAACGCTGCCACAAAATTTGCTATCTGGCATATGGCCGCCTGCTTGCGCGCGGCACGGCCGAAGAGGTCATCGCGCAATCCGGCCTGAAGACATACACAGTCTCGGCATCGTCGCAGAAACTCATTCACCGTCTCGCGCGCGATCTTGCAGGCCGCCACGGCGTCGACATCGTGGCGCCCTTCGGCACGATCCTCCATGTCAGCGGCGCCGACCGCGAAGCGCTCGTGCGCGCCATTGCGCCTTATCGCAACGAGACGGACCTCGTCTGGCGGGAAGACGAACCTACACTGGAAGATGTTTTCATCCTGATGATGAAACACGCGCCGGACAATTACCAATGATGGGCGATCGCTTCAATTTCGCGCGGCTGGGCGCGTTGATGCGCAAGGAATTCATCCAGATGCGCCGCGACCGACTGACCTTCGCCATGATGCTCGGCGTGCCCATATTGCAGCTTCTGCTTTTCGGATATGCGATAAATTCCGATCCGAAGCATTTGCCCGCCGCCGTCTTCGATCAGGATCAATCGACCTTCACGCGAAGCTTTCTGGCCGCGCTCGAAAACAGCGACTATTTCCAGATCGTCAAACGCGCGGAAACCGCAGCAGAAGCCGAAAGCCTGCTGTCGCGCGGCGACGTGCAATTCGTCATCGAGATTCCACCAAACTTCTCACGCGATCTCATACGCGGCGCAATGCCTGCCCTGCTTCTCGACGCCGACGCGACGGACCCGGCCGCGACCGGAAACGCGATTGCGGCAGTCAACATTCTGGCGGGCCGCGCCTTGAACCACGACCTGACCGGACCTCTCGCAACGCTGCGCCAGAGCAATCCGCCGTTTCAGCTCGTGACCCATCAGCGCTACAATCCCGAAGGCCGCACGCAATATAACATCGTGCCCGGCATCCTCGGCGTCATTCTGACGCTGACCATGGTGATGTTCACTGCCCTTGCCGTCACACGCGAAATCGAGCGCGGCACCATGGAAAATCTCCTCACCATGCCCGCGCGCCCGCTCGAAGTGATGATGGGAAAAATATTTCCCTATATCGTCGTCGGATATATTCAGACTGCGCTTATCCTCGCCGCCGCGCGCTGGCTCTTCGACGTGCCCATGGTCGGAAGCCTCACTCTTCTTTCCACCGTCCTGCTGCTCTTCGTCGCCGCGAACCTCGCCGTCGGCTTCACATTTTCGACGCTAGCGCGAAATCAGCTTCAGGCCGTGCAGATGGCGGTCTTTTTCTTTCTGCCTTCAATATTGCTGTCAGGCTTCATGTTTCCGTTTCGCGGCATGCCGGTCTGGGCGCAATGGATCGGCGAGATCCTGCCGCTGACGCATTTCCTGCGTATCACTCGCGGCGTTCTACTGAAAGGAAACGGCGCAGGCGACATCGCAATGGATGTGGGCGCTTTGGCGATTTTCTTCATCGCGGCAACGGTGCTTGCATTGAACCGCTATCGCCAGACGCTCGACTGAACAGAAAACGGGCCGCCGCTATACGCGACGGCCCAGATATCTGCGAGGAACAGATTTTAGCGGCGATGCGTCGCGTCACGCGCCGCATCCTTCGCGGCGCCATAAGCGTTCTGCACCTTGCCTTCGGCCTTGTCGAGTTTGCCTTCAGCCTTGAGTTTGGCGTCGCCGGTGATTTTCCCGGCAGCTTCCTTCATCGCGCCTTTGGCCTGCTTCGCCGCGCCTTCGATCCGGTCCTTATCCATAATCCGTACTCCTATGTTAGGCTGAGCTCAGTCCTCAGGAGTCAAACGCATGAACCTGGAAAAAGCCGAACGAATGAGTGCGTGAGCGTAGGAATATTCGAACTGGATTGATCCGCGTTAACCGATGGAGCTTCAGCCTGAACGCATTTGAAAAACATGCACGCCATCACGCCCGCTTCTATATTTCGGCGGTAATCGGCGTGCTCGCCTGGTTCGCAAGCGGCGATATCGTTCAAGGCCCGCTTCGTTTCGTCATCGCGGGCGATACCTTCTTTCTGGTCTATCTCATCGTTACCGGAATTTTCCTGACGCACCTGACGCCTGAGCGCATGCGCAAAAGGTCGGACTTCGAGGATGAAGGCATCGCCATCATTGCCCTCATAACCCTGACCGCCGTTTCGCTTAGCCTCGGCGCGATTTTCACCATGCTTCGCAGCGATGGAACGCCAGACCCGTTGCTGCTCATTCTCTCGCTCTGCGGCGTTCCGCTCGGCTGGTTCACATTCCACACCGTCATGGCGTCGCACTACGCGCATCTCTATTACATGCCGCAAGCCGGCGCGGAAAAACGAGCGGACGCGCGCGGACTGGATTTTCCAGCGACGCAAGAGCCCGGATCATGGGATTTCCTTTACTACTCATTCGTCGTCGGCATGACGGCGCAGGTATCGGACGTCGAGGTCAGCGACGCAGGCATGCGCAAGATGACGCTCGCCCATAGCGTCATCTCATTTTTCTACAATACGGTTCTTCTGGCGCTGGCCGTGAATGTCGCCGTCAGCCACTAGCGCTCAGGCGGAAAACATCTTGCCGGGATTGAGAATATTCAGCGGATCGAGCGCCTGCTTGATCGCACGCATGACGGCAATGCCCTCGCCATGCTCAGCCTCGAGAAACTTGATCTTGCCTTCGCCGATACCATGTTCGCCCGTGCAGGTTCCATCAAGCGAGAGAACGCGCGCCACCATGCGGTCGTGAATACGCTTTGCTTCCGCAACCTCTTCCGGCTTCTCCGGGTCGATCAGCATGATGAGATGGAAATTGCCGTCGCCGACATGCCCGACCATCGGCGCTACAAGCGAAGACTTCGCAAGATCTTCCTTCGTGCCCTTGATCGCTTCTGCAAGCCGCGAAATCGGCACGCATACATCGGTGATAAGCCCCTTCTTGCCGGGCTGAAGCGCCAGCGAGGCATAAAGCGCATTGTGCCGCGCCTCCCAGAGCCGCGTGCGATCTTCCGGCTTCGTCGCCCATTCGAAACCACCGCCGCCATACTCGGCGGCAATAGCGCCGAAACGCTCCGCCTGCTCGGCCACAGAGGCCTCGCTGCCGTGAAACTCGACGAGCAGCAAAGGCGTCTCCGGCAGCGAAAGTTTCGAATAGCGATTGCAGGCCGCCACCTGCACCTCATCAAGAAACTCGATCCGCGCCATCGGCAGGCCGGACTGGATTGTCACGATCACGGCATCGATCGCGCTCTCGAAATTCGGGAACGAGACGACGCCCGACGAGATCGCCTCGGGAATGCCGTAGAGCCGCAGCGTCAATTCCGTGATGACTCCGAGCGTGCCTTCCGAGCCGACGAGCAGCCGGGTGAGATCGTAGCCCGCCGACGATTTGCGCGCGCGGCGCGCCGTGCGAACGATCCGCCCGTCTGCCATCACGGCAGTAATGTTCAATACATTCTCGCGCATGGTGCCGTAACGCACGGCATTTGTGCCCGATGCACGCGTGGCCGCCATGCCGCCAAGGCTCGCATCGGCACCGGGATCGATCGGAAAGAACAGCCCCATATCGCGCAAATGAATGTTGAGTGCCTTGCGCGTCACGCCCGCCTCGAGATGCACGTCAAGATCATCCGCATGAACCTCGATGATCCTGTTCATGCGCGAGAGATCGAGCGACAAGCCGCCATGTGGCGCGGAGATATGCCCCTCAAGCGACGTTCCCCTTCCAAATGGAATGACCGGGAAACGATGGCGCGCGCAAATACGAATGATCGCCGCAACATCTTCGGTCGAGGTCGCAAAGGCCACCGCGTCCGGCGCGATAACGGGATGCCAGGACTCATCGCGGCCATGCGCTTCGCGGATCGGCAGAGACGTCGTCAGCCTGTCGCCGAGAAGCGCCAACAATTCGGCAAGAGCCTCACTCTGCCCGCTCGCCTGTGCGCTTGCCTTGCTCATGGCCGCCGTCCCGCTCTTTGAACTTCGCTCCCGCTAAACTAGCATGGCTGAAAAGCAAAGCTAACGGGAGAGCGCCTGCAATGACGAACCTGAAACCCGTCGAATGTCCGCTGCGCAAGGTTGAAGCCGCGTGGGTGGACCTCAACGGTCACATGAACATGGCCTATTACCATCTGCTATTCGATGAATCGCTCGACAGGGCCTTCAGCGAACTCGGCATCGGCTGGGACTATACGCAGGCGGGCGACGGCTCGTGCTTCACCGCCGAAGTGCATGTCTGCTATCTGGACGAATTGAAGGAAGGCGATCCCGTCCGCATCACCTATCAATTGCTCGACTGGGACGCGAAACGCATTCACATCTTCGGCCATATGTACCACGCCGAAAAAGGCTATCTCGCCGCCACGTCGGAGCAGATGTGCGTGCATGTCGACATGAAATCACGCCGCGCCGCCCCCTTTCCCGATGCGATTCAGACGAAAATCGCGAGGATGATGGAAGCTCACAAGGGCATGCCAAGACCCGATCAGGCAGGCCGCGTCATCGGCATCAGGCGGAAGGCGGCGGAATAGGCCGTTCTTTGACCGGGCGAGAGCCGGCGCCGCCCGATCCGGGCTTGCGAGCCTGAATTCAGGCCTCCATATAGTGAAGCAATATGAATGCGGCGCCGCATCAGGCGCCGGCAGCATGCTATATTCCCTGGAATCAAGCTTCCCAACGTAAGTACCCGCATGAGCGACCCATTCGATCTTGGGGCGATCCCCGAAGAAGACACCGCGCGCACGACCAGCGCTGCGGCGATCGCGGGCATGCGCGCACCCTACCTCGAAGGCTTGAACGAGGCGCAGCGCGAAGCAGTCGAAGCTCTGGACGGCCCCGTGCTGGTGCTGGCAGGTGCGGGAACAGGCAAAACCCGCGTGCTGACGACGCGGCTTGCTCATCTGCTTGCCACACGCCGCGCCTGGCCGAACCAGATCCTCGTCGTGACCTTCACGAACAAGGCCGCGCGCGAGATGAAGGAGCGTATCGGTCGCCTCATCGGCGGCGTTGTCGAAGGCATGCAATGGCTCGGCACCTTCCATGCGATCGGCGCGAAGATGCTCCGCCGCCATGCCGAACTTGCCGGGCTGCGCTCCGACTTCACCATTCTCGACGCCGACGATCAGGTGCGACTGATGAAGCAGTTGATCGCGGCTGAGAACATCGACGAGAAGCGCTGGCCCGCGCGACAACTCGCGACATATATCGACGGCTGGAAAAATCGCGGCCTGACGCCGGACAAGGTGCCCGCGGGCGAAGCCCATGCCTTCGCCAATGGCAAGGGCGGCGAACTCTATGCGGCCTATCAGGCACGGATGAAGGTGCTGAACGCCGTCGATTTCGGCGATCTTTTGCTCGAAACGCTGCGCATCTTTCAGGAACACCCCGAAATCCTCGCCGACTATCAGGACCGCTTCAAATATATGCTGGTCGACGAGTATCAGGACACCAACGTCGCGCAATATCTCTGGCTGCGGCTGCTCGCCCAGAAAAATAAGAATATCTGCTGCGTCGGCGACGACGACCAGTCGATCTATGGCTGGCGCGGCGCAGAGGTCGATAACATCCTGCGCTTCGAGAAGGATTTCCCCGGCGCAAAGGTCGTGCGCCTTGAACGTAACTACCGCTCGACGCCGCATATCCTCGGCGCCGCCTCCGGCCTCATCGCCTCGAACGAACAGCGCCTCGGCAAGACGCTCTGGACCGAGATGAATGAGGGCGAGAAGGTCAAGGTTTCTAGCTACTGGGACGGCGAGGAAGAAGCACGCGCCATTGCCGAAGAGATCGAGCAGTTGCAGCGCAAGGGGCACATGCTCCACGAAATTTCGATCCTCGTGCGCGCCTCGTTCCAGATGCGCGAGTTTGAAGACCGCTTCATCAATCTCGGCCTGCCCTACCGCGTCGTCGGCGGCCCGCGCTTTTACGAGCGCGCCGAAATCCGCGACGCAAATGCCTATCTGCGCCTTGTCGCGCAAGGCGACGACGATCTTGCCTTTGAGCGCATCGTCAACAAGCCGCGTCGCGGCCTCGGCGACGTTGCCCTGCAGACGATCCACAAGCTCGCCCGCTCACGCGGCGTATCGCTGATGCGCGCCTCACGGGAAATTATCACGACCGAAGAGCTGAAACCCGCACCGCGCCGCGCGTTGACGGGCTTTGTCGAGATGGTGGAACGCTGGCGTTCGCTGGTGCCCGGCATGCCACATACGGAACTTGCCGAAATCATTCTCGATGAGAGCGGCTATACCGAGATGTGGCAGAACGACAAATCGGCGGATGCGCCCGGCAAGCTCGACAATCTCAAGGAACTCGTGCGCTCGATGGAGCATTTCGAAAACCTTGCCGGTTATCTCGAACACATCTCGCTTGTCATGGAAATCGAGTCGCAGGATTCCGGCGACAAGGTGAACCTGATGACGCTGCACAGCGCCAAGGGGCTTGAATTCGACACCGTGTTTCTGCCCGGCTGGGAAGAAGGGCTTTTCCCTCACCAGCGCTCGCTCGATCAGAGCGGCGTCGCAGGGTTGGAGGAAGAGCGCCGCCTTGCCTATGTCGGCATCACGCGCGCGCGCAAGAACGCCCACATTTCCTTTGCCGCGAACCGGCGCATTCATGCGCTGTGGCAGAGCGCCATTCCGTCGCGCTTCATCGACGAAATTCCCAAAGACCATGTTGAAGTGACCGAAAGCGCGATGAGCGCGGGCAGCTATCAAAATTATGCGCCGAGCCGCTTCGCGCAGGATTTTGCGCAAGGCAGCAGCTATTCAAGCCCCGGCTGGAAACGTGCGCAGGCAAACACACAGACGACATCGAAAGTCCGCCCGCCAAGCGCCGAAGTTCACGGCGATCTCGTCGCGACGAGCGATCCCGCCGCCGCGAGCTATCGCATGGGCGAGCGCGTCTTCCATCAGAAATTCGGCTATGGCGCAGTGAAGGAAATCGACGGCAATAAACTCACCGTGGATTTCGACAAGGCGGGCCGTAAAAAAGTCATCGACAGCTTTCTTGAGCGGCATTGAACCATGAGTCTGTGGAAAGCCTCCTTCGTCGTGCCCTATTTCGTGGCGGAGGCTTTTTCCGAAGCGCTCGAAACCACCTTCACACCCGAACCTCTCTCGGTGATGACGAGCGAAGCCAATGACGGCGTCGCTCATCTGATGAAAACGGCCTCCGACTGGAACGAGGTCGAAGCGCATGGCACCTGGCGTGTCGAAGCTCTTTATGCCGAGGAACCGGAAGCGGAAACGCTGCGCGCGCTGCTCTCCCCGCTGGAGAAAGAAACGGGTGAGGCAATTTCGGAGTTCACTATCGAACCCGTGCCGGAGATCGACTGGGTGGCGCGCTCGCTCGAAGGCCTTGATCCCGTGCGTGCCGGCCGCTTCTTCGTTTACGGCAGCCACGATGCGGACAAGGTGCCCGCAGGCGTCATCCCGCTGCTTGTCGACGCCGGACAGGCATTCGGCACCGGCCACCACGAAACCACGACCGGCTGCCTCGAATTCATCTCCGAAATCGTGCGCCCCGGTGTGCGCATCAACGCGCTTGATGTCGGCACCGGCACAGGCGTACTCGCCATCGCCATTGCCAAGCTCGCCCGCTGCAATGTGCTCGCCTCCGACATAGATCCCGTCGCCGTCCGCGTCACGGTCGAGAACGCGCACGAAAACGGCGTGGCGCCATTCCTCAGAGCCGTGACGGCCAAGGGCTTCAGCCACCCTCTGCTCCGTGTCCGCGCGCCTTATGACCTCATTGTCGCAAATATCCTCGCCCGGCCGCTCGTCTCGCTCGCACCAGCCTTCCGTGCGCACTTGAAACCCGGTGGCACGCTGATCCTGTCCGGACTTCTGCAGGACCAGGAAGCCATGGTCACAAGCGCGCTTCGGGCAAAAGGCCTCTTTCTGCGCGCCCGAAAGCCCATGGGCGACTGGGTAACGCTCCGTATCGACGGTTAGCTCGGTTGCACTGCTCCAACGCCAACGCCATATTAGACCCATGTTCCAGACCTATGACGACACAGCCAATCCCGCCCTCGGTGCCGAACGCGCCAAACGCCTCCGCGATGAGCTGAGGCAGCGCGGGCTTGACGGCTTTCTGATCCCCCGCGCCGATGAGCATCAGGGCGAATATGTGCCGCCCCATGCCGAACGGCTGCGCTGGCTCACCGGATTTTCAGGTTCGGCGGGACTTGCCATCGTTCTGCTCGACAAGGCCGCGATCTTTATCGACGGACGCTACACGCTGCAGGTCCGTACACAGACGGATATCGACGTCTTCGAACCCAGACACCTGATTGAAGAACCGCCCGCACGCTGGATCGAAGAAAATCTGCCCAAGAGCGCAAAGCTTGCCTACGACCCGTGGCTGCACACGGTCGACGCCGTCGCGCGTTACAAGGCAGCGGCAGAAAAGGCAGGCGGCACACTCGTTCCCGTCGAGAGCAATCCGCTGGATGCCGTCTGGGCGGATCAGCCACCGCCGCCATCGGCACCCATTCACCCCCACGGCCTGCAATATGCGGGCGAAGCCTCATCGCAAAAGCTGAAGCGCGTTTCCGCTTCGCTGGATGGTGCTGACGCCGCCATGCTCACCATGCCGGATTCAATCGCCTGGGCTTTCAATATTCGCGGGCAAGATGTCGGCCACACGCCCCTGCCCCTCTCCTTCGCGCTGCTCCATGCCGATGGACATGCGGAACTGTTCATCGATGAACGCAAAGTAGGCCCCGAAGCGCGTGCGCATCTCGGCAATGTCGTCAGCATCCGACCGAGCAGCGACCTTGCTTCTGCTCTCGATGAACTGGGCACACAGAAAAAAACCGTCCTCATCGATCCGGCGACTTGCGCTTCATGGATCAATGATCGCTTGAAGGCGGTAGGCGCAACGGTGAGGCGCGGCACCGACCCTTGCGAGTTGCCCAAGGCTTGCAAGAATGCCGCGGAAATCGACGGCACACGTGCCGCCCATCTGCGCGATGGCCGCGCGCTGACGCGCTTCCTCGCCTGGCTCGGCACGACAGCGCCCAAAGGGGGCGTGGACGAAATCACGGCCTCGAAGAAACTCGAAGCCTTTCGCGCCGATACCGGCGAATTAAAGGATCTGAGCTTCGACACAATCTCAGGCGCAGGCGCAAACGGCGCCATCGTCCATTACCGCGTGACGCAGGGCACGAACCAGCCGTTGCAACCCGGCGAGCTTTTCCTCGTCGATTCCGGCGCGCAATATCTCGACGGTACGACCGACGTGACGCGCACCGTCGCCATCGGCACGGCCAACGCCGAACAGCGCGACCGCTTCACCCGCGTCTTGAAGGGCCATATCGGCATCGCGACCGCGCGCTTTCCCGATGGCACCTCCGGCTCGCAACTCGACGCATTGGCGCGCATGGCGCTGTGGAAAGCCGGTCTCGACTACGATCACGGAACAGGCCACGGCGTCGGCTCGTACCTTTCGGTGCATGAGGGCCCGCAGCGCATCTCAAAGCTCGGTTCCGTGCCACTGAAACCCGGCATGATCATTTCGAACGAGCCCGGTTATTACAAAACGGGCGCTTACGGCATTCGCATCGAAAACCTGCTGGTCGTGACGCCCGCCGCCATGATCGAAGGCGGCGAACGCCCGATGCTCGGCTTCGAAACATTGACGCTCGCCCCCATCGACCTTGCCTGCGTCGAGAAAACCCTTCTGACGGCTGAAGAAGTCGAATGGCTCAACGCCTATCACGCGCGCGTGCGCGAAGCGCTGACGCCGGGCCTCGACGAGGCGACGGTCGCATGGTTGAGAGACGCAACGCGGGCGATCTGATTTCCCCAATCGTCATGGCCGGGCTTGACCCGGCCATCCACGTCTTTCTTTACGTCTGCGCCGCGCTGAAGATGTGGATACGCGGGCCAAGCCCGCGCATGACGGGTATAGAGAGGCCTCGCTCACCCGCGCGCCACTAGCCGAGCGCCAATGCACCGCTTTCATGATTGCTTTGCCGCGTTTAAGTTCTTTGTAGGCGGATATTTACTGGTGTTTGAAAGAGACAACTCAAACGAGGAGAATGAAGTGGGCCATCGGCTGGTGTGTTGTCTGGGACTGTTCTTGTTAACCTGCGCCACCAACGCATTAGCCTGCTCTGTCGATCCAAGCGCCCAGAGGAGACCCGAAGATTTGTTTTCCGACGCCGCCACTGTCGTGGTCGCCCACCTAACCAAGGTTGAGGAGATCGACGCTCCTAACGAAAACAATCGGATGGGAGTGATCCAGGGTACGTTCCGCCCTATCGAGGTGATCAAGGGTAAGCTACCGGCCGGCAACAAGGTCAAGAGCCCGGCATTCGGTCCGGGCAATTGCTCCATTCCACTGCTCGCAGGCATGGACTACGTCTTCTATCTCGACGGCAAACTGAACTACGTCACCTGGGTCACCGGGTCAGAGCTGCTCGACGAGCTGGACTCACCGTCGGCGCGGCAGGTTCTCGAGAAACTGCACAAGCTCAAGAAATAACTCCGAGCCTTCCAATCGTCATGGCCGGGCTTGACCCGGCCATCCACGTCTTTCTTTACTTCTGCGCCGCACTGAAGACGTGGATACTCGGGCCAAGCCCGCGCATGACGGATGTAGAAAGGCACCGCCTCAGCCACCCGCCATCTCGATCCATTCATCTTCCGAGATGACCTTGACGCCAAGCGCCGCAGCCTTGGCGAGTTTTGAGCCTGCGTCAGCGCCCGCAACCAGAATATCGGTCTTGGCCGAAACGCTGCCCGCAACCTTCGCGCCGAGATGCTCCGCACGCGCTTTCGCCTCAGCGCGCGTCATGCGTTCCAGCGAGCCGGTAAAGACGACCGTCTTTCCTGCAACCGGCGACGAGGTTTCTTGCGCGGGGAGTGGCACAGCTTTGACGCCCGCCTCTTCAAGCGACTTCAGAACCTCGCGATTGTGCTCCTCAGCGAAAAAATCGATGAGCGCTTCGGCAAGCACATCGCCGACACCATCGATCGACAGCAGATCGCGATAGGCATCGCTGTCGTGATCGGCCGCCTTCTCCATCTCTTCGGTGAAATGCTGAAGCGTGATATAGCTTCGTGCAAGCAGCCGCGCATTTGTCTCGCCGACATGACGTATGCCGAGGCCGAAGATGAAACGGTCGAGATCGATTGTGCGGCGCTCATTGATTGCGGCAAAAAGCTTCTTCGCCGATGTATCGCCCCAGCCTTCGCGGTTTTTCAGCTTCTTCAGACTGTCTGCGTCACGCGCTTCCAGCGTGAAAATATCGCCCGGCTGCTTGATGAGGCCGTCGGCGTAAAACGCCGCGATCTGTTTCTCGCCAAGACCTTCAATATCGAACGCATTGCGCGAGACGAAATGGCGAAGCCGCTCGACCGCCTGCGCCGGGCATATAAGGCCGCCCGTGCAACGGCGCACGACATCGAGCTTGCCCGTCTTCGGATCGGCCTCGCGCACCGCATGGCTACCGCATGCGGGGCAGAGTTCAGGAAATTTGAAGCGCTTCGCACCCTTGGGGCGTTTCTCAAGCACGACGCGCACGATCTGCGGGATCACATCGCCCGCGCGCTGCACGACCACCGTGTCGCCAATGTGAATGTCCTTGCGCTCGATCTCGTCTTCATTGTGCAGCGTTGCATTGGAGACGACGACGCCGCCGACGGTTACAGGATGCAGCCGCGCCACAGGCGTCAACGCGCCGGTACGGCCAACCTGAATGTCGATGTCTTCGAGAACCGTCATCGCCTGTTCGGCTGGAAACTTGTGTGCCACAGCCCAGCGGGGCGAACGCGAAACAAAACCGAGGCGGTCTTGCAAATCGAAGCCGTTCACCTTGTAAACGACGCCGTCAATGTCATAGCCGAGGCTCGCGCGTTTTTCCTCGACGTCGTGATAGAAGGCGAGCAACTCCTCTATCGACTTGCAGACGCGAAACAGCGGGTTGACCGGGAAGCCCCATTTTCGGAACTGGTCCATCACGCCCGATTGCGTGTCGGCCGGTATCTCGCTCGCTTCGCCCCATGTATAGGCGAAGAAACTTAAAGGCCTGCTCGCCGTGATCTTCGGATCGAGCTGGCGCAGTGAACCCGCCGCGGCGTTGCGCGGATTGGCAAAGAGCGGCTTTCCGTCCTTTGCCTGACGCTCGTTGATCGCGGCGAAATCCGCATGGCTCATATAGACCTCGCCGCGCACCTCGAACACGTCTGGCAGGTTCCGGCCCTTGAGCTGATGCGGAATATCTTTGATCGTCCGCAAATTTTCGGTGACGTTCTCGCCTTCGCGCCCGTCGCCGCGCGTCGCGCCCTGAACAAAGCGGCCATTCTCATAGCGGAGAGCGGCAGAAAGCCCGTCGATTTTCGGCTCCGCCGTCACGGCGAGCTCGGCGTCGCCCTTGAGATTGAGAAAACGGTGCACCCGGTTCCAGAACTCGACGACATCGGCATCGTCAAATGCATTGGAGAGCGAAAGCATCGGTACTTTATGCACGACCTTGCCGAACGCATCTGCGGGCGCAGCACCGACACGCTTGTTCGGACTGTCCTCGCGGACAAGCTCGGGGTAGCGCTTTTCGATCTCGTCATTGCGCCGCCGCATGGCGTCATAAGCAGCATCGGAAATTACGGGCGCATCTTTTTGATAATAGAGCTTGTCGTGCTGCGCGATTTCGCTCGCCAGTCGCTCCAGCTCTTCCGCCGCTTCCTCGAAGGTGAGCTGATCGACCGGCTTGTCACTATCGACGCTACTCACGACTGGCTCCCGATCAACTTTCCCGCAGCCGCGCGCGCTTCATCTGTAACGGTTGCACCGGCGAGCATGCGCGCAATTTCCTCACGCCGCTCCGGCGCGTCGAGAACATCGACACGCGTGGCGACGCGCGCATCTTTCGCCTTTTTCTCGCTTTTGGAAATACGCAAGTGATGCTGCGCGCGCGCGGCCACCTGCGGCGAATGCGTGACGACCAGTACCTGCGCCACTTTCGACAATTCCGCAAGACGAAGCCCAACGGCCTCGGCCACGGCGCCACCGACACCGGCATCGACCTCGTCAAAAATAAGCGTCGCCGCGCTGCCCTGCGAAGCAAGCGCCACCTTGAGCGCCAGCACAAAGCGCGACAGCTCACCGCCCGAAGCGATCTTGATGAGCGAGCCTAGCGGCGCGCCGGGATTGGTCGAGATCAGAAACGAAACCCGGTCGAGACCGTCCGGCCCGGCATTTTCCGGCGCCAACTGCTCAACCGATGTCTTGAACGTCGCCTTGTCGAGCTTCAGCGGCTTCAGCTCACGCATCACTTCCTGGTCGAGCTTCGCTGCCGCCTTGATACGCGATGCGGAAAGCGCTTCGGCAACCTTGAGATAGGCAGCACGCGCCTCATCAGCCGTCTGTTTCAATGCCGCGAGCTTTGCCTCGCCGCCTTCAATATCCGCGAGTTCATTTCTGAACTTGTCCGCAAGCGCCGCGAGATTATCGACGGTGACATTGTGCTTGCGCGCTGCGGCCCTCAGCGCGAAGAGGCGCGTCTCGGCGCGCTCGAGCCGCTGCGGATCGAACTCCAGTGCCCGTGTCGCCCGCGCCAGCTCATCGCGCGCCTCGGCGGCCTCGACAAGCGTCCGGTCTAGCGCTGCAATCGAGGCATCGAGCCGCCCGCCCACCTGTTCGGCAGCGCGCGAAAGCCGCCGCATGGCCTGCGCAAGGCGCGCCTCGAGCCCGCCATTCCCGGCCAACGCATCCTGCGCTTCGATGAGATCGGCAGCAATCTTCTCCGAATGCATCATCAGGATGCGCTCTTCGGCAAGCTTTGTTTCTTCGCCCGGCTCCGGCGAAAGCTCATCAAGCTCACCGACGACGTGGCGCAAATAATCCTGCTCCGCGCGCGCTCGGGCAAGCAATGCTTCGTGTTCGGTGAATGCAGTTCGAGCTTCGGCGGCTGCAGCCCAAAGCCGGCGCACATCGAGAGCCTTGCCCTCAAGCCCGCCAAAAAGATCGAGCAACGCGCGATGACCCGACGCATCGAGCAGCCCGCGCTCATCATGCTGCCCGTGGATTTCGACGAGCTCGTCGCCGATCTGGCGGAGCAAGCCGATGCTGACAGGCTGATCGTTGATGAAAGCGCGGGTGCGCCCGTCCTTCGCCTGAATACGGCGAAGAATGAGGTCGCCTTCACCGTCGAGCCCATTTTCCTTGAGAATGGCGCGGGCCGGATGCGCAAGCGGCACATCGAAAACAGCGGTGACGCTGCCCTGCTCCGCCGCCTGGCCGACAAGCCCCGCATCGGCGCGACCGCCGATGGCAAGCCCAAGCGCATCCAGAAGAATGGATTTACCCGCGCCCGTCTCGCCGGTCAGCGCACAGAGGCCGGACGCGAGCGCAAGCTCGAGCCTATCGATGAGTACAATGTCGCGGATCGACAGCGCAGCGAGCATATGGACACGCTTCTAGAAGACGGTGTGCCAGGCCTTGCTGATCCAGGATTCTTTGTTTTCCTCGGGCTTGAGGCCCTGACCCGCGAGGAGCCCATAGCTGTCCTGATACCAGTCGCTACCCGGATAATTGTAGCCGAGGATAGCCGCCGCCGTCTGCGCTTCACTCTTGATGCCAAGCGACAGATAGGCTTCGACCAGCCGGTGCAGTGCTTCCGGCGTATGTGTCGTCGTCTGATATTGCTCGACGACAACGCGGAAGCGATTGATCGCCGCGATGTAGTCGTGCTTCTTCAGGTAATAGCGACCGATCTCCATCTCTTTGCCGCCGAGATGGTCGCGCGTCAGGTCGAATTTGAGACGGGCGTCGCGCGCATATTCGCTCTGCGGAAAGCGCTGGATCACAGCCGTCAGGGACGCGAGCGCGTTCTGCGTCATCTGTTGATCGCGGCCCACGTCGGAAATCTGCTCGTAATAGCAAAGCGCGACGAGATAATAGGCGTAGGAGACTTCCTTGCTGCCGGGATGCAGCGAGATGTAGCGCTGCGCGGTCAGGATCGCATCGTCGTATTCATTGACCTTGTAATGCGCATAAGCAGACATCAGCGTCGCGCGCCGCGCCCACACCGAATAGGGATGCTGGCGTTCGACTTCGTCGAATTCCGCAGCCGCCTTCTGGTAGCTGCCGTCAGCCAGCAGATCCATTGCCTTGTTATAGATCTGCTCGACAGGGCGCTCCTCGTAGGGCACCTCCGCATCGGACGAGCAACCGCCGATAAATGCGAGCGACCCAACAATGAGCACGCCAAACAATGCAGCGCGCAAACGTTCAACCTGAATATGCGGGGTAAGCAGCTTGGCCTCACTCATGCCGGCAAAGTCCATTTCCAACGGTCACCCGGCAGAACCGTTCCAACCATCGGAACGAGGCCATATCATAGCGATTCCGGGAGCGTGACAAGGCCCCGGCGCGTTCAGCCGGCACCCCCGCGCCAGAGCACGTTCTAGCTCAAACTGACGCAGGAAACCATAGCGAGAAGACCTGAAAACAGGTTTGTCGTAGCCGATAGAAAACCAAGGGGATTTCTGGGATATAGCGATTGGCGCCGCTAACAGACTTATTCGGCAGGAACAGCCATGGCGCGCCGGGGCTCAGCCATCGGCGTCCCAAGCTCGACAATCTCCCAGGCCGACTTGTCCGCAAACAATGCCCGCAAAACGCGGTTGTTCATGGCATGGCCTGCCCGCAGACCCTCATAGCGGCCAATCAGCGGCGCGCCAGCAAGCGCCAGATCGCCGACAGCGTCGAGCACCTTGTGGCGGACAAATTCATTGTCGAAGCGCAGGCCCTCTTCGTTCAGGACCCGGTCACCATCGACAACGACGGTATTTTCGAGCGAACCGCCAAGACCGAGACCCGCCTTCCACATCGCTTCGACATCCTTGAGGAGGCCGAAGGTGCGGGCGCGAAGAATTTCATCGCCAAAAGCCGGATCGTGGAAATCAGCCTCGATGGTCTGACGGCCGATCACCGGATTGTCGAAATCGATCTCGAAGGCGAGCTTGAACCCTTCGTCGGGGAGCAGAGCAGCCCTCTTCAGGCCATCCTCCACCACGACGGGCTTCAGAATGCGAATGGCGCGGCGCGATGCATTGAGCGGCTTCAGGCCAATTGCCTCGATCGTCTCGACAAAAACCTGCGAACTGCCATCCATGACAGGAATCTCAGGCCCGTTGATCTCTATGAAGACATTATCGACGCCAAGACCCGACAGAGCCGCCATCAGATGCTCGACAGTGCCGACCGAAGTGCCCGCCTGATTGCAGATGACGGTCGAGAGCATCGTGTCGCCGACGTGATCGTAGCGCGCGGGAATATCCGTGACATCAGCCGCTGCGTCATCGAGATCGGTACGACGAAAGACAATGCCGAAACCCGCACCTGCCGGATGCATATCCATGCGGATCATGCGGCCGGTATGGAGCCCCACGCCTTCAAGGACGATCGGCGCATTCAGTGTCGTCTGCGGACAGGCCACAGCACGACCGGCACGCTCGCGGCGATGTGCCCGCGCTTCGTCCAGCATGACTGTGTCGAACTCTGTCCTGCGCACCGAATTATCCTTTGCCAATTTTTCTACAGATGCTTTCTACCAGCCGGCCAAGGCACTCACAAAACACGCTTTCTTTCAAATTGTTACCATTCGAAAGATCTCATAAGTCATTGATATAAAAAGCGAAACCTCGCCCACCCGGATGCGCGTTCCGAGTAGACGAGGTTTGCAGCGGCGCCCCCCGCAGGGCGCATCTCTAATGCAGCGTCAGTTAGCCTGGCGCCGCAGGAATGTCGGGATCTCGAGTTGCTCTTCCTCGAAGGACGGCTGAACCAGCCTTCCTTCGGCGGAAGGCGTCAGGCTCGGTGCATTCGTCGCGGGCTTCGGCGTCTCCACCTGGGGACGAGGCTCGCGGGCAACCATCGGCTCACGACGCGCCGGGCTCGCTGCCGGCTCCTCGACGCGACGACGACCACCGGTCAGACGTTCAAAGAAGGTCGGACCACGCTTCGGCATGCGCGACTGCGCGACAGGCACAGCACGGTTGCCAAGGAAAGCCGGCGTCTCGCCGCCCTTCGCCGGCTGCACGCGATCGAGATCGCCCGGAATGAACGGCCGTGCCTTGGGCTCGGCAAGAACGGCATCCGCACGAACCACGGGCTCGTCGCGCATTGCAGCTTGCTGCTGGCGCTGTTCGGGCTTGTGGATGATCACTTCCGCTTCATATTCGCGCGGATCGAAACCACCGGCACGCGCTGCCGGATGCTCCACATGCTCGAAGGACGGCTGCTCGAACTCGACGGCGGCCGGAGCGGCAACCCGCTGTTCGGCCACTTCGACCTGACGAACCGGAGTTGCCGGGCGTGCCGACGCGAAGGTCGCGGCGGCGCGAGGCGGAAGATTCCGCTCGGCGGTGATGACTTTCGCGAGCTTGGCGGACTCATTCGTCGGCTGCTGCGCGCGCTCTTCATTGTCGATGCCGGTAGCGACCACGGACACACGCATGCGGCCGTCCATCGCCGGATCGAAGGTCGAGCCGACAATGATATTCGCCTCGGGATCGACTTCCGAACGGATGCGGTTTGCCGCTTCATCGACCTCATAAAGAGTGAGGTCCATGCCGCCGGTGATGTTGATGAGAACGCCGCGTGCGCCCCTCATCGACACTTCGTCGAGCAGCGGGTTCGAGATCGCGGCTTCGGCAGCCTCGATCGCGCGCTTCTCGCCGGAAGCTTCGCCGGTGCCCATCATGGCCTTGCCCATCTCGTTCATCACAGTACGCACGTCTGCGAAGTCGAGATTGATGAGGCCGGGCTTCATCATGAGGTCGGTGATGCCCGCAACGCCGGAATGCAGAACCTGGTCGGCCATGGAGAACGCGTCCGCAAAGGTCGTGTTCTCGTTCGCAACCCGGAAGAGGTTCTGGTTCGGGATGATGATCAGCGTATCGACATACTGCTGAAGATCGCGAATGCCCTCTTCGGCAAGACGCATGCGGCGCGAGCCTTCAAACTGGAACGGCTTCGTCACCACGCCGACGGTCAGGATACCCTGCTCGCGAGCTGCGCGTGCAATCACGGGAGCGGCGCCTGTGCCCGTGCCACCGCCCATGCCGGCGGTGATGAACACCATGTGAGCGCCGTGAATCTGCTCAACGATCTCGCTGAGCGCCTCTTCGGCAGCTGCGCAACCGACTTCCGGACGCGACCCTGCACCCAGACCTTCGGTGATCGAAGCGCCAAGCTGAATGCGCCGTTCAGCCGACGAAAGCGACAGAGCCTGCGCGTCGGTATTGGCAACGACGAACTCGACACCGTCGAGACCGGACTCGATCATGTTATTGACTGCGTTGCCACCCGCACCGCCGACGCCAAACACGGTGATCCTGGGCTTCAGTTCCTTCGCCTGCGGTACCGTTAATTTGATGCTCATCTTGGCCTCCTGGAAACAAATTGGAAATTCGGGGTTCGTGATGCCGTCTGACCGGGCGGCGCGGCCAACCACCCGAGTCGCCATCGGCTCTTTGCCCCTTCGAACGCCCCGCTTTCATGGCGGGCAGTGAGATCTCTCAAAGCCGCCATCAGAAATTCTCCTTAAGCCAGCGACCAAATTTGCGGAATTGGCCTCGGCCTGCGCCACCCTCCGACTCGCTATCGGCACCAGCCATTTCGAGCGGAGAAATCTGTGCATATGCGAGAAGACCGGCGCATGTGGAAAACGCCGGGCCGCCTGTCGCTTCGGCAAGGCCGACCAGACGGATCGGCTGACCGACGCGGACCTGCTTGTCGAGCATCCGGCTCGCGAGTTCGCGCGCGCCATTCATCTGACTTGCTCCGCCCGTCAACACGACGCGCCGACCGGCGACACGGCCATAGCCGCTCGCCTCAAGACGGTCCCGCACCAGCTCAAACGTCTCTTCGAGCCGCGGCTGAATAATTCCGGTCAACATTGAACGCGGAATATGATTCGCCGAATCAGCTTCGCTCTCACCCACCTGCGGCACGTCGATCATCTCTCTCTCATCAGACGGACTCGCAAGCGCGCTGCCATAAAGCGTCTTCATTCGCTCGGCATGCGCCAACGGCGTCGAAAGTCCCCTCGCAATATCATTAGTAATGTGATTCCCGCCAATAGACACGGAATCGCAATAGACCATCGCACCTTCAAAGAAGACGGCGAGCGATGTCGTGCCACCGCCCATGTCGATGACGGCCACCCCGAGGTCCATTTCGTCCTCGACCAGCGAGGCAAGCCCGCTTGCATAAGGCGAGACGGCAATGCCCGAAACCGAGAGATGGCAGCGCTCGATGCAAAGCTCCAGATTGCGCAAGGGACCGCGCAGCCCACTGACCATGTGAACATCGACGCCCAGCTTCTCGCCGAACATGCCGCGCGGGTCGCGCAAGCCCCGGCTGCCGTCGATGCTGTAATTGGTCGGAATGGCGTGAAGAACGTCGCGTGCCTCAGGCTGGAAGTTGCTCTGGGCATAGGAAATCAGACGCGCGCAATCCGCATCCGTCACTTCCGGCCCCGTCACCGACGCCTTGACGCCAACCGTCTGGCTTTTCGGATCGCCGCCGGAGATGCCGACAACCACGTCCTTGATCGTGACGCCGGCCATCCGCTCCGCCGCGTCGACGGCGATGCGGATCGCCTCTTCAGCCGCATCCATATCGACGACCGTACCCGCGCGAATGCCGCGCGACACCTGATGGCCGATGCCGATGACGCGCACCGGCGCGTGGCCGTTGCTCGTGCGCCCCGGCTCAACCTTGGCGATGAAGCAGGAAATCTTGCTCGACCCCACATCGAGCGCAGCAATCGTGCCCGAGCGGCCCACCGCGACCGGACGACCCTGAAAGCCTTTGGAACCCAGACTGACCATATTCATGTATTGCCCCCGGCACTCACCGAGCCGACCTTCGCAGGACCGGCTACTCCATTCACATTCCTGACGCCGCCCATCGTCTTGCCGCCAGGCGCGCTGATCTTCGCCGCGAGCGCGCCGCCGCGCTCTCCCGCCGCTTCCGGCGTCAGCGCCACCGACACACGGTCAGGAAGACGCAGATCGACCGACTCGATGTCGCGCGAAAAAATCTTGTAGGCGGCATCAAGCGCCACGATGTCGGCCAACGCTTTTTCGATGCCAACCTCCGGCAGCTTCACATCGACGCCATTTTCAAGGCGCAGATTCCAGCGCCGCGACCCGACCCGCACAAAGGCGCGGACACGGGACAGAAGCTGCGGCTGGGCCTGCGCCATCAGGGTAAGGATATCTTCAGCTTCGCGCGCGCCGCCGAAACCGACGATGAAAGGAAGGTTCGCATAAGCCTGAACATTCTCGTCGGTGATCGGACGCCCGCTCGAATCGACGACGGACAAGGCGCCGCCGCGCTGCCAGACCGCGAAAGGCTTGCGCTCGACAATATCGATGCGGATCGCGTCAGGCAAAAGGCGCGTGACGGTCGCCGACTTCACCCAATCGACCCGCTCGACGCGCTGACGCGCGGCCTCCGTGTCGAAGCCGAAAATCGGATCACCGCGCTTGATGCCGAGCGCGGCGAGAAGCTGCTGCGAATCCGCATGCGAGCGACCCGAAACCGTGACGTCATCGATGCTGAAGCCTGCCAGCGCGAGCACCTTGTTTGCGCGATTGGCAACTTCATTGCCCGCCGCCGCGACATGGCCGCCCACGAACAATCCATAAAGGCCAACGGCGGCGATCAGCGCAATCGTTGCTACCTTGAAAGGCTGCATGCCGAAAGAGCCTTCTCGCACATCCTCAAGCCAGCGCATCACCGCCGATGTCGGTCGCGTCGAACGCCGGCCGAAACCGCGCTCGACGGGCGCATTGCGCCGACGCCCGGGCGCGATTTTCGTCGCAGGCTTCTTCTTGCTCGTTGCAGGCACCGCGCGAACCCCCGTGCGCGACGCTACCCGGCTGCGATTGCCCCCGCTTACCGATCGCATGATGCTTCCTCCACCATCCAGCTCACCAGTTCGGCGTATGAATAGCCCGCGAGATTTGCAAGCTCCGGCACCAGCGACGTCGGCGTCATGCCGGGCTGTGTGTTGACTTCGAGCAGAATGAGTTCGGGCTTGCCCACCCGCGTATCGTCAAAGCGGAAATCGGCGCGGCTGACACCCCGGCAACCCAGCGCACGATGCGCGGCAAGCGATACGCGCTGCACTTCGGCATAATCTTCCGCGCTGATCTTCGCGGGCACATCGTGACGCGAACCACCGGCGGCGTATTTCGCCTCGTAATCGTAAAATTGCGTATTGGCGATAATGTCGACAACACCAAGCGCCTCATCGCCCATCACGGCGCAGCTCAACTCGCGCCCGGCGATGTAACGCTCCACCATCACCTCGTCGCCGAGGTTCCAGTCAGGCGACGTCAGTTCAACGGGCGGCCGATTGTCGCCCTGACGAACGATGAACACGCCAACCGACGAGCCCTGATTGATCGGCTTGATGACATAGGGCGGCTCCATCACATGCCCATGCGCCGCCTGCTCGCGCGGCACGACAATGCTCTCGGCGACCGGCAGACCCGCGGCGCTGAAGATCGCCTTGGCGCGTTCCTTGTGCATGGCAAGCGACGACGCCAGAACGCCGGAATGTGTATACGGAATATTGAGGATTTCGAGCAATCCTTGTACGCAGCCATCCTCGCCCCAGCGGCCATGAAGGGCGTTGAAAACGACGTCCGGTTTGATCTTCAAAAGCTGATCGGCAAGATCGCGCGCCGCATCGATTTCGGTGACGCGATAACCGCTCTGGCGCAGCGCATCGGCGCAGCCGCGGCCCGTCGACAGGCTGACGTCACGCTCCGGCGACCAACCACCCTTGAGAACGGCGACATGCTTGCGGGTGTTCATGCGCGCTCCCCTATACGTTTGATTTCCCAATCCAGCATGATGCCGCTCTGTGCCTTCACGCGCGCGCGCACTTCCTCGCCAAGATCTTCAAGATCGGCGGCGGTCGCGTCGCCCGTATTGATGAGAAAATTGCAGTGCAGTTCCGACACCTGTGCACCGCCATGCGCAAGGCCGCGCCCTCCCGCCGCATCGATCAGCTGCCAGGACTTGTGCCCTTGCGGATTCTTGAAGGTCGAGCCGCCCGTGCGTGTGCGGATCGGCTGGCTCGCTTCGCGCTTCGCCGTGATCTCGTCCATACGGCCGAGGATTTCCGCCTTGTCGCCGGGCCTGCCCTGAAAAGTCGCCTCGACGAAAATATAGCCGTCCGGAATGCCGCAATGACGATAGGTGTATTTCATGTCGGCATTGCTGAGCACATGACGAATGCCCTTGCGATCAAGCGCGACGGCCTCGATCAGCACATCTTTCGTTTCGCGCTCGTATGCGCCGCCATTCATACGCAACGCGCCGCCGATGGAGCCGGGAATACCGCGATAGAATTCCAGGCCGGCAATACCCGCTTCCTGTGCGACGCGCGCAACGGCAACATCGAGTGCCGCCGTGCCGGCGCGAACCCGGTTGCCCTCAAGCGCCTCGATCTGCATGAAGCCCTTGCCGAGACGGATCACGACACCTTCGACGCCACCATCGCGAACAAGAAGGTTCGAGCCGACGCCGATCACCGTCACCGGAATATCTTCAGGCGTGGCGGCAAGAAACGCCGCGAGATCGTCTGCATCGACCGGGCGAAACAGAACCTCCGCCGGGCCGCCGACGCGGAACCAGGTGAGCGGCGCCAGCGGCGCATTCGCGACCAGCTCGCCGCGCACCTTCGGCAAACGCTCGATCAGAGAAGAGGATGAGACGCGCGCGGTCATCATTTGCCCTTCCCCTTTTTAACTGTGGATTTCGCCTTTGCCGCGCCCTTCTTGCCGAGCGCTTCCAGATCAGCTGGCAGCGCATTCGCCCAATTGGTGATCGAACCCGCGCCGAGGCAGACGACAAAGTCGCCCGGCTTTGCTAGCTCGGCGATGAGCTTCGGCAAAGCCTCCGGGTTTTCGAGCGGCACGGCATGACGATGGCCGCGATCATGGAGACCGGCGACAAGCCCGTCGCGGCTCGCGCCCTCGATCGGCTGCTCGCCTGCGGCATAGACATCGGCAACGATCACCGTATCGGCGTCGTTGAAGCAGGATGAAAATTCATCGAACAAATTGTGAAGGCGTGTGTAGCGATGCGGCTGCACGACGGCGATGATGCGGCCCTCGGACGCCGAACGCGCCGCCTGCAACACAGCCGCGATCTCAACCGGATGATGGCCATAATCGTCATAGATATTGACGCCATTCCACTCGCCGACATGTGTGAAGCGCCGCTTCACACCGCCGAAACCTTCCAGCGCCTTGCGGATGACCGCTTCCTTGATGCCCATCTGCCAGGCGACGCCGACAGCGGCAAGGCTGTTCAGCATGTTATGACGGCCCGGCATCGGCATGCGAATGGCGGGCAACTCGTGCACCTTGCCCGTCTTGCGATCCGTGATCGTCACATCGAATACATTCTGGCCTTTTTCCATGCGCGCATTGGTGGCGCGAATATCGGCCTGCGGGCTTGTGCCATAGGTAACGATGCGCCGGTCGCGAACGCGCCCGATCAGCGACTGCACTTCCGGATGGTCAATGCACATGACCGCGCAACCATAGAACGGCACGTTTTCGACAAAGGCGAGGAAGGCATCGCGTGCGGCATCGAAGGTGCCGTAATAGTCGAGATGCTCGGGGTCGATATTGGTGACTATGGCGATGGTCGCGGGCAACTTCACGAATGTGCCGTCGGATTCATCCGCCTCGACAACCATCCACTCGCCTGCACCAAGACGCGCATTGGTGCCATAGGCGTTGATGATACCGCCATTGATGACGGTTGGATCAAGCACGGCCGCTTCAAGAATCGCTGCGACCAGCGACGTCGTCGTCGTCTTGCCATGCGTGCCGCCAATGGCGATGCAGGATTTGAGGCGCATCAGCTCGGCGAGCATTTCGGCGCGGCGCACGACAGGCAGAAACCGCGCCCGTGCTTCAACAAGCTCGGGATTATCCGCTTTGATCGCCGACGACACGACAATCACCTGCGCATCGCCAAGATTGGCGGCCGCATGGCCGACCGACACGGGAATTTTGAGTCCGCGAAGACGCTTTACATTGGCGCTATCGCTGACATCGCTGCCCTGCACCTTGTAGCCGAGATTCTTCATGACCTCGGCAATGCCGCTCATGCCGATGCCGCCGATGCCGACGAAGTGAATGGTGCCAATATCGAGAGGAGCCGGACGCATCAGCAACCTCCCTGCGCAAAAAGAAGCGGACCGGAAGGACCGATATCGTCGGCAAGCGGCGCCGCATTGTGCACGGCGTGAAACTCGCCACGGCCGAGCGCCTCGACAAGATCGGCAAGGCGCCGCACCGCATTGGGCGCACCTTGCGAAAGCGCGGCTCGCGCGGCGCTTGCAAGCGTTGTCGCATCGGCAAAAAAGCCGCTCAGGCGTTCGGCCAGCGTTTCTTCGGTGAAATACTTCTGTTCGATCATGAGTCCCGCGCCAGCCGCCTGCAATTTTTCGGCATTGGCCTTCTGGTCGTTGTCGAGTGAATGGGGAAGCGGAACGAGGATCGACGGGCGCCCGATGACGGACAACTCGCTGACGGTCGAAGCGCCGGAACGGCCGATGACGAGATGCGCAGCCGCGATGCGCGCAGGCATATCGTCGAAAAAGCTTTGAAGCTCGGCGTGGATACCAGCTTCGGAATAGAGGTTGCGCACGCGGTCGATATCCTCGGGTCGCGCCTGCTGCACAACGTCGAGACGGGCGCGCAAGGCTTCCGGCAAACGGGCAAGTGCGCCGGGAACGACATCGCTCATCACGCGGGCGCCCTGGCTGCCGCCGAAAACGAGGAGATTGATGCGCGCGCCTGCGTCCGGCGCTGCATAAGGCGCGCCTGCATGAGCCATCACCGCATCGCGAACGGGATTGCCTGTGACGACCAGCTTGCCCGCATCGCGCGGACGCATGAATTTCGGCCCGGCAAAAGTCGACGCGATGGCATGCACATAAGGCGCAACAAGCCGATTGACGCGGCCAAGCACGGCATTCTGCTCATGAACGCAGGTCGGGATACGCCGCAGGATCGCCGCCGCAAGAGGCGGCAAGGTCGGATAACCGCCAAAGCCGATAACAACGGATGGCTCGACACGACCGAGAATGCCGAAAGCCTGCGCGATGCCTGACAGGATCGCAGGCGCAGATTTCGCAAGCCCCACAAGGCCGCGATCATTCGGCGTGGCGGACGGCACAGAAAAAATATCGGCACCGGGGAACAGCGTGTCGAAACGCTGAACGCGCTCATCGGTGATGAGCACGATATGCCGACCGCGGCGGCGCAGTTCCTGCGCAAGCGCCTGACCGGGGAACAAATGCCCCCCCGTGCCGCCAGCGGCAATGACAACCGGACCTTCAGGGCGAAGCTTCATGCGTGCGCCCTCTTTCCGTTGGGCGGCGTCACATGGCTTCCGGCGCGACGGCGCGTCAGAGCCAGCAACATGCCCATGGTCAAGGCGAGTGCGATCATCGAGGAGCCGCCATAGGAGATGAACGGCAACGTCATACCCTTTGCCGGGATGAGATTGACGTTCACCGCCATATTGATGAGCGCCTGCAATCCGAAAAGCGCGATCAGCCCGCAGGATGCAAACTGCACGAAAAGGTCTTGCTCTTCCATCGAGCGCCGCAAGGTGCGCAGAACGACAAAGGAGAAAACGCCGATGATCAGCAAGCCGGCGATGATCCCGTATTCTTCCGCCGCAACCGCAAAGATGAAGTCAGTATGCGCGTCAGGAAGGATGCGCTTCACTTCGCCTTCGCCGGGACCGCGACCGAAGAAGCCGCCGGTGTGGAAGGCGTCAAGCGCGCGATCGATCTGATACGTGTCGCCGGATTCGGGGTTGAGAAAGCGATCAACGCGGCTCGTCACATGCGGCATCAACGTGTAGGCGGCAACCGCGCCGATAAGCGCCACTGCCGCAAGCGAGCCGATCCAGCGCCAGGACAGTCCCGCCATGAAGAAGATCGCACCGAAAACCATGGTGACAAGCATGAGCTGGCCGAAATCCGGCTGCAGCGCCAGGACGCCGACCACCATCGCGTAAAGCACAAGCGCAATCGCAGTGCCCGGAAAGCCCGGCGTCCGCTGCGCTTCGGCAAACATCCAGGCGGCAAGAACGATGAAGGAGGGCTTCACGAATTCCGACGGCTGGATCGCGAGCGGGCCGAGCTGGAGCCAGCGATGCGCACCCTTGACTTCAGGACCGATGACAAGCGTCAGAGTCATCAACGTGAAAGCGACGAGAAAGACGATGGCTGCCAGACGACGCACCTGCCGCACATTGAGCAGCGACACGCCGATCATGACCCCGATCGTCGGAATCAGGAAAAACATCTGCCGGTAAACGAAATGGAACGGCGGCAGGTGAATGCGCATCGCGACGGCAGGGCTGGCCGCGAGCGTCAACACGCCGCCGATAAGCATCAGGCAGAACAGGCCGAACAAGGTCCACTTGTCGACGGTCCACCACCATTCGGCAATGCGGCTGCGATTGGTGCGCGCGAGACGGATCATGCCCTCACCCTCCCTTTTTCCGAGAGATGCTTGAGAACATGCGTACGGAACGCCTCGCCGCGCTCCTCGAAATTGGCAAACTGGTCGAACGACGCACAGGCCGGCGACAGGAGAACGACGCGCATGTCGCCCTCGCCCTCATCCGCATCGCGCGCCGCCGCTTCAACGGCGCGATCGAGCGTCTGCGAGCGCACGAAATCGACCTTGCCGTCGAGCGTGCGAGCAAATTCATCGGTAGCCGCGCCGATCAGATAGGCGCGGCGCAAGCGCGGGAAATATTCTCTCAGAGTCTCGATCCCGCCTTCTTTCGATTTTCCGCCGATGATCCAGTAAATATTGTCGTAGGTCGCAAGCGCCTTCGACGCGGCATCGGCATTCGTCGCCTTGCTGTCATTGACATAGCACACACCGTCCTGCTCCGCCACAATCTCCATGCGGTGAGCAAGACCGGGGAAGCTCTCAAATGCCGTAAGGATCTTGTCGCGCGAATAGCCAAGCGCGCGACCCGCTGCATAAGCGACTGCGGCGTTCTGCCAGTTATGCGCGCCCGCCAGCGTCCTCAGGAAATTGAAGTCGCCACCCTTCTGCGTCTGCGTACCCGCGCTGTCGTAGAGATGGCCATCAAGCACATAGACGCCGCGACCAAGCGTCTTGCCGACCGAGACCGGCACGACCTTCTGCGCGCGCTTTGCCGAAAGCCGCGTGCAGATATCGCTCGAATAGGCGTCATCGACCCCGATAATGGCTGTGTCGGCCGCATCCTGCTTTGCAAAGAGCCGCGCCTTCACGGCTGCATAGTTCTCGATGGAGCCATGGCGGTCGATATGGTCCGGCGTCACATTGAGAAGAATGCCGACATCCGGCTTGAGGCTCGGCGCGAGATCGATCTGATAGGATGAAACCTCGATGACATAGACGGTCGAATGCGTCGGCAAGGTCAGTTCCAGAACCGGGGTGCCGATGTTTCCGCCGACCTGCGCATCGCCGCCACAGCGCTTGACCATGTGGCCGATCAAGGCGGTCGTAGTGGATTTGCCGTTGGTGCCGGTGATGGCGACGATCCGGGCTGAAGGTGCAAGCGCCTTCACCGCGCGGTAGAAAAGCTCCACATCGCCGATAACTTCGACGCCTGCGGCGCGCGCGAGCGTCACCGTCGGATGCGGCGCAGGATGCGTCAGCGGCACGCCGGGGCTCAGCACCAGAGCGGAAATGTCGACCCAACTCCGCTTGGTCAGGTCTTCAAGCGTCACGCCAGCGGCAGCCGCCTCCGCGCGCTTTGCTTCCGTATCGTCCCAGGCGATGACACGCGCCCCGCCCGCCTCAAGCGCGCGCACGGTCGAGAGCCCGGACTTACCGAGCCCGAAGACTGCAACGTTGCGCTGTGCGAAGCCTGTGGCGGGAATCACTCTCTTACCTCAGTTTCAAAGTGGCCAGACCGATCATCGCCAGCACCACGGCGATGATCCAGAAACGAACGACGATGGTGGGCTCTGCCCATCCCTTCTGCTCGAAGTGATGATGCAGCGGCGCCATGCGGAAAACCCGCTTGCCGGTGAGCTTGAACGACGCCACCTGCACGATGACGGATACCGCCTCAAGCACGAAAAGCCCGCCGATAATGGCGAGGACAAGTTCGTGCTTTGCAGCAACCGAAATCGCGCCGAGCGCGCCGCCAAGGGCGAGCGAGCCAGTGTCGCCCATGAACACCATGGCGGGCGGTGCGTTGTACCAGAGAAAGCCCAATCCTGCGCCAATCAAAGCGCCGCAAAAGACGGCAAGTTCACCGGTTCCGGGAACAAAATGTATCTGCAGATAGTCGGCGAAGACGACGTTGCCGACGAGATAGACGATGAGGCCGAGGCTCGCCGCTGCAATCATCACCGGCACGATGGCAAGACCGTCGAGACCATCGGTGAGGTTCACCGCATTCGACGATCCGACGATGACCAAAGCACCGAACAGGAAGAAGAGCGCGCCGAGCTGAATGAGGACGCCCTTGAAGAAGGGAATGGTCAGCGCGGTGGCAAGCGGCTCTTTCGCCACCGACACCAGCGCCCACATCGCGAGGAAGGCAATGATGAATTCGAAGAAGAGTTTCACGCGGCCCGGCACGCCCTTGGGCGAGATTTTCGAGACCTTCAGGTAGTCGTCGGCGAAACCCACCGCGCCGAAACCCAGCGTGACGAAAAGCACGATCCAGACATAACGGTTCGAAAGATCGGACCAGAGCAGAACCGACGGCACGATGCCGAAGAGGATGAGGAACCCGCCCATTGTCGGCGTGCCCTGCTTCATCACGATATGCGACTTCGGCCCATCCTCGCGGATCGGCTGGCCCTTGCGCTGCCGCGCCTTCAGCATGGCGATGACGCGCGGACCAAACACAAAGGTCAGGAGGAGCGCGGTCATCGTCGCTCCGCCTGTGCGGAACGTGATGTAGCGAAAGACGTTCAATGCGTTCAGGTCTTTCGACATACCCGCGACCAGCTCGTAAAGCATCAGGCTTCCCCCCTGTTGCGCCTTATGCTTGCGCTATCGTCGTCCCCAAGCGCTAGCAATGCTTCGACAATCGGCTTCATGCGTGAGCCGTTTGACCCCTTCACCATCACAACGTCACCATCCTGAATAGCTTCAGTCAGCGGCGTGATGAGCCCATCGGATGTTTCGGCGTAGAGCCCCTGCCTGTCGGCCGGCAACGCATCAAAAAGTTCGCGCATATCCGGGCCGCAGGCATAAACAAGATCGATATCCGCGCGTGCGAGCGGCACGGCAAGCTCGCGATGCAGGGCACGCGATGTCGGCCCGAGTTCCAGCATGTCGCCGAGAACCGCAATGCGCCGCGCCCTGTGCCCCGGCTCTACCTGGCCAAGCGTTTCGATCGAAACGCGCATGGAAGCGGGGTTGGCGTTATAGCTTTCGTCGATCAACGTGAACGGCCGCCCCGCCGCCTCGACGTGGTGACGCTCGCCGCGACCTGATGGGGCCTCTAGATGAGCAAGCGCGAGAGCCGCGAGCGTGAGGTCGGCATCGAGCGCCTTGACGCAGGCAAGCATGGCAAGGCTGTTCATCACGATATGGCGGCCGGGAACGCCGAGCTTGTATGTGACGGGCGTGCCGCAGATCGTCGCGGAAACGCACGAGCAATTATCCTTGAGCGCAACCTTTTCAAGCCGCGCATCGGCGTCCTGATGTTCGCCGAAAGAAATGATGCGGCCCGCGCCGGCGGCTTTCGCACGGGCTTCGAGCCGGGCGAAATGCGGATTGTCCCTGTTCAGGATCGCGATACCGCCCGCCTGCAGCCCGTCAAAGATTTCAGCCTTCGCATCGGCGATCTCTTCAATCGAATTGAAGTGGGCCATATGCACGGCTTCGACCGTGGTGATGAGCGCGATGAAAGGCTCGACCAGCTTCGACAGCGGCGTGATCTCGCCCGCATGGTTCATGCCGATTTCGAGAATGCCGAAACGCGTCTCGATGGGCATGCGCGCCAGCGACAGTGGAACGCCCCAGAGATTGTTATAGGACAGCGCGGATGCATGCGTCGGGCCCTGCTCGGACAGGATCATCCGCAGCGCTTCCTTGGTGCCGGTCTTGCCGACGCTGCCCGTCACGGCGACAATCTTCGCGGCCGTGCGATGGCGCGCGGCGCGGCCGAGCTGGTTCAAGGCTTCGAGAGCGTCCGGCACGATGACAAGCGGCCCGGCATCACGCATGGACTGCGTCACATCGGAGACGACCGCCGCCGCCGCTCCGCGCTCGAACGCGGCATCGACATAAGCATGGCCGTCCGTATTCTCGCCTTTGATAGCGACAAACAAATCGCCCTGTTCGAGAGTGCGGCTGTCGATCGAAACGCCATTGGCATTCCAGTCAGCGCCCTCAGGCTCGCCCTGAGTGGCCGAAACGACATCGTCGCGTGTCCAGAGAGGGGTCATGCGCCACCCCCTGTTTCGCTGGCGATCCGCTCTTCGGCATCGCGAACGGCTTCATGATCGGAGAAATGAATGACTTGCGCGCCTACGATCTGGCCCGTTTCGTGCCCCTTGCCCGCAATGACCAGCACATCGCCGACATTGAGTCCGCGCATTGCGGTCTCGATGGCCTTGGCGCGATCGCCGATCTCGATGGCACCGGGAGCCGCCGTAAGGATCGCAGCACGAATGGCGCCCGCATCTTCGCTGCGCGGATTGTCGTCGGTCACATAAACGATATCGGCAAGCTTCGTGGCGGCCTCGCCCATCTGGGGGCGCTTGCCCGGATCGCGATCGCCGCCACAGCCGAAAACGACGACGAGTTGCCTGTCCGTATGCGGCCGCATCGCCTCAAGCAGATTGATGAGCGCGTCCGGCGTATGGGCGTAATCGATATAGACCGAAGCGCCATTCGGCAGATGCGCGGCTTCTTCCAGCCGCCCCTTGGCGCCTTTAAGAGTTTCGAGCGCGGCGAAAACCTTCTCAGCAGGCGCGCCGCTGCCGATCGCAAGGCCGGCTGCGACAAGCGCATTCGACGCCTGAAACGCACCGATAAGCGGCAGGTTGACGGTATAGTTCCGGCCTTCATGAATGATATCGAGAACCTGCCCCCGCGCCGTGGGCCGCGCCGCCGCAAGGCAAATGCTGCGGCCCTTGCGCCCGACAGAGATCACGCGATGACCGCGCGCCCAGGAGATGGCTTCGAATTCGGCAAAATGCGCGGCGTCGGCATTCAGCACGGCAACGCCGCCCGGCGCCATCACTTCGCCGAACAAGCGCAGCTTCGAATAGGTGTAATCCTCGAAATCCCGATGATAGTCGAGATGATCGCGCGTGATGTTCGTAAAGGCTGCGGCGGCAAGCTTGACGCCGTCGAGGCGATATTGCGCAAGGCCGTGGCTCGACGCTTCCATGGCAAGATGGCTCACGCCCTCGTCCGCTAACTCTGCGAGTGCTGCTTGCAACGTAACGGGATCGGGCGTCGTCGCGCCCAGATCGCGCTCGCCCCTGGCGCTCGCAATGCCGACTGTGCCAAGACTCGCCGCTTCATAGCCAAGCGCCGTCCAGATCTGCCGCACGAAAGTGACGATGGATGTCTTGCCGTTGGTGCCTGTGACGGCAACGACCGTGCTCGGCTGCCTGGCGAAAAACCGGGCGGCCATCAATGCCAGTCGACGGCGCGGATTACGATCCGCGATGACCGGCACATTGACCGAGATTTCAGCGCCGGACTGAATGAGGATTGCCGATGCGCCCTGCGCAATCGCCTGCGGAATAAAACGCGTGCCGTCGACCTTGGTGCCGGGAAGAGCTGCAAAGAGGAAGCCGGGGCGCACTTCGCGGCTGTCTGCCGTCAGGCCGACGATCTCCGTCGCGTCCCCTTCGGGAAGCGGGGGAAGATCGGACCCGATCAGCGCCGCGAGCCGCATGTCAATCAACATTCCTAATCGCCTGCACCCGGTTCATAAGTGACAAGCTTTGCTTCGTGGATCATGTCTCTGGGCGCGACCGGCAGGCCTTCAGGTTGAATGCCGAGCAGCGGCGCAACGCGCTTGATGACGCGCGACGTCACAGGTGCAGCATTCCAGCCAGCCGTCGCATAGCCATAAGTCGCCTTCGAACCCTGCGGCTCATCGAACATGATGAGCATCGCGTAGCGCGGATCGCTTGCGGGAAACGCGCTCAGGAACGATGAAATCAGCCGGTGCCGCGCATAGCCGCCCTTGACGGCCTTTTCCGCGGTGCCCGTCTTGCCCATGACGGGATAACCCGGCACGTCCGCCTTCTTGCCCGTCCCGTCGGTCACGACAAGGCGAAGCAGATCGCGCATCTCTTTGCTCACTTGCGTCGAGACAAGGCGCGGGCCCTCCTTCGACACATCGCGACGCAGGAACGTGGGCGATACCTTCGTGCCGCCATTGACGATGGCCGACATAGCGCTGACAACCTGAAGCGGCGTAACGGCAATGCCCTGCCCGAACGAAACCGTAATCGTCGAAAGCTCGCTCCAGCGCGTGGGCACAAGCGGCGACCCGGATTCAGGCAATTCGATTTCAGGCTGGGTGACGAGCCCAAAGCGCCTCAAATAGTCGCGATACATCTCCGTTCCCATTTGCAGCGCAATCTTGGCGGTGCCGATGTTCGAGGAGTACATGAAAACCTCAGGCACGGTGAGCCAGCGGTTTTCGGCATGAAAGTCGTGAATCGTGAAACGCGCAAACTTGATCGGCTGCGTGGCGTCGAACCGGCTGCCGATCTGCACCTTGCCGCTATCAAGGGCGGCGGCAAGCGTCACGGCCTTGAATACGGAGCCAAGCTCATAGACGCCAAGCGTCGCACGATTAAACCGCGCCTCGTCGTTCGACACCATAGGCTCATTGGGATCGAAATCGGGCAACGAGCTCATCGCCATGACCTCGCCCGTATGCGTATCCATGATGATGCCGACGGCGGCCTTTGCCTTGAATTCCTCGACGCCCTTCGCAAGCTCGTCGCGAAGCGCAAACTGCACGCGCATGTCGATCGACAAGGCAACCGGCTGAGCGCGCTCGCCCCCTTCGTTCCCGCGGCCCAGCAATTGCGCCCTGTCGATATAGCGCTCCATACCGGCAGTGCCGCGATTGTCGAGATCGACCATGCCGAGCACATGCGACGAGCTATGACCGTTCGGATAGACGCGCTTTTGTTCGCGGCGGAAACCCAGACCCGGCAACCCCAGATAGTGAACGGCATATTGCTGCTTCGGCGTCAGATCGCGCTTCAACCAGATGAAGGCACGGCCCGTTTCAAGCTTGGCGGCGACGTCCTCAACCTTGAGGTCAGGCAAGGCGGTCGCGAGCTGGCGCGCAGTTTCAAGCGGATCGATGATCGCCCGGCCATCCGCATAGAGCGACGCGGTCACGATATCTGTCGCCATCACTTCGCCATTGCGGTCGAGGATGTCGGGACGATGGATCGGGTCTTCCGTGTCGACAGCGGCGACACGCGCGTCATGATTGCTGCCGACAATTGCCAGTTCGACAAGCCGTGCGCCTACGAGCGAGAAACAAGCCGCAAAGACCGCGAAGGACAGGAAGATGCGTCGCTGCGAAGGCGTGCGCCTCTCTTCATGCC
>NZ_JBASBH010000076.1:0-10832 GCF_049651025.1 Parvibaculum sp. | reverse complement strand
CCGGAATGCAGCACGGGCGGCGCGGCGTCGGTGGAGAAAGCCTTGAAGCCCGCATCGGTGGTGGCGAGGTTGCGCGTGTTGTTCGACACGACGCTCATCTGCACGAATAGCGAGGTCTCGAAGGGCATGGTCGCGCCATTTCCTCCGTGAACGTCATTATACTGCTTGTCCATGAAAATATAAGAACCGCCTTGCAGCTCGGTGAGCACGCGGGCTTCGGGGTCGATGTCGAAGCTGCCGGTGCCGCCACCCGTGACGATGTCGCAAGGCAGGCCCGCCGCCTTCAGCGCGTCGCGCGTTTCGCCGAGCAGCTTCATTGCGGCAAGCGACTTTTCGCGGCGTTCGGCGAAGTCCTCAATGTGCATCACATGGCCCGCATAGCATTGAAGGCCGCGAAGCGTGAGCGATCCCGAGGCGTGCACCTGGCGGGCAAGCGCAAGCACAGGCTCGCCCGGCGCGATGCCCGTGCGATGGAGGCCGGGATCGAGATCGACCAGCACCTTCAGCGGCTTTCCCGCCGCGCGTGCGGCATCCGCCAACGCTTGCGCATTTGCCGGGTTGTCGACGGTCAGCATCAGGTCTGAAATCTTCGCGTTGAGCGCCATGGCGCGTGCGATGCCTTGAGCCGTGACGACCGGCGAGGTGACGACGATGCTCTGAATGCCGCCCTCGCCCATCGCTTCGGCCTCGCCGAGCTTCGCGCAGCATTGGCCGATAGCGCCTGCCGCGATCTGCGCCCTGGCGATGGTGACGGATTTATGCGTCTTTGCATGGGGGCGCAGCGACAGGCCGTTGCGGCGGCAATGCTCGGCCATCAGCGCCACATTGCGCTCGAAGGCGTCGAGATCGAGCACGAGGGCAGGTGTCGCAAGTTCTGCACGCGAGCCCGGCTTTCCGATGAGCCCTTCGTTCACGAAACGGCCGGTCATGTCGCATTCCTCATTCTGCGTGAAACAGCGGTTATCCTATCCAGCGCAAGGAAAACCGCAACAGAACCTGCGTCACGCCGAACCATGACATTGATCCGCGTCTGGTGTATGCGAAGAAGGTCGAGAAATTTCATTGAGGGAAGGCCAGCGAAACGGGGCGAGACCCGGCACGCTGGCGAATGCATGGCAGTACGACCGAATGCAGCGGCAAATGTGAAGGCGCGGGGCGGCAAGGCCACGGGCCCGCAAGTTGCGCCTGCCAAGGCCGTCGGCACGGACAAGCACAGCCTCATCCTCGAAGCCGCCCTCGCTCTCTTCCGCCAATACGGCTATCGCCGCACCTCAATGGAGGACATTGCGCAGGCGGCTGCCGTCGCCAAGGGCACGCTCTATCTCTACTTCAAAAGCAAGGACGAGCTTTTCGAAGCGCTGGCCCGGCGCATCGCCGCCCAGATCGACGATGACGCCAAGGCCGTCGTCGCCCGCGATCTCGGCTTTGAAGACAAGGTGATGGCGCTCCTCGATGCCAAGCTCGGCTTCGTCTATCGCTGGGTGCTGTCGAGCCCGCATGCCGCGGAACTCACCGATCCGACCAGCCGTCTGCCCGCCGATGTTTTCGGGCCGCTCGACCGCAGCTTCCGCGCGGCCCTGACGCGGCTCTTCAAGGAAAGCGCGAAGGCGGGCGAAATCGACCTCAAAGGCGCGGGCCTCTCGCCCGAATCGGCGGTCGATACGCTGATCGCGGCCGCCCATGGTGCCGAGAAAAACGCCCGCGACGAGGCGGATTTCCACGACCGCCTGAACCGGATCGGCCGATTGAGCCTTCGCGGGCTGCGGCCGCAAAGCTAGGCCCGCGCGCGGCATCGCCCCAAAAAAACGGCGCATTTCCTTGATTATCCAGCCGATTACCCCGAGCCCACCTTGACAGTGAGGGGGTGGGAGCCTATTTCTGCGCGGAGCTGTTAGCACTCCCCTAGAGTGAGTGCCAAGGCTCTCAATCCACACGTTTCCCGCGGATCAACGCGGTTCCGAAACAGGAGACCTCAAGATGAAATTCCGTCCTCTGCATGACCGCGTCGTCGTGCGCCGCCTCGAGGAAGAGACCAAGACCGCTGGTGGCATCATCATCCCCGAGACCGCCCAGGAAAAGCCGTCGCAGGGCGAGATCCTCGCCGTCGGCCCCGGCGCTCGCAATGACGACGGCAAGATCCAGCCGCTCGACGTCAAGGTCGGCGATCGCGTGATTTTCGGCAAATGGTCGGGCAGCGAAGTCAAGATCGACGGGCAGGACCTGCTGATCATGAAAGAATCCGACATCATGGGCGTCGTCGAAGGCGTCAAGAAGAAGGCCGCCGCCGAATAAGGCTCGAAAACCCGAACAGGGTTTCGCGGGCTTTTTTGTTGCCCGCAGCTTTATCGACAGCCCAATTCGAATTCATAAGGAAGTGAACTCATGGCTAAAGAAGTCAAATTTGGTCGCAACGCGCGCGAGCGGATGGTGCGCGGCGTCGACATTCTTGCCGACGCGGTAAAGGTGACGCTTGGTCCGAAGGGCCGTAACGTCGTCATCGAAAAGTCCTTCGGTGCCCCGCGCACCACGAAGGACGGCGTGACGGTCGCCAAGGAAATCGAACTGGAAGATCGGTTCGAGAACATGGGCGCCCAGATGGTGAAGGAAGTCGCCGCCAAGACGAATGACACGGCGGGCGACGGCACCACGACGGCGACGGTTCTGACCCAGGCGATCGTTCGCGAAGGCGCGAAGGCGGTTGCCGCCGGTCTGAACCCGATGGACCTGAAGCGCGGCATCGATCTGGCCGTCAAGGTCGCCATCGAAGACCTCACGAAGCGCTCCAAGAAGGTGAAGTCGAACGAAGAGATCGCCCAGGTCGGCACGATCTCGGCGAACGGCGAACACGAAATCGGCAAGATGATTGCCGAAGCGATGGCCAAAGTCGGCAACGAAGGCGTCATCACGGTTGAAGAAGCCAAGTCGCTCGACAGCGAACTCGAAGTCGTCGAAGGCATGCAGTTCGACCGCGGCTATCTCTCGCCCTATTTCATCACCAACGCCGACAAGATGGTGACGGAACTCGACGAGCCCTTCATCCTTCTCCATGAGAAGAAGCTGACGAACCTTCAGCCGCTGCTCCCGATCCTGGAAGCTGTCGTGCAGTCGTCGCGTCCGCTCCTCATCATCGCGGAAGACATCGAAGGCGAGGCTCTCGCGACCCTCGTCGTCAACAAGCTGCGTGGCGGCCTGAAGGTTGCCGCCGTGAAGGCGCCGGGCTTCGGCGATCGCCGCAAGGCCATGCTCGAGGACATTGCGATCCTCACGGGCGGCCAGGTGATCTCGGAAGAACTGGGCATCAAGCTTGAAAACGTGACGCCTGACATGCTCGGCAAGGCCAAGCGCGTCAACATCACGAAGGACGACACGACGATCATCGACGGCGCCGGCAAGAAGAAAGACATCGAAGGCCGCGTCAGCCAGATCAAGCGTCAGATCGAAGACACGACGTCGGATTACGACAAGGAGAAGCTGCAGGAACGTCTCGCGAAGCTCGCGGGCGGCGTTGCGGTCATCAAAGTCGGCGGCGTGACGGAAGTTGAAGTGAAGGAACGCAAGGACCGCGTCGACGACGCGCTCAATGCAACCCGCGCGGCAGTCGAAGAGGGCATCGTCCCCGGCGGCGGCACGGCGCTTCTGATGGCCACGAAGGCTGTTGCGAAGCTCACGAACGACAACACCGACATCCAGGCGGGTATCAACATTATCCGCAAGGCTCTCGAAGCCCCGATCCGTCAGGTCGTCGAGAACGCCGGTATCGAAGGTTCGATCGTCGTCCAGAAGGTTCTGGAATCGAAGGTCGCGAACTTCGGCTTCGACGCGCAGAACGAAGAATATGTCGACCTCGTCGCGTCCGGCATCATCGACCCGACCAAGGTTGTCCGCACCGCGCTTCAGAACGCAGCCTCGATCGCTGGCCTTCTGATCACGACGGAAGCCATGATCGCCGAAGCTCCGAAGAAGGACGCAGGCGGCGCCGGCGGCATGCCCGGCGGCATGGGCGGCATGGGCGGAATGGGCGGACTGGGCGGCATGGACTTCTAAGTCCCGCTCTCAAACGCTCCGAATACAGAAGGGCCGGTGGAAACACCGGCCCTTTTTGTTTTCCGTCACTCCGGGGCTCGTTCCCGGGTTCCATAGCGGACCGGCGGTGAGTGAAGCAAGATGGGTCCCGGGAACAAGGCCCGGGACGACGCTCAGTTTTTGGCGGGGCCCCAGACTTTGATTTGACCGGAAACATATGGCGATCTATTTTCCTCCCACTACCGGTCGTTACATATCCTCCGCGCGACTGGCGATTTGAGATGGGCAACCATCGGGGAGCGTGGAGACTGATCTGAAAGCCGATCGCCTGGGCAGCATTCATAGCTGGCCGGGCGTTGTCATTTTTGGCTTTCAGGAGATCGATCTCATGCCTCAATCCGCCGAACGCGCAGAGCTTGCTGCGTCCGACCCCGAGATTCTCGCCGCGCTGGAAGGCGAGGAAGCGCGGCAACGCGCGGGGCTGGAACTCATCCCGTCTGAAAACTATGCCTTCCCCGAAGTGCTGACGCTGCTCGGCTCGGCCTTCACCAATAAATATTCGGAAGGCTATCCGGGGCGGCGCTATTACGGCGGGCAGGAATATACCGACCGCATTGAAAGCCTCGCGCGCGAGCGGGCCTGCGCGCTGTTTCGCGCCGACCACGCAAACGTGCAACCGCTTTCCGGCTCGCCGATGAACCAGGCCGTTTATCTTGGCCTGCTTGAGCCGGGCGATACGATCCTTGCCATGGACCTCTCGCATGGCGGGCATCTGACGCATGGCGCGCCCGTCAGCCATATGGGGCGCATCTTCAATTTCGTCCGTTACAAGACGGATCCACGCGACGGCGCGATTGATTTTGAAGCGCTGCGCAAGGTGGCGCGGGAGGCAAAGCCGAAGATGGTTGTCTGCGGCTACTCCTCCTATCCGCGCGACTATGACTATGCCGATTTCAAACGGGTGGCCGATGAGGTTGGCGCGCTGACCATGGCGGATGTCAGCCATATTGGCGGGCTGATCGCCGCCAATGTCATGCGCAATCCGCTGGATGCCGGGTTCGACGTGATGACGACGACGACGCACAAGTCGCTGCGCGGTCCACGCGGCGGCCTTATTCTCTGCAAGGCGGAGTTTGCAAAGAAGATCGACGCGTCGGTTTTTCCCGGCCTGCAAGGCGGGCCGCATATGAACCAGGTGGCGGCGGCCGCAACGACGTTCCGTCTCGCCGCGACGCCCGCGTTTCGCGCATATGGCACGGCGGTTCTCGCCAATGCCAGGGCGCTCGCCGCTGCGCTGACGCGCCGACAGGTGAAGCTCGTCACCGGCGGCACGGATAATCACCTCATGGTGCTCGATGTGGTGCAGAGCTTCGGGCTTGATGGCGCGAAGGCGCAAGCCGCGCTCGACCGCGTTGACCTCACCACCAACAAGCAGGTGATCCCCGACGATCCGCTGCCGCCGATGCGCCCTTCCGGCATTCGCCTCGGCACGCCAGCGGCCACCGCGCGGGGCATGGGCGCGGCGGAGATGGAGGAGATTGCAGCGATCATTGCCGAGACGCTGCGCGCGGGAGGCGATGCAGAGGCCGAGGCTTTGCTGGCAGCACGCACACGGGCGCTGACGGCGCGGTTTCCCGTGCCGGGGCTCTAGGCGCCGTCGCCGCCGAGAAAGGTGCGGAGTTCGCTCCGCATCATTCGGCGATATTCCGCGATCAGCCGGTCGCCTTCCTTGCGCTCAACCGCAATGGCAAGGCGCACCGCTGCGCCCGATAGCTGCATCAGAAGGAAGCACGCCGCTTCAAAGCGCGCGTGATCGCGCTTCCTGACGAGCGGCTTCAAAGCATTGAAGACGAGCTGCCCGTTCTCGCGGCTGTCTTCAATGTCGAGCGCCTGCAGCGCCTTGTCCGATTGCGTGCCCGACCAGACATCGCGCACCACGGGCTCGTTGAGGAAGGTCGCGTAGTAGTTTTCGAGAATGCTGTCTATGCGGGCGAGCGCTTCATCGCCGCTGTCTATGCCTTGCAGACCGACATGCAGCCCCTCGCGCACGCGCTCCATGAAGCGCATGGCGAGCAGGCGCAAGATCGCCGCCTTGTCCGGAAAATATTGGTAGAGCGAGCCGATGGGTATGCCCGCCCGCGCGGCCACCTCGGTCATGCGCACCGTGTCGCTGCCCGTTTCGGCAATCAGCTCCGAAGCGGCGGCGAGGATGCGCTCGACACGGGCTTTTGCGCGCTCCTGCGTCGGCTGGCGGCGGGCTGTGGGGGCGGCACTCATGGGGGTTTTCCGAAAATCTTCTTGCCGGGGGATCGGGACAGGTTTATCACATATCACAAATGTGAGGAACATTCACTTATTTGCGGAGAGGATCATGGCGGCAAATGTCGGTCCGGTTTGCGTTGTCGGAGGCGGGCCTGCGGGGCTTGCGCTGGCGCGCAGCTTCAAGGCGCTGAACATTCCTTTCGACATTTACGAGCGCCATTCCGATGTCGGGGGGCTTTGGGACCAGACGAATCCCGGCTCACCCGTTTACAACTCGGCGCATTTCATCTCGTCGAAAACGCAATCGCATTACATCGACTACGACATGCCGGAGGATTATCCGGACTATCCCTCGAACCGGCAGATCCATGCCTATATGCGCGGCTTTGCCGACACCTATGGATTGCGCGATCATATTCGTTTCAACACCGGCGTCACCGAAGCTGCGCGCGAGGGCGATGGCTGGCAGGTGACGCTTTCGAACGGCGAGACGAAGCGCTATGCGGCGCTTGTCTGCGCGACGGGCACCAACTGGCATCCAGCCATGCCGACATATCCCGGCACTTTCACCGGCGAGATGCGGCATGCCAGCACCTATCGCTCGATGGATGAGTTTCGCGGCAAGCGCGTGCTCATCATCGGTGCGGGAAATTCGGGCTGCGATATTGCCTGCGATGCGGCGCAGTCTGCGGACAAAGCATTCATCAGTCTGCGGCGCGGTTATCATTTCATTCCCAAACACATCTTCGGATTGCCCGCCGATGTGTTCGCGCATAACGGGCCGCAATTGCCGATGTGGGCGACGCAGCGCATTTTCGGCGTCATGCTGCGGCTTCTCAATGGCGATCTGACGCGGCTTGGTTTGCAGAAGCCCGATCACCGGATTTTTGAAAGCCATCCGATCCTCAATACGCAACTCCTGCATTTCCTCAGCCATGGCGACATCAAGGCCAAGCGCGATGTGGCGCGCTTTGAGGGCAAGGTCGTGCATTTCGTCGACGGCACATCGGAAGAGATCGATCTGGTGCTTTGCGCCACGGGCTATAAATGGAAAATTCCCTACGTCGATCCGGCGCTCTTTCACTGGAAGGGCGGCAAGCCAGATCTCTATATGAACCTTTTCAGCCGCGAGACGCCGGGGCTTTACGCGCTGGGCTACATGGAAACGAATGGCGGCGCTTACAAGCTCTTCGATGAAATGGCGGACCTCATCGCGCGGACGATTATTGCACGCGCCAATGGCGGCGAGGCGGCGCGCAATGTCGATGCGATGATCGCCAGCGACAGGCCGGACCTTTCGGGCGGCATCAAATTCGTCGGTTCGGATCGCCATGCCACCTATGTCGAGATCGACGCCTATCGAAGGCAGATGGCGCGGCTGCGCAAGCGCTTCAACTGGCCGGAACTGAAGGACGGCACATTCGAACATCTGCGCGTGGGTGCGCGGAAGGCGGCGGCGGAATGAAGAAGGCACTCATCACGGGCGGCGGCGGCGCCATCGCGGCTGAAATCGCGACGCGGCTCGACCGGCGCGGCTATCGGCTCATTCTTGCCGATATAAACGAAGCGCGCATGGGCGAGGTGGCAAAGCGCCTGTCGCATGAGCCGGTGCTGGTGTGTGCCGATCTTTCGACGGCGGATGGGGTCGCGACGCTCTCCCGTCTCATCGAAACGGAACATGGCGACCTTGCGCTGCTCGTCAACAATGCGGGCTATGTGGAGCCGGGCGACATTGCCGATCTCACCGCCGATGTGATCGACCGGCACATTGCGATCAATCTGATTGCGCCCATGCAGCTTGCGCGTATTGCGGCGCGCCTCATGCGTGCGCGCAAGAGCGGCGATATTCTTTCCATCGTTTCGATGGGCGGCATTGTCGCGCTGAAAGGCAGCGCATCCTATGCCGCATCGAAATTCGGGCTGCGCGGATTTCTGACGTCGATCCGCTCGGAGCTTGCGGGCGATGGCGTTCGCGTCATGGGAGTTTTTCCAAGCGGCGTCGATACGCCGATGCTGCGTTATGAGGCGGTGCATAGCAGCGGCTCGGCGCTGAATTTCGTCGGCAAGGTTTTGACGGCGGCGGAAGTGGCGGATGCCTGCATGAATGCGCTCGATAGCGGGCGGCTTGAGACTTACATCCCTTATGGCGACAGCATCACTTCGCGGATCATCGGCGCGTTTCCCTGGCTGATCGAGAAGGTTCTGCCGCGGTTCGAGAAGGCGGGGGAAAAGGGCCGCGCGAAGTTTCGGGCGGAGCGAGGGATTTAGGGGGCTTCCGGTGTCAGTGCACCATCAGCACCACGCCCTGCCCCAGCAGCACCGTGCCGATGGCGAGCGTGATGCGCTGGCTCCAGAGACGGAAATTCGTGTCGGTCATGCCGTCGAGGACGCGCTTTCCCGCCGTCGTGCCGAGCATGGATAGCGGAATGACGGCGACGAAAATCCACCAGGGCAAATTCACGTCCGGCGCGTCTTCCGAAACAGCGCGGATGATGATGCCGAAATAGACGAGTTTCTGAATATGGCTGAAGGTTTGCGTCACGGCTTTTGTCGCGACGACCTGATGGCGCGTCAAAGTCGTGCGTACGAAGAACACGTCGAGCAGCGCGCCCGCGACACCTGCCGTCAGATTGAGGAGCGTGACGAAGAAGCCGCAGATTTCCGCCGCACCTTTTTTCGAGATGTCGAGCGCCCAGCGCTGCGGCAAGGCGGCGGCGATGAAGGGCACGACGCCGAGCAACAGATACATGGTCACTTTATTGGGCACGTAAGCGATGGCGGAGAGAAGCGCCAGGCCGAGCAGCGCGCCGATGAGATAGCGCCCGAAGATTTTCCAGTCGATGTCGCGGCGGTTGAGAATGGCGCGATAGCCGTTGGCCGTCGCTTGCGTCGCGCCATGCATGATCATCGCCGCGCTGACCGGCAGCACAAAAGCGAGATAACCCATCAGGATCATGCCGCCCGACATGCCGAAAACGCCAGAAATGGCGGAGGTGATGAAGGCAACGGCGGCGATGGAGGCGGCGAGAAAGAGGCTCATGATCTTGTCTTTTACTTACCTGTATTTTTCACAACATCGCCCTTCCCTTGCACACAAACAAGGCAGTTTTCCTCAAAGTCCTTGTGATCTATGATCACATACATGAGCGAGCAGAAACCACGCCATGTCTTGCCGCCGCTGGGCGGCCTGCGCGCCTTCGAAGCCGCCGCGCGGCTTGGCAGCGTGACGGCAGCCGCCGACGAGCTTTGCGTCACACATGGCGCGGTTAGCCGTCATATCAGGGCGATTGAGGATTGGGCGGGCGTCGCGCTTTTCGATCGCATCGGCAAACGGTTGAAGCTGACGGAGGCGGGGCGCGCCTATCGCGATGCGCTGTCGGTCGCCTTCGACGGCATTGCGGCGGCATCGACGCGGCTGAAGGAGACGGCGCGCAAGACCACGTTGCTCACCATCAATGCGCTGCCGACGCTTGCCATGCGCTGGCTGCTGCCGAGGCTCGCCTCGTTTCAGAATCGCGTCGGCGATGTCGAGTTGCGGCTGGTGACGTCGGACGAGACGGTTGCGCGGCTGCCGCAGGGATCGTTTCACGTCGCGATCCGCCGCGAGATGGCGCCCTGGCCGAAAGGTTTTGGGGCCGCACCGTTTCTGGTCGAGCGCGAAATTCCGGTTTGCGCGCCGAAGCTCGCCAAGGCGCTGAAGATCAAGTCCGCCGTCGACCTTGCCCGGGCGACGCTGCTGCATGCCGATACGCGGCCCGGCGCATGGACGCGCTGGCTCGAGGCGGCAGGCGCTGCGGGCGTCGAGCAACATGCAGGGCGGCAACGCTTCGATCATTTCTATCTGGCATTGCAGGCGGCAAGCGACGGGCTTGGCGTCGCGCTCGGGCCATTGCCGATCATTGCAGATGATCTGGCGACGGGACGTCTCGTTGCGCCGCTCAAGGGGCCGGAACTCGCGTCGCGAGGCTATTGCTGGGTTGTACCGGAGGCGATCGCAGGCGATCCCGCCGTGGTGGCGTTTTGCGCATGGCTTGAGGAAGAAGGGGGAGGCGATTCCAAACCTTTATAATCCGTCATGGCCCGGTCAAGCCGGGCCATGACGAAATCGAATAGGCAGGAACCCCTTACTTCTTCAAACGCTTCTTCAAGCGCTCGACCAGCTCATTCCGTGAGCGGAAAATATATTCTGCGGCGCTCACCGTTACGGCATCGGCACCGCCTTCGCGGAGGCGAGTGGCAACGGATTGCAGGTGCTCGCGCGGGCAAAGGAGCGAGAGCGCGCCTTCGCCGGGTTCGGCGGTGCAGGAAAATTCAGCACCGAGTTCCTTGACGAGCTTTGCGCGGTTGAGCTTGCCGCGCGCGGCAATGACGACCTGCGCTTCGGCGGCAAGTTTCGCATCGATACGGTCGAGCATGACGCTGGCGGCCTTGATCGCGGCGGCGTTCCAGTCGGCGCGCAGGCTTGCGGCGAGGTTAGCCTGGCTTTTCAGCATGACGCCGTCATCGAGGATCTTCAGATTATTGGCGACGAGCGTCGAACCTGTCGT
>NZ_JBASBH010000075.1:0-35430 GCF_049651025.1 Parvibaculum sp. | reverse complement strand
CGCGGGGGCTGGTTCGGCAACGACCGGCTTTGCAACAACCACGGGCTCCACGACAGGAGCCGGCGCGGGCTCAACCGGCGTGACCACTTCAATTTCGGGCTTTGGCGCGGGGGCAGGCGCGGGCGCCGCTTCCGCTGCTACCGGAGCAGGCGCAGGCGCAGGCGCCGCTTCTTCCACCGGCTCAACATGTGCCGCTGCGCCACCTGGGTTGATGGTGCGCTTCTTCTTCTTCTCCACGACGACCGACTTCGACCGGCCATGGGAGAAATTCTGGCGCACGTGGCCAGACTCGACTGTCCGCTTCAGGCTCAGCGTTTTGCCGCCGGAAGCTTTCAGTTTGCGTTCGCTCGAATCCGCCGAGTCGTTCATGCCTATCCTACATTCAGCGGGCGTTTGGTACGCCCATAGCTTTCCAGTCTGGCGAGGTCCGCCAAGACTTTTCGTTCCATGCTGCCCTTGGTCAGCGCAGCATGTACCACATTTGCGCGGCCCAATGCCAAACCCATTTCGATCGACCAGAGGGGTCGCAGGATTGGCACGTCCGCACCTCGTTGCTGCGCCTGCCGGGCCCTTATGGCTCCGGCAAGCTTGGCAACGCCGTCTTCAGAACCGTCTCGCGCTTCAATCAGGATCGCGATACGGCCGGCGGAAATCTCCGCCAAAACCTTTTCATAGCCGGCGACAAGTTCGCCAGCCTTGCGGGCAAGGCCCAAAGCGCCCGCCGCCCGCTTTGCCAGAAGCTCCTCGACCTCATCGGCCAGCTCCTCGCCCGCATCGGCTTTCGCCTTTGCGGCCTTGGCAAAAAGACCCTTGCGGATCGCCGTCTCAATCGCCTCGCGGCGCGCCGAAACCCATATGCCCCGGCCCGGCAGCCGCTCCGCGAGATCGGGAACAACCTTGTCTTCCGGGCCAACGACGAAGCGGATGAGATTTTCTCTCGAACCGACCTCGCCGGTGACAATGCAGCGGCGCTCCTCTTTATCCGCGCCTTTAGGCGCGCTCATCACTCGTGTCCGGCCTCTTCGACTTCCGCCTTTTCGGCGTCCGCCGCGTCGAGATCGGCCTGCGTAATCCAGCCCATGGCCAGACGCGCCTTCATAATGAAGGCATTGGCGTCATCTTCGGTCAAATCGAAGCCTTCCAGCGCACCCTGCTGGTGCTTGCGCTCGCCATTGACCGTCTCGTTCCAGCCCGTGAGGTCGTCGGTCGCGCAACCCGCGAGGTCCTCGACCGTCTTGATGCCGTTTTCGCCGAAGGCGACGAGCATCTTGGGTGTCACGCCTTCGATTTCGCCAAGCGCATCCTCGACGCCCAGCGCAACGCGCTTCTCGTCATATTCCGCGTTCTGGCGGTCGATATAGTCGAGCGCGCGGCTCTGGATTTCCTGCGCCGTGTCCTCGTCGAAGCCTTCGATCTCGGCGATTTCATCAAGCGGCACGTAAGCCACTTCTTCGATCGAGGAGAAGCCTTCGGATGCGAGCAACTGGGCGATGACTTCGTCCACGTCGAGCGCTTCAGCGAAGATCGCGCTGCGGCTTGCAAATTCGGCCTGACGGCGCTCCGATTCCTCGGCCTCCGTCAGAATGTCGATATCCCAATTGGTGAGCTGCGACGCGAGACGCACGTTCTGTCCGCGGCGACCAATCGCTAATGAAAGTTGGTCATCGGGGACGACAACTTCAATACGCTGCGTGTCTTCGTCGAGCACAACCTTGACGACTTCGGCAGGCGCGAGCGCATTGACGATGAAGGTGGCACTATCGGGCGACCACTGGATGATGTCGATCTTTTCGCCCTGAAGCTCGTTGACGACAGCCTGAACGCGGCTGCCCCTCATGCCGACGCAAGCGCCGACCGGGTCGATGGACGAGTCGTTGGAAAGCACGGCGATCTTGGCGCGCGAACCGGGATCGCGGGCAACCGCCTTGATCTCGATGATGCCGTCATAGATTTCCGGCACTTCCTGCGCAAAAAGCTTCGCCATGAACTGGGGATGCGTGCGCGAAAGGAAAATCTGCGGGCCGCGCTGTTCGCGACGCACGTCATAGATATAGGCGCGAACGCGGTCGCCGTTGCGGAAGGTTTCGCGCGGCAGCAATTCGTCGCGGCGCACGATCGCTTCGCCACGACCAAGATCCGTGATCACGTTTCCGTATTCGACACGCTTGACGATGCCGTGAACGATTTCGCCGATGCGGTCCTTGTATTCGTCATACTGGCGCTCGCGTTCGGCGTCGCGCACCTTCTGCACGATGACCTGCTTTGCGGTCTGCGCAGCGATGCGGCCGAAATCGACCGGCGGCAATTCGTCTTCGATCAGATCGCCGAGCTGGGCGGCGGGATTGCGGCGCTGGGCTTCGCGCAATTCGATCTGCACTGCGTCGTTCTCGACGTCTTCGACGACTTCGAGCAGGCGCACCAGCCTGATTTCGCCGGTCGTCGGATTGATACGCGCGCGGATTTCGTTTTCCGCGCCGTAACGCGAACGTGCGGCTTTCTGGATCGCTTCGGCCATCGCCTCGATCACGACTTCGCGGTCGATCGACTTCTCGCGCGCGACTGCGTCCGCGATCTGCAACAGTTCCAGGCGATTGGCGCTTACTGCCGGTGCCATAATTCTATTCTCCGTCGGATGGGGCCGGGGCGTCCCGATCTCTTCGCTTCAAGCTCTCGGTGATGAGGTCGTCGCTCATCGTGAGCTTCGCCTCACTTATCTGACGGAACGGCAGGCCGATGACCTGTTGTTCCGAGAATCCTTCGACGTCATGCTCGATCAGCACTTCGCCATTTTCATAACCGTGCAGACGGCCGCGAAAACGCTTTCGTCCATCGATCGCTTCGCTGAGTTCGAGCTTCACTTCAAAGCCCGCCCAACGCTCAAAGTCTTTCGGCCGCGTCAACGGCCGGTCGATACCGGGCGAAGACACTTCAAGATTATATTCGCCGGAAATCGGGTCCTCGACGTCGAGGATCGCAGACAGGATACCCGACAGCTCCTCACAACCGGCGACATTCATCAAGCCGTTCGGCCGTTCCGCCATGATCTGAAGCGTATGGCCGTCGTGAAGCCCGTAGCGCACGCGCACGATCTCGAAATTCGCAGCTTCCGCCGAAGGAGCAATCAGCTGGAAAACCTTGCGCGGCTGACCGGACGCGGCAACGAGATGCGTATCCAGCGTTGCGGCTTCATCAGCCGGTGCTGCGCCTTCATTTTGCCGATCCAAGTCCACGCCTGTTGTCAAAAAGCTCTCCAGAAACAAAAAAAGCGGGCCCCCGTTTCCGGAGACAACCCACTCGCTTAAATCGAAGATTGCTCTTCGTTATGTGAGAAGCGTCTTTAAGTGAGGGTATATAGCGCCTCTGCGGCCCTAACCGCAAGAGCCGGTATCCTCATGACGAAAGCGCAAATAGGCGGGCACACGGCCTTCACGCAGAGCCTTTTGCTCATAGCGCGTCTGCGGCCAGTCGTCGGGGCGCAGGCGGCACTCGCTCAAGTCGTTGTTTTTCCACATAAAACGACTATTTCCCCGCGCATTATGTTCAGCGATGCGGGCGAGCGTCCAGTTCACATATTCGGGGATATCGCTCGCAAAACGCAGTTCTCCGCCCGGCACCAAAGCGGCAGAAATCATCGCCAATGTTTCTTCATTCACGAAACGGCGCTTGTTGTGGCGAAGTTTTGGCCAGGGATCGGGATAAAGAATGAAAACCCGCGAGATGGAGGCAGGCGCGAAGCGCTCCAGAAGAAAGCGCGCGTCGTCGGCATGAATGCGAACATTGCCGAGGCTGCGCTCATCAATTTCGGCGACAAGCTTTGCGACGCCATTGATGAAGGGTTCGCAGCCGATAATGCCGATGCGCGGATTTTGTTCGGCCTGCCAGACGAGATGTTCGCCGCCGCCGAAACCGATCTCAAGCCATGCCTCATCGACCGGGCCACTGAAGAGGGTGCGCGGGTCGATCGAGGCGTCATCAAGCGAAATGGAGACCTTGGGGAACAAGGTCTCCATCAAATTCGCCTGACGATTCTTCAGCGTCTTGCCCTTGGTCCGTCCATAAACGTGACGACGGACAATGGCTTCGTAATCCGTCGGTTCAGCGGATTTCCGATTTAAGTTTGTCGGCAAGGTCCGTCTTCTCCCAGGAGAAGCCGCCATCGGCATCCGGCGTACGACCAAAATGGCCGTAAGACGAGGTGCGCGCATAGATCGGGCGGTTGAGTTTCAGGTGCTCGCGAATACCACGCGGGGAGAGATCAATCGCGCGCGGGATTGCCAGCTCGATGGCTTCCTCGTCGATCTTGCCGGTCCCGTGCAGGTCGACATAGATGGACAGCGGCTTCGAGACGCCGATCGCGTAAGCGAGCTGGATCGTTGCGCGGTCGGCAAGGCCTGCTGCGACAATGTTTTTTGCGACATAGCGCGCGGCATAGGCCGCTGAGCGGTCGACCTTCGTCGGGTCCTTGCCGGAGAAAGCGCCGCCGCCGTGAGGCGCCGCGCCGCCGTAGGTGTCGACGATGATCTTGCGGCCCGTAAGGCCCGCATCGCCATCCGGTCCGCCGATGACGAAGTTGCCGGTCGGGTTCACGTAGAACTCTTCTTCCGTCGGGAACCAGCCATGCGGCAGAACTTCGGCGACATAGGCACGGACCAACTCGCGCAAATCCTTCTGCGCGACGCCAGCCTTGTGCTGCGTCGAGACGACGACCGAGGTCACGCCAACGGGCTTGCCGTTTTCGTAGCGCAGGGTCACCTGGCTCTTGGCGTCGGGCTCGAATTCCGGGCGCTTGCCGGAATGACGGTCTTCCGCCATGCGCTGGAGAATGCGGTGCGCATAGACGATGGGCGCCGGCATCAGCACGTCGCTTTCGGTGCAGGCATAACCAAACATGATGCCCTGGTCGCCAGCGCCTTCATCCTTGTTGCCTGCCGCATCGACGCCCTGCGCGATGTCGGCGGACTGCGCATGCAGCAGCACTTCGACATCGGCTTTCTTCCAATGGAAGCCTTCCTGCTCATAGCCGATCTGGCGAACGGCATCGCGCGCCGTCGCTTCGATCTTTTCCTTGGTGATCGAGGCGGGGCCGCGCACTTCACCGGCGAGCACGATCTTGTTCGTGGTCGTCAGCGTTTCGCAGGCAACCCGCGCGTAAGGATCGGCGGACAGGTAAAGATCGAGCACGGCATCCGAAATCCGGTCGCAAACCTTGTCGGGATGACCTTCAGAAACAGATTCGCTCGTGAAAAGGTAATTAGACCGCGCCAATTGTCGTGCCCCTATGTGAGGAAAATGACCAGCTACCTGTCACGGCGAAAGCGCGACGGCACTGTTACCCGGGTTGTTTTTGCAAGGAAATCCCGGCGGGTCAACTACGCCGACCATTTCCATTGTGAAGCTTCAGTGGCTAAAGAGCTTTTTCTTCTTCGTCGTCTTCATCATCGTCGCCTGCCAGGGCGGCTTCATCGTCGTGAGCCCCTGCATCGCCAAGGGCTTTCACGAGTTCCAGCACCTTTTTGCGTACCTTGGGGTCGCGGATCGAGAAAAAGGCGCTGTTGAGCTGGATGCCTTCCGACGTCGAGAGCATATCGAGTTCGAAATGGCCTGTCTCCGCTTCGGCAAAGCCGTCAGCGCCAGCCTGGCCGTCGCCCGAAATGCCGTCATAGAAGAATTCGATCGGCACGCCCAGAACGCGGGCAATCTGGTAAAGGCGGCTCGCGCCGATGCGATTGGCGCCTTTTTCGTATTTCTGAACCTGCTGGAAGGTCAGATCCAGGCTATCGCCGAGCTTTTCCTGGCTCATGCCCACAAGCATGCGCCGCATCCGGACGCGGCCGCCGACATGAACGTCAATCGGATTGGGAGACTTCCTAGGCAAGGCCGAACCTCATTCACGCCGCCCGGGAAGCGGCACATAGCCCCAGAGAACCCCGAGGCCACAGATGAACCCTAGGGCAAATCGACTTGCCCTTATGCAACTCCTGCCCATCCGGGACAAGCAGAATACAACCCCGGGGCGACTCTCGCCGCAAGCGGAGTTTCATTCAAGAGGGAGCGACATCGCCGCAAAGGGAGGTTTCAACGACGACGGAAGGCCAGCGTGACCGCGCCGAGTGTGGCGAGCATGAGCGCGAGGATCCAGTCGCCGAACCGCGAATAGGGCGTGGGATCGAGGGCTGCAGGCAGCGGCGCATCGATGACGCCGCCCGTGTTCAATGCCTTCGAAGCGACGATGCGGCCATAGGCATCGACGACCGCGGAGATGCCAGTATTGGCGGCACGGGCGACCGGCAGGCCCTGTTCGACGGCGCGCAGACGCACCTGGCTCAAATGCTGATAAGGGCCGCTCGATGTGCCGAACCAGGCGTCATTCGTCACATTGACGATCCAGCCCGGACGCGCGGAAGGGGAGACCACTTGGCCGGGAAAAATAATCTCATAGCAAATGAGCGGGCTTGCGGACGGCGCACCGGGAAGCGTCAGCGTGACCGGGCCGGGGCCTGTGTCGAAGCTTCCCTGCAGCTTGGCCAGCTTATGAAGGCCAATGCGCGACAACCAGCGATGGAAGGGCAGATATTCGCCGAAGGGCACCAGATGAAACTTGTCATAGGTGGCGACAATCCTGCCGTCCGAATTCACCGCGTAAAGACTGTTGTAAAAGAACTGCAACGTGTCGGGCGGGCTGTCGGGGCCGGGCTCGCCGCGCACGCTGCCGGTGATGAGCAGCGCGCCCTGCGGAAGAATGCGTGAGATCGCAGACAATACGTAAGGTTCGCGCGCCAGAAAGATGGCCAGCGCCGATTCAGGCCAGACGACAATCGACTTGTGCCCGAGGCCCTGCGGCGCTTCGGGCGTCGGCGCGGCGCTCATGCGAAGAAACTCACCAAGAATGGCGAGGCGGCTTTCGGGCTTCCATTTTTCGGTCTGGGCAATATTGGGCTGCACGAGACGCAGCATGGTCGTCTCGGGTCCGACGCTCGGTTCCGGCGCGGCAAGACCGAGCCGCGCCGCGCCGCCGACCCAGAGAAGCAAAAGAGCCGCGAGCGCGCCAAGCGGCACGAGCCAGCTCTGCCCCGACGCCGCCGCAGTTTCCTGATGCGCATTGTTGCGCGGATCGAAAGATGCCGGTGCCGCAACGATCAGCACCGTGATCAAGGAAAGCCCATAGACGCCGGTGAGCGCGGCCCATTGCATCAGCCCTTGAGAGGCTGTGAGGCTGTCGCCGATCAGGTTCCATGGAAAGCCGGTAAAAACGTGCCCGCGCAGCCACTCGAACACCGTCCAGAAGAAGGCAAGCACGGCAATGCGGCGATAGCCCGACCACCAGAACAGCCGCGCAAGCATTGCTGCGGCCATGATGAAGAGCGCGAGACCGGCCGGGAGCGCCACCACGGCAAAGGGCATGAAGACGGCGAACTTGTCGGCCTCGACCATGAAGGCAAAGCCGATCCAGTAAAGGCCGAGCAGAAAATATCCAAAACCGAACCACCAGCCGATTGCGGCGGCGGCGCGCAGCATCTTGCGGCGCGACAGCGGCACGGCGTTGGTGCCCGCGCTATCGATGCCATCAAGCAGCCAGACCAGAATGGGAAATGTCAGAAAGAGGATCGGCAGAAACTGGATCGGCGGCAGAGCCAGAACGCTGAGCGCACCCGCAAGAAACGCGCATGCCCAACGCCTCCAGCCCGAGAGGCGACCAAGATCATGCGCAAGCCGGTGGATGGCGCGAAGAGGTGCGGCGAGCCCGCGATCAAGCATCATGCATCAGCTCGCTGCCCTGTTTGCTTCGGCAGGCGCATCGCCCGGCGCGGTTTCCGCAGGCGCGGCATTATGTATGCGCAGCTTCTTGATGCGGCGTGGATCGGCGTCTCTCACTTCAAATTCGAGACCGAGCGGGTGCTTGATGAGCTCCCCGCGCACAGGCACACGCCCGACAAGCGAGAAGACGAGGCCGCCCAGCGTCTCGACGTCGTCTTCGCTTTCTTCATCGACGAGCTTCACGCCGAGCATCTCTTCTAGTTCCTCGATGGAAGCGCGCGCGTCGGCGTCGATCGTTCCATCGTCGCGCCGCGCCAGCGCCGGTCCTTCATGCGTATCGTGCTCGTCCTCGATATCGCCGACGATTTCTTCCACCAGATCCTCGATCGAGACCAGCCCGTCCGTGCCGCCATATTCGTCGATGACCAGCGCCAGATGAATGCGCGTCGCCTGCATCTTCAGCAGCAGATCGAGCGCAGGCATGGAGGGGGGCACGAACAGCACGTCGCGCCTGACCGATTTCAGCGAGAATGGTTTTGCAGGTTTGGGATTTTCGCCATCGGGCGGCGTCAGATATTCGACGACATCCTTGATGTGGACCATGCCGAGCGGATCGTCGAGGGTTTCGCGATAGACCGGCATGCGCGAATGGTTCGACTCGCGATAGAGCCGCAGCAATTCATTAAGCGTGTCGCCCTCTTCAACCGCGACGACGTCGGCGCGCGGCACCATGACATCATCCACCCGCAATTCGCCAAAGCTCAGAATATTGACGAGCATATGCCGTTCTTCAGGGGTGAGGGTCCGGCCTGCTTCGTCGCGGCCTTCAAGCGCCTCTTCAAGGCTTTCGCGCAAGGTCGGGTCGCTGGCAGCCGAAAGGCCGAGCAAACCGCGCCACATTGCCTGTAGCCGTTGCGAGAGATTTCGCGGGCGGGTCTCGCCGCCGGTAGACGGAGGTTCGCTTGTGTCAGACATCTGCGTCGCGCACGCTTGCGTAAGGGTCAGAAATATCGAGATCCTCTAATATGTCGCGTTCAAGCGCTTCCATTTCTTCGGCCTGCGCATCTTCCTCATGGTCTTGTCCCAGAAGGTGCAGAACGCCGTGAACGACGAGATGGGAAAGATGATCGGCAAAGCTCTTGCCCTGTTCGGCGGCTTCGCGCGCAATCGTTTCCTGCGCGAGCACGACATCGCCGAGAAGACGCGAGCCCATGTCGATGAGCGGCTCGGGCCCTATCGCCACAGGGATCGCGCCTGCGGGAAAGGAAAGCACATTGGTCGGCTTGTCCTTGCCGCAATAGGTCTTGTTCAGGGCCTGCACGAAGGCATCGTCGGCAAGCACGATGCAAAGCTCCGCCTCTTCCGAGGGGCCCGCAACGACATAGGCATGTTCGGCAGCGCGACGAACGCTGTCCTCCGTGCCGCTCGCCCAATTGCCCGTCTCGCGCATAATGTCGATTTCGAGCCCATGCACCGGACTTGCACCGTCGGGCGCTTTACGCGTCCGCGCCGTCTGACCGCCGCTCATTCTCATTCCTCGAGTCATTCCCTGTTGTTCCCACGCGGATCAAGCAGGCCACGATCGCGCGCATTGTAGGCTTTTACCACCCGCGTCACGAGCGGGTGACGCACCACATCTGCGTCCGAAAAGCGCACCGTCGCAATGCCGGGCACGCCATCGAGCACGTCAAGCGCGTCGCGCAGCCCCGATTTTGCGCCAAGCGGCAGATCGACCTGGCTCGGATCGCCGGTGATCGCCATGCGGCTGTTTTCGCCAAGGCGCGTCAGAAACATCTTCATCTGCACGGGCGTCGTGTTCTGCGCTTCGTCGAGAATGACGAAGGAATTGGCCAGCGTGCGGCCACGCATGAAGGCGAGCGGCGCAACCTCGATTTCGCCGGATTCGATTTCACGCACCACCTGTTCGCCGGGCAGCGTGTCGTAAAGCGCGTCGTAAAGCGGCCTCAGATAGGGGTCGATCTTTTCCTTCAGATCGCCGGGCAGAAAACCCAGACGTTCGCCCGCCTCGACGGCGGGGCGCGACAGGATGATCCGGTCGACGCGTTTTTGCAGCAGCATCTGCACCGCGACGGCAACCGCCAGATAGGTCTTGCCTGTGCCCGCCGGGCCGATGCCGAAAACAAGCTCATTGTTCATCAGCGCATCGATATAGGTCGTCTGGGTCGGCGAGCGCGGGCCGATGACGCGGCGCTTGGTATGAATCTGGCGTCCGGTTGTGCCGGGGCCGCTTTCGCCTTCCGGCGCCTTCGACATGCGGATCGCTCCATCGACTTCACCGGCCGTCACATCGAGGCCGGATTTCAAACGCTGATAAAGATCGCGGAAAACGCGATCGGCCTGGGCACGGGCCTTGGGTTTGCCGGTGATGACGAGTTTGTTGCCACGCGAGCTTGCAAGCACGCCGAGGCCTTCCTCGATGCGAACGAGATTTCGGTCATGCTCTCCGAAAAGCTCGGTCAGAAGCCTGTTGTCGTCAAAGGCGATGACGAGACTGTCGCCGTCGCTCTTGCCGCCGGTTCCCCCACTCGATGCGTTCATCTGGTTCGATGCGCCCAACTGCAACCTTTCCTTTCAGATGTCGACGTGAACTCTGCAAGATGAGCGCGATCTTGCCGCAAAACCGCTGACGCTTTTGCGGATCGCGCTTTAGGCAACGACCGCCTCACTCATTGCGAGACGGCCACGGAGGCTCATGGCAAATCCTTCTTCGATCTCAACCTGTGCGATCCGCCCGAACAGATGCGGCGGTGCGTCATCCAGATGCACGGACTGGAGATAGGGGCTGCGGCCGACAAGTTGCGTCGCTGTGCGGCCGCGGCGATCGAACAACACGGGCATGGTGCGGCCCGCGCATGATTTGTTGAAACGCAATTGCTGTTCGGCCACGAGCGCCTGCAGGCGCTGAAGCCGTTCGACCTTCACCTCTTCGGCAATCTGGCCGTCGCGTGTGGCGGCGGGCGTGCCGGGGCGGGGGCTGTATTTGAACGAATAGGCCTGCACGAAGCCGACCTCGCGAATGAGCGAGAGCGTCGCCTCGAAGTCCTCTTCCGTCTCACCGGGAAAGCCGACGATGAAATCGGACGAGAGCGCGATGTCGGGCCGCGCGGCGCGAATGCGCTCGATCAGGCGGATATAATGTTCAGCCGTATGCTGACGGTTCATCTTGTCGAGCACGGCATCCGACCCCGACTGCACCGGCAGATGCAGATAGGGCATCAGCGCCTCGACCTCGCCATGGGCGGCGATCAGCTCGTCATCCATGTCGCGGGGATGGCTCGTCGTGTAGCGCAGACGCTCGAGGCCATCGATCGCGGCCAATGCGCGGATCAACTGGCCGAGCGAGGAGGCTTCGCCCTTCGCATCATCGCCGTGATAGGCGTTGACGTTCTGGCCGAGCAGGGTGATTTCACGCACGCCCGCATCGACCAGCGAGCGGGCCTCTTCCTCGATGCGCGCTACGGGGCGCGAATATTCGGAGCCGCGCGTATAGGGCACGACGCAGAAGGTGCAGAACTTGTCGCAGCCTTCCTGAATGGTGAGAAAGGCCGTCGGCCCACGCGCCAGCGTCTTGCGCTTTTCAGGGGCGGGCAGGCTGGCGAATTTATCATCCACCGGGAATTCGGTTTCGATCAGCGTCGGGCCGCCATTGGCGGCGCGCGTCACAAGCTCTGGCAGGCGGTGATAGGTTTGCGGGCCGACGATCATGTCGACGTAAGGCGCGCGGCGCCGCATCTCCTCGCCCTCGGCCTGCGCGACGCAACCGGCAACGCCGACAATCAGGTCTTTGCCCTGCTCGCGCCGTTCCGCCTTCATGTCACGCAAGCGGCCAAGCTCGGAATACACCTTCTCCGCAGCCCGCTCACGAATGTGGCAGGTGTTCAGGAGGATGATGTCGGCATCTTCGGGCGAGGTTGCTTCGGCATAGCCTTCAGGCGCCATGACGTCGACCATGCGGGCCGAGTCATAGACATTCATCTGGCAACCGTATGTTTTTACGAAGATTTTCTTCTGCGGCGCGGGGGCGGCAAGATCCGATTCACTCATGGGATCGCGGGCTTTGCCTTCGTCCGGCGCGCTGACATGCCGGGATGACGCGGTCTTCTCATACAAGGTTTGCGCTCGTCTCCTTCGCGGGCTCAACAAATATCGGCTCTATCCTAGCACGAGGGCGGCGTGGGTCCGCATCCTCAAATCTCGGACCCGGCTTCATCCCGCCTTGAGGGCAGTGGCCGGTTCCATCGCGCCTGCGGGCTCGGCGGCCTGCTCGACCGGCTCGGGGCTCCCGGTCAGGGCCCGCGCCACGCCTTTACGGCAGCTATCCTCGCAATAGGCGGCCAGCGCCTTGCGGTTGCCGATTTCGCGGATGGTGACGGGCTTGTGATATTCGACGATGACCTCGATGGGCCCGAGCGAGAAAGCTTCCCAGAGATGGGGGAAAAGCTCCATGTCACCATACCAGGCGAAAAAGGGCCGGAACTGGCGACCCATCGGCAGGCCACAGAGCCGGACATAGGCGACCGAAACGGGCTGGACGACGAGATCGTCCTCGCGGTCTTCCTCTCTGCTGACAATGGTGAGCTGGGCGACGCTCATCAGCGCGCTCTTGAAGGGCAGCACACGATTGCCGTCGCTCGACGTGCCTTCGGGAAAAAGGATCAGCCGGTCGCCGCCTGCAATGCGGGCATGAATCTCGTTGCGCGATTCCGCCGTGCGCGTGCGCCGCTCGCGCTCGACGAAGACGGTTTGCTGCAGACGCGCCAGTGTGCCGAAGAAGGGCCATCCCGCCACTTCGCTCTTTGCCACAAAGGATGACGGCCGCAGCGACGCCATGACCGGAATATCCAGCCAGGACGTGTGATTGGCCGCAATGAGGCAAGCGCCGCCTTCATAAGGCACGCCACGCGTGATGACGCGAATGCCGATCAGCTTGCAGAGAAAGCGGTGATAACGGTTCGGCAGCGTCTTGGCGAAAGGCAGGCCGAACCGCAGCCCCAACGCCTGAACGGGCATCAGCAGCAGCGCGGACAGAATGAAACCGGCGAGAAGCACACCTGCGCGCAATCGCCCCATGAGCATCTCCTCTTCGTCTCACTCCAGCACCGCGCCGAAGATCACGCCTTCTTGCGGGGGTCGCCCGGTTTGCGGTCGCGGTCGAGCGGAACACCATAAAGCTCCAGGCGGTGATCCACGAGATCGAAACCAAGCTCTCGAGCGATGATTTTCTGCAACCGCTCGATCTCATCATTGTGAAATTCGATCACATTGCCCGTCTCCAGGTCGATCAGGTGATCGTGATGTTCGTCAGTCACCTGCTCGTAGCGCGAGCGGCCGTCGCGGAAATCATGGCGCTCAAGAATGCCCGCTTCCTCAAACAGGCGTACCGTGCGGTAGACGGTTGCAATCGAAATCTTGCTGTCGACCGCCGAGGCGCGGTGATAGACCTCTTCGACATCGGGATGGTCATGGGCAAGCGAAAGAACGCGCGCGATGACGCGGCGCTGTTCAGTCATCCGCATGTTTTTTTCGATGCAGAGATTCTCTATGCGCGCCTCATCCATGGGGACGGCGGGCACTGGGTCTGTCGCGGAGGTGTTCTTCGTCATCGTTGTCATATTAGCTCCGTTGGGGGCTCTATGCCACGGTCGCGCTATCCGCGTCCAACTCCTTTTAGCATACTAAGCACCTGAAATATAACCGTTTTAAGACTCAGGCTTTGGCCAGGTCCATGCGCATGGTGCGCGCCGCGACGCGGGTTGCGCCGCGCGCGTAATAAGCGGGGCGCAAACCCACAGTCACGAAGCCGAGGCGTTCGTAAAGGGCGAGCGCCGAGAGATTGTCGTCAGCCACTTCCAGAAAAAGAGAAACCGCGCCCGATGCGATGGCGGTGGCTGCGGCAGCTTCCATGAGCTTTCGCCCAACGCCTTGAGCGCGATGGGAAATATCGACCGCGACGGACAGAATTTCAGCCTCGTCGGCAGCAACACGCGCCAGCACGAAGCCCAGCAATTGCGGTGCCTGCTCGTCGTCGCAAGCGGTTACTACCAAGGCAAAAGCGCCCGGCATGGCGAGGATTTCTGACAAGGCGGCTTCGCCCCATGCCTCGTCAAAGGAAGCTGCGTGAAGCGCTGCCATTTGTGTGAGCGACCCGGCATTGGCGGCGTGAATATTTATTCCCGCTTTGTCGAGGCCGCTCATCAGCCCAGCACCGGATCAAGCCCGCCGGGAAGCTTTGCATCGGGCGCGCGCAAATATAGCGGTGCGGGCGCGATGCGGAAGCGGTCCGGCCCGTGGGCCGCAAGACGCGCAACAGCGATACGTGCAACCGCAAGCGCGTCAGGCTGGGGCGGCGCGTCGGAAAAGCGGCAGGCGACGCCTCTCGTCGACAAGCGTTCGGCGATCAGCGCGGCACCAGTGCCGACCGCGACGAAGGCCTCGCCCGGCATATGGCCGAGCGCTTCATCAAGCGCGACGATCATCGGCTCGCTCAAGGGCGCATGCGCAGCGTCGAATATCTGCAAATAGACTTCACCGCGTTTTGCATCGAAGGCGGCGGCGATGGCTTCGCCCTTTTCGGCCTCTACAGGCGCGGCCAGCGCCTCAAGCGTGGTGACGCCGACAAGCGGCAAGGCGCGGGCGAGCGCCAATCCGCGCGCGGCGGCAAGGCCGACGCGCAGGCCGGTGAATGTGCCCGGCCCTATGGTGACGGCAAGCGCGGTCAGATCGCCGGGCGTCAGCGACGCATCGGCCAGCACCGCCTCGATCATCGGCATCAGCTCTTCGGCATGGCCGCGCGTGCGGACCTCGAAGCGATGCGCAAGGATGCGCTCTCCGTCCAGAATGGCGGCGGAAAGCGCACCTTGTGCCGTATCGAGTGCGAGAAGGGGCAGGGCCAGATGCTCCGTTATCGAACTATATTTCTCAGGCGATCTTGCAGGCTTCGTCGAAAGCGAGACGCGGGCTGCGATCGAAGAGCCCCTTGGGATCGCCGTAACCGAGATTGCAGAGGAAGTTCGCTTTCACGGTCGTGCCCGCGAAGAACGCCTCGTTCACCTTCGCCATGTCGAAACCCGACATCGGCCCGCAATCGAGACCGAGCGAACGCGCCGCGATCATCAAATAGGCGCCCTGCAAGGATCCGTTGCGAAAGGCCGTCTGCTCGGCCCATTCGGCCGACCAGTTGAACCAGGTCTTGGCGGTGAGGTCGTGCGGGAAAAGTTTCGGCAGCAGTTCGTAGAATTCGACGTCATAGCCGATGATCGCGGTGACGGGCGCCGACATGGTCTTGGTGCGATTGCCGTCCGACAGGGCAGGCGAGAGCCTTTCCTTCGCTTCCGCCGACTTCACGAAGACGATGCGCGCGGGCGAACAATTGGCGCTCGTCGGACCCCATTTCATAAGGTCGTAAAGCTTCACCAGCGTCTCGTCGGACACGGGCTTTGACGTCCATGCGTTATGCGTGCGCGCGGTACGGAAGATTGTGTCGAGTGCGTCGTCGGACAAAGCCGCGCCCTGAGTGGCGATCATGGGATTAATAACTCCGAGATGGGCTGAAATCATTCGAAGCCGCGTCAGGCTCCGCCGCGCCAAGATAACGTGCGCGAACAATTGCGCCAGCCCTCCGGCGACAACAATGACCGGGCGTCACTGCAACAATCGAAGAGCAACGGAAAAGCCGCAGGGTAACGCCCGGATCAGGTGGCGCGAACTTCCGTCACTTCCGGAACGTAATGCTTCAGCGTGTTTTCAACGCCGCGCTTCAGAGTGATGGTCGAGGAGGGGCAACCCGCGCAGGAACCCTGCATGTTGAGGAACACAACGCCATCCTCGAAGCCCTGAAAGGTGATGTCGCCGCCATCCTGCGCAACGGCGGGACGGATGCGCGTATCGAGCACTTCCTTGATCTGGGCGACGATCTCCGCGTTTTCGCCTTCATGCGCCGCATGAGCCGAAACCTGCCCGCCGACCGCATCGAAAAGCATCGGCGCGCCGCCGGTGAAATGCTCCATGATCGCGCCGAGAAGGGCAGGCTTCAGATGCTGCCACTCACCGTCGCTTTTCGTGACGGTCACGAAATCGGAACCGAAAAAGACGCCCGAGACGCCCTCAACGCCGAAAAGACGCATCGCCAGCGGCGAACGCTTGGCGGCTTCGGCATTTGGGAAATCGGCCACATGGCCTTCGCCCAGAACCTCGCGGCCGGGGATGAACTTCAGGGTCGCCGGGTTCGGCGTCGCCTCGGTCTGGATGAACATTCTGGCCCTCGGGAGAAAAAACCCTTTTAGCCGCATGGGTTAGCGGCAATCTTGTGGCCTATAGATGGACCTTGGCGGGGGAGGAATCAAGCCATGCCGGGGATATGCGGCTTCTCGCCCGATCAGGCCGGGCGATGACGGCTCATGATGCGAGGGCAATCGAGCGCTTTGCTGCTCACGCTGCTTTCGGCGCGGAGGGTTGCACGGGTGACGCTGCGGGCCTGTCGAGGCGCACCGAATAGCGCATGCATTTGGTGGCGAGTTTCAGACAGCGGCGTTTGTCGGCCAGATTCGCGACGATCTGGCTGCGTTCGACAAAGGTCATGGCTTTTACGCGCCAGCACTGTGAATGCGTCATGGCGGAAGGCTACGCCTGCCCCTCGCGGAAGTCGCCTGCGCAATTGTGACCTTTTCGGGATGTGGATATAGTGACACGATAAGTGTCAATTGTGTCGGGACGGGGGGTCATGGCTTACAATTTTCCAATCGCGCTCAGGGGCTCGCCGGGGTCGCCTTACACGCGCAAGATGCTGTCGGTTTTGCGCTACCGGCATATCGCCTATCGCTATCTCATCCGCCCACACGGGCCGGTCGAGGGTTATCCCTCGCCCAAGGTCGAACTTTTGCCGACCTTCTATCTGCCGGGCGCTGACGGGCAGCTTGAGGCGGTGGTGGATTCGACGCCGATCATCCGGCGAATGGAGCGCGAGGTGGCCGGGCGCAGCATATTGCCGCCCGATCCCTTATTGCGCTTCGTCGATGAGATGCTCGAGGATTTCGGCGATGAGTGGCTCACCAAGGCGATGTTCCATTATCGCTGGGCCTTTGACGCCGATGTGGCGCAGGCGGCGCAAGTGTTGCCACGCTGGATAAATATAACGTGGACGGATGATTTCATCGCTCGGCAGGGCGCGCTGTTCTCGAAGCGGCAAATCGACCGGCTTTATGTCGTCGGCTCGAATGCGACGACGGGCAAGATCATCGAGGCCAATTACAAAGCGTTTCTCGATACGTTCAACGCGCATCTGAGCCGTTATCCCTTTTTGATGGGCGGCCGGCCCGGCGCATCGGATTTCGGATTCTTCGGACAGTTGACGCAGCTCACCCATGTCGATCCGACACCGAGCGCACTGGCGCTGAAACGAGCGCCGCGCGTCTATGCATGGGTCGATGTGATGGAAGACCTGTCGGGATATGAGGCGCGCGAAGAAGATTGGCTGACAAGCGCGACGCTGCCCGACACGCTGAAGGCGCTGCTTGCACTTTTCGGGCGCGTCTATCTGCCCTTGCTCATCGCCAATGCCGCCGTCATAGATGCCGGGAAGAGCAAAATGGAAACCGAGATCGACGGCGCGACCTGGGTGCAGGATACGAACCCCTATCAGGCAAAATGCCTGCTGACGCTCAGGCGTTCCTTTGCCGATCTTTCGGAGACCGACCGCGAAGCGGCGAGAGCATTGCTTGAAGAAACGGGATGCGGGGCGCTGTTGACAGTTTGAGGCAGCGAGACGCGATCAGGCGAGTGCCTGAATATCCGCTTCGCTCAAGGTACCCGGAACAACGGTCACGGGGATCGGGAAGCCCTTGTTGCCGACGCTGGAGACGAGCGGACCGGGACCGTCCTTGCCGGTGCCCGATGCGAGAACGAGGATCGCGATATCCTTGTCCTCTTCGATGAACTTGTGCAGCTCGTCGGCGAGGCGGCCTTCGCGGATCACGAGTTCAGGCATGATGCCCGAATATTCGTTTACCTGCGTGGCAAGCTTGTGCAGCACCGCCTCAGCTTCGCTGCGCGCTTCTTCGCGCATGAGATTTTGCACGCCCAGCCACTGGCTGGCCGCATCGGGCGGGCCAAGCACGGCAAGCAGCGTCACCACGCCGTCCGTATGCTTTGCACGCAGGCTGGCGAAGTGGATGGCAATTTCGGATTCAGGCGTGCCGTCTGCGACCACCAGAAACTTGCGACGCTTGGCAGCAGCCACCGGGCGTGGGCTTTCGCTCTCTGTCATGGCGCCATTGTCTCATTTGAGGTTGGAAGCGGCAAGGCGGGCGGACTATTTCAAAAGCACGTTTGCAACTTCCCGCGCTTGTGTGCGGGCGCGCAGAAGATAGAAGCCCTGTGCGGCGAGGTGGCTCGGCTGGAACATCGAATCCGGGCGGCCATTGACGACGACGAGCGGCGAAAGCTCCGCGCCCTCGCGGAACGTATCGAGCATCTGGGCCCAGTTCTTCGTCAGGCCCTTCTCCTTGATGACAGGCGCGAAATCCTCGCCCAGCGCCTTCAGGATCAGATAATAGCCGTAGAGCTTGCCCTTTGTGTTGTAGAAAACATCGTCCGCATTCGTATCGATGAAATCGCCGGAATGTTCGCGCACTTCATCGTCGAGGATGGCCGATTGCGAGCCGAGATCGCTTGCGATGCGCTCGATCGTTGCCATCAGATTGTCGGCGCGGCGCTCGAAGGTCGCCTTGCCGGCGCCGAGGCGGGCGTTGTAGCGGATGAGCGCCTTGCGGGCGTCGCGATATTGCGATTCAGAACTGGCGCGCGGCGCGAGCGAGACTGTCGGATTCCAGAGCCATACGTCGCCGGGATATTGAAGCAGGCCCGCCGCCTTTTGCAGATCGGGATCGGCTTCGCTGGAGCCGCGTGTGCGGCCGACCTGATCGGTCATCTCGAAGGAGAAGCGCGCCAGCGCGCTCATGATGCCGGTCTGGAAGTTCGGCATATTGTCGAGCATGGAACCCGGCTGGAAAAAGGGATCGTTAGCGGTCCAGGAGTTTTCGTTCACTTCGCGGTCGATCAGACCTGCCATGACGGCGACGGCCGCGCTGCTGCCGGCCGGTGCCGCATTCTCGCCCACAGGCGCGAAGTTCGGATCGTCATCGACCGTGTTCACGATCAGCATGCCGATCGGATAGTAGAGCAGAATGAGGATGACAATCGCGATCAGGCCACGCTTGACGATGCCGCCGAGGCCCGGACGATCGTTGAGGTTGCGCCAGAAGCCACCAGCGCGCGGCTCGCCGCTGCTGCTGTCGTCACCGGCCGACCACTCCTTGCGATAGGTCCAGCGGCGGCGAATGGCGTCGCTCGCACTGTCGAAGCTGTCTCGCACCCATCCCCAAAGACTGGCGCCCAGGCGCTCGGCACTGTCACGAAAGGCCATTGGGACCGTCACTCCTCGCTGTCGCTAGAAAAGCCTAGATGGGGAAGGCTTGCGCCTAATTAAAGCTCCCTCAGATAAAGCCGACAATCTCGCGAACGTGCCGGTAGATGGGATCGGCGATAGCGCGGGCGCGCTCTGCGCCTTTTTCCAGCACCGCATCAATATAGCCCTGATCGTTCTCCATCATGCGTTTCATTTCGCTGGTGATGGGCGAGAGCTTCGCCACCGCAAGCTCGGCCAGCGCAGGCTTGAAGACGCCAAACTGCTTGCCGCCGAATTCGGCCAGAACCTCAGCCTTCGTCTGACCGGCAAGGGCTGCATAAATGCCGACCAGATTGTCGGCCCCGGCGCGGCCTTCAAGGCCATCGACGGTTTCGGGAAGGGGCTCGGGATCGGTCTGGGCTTTACGGATTTTCAGCGCGATGTCGTCGGCGGTATCCTTCAGCGTAATGCGCGAATAGTCGGACGGGTCGGACTTCGACATTTTCTTGGTGCCGTCGCGCAAGGACATGACGCGCGTCGCGGGGCCCATGATGATGGGCTCGGGAAGCGGGAAGAAGTCCTTCGCGCCCGTATCGGCAAAATCGTTGTTGAACTTCTGGGCAACGTCGCGGGCAAGCTCCAGATGCTGCTTCTGGTCTTCGCCGACCGGCACATGGGTTGCGCGATAGACGAGAATGTCGGCCGCCATCAGCACCGGATAGGCATAGAGGCCGACGGAGGCCTTCTCGCGGTCCTTGCCAGCCTTGTCCTTGAACTGGGTCATGCGGTTCAGCCAGCCCATGCGGGCGACGCAATTCAGAACCCAGGCGAGTTCGGCATGGGCCGCGACCTTCGACTGGTTGAAAATGATGTGCTTTTCAGGGTCGATGCCCGCCGCGATATAGGCCGCCGCGACTTCGCGCGTATTGGCGGCGAGTTCCCTGGGGTCCTGCCAGACGGTGATCGCGTGCAGATCCACGACGCAGTAGATGCATTCGTGTGTGTCCTGAAGTCCAACAAAGTTGCGGATTGCACCGAGGTAATTGCCAAGATGCAGGTTGCCTGTGGGCTGGACGCCGGAAAAGACGCGGTTCGTGGGCTGTTTCATTCTAGAATATCCGTCGCGGACACCCCGAAATTGGGGCTTCGCCACGGTTTATGCGGCGGCGGCCGGGCGAAGGCAATGCCCGGATGGTCGCGCTTACTTTCTAGAATTATTCCAAAATACCTTGACGCAAAGCGCCCGGGTCCTTAGTTTAGAACTGTTGTAATCTAGGAGGATGCGGCTCATGACCGACAAGACAAAGAAACCCGAACGACTGACGACATCTGCGGGCATTCCCGTTTCCGACAATCAGAACGCGCTGACGGCAGGCCCGCGCGGGCCGTTGCTGGTGCAGGACTGGCCGCTCTTTGAAAAGCACGGGCATTTCAACCGCGAGCGCATTCCCGAGCGCGTCGTCCATGCCAAGGGCTCGGCGGCGTTTGGCACCTTCCGCGTGACCAAGGACATCACGAAATATACCAAGGCGAGCATCTTCGCGGCTGTGGGCAAGGAGACGCCCATGTTCCTGCGTTTCTCGACGGTGGCAGGCGAGCGCGGCGCGGCGGATGCCGAGCGCGACGTGCGCGGCTTTGCCCTCAAATTCTATACGGATGAAGGCAACTGGGATCTCGTCGGCAACAATACGCCGGTCTTCTTCGTGCGCGATCCCTATAAGTTCTCCGATTTCATCCATACGCAGAAGCGCGATCCGCGCACCAATATGCGCAACCCGACGGCGATGTGGGATTTCTGGTCGCTGAGCCCGGAAAGCCTCCACCAGGTCACGATCCTTTTCTCCGATCGCGGCATTCCCAAGACGCTGCGCAATATGCATGGCTTCGGCTCGCATACTTACAGCTTCATCAATGCGAAGAATGAGCGGCACTGGGTCAAGTTTCACTTCAAGACCATGCAGGGCATCGAGAACCTGACCGACGCGGAGAGCACGAAGCTCATCGGCGAGGATCGCGAGAGCCATCAGCGCGATCTTTATGAAGCGATCGAGCGCGGCGACCATCCGAAGTGGCGCGTGTTCGTGCAGGTCATGACCGAAGAGCAGGCAGAGAAGACGCCCTACAATCCCTTCGACCTGACGAAGGTTTGGCCGCACAAGGATTTCCCGCTGATCGAAGTCGGCGAGATGGTGCTCAACCGCAATCCCGATAATTACCACGCGGATGTCGAGCAATCGACCTTCTCGCCCGCGAACGTCGTGCCCGGCATCAGCCACAGCCCGGACAAGATGCTGCAATTCCGCATCTTCTCCTATGCCGATGCCCATCGCTATCGCGTCGGCGTCAATGCCGAGGCGCTGCCGGTCAACCGTCCGCGCTGCCCCGTGCACACATATCACCGCGACGGCGCGATGCGCTTCGACGGGAATTATGGCGGCGCGGTCAATTACGAGCCGAACTCCTTCGGCGGGCCGGTTGAAGATCCAAGCGTCAAGGAACCGCCGCTCAAGATCTCCGGCGACGCCTATCGTTACGATCATCGCGAAGGCAATGACGACTATACGCAGGCGGGAGATTTGTTCCGGCTGATGAACGAAAGCCAGCGTGATGCGTTAATGACATCGATAGCCGGTGCAATGGCAAGCGTGCCGGAGGAAATCCAGCGCCGTCAGATCGGCCACTTCACCAAGGCCGATCCGGCTTACGGCGCGGGCGTTGCGAAGCGTCTCGGACTGAAGTGATTTTCGCCGCTGCGAGGTTTGATTAGGTCTCCTTCCTCAAACTTCGCGCGCGAACGCGGCCCCGGCGAGGGAAAGTTGCCGGGGCCGCAGTTTTTTGTTTTTACCTTTTCATCATCGCGAGCAGAAGTGCTCAGCCTCGTCTGACCGCGCGCCTGATATCGGCAAGCTGCGCCGCACCGGTGAATTCGCAGAAGATGGCGTAGACGACGAGGCCGCCGCTGATGAGGCCTGTCAGCACCCAGACGCTGGCGAGGAAATGCAGGTTGAAGGCGGGCGCGAGAAGTTCGGAGCCGACCCAAAGCGCCGCGCCCATACCGGTGGAGGCGAGCAGCGTCAGCGGCAGACGGTGTTTCAATTGGGCGTCGGGCGTGAAATGGCCGTGCCGCCAGAGGCGCGTTCCGAGCTGCAGCGTATTCGTCCAGGCGGCGATGGTCGTTCCCGCCGCGATGCCGGGAAAGCCGATGAACTGGAAGAGCAGAAAGCTCGACGACACGTTTACCGCGACGCTGATGCCAGCAAATTTCAACGGCGTCCATGTGTTCTCCCGCGCAAAGAAAGCGGGCGAGAAAACCTTGTTCAATACGAAGGCGGGGAGGCCGATGGCATAGATCGCCAGCGCCAGCGAGGTCGCCTGCGTATCGGCGGCGGTGAAGCGGCCGCGTTCGAACAGGACCTTGATGATGTCATGCGGAATGACCGCGAGCGCGACAGCGGCAGGCACGGTGAGAAGCATCGCAAACTCAAGCGCGCGATTGAGGCTTCTATGTGCGCCTGCATCGTCGTTTGCCCGCAGGCGTCGCGAAAGATCGGGGAGCAGCACGACGCCGATGGCAATGCCGACGACGCCGAGCGGCAATTGATAGATGCGGTCGGCATAGTAGAGCCACGACACAGCGCCCGCCTGAAGCGTCGCGATCATGGTGCCAATGGTGAGGTTCACCTGCCCGATGCCGCCTGCGATGACGCCGGGCACACCGAGTTTGACGAGACGTTTCACATCGGGCGTGAGACGGGGCAGGCGCAGACGAAGCGTCATGCCTGCGCGCTGACATGATATCGCCAGCCAGATGAACTGCACGACGCCCGCAATCGCCACACCCCATGAGAGCGCGAGACCCGGGTTGGCCGAGAGCGGCACGACGAAGAAGAGGGCGATGATCATCGTGACGTTGAGCATCACGGGAGCGGCTGCGCCTGCAAAGAATTTGCCCAGCGAATTCAGGATCGCGGCCTGAACGGCAGTCAGCGAAATGAAAAGCAGATAGGGAAAGGTCACGCGCGAAAACTGGATCGCCCAGATGCGCTTTTGCGGATCGTCGCCAAAGCCCGGCGCGAAAACGTGCATCAGCGCGGGCATGAAGATCATCGCAAAGATGGTGAGCAGCAGAAGCACGAAAAGCAGCGCCGATGTCGCCTCTTCCGCAAAGCGCCGCGCCGAGGCTTCGCCTTCCGCCTCGAGGCGCTTGGCAAAGAGCGGCACGAAAGCGGAGTTGAACGCGCCTTCGGCAAAGATCGAGCGGAACATGTTGGGGAAGCGAAAGGCGACGAAGAAGGCGTCCGCGATCGGCCCCGTGCCGATGGCGGATGCCACCATCATGTCGCGCACGAAGCCCAGGATACGTGAAAGGAAAGTCGTGCCGCCAACGGTGGCGGCTGAACGCATGAGGTTCATTGCGTCGTGCCCGCCGCGCTATAGCCCTCCCCCCTTGAGGGGGAGGGTTGGGAGGGGGGTAAGCCGCGAAGAAAAGAGTGCAGGAAAGAGTCTTGCGAAGAAGCCCCCCCACCCGGAACGCTGCGCGTTCCGACCTCCCCCTCAAGGGAGGAGGGGAAGAAAGAATAGATCGAAGATCTGATTATCATTCAGCAGCCACGATTTCATCGCGACGGCGCGATTTTGCGGGCCGCGCGTTTTGCGTCGGATTGGCGAGCGCATCCAGGAGATGGCGCTCGACGGCTTTTTTCTTGTTCGCGTTCGTCACCTTGTGGCCAATCACATCCTTCACATAGAAAACGTCGACCGCGCGCTCGCCATAGGTCGTGATATGGGCCGAGCCGATGGTGAGGCCCAGATGAAAGAGCGCCTTGGTCAAGGCATGGACGAGGCCCGGACGATCGAGCCCGTTCACCTCGATGACCGTGTATGTGTCCGAAGCATCATTGTCGATGAAAACCTGCGGCGCGATGGAGAAAGCTTCGGTGCGGCTCTCGCCCTTGAAGCGCTGCTCGATCATCTCAGGTGGCAGGACTTCGCCCGCCAGAACCTTGCGGATCGTTTCTTCCAGACGCTTGATGCGGCGCGGCTCTGAAATCGCGCCGCCCGCCTCGTCCTGCACCCAGAGCATGTCGAGCGCCATACCGTCGCGCGTGGTGAAAATCTTCGCATCGACGATATTCATGCCGAGGATCGCGCAAGCGCCTGCAAAGCGTGAGAAGAGGCCGGGATGGTCTTCCGCATAAAGCGTCAGCACTGTCACGTCGCGCGTCGGCTCGGGCTGGGCGGCGACCGTCAGGGCCGCGCCCTTCGCCTCGGCGATCAAACGCGCATGGCGCTCCTGCGTATCGGTGTCGAAGGCGAGCCAATAGCCATCGGTGTGGCGTGCCTTGTAGTTGGCGCGCTCAGCCTCCGGCCAGTCGGCGAGGCGCAAGCCCAGAGCTTCCTTCGCCTCGGCAACGCGCCCGGCCCGATTGACCGCGCTTTCGCCGCCTTGCAGCAGGGCCGCCGTTTCAAAATAGAGTTCACGCAAGAGCTGCGCCTTCCAGCCATTCCAGACGCCGGGACCGACCGCCTTGATGTCGACAACGGTGAGGACGAACAGCATTTTCAGCCGCTCGGGACTTTGCACCAGATCGGCGAAGTCCTTCACCGTGCGCGGATCGGAAATATCGCGCCGCTGAGCGACGTCGCTCATCACGAGGTGGTTCTTGACGAGCCAGGCAACCGTTTCGGTCTCGCCCGCGCTCATGCCGAGACGAGGGCAGAGGTGGCGCGCAATGCGCTCGCCCGCATCGGAGTGATCCTCGTCGCGGCCCTTGGCGATGTCGTGCAGAAAGACCGACATGAAGAGCGCGTTGCGGCTCTGGATCTTCGACATGATCTCGGTCGCCAGGGGATGGTCGGTATGCTCGCCGCCCTTTTCGACTTCCGAAAGAATGCCTATGGCGCGCAGGAGATGCTCGTCGGCCGTGTAGTGGTGATACATGTTGAATTGCATTAGCGCGACGATGCGGCCGAAGTCGGGAACGAAACGACCGAGCACGCCCGCCTCATTCATCAGGCGAAGCGTGCGCTCGGGCTCCTTGCGCGAGGTGAGGATTTCGAGGAAGAGACGGTTCGCCTCCGCATCGGCGCGCAATTCGGCACCGATGAATTTCAGCGAGCGCGTGACGAGCTTCAGCGCGTCGGGATGAATGTCCAGCCCATCCGCATCCGCAACATGAAAAATACGGACGAGGTTTACGGGATCGTTTTCAACCGCCTTGTCGCTCGTGAAAGACAGGCGGTCGCCTTCAAGCTTGAAGCCCTTGATGACTTTCTTGCGACGCAGCTTCTGCATGAAGCGACCTATGCCGGGCTTCTTCTTGCGCTCCTGATCTTCAAGCGCGGCGCAGAAGATGCGCGTCAGATCGCCGACATCCTTTGCGACAAGAAAATAGTGCTTCATGAAGCGCTCGACAGCCTTCAATCCGGCATGGCCGTGATAGCCGAGCCGGTTTGCCATCTCGGTCTGGATATCGAAGGTGATGCGCTCCTCGGCGCGACCGGCAACGAAATGCAGCTCGCAGCGCACGGCCCAGAGAAAATCCTCCGCCTTGCGGAAGGTCGCATATTCCTGTCGGGTGAAGACGCCTTCCTTGATGAGGTCGGAGGATTGCTTGACGCGGTAGAGATATTTCGCGATCCAGAACAGCGTGTTCAGATCGCGGAGCCCGCCCTTGCCGTCCTTCACATTGGGCTCGACCAGATAGCGGCTTTCGCCCGAGCGGCGGTGGCGTATATCGCGCTCGGCGAGCTTCGCTTCCACGAATTCATTGCCGGTGCCCTTGACGACTTCCTCATCGAACCGCTTTTCGAGTTCGGCAAAAAGTTTTTCATCGCCGTCGAGATAGCGCGCTTCGAGAAGCGCGGTGCGGATCGTGAAATCCTCGCGCGCAAGGCGGATGCAATCCGTCACGGTGCGCGTCGAATGGCCGACCTTCAAGCCCAGGTCCCAAAGCACATAGAGCATATATTCGACGACGCTCTCGCCCCAAGGGGTCTGCTTGTAGGGAAGCAGGAACAGGAGATCGATGTCGGAGCCGGGCGCCAATGTGCCCCGGCCATAACCGCCGACGGCGGCGATGGAGAGATTTTCGGCACTGCTGGGATTGGCGACCGGGTAAACCTGTTCGACCGCATAATCATGCAGTGCGCGGATGATCGTGTCCTGGAGATAACACAGGCTCTCGGCGCAGGCGCGGCCGCGATGGGCGCCCTGTTCGAGCCGTTCGCGGGCCTTGGCGCGACCGGCGGCAAGCGTCGCCTTGAACACTTCGACAAGCGCACGTTTCTGCGCCTCGCCATTGCCCTTATGGGCCACGGCGATTGCGTCGAGCTGCGTTTTGAGGCGGCTCGGGTCAACGATTTCGAGGAGGCTGGGCAGCATGCGGCCCATATTTCAGATCTCCAGATGTGCCGCCAGTTCGGGCGATGCGGGGCCATGGTACAGCAAGATCAACAATATGGCGTTGACGGACCCTCACGCCAAATCGTCGGGCCTTGCCGATGACCGTCGCGATATATGCGGCAATCCACTCCATAAGATTACCCGAATATGTCCGCATTATTACGAAGATTTCATTGCTTGCCGCCGTTCGGCCACAATCCCGTCGATATCCCGCCGAAGCAGGAGAACAGTGTTTTGTCCGAGGGCAAGCAACCGCCCTTGATCCGGCGCCCCGCCACCGCGACAGCGGCGGGCCGGGAGGCGCCACACTGGAAACGTCAAAATGCTGAAGAAATTCGCGTTGGCCGCCATTGCCGCTGCTCTGATCTCCGGTCCGGCGCTTGCCGCCGACCAGATGGCAGCCCCGACCACGAGCGCGCCCGCCACGACGACGGCAGCGCCGATGAAGAGCGACACGACGGGCACTATGAAGAAAGACATGACGAAGAAAGTGCACAAGGCATCGCACAAGAAGATGAAGAAGGAAGCGACGCCCACCCCGACGACGACGCCAGCGCCCGCCAGCACTTACTGATCAATTTACCCAGCAACCTCCAAGGGTGACAACTGCGGCATGTCCTTTACCGGACATGCCGTTTTTTTCGTTCGTCTGTGTCATGAACGATCCGTTACAGAGATTTAAGGCAAAAACGGCGTTCATGGGCTTTTTCGCAATCCCCGCGACCCCATCTTTTCGTTAGCGGGCGAAAGCGCGCAGCCTTAATATTTTCGGCCCCGCTCTCGCGCCCGTTTCAACAGATACGGGAGTTAAATCATGAGCAGAATATTCATCGGACTTGCCGCCGCCCTGGCGATGGCCTCAACCACAGCTTACGCCGCCACGTCCAGTATTTCTGCCGGGGACGCTGCCGAAGTCTGCACCAAGCTCAATGCGCAATTCACCTATCTTGAGCCATTCAAGGAGGGGCTGCCTTATTGGACAAAGGCAGCACAAGCACACAAGAGCGGCGTACAGGACTGCAAGGCCGGCAATGCGACCGAAGGCGCTCAACTACTGCAGACGGCCATTTCCGATCTCTATGTAAAACCGGATGTGCTCTGACCGAGACCCGAGGCCCCCGCTTTCGAGCAAGCGGGGGCCTTGCCAACCCGCGCATGGCCCCTCTATGTCTAGCTCTCTCAGGACCAGCAGACAGGCCACCCCTTGCCCAGCCAAGCGCAATTCGACAAACGCAAAATTTTCAGCCGCCTCCTTCAGGGCTGGTGGAAAGACCGGGCGCAGTTTTCGCGCAAGAAAATCGCTCGCGATTGCCCGATCTGCGGCTATCACGGGACATTCCTGTCCGTCGGGCGCCCGTCGCGCTGGGATACGCGCTGCCCCAATTGCGGAAGCCGCGAGCGGCACCGGCTGATCCAGCTCTATCTGAACGATCACGGGATCGATCTAGGCGACAAGAGCATTCTGCAGTTCGGCCCCGAAAAATGGCTGATGCGAGCGATGAAGAAAAACCCGAAATACGAGCCTGCCGATCTCTATTCGCCGATTGCGAAGTACCGGCTCGACATCACCAGGATCGACCGGCCCGACAATTCGTTCGATGTGGTGATCGCCAATCACGTGTTCGAGCATGTGGATGAGGACGCGCTTGCAATGCGCGAGATGTTCCGTGTGCTGAAGCCCGGAGGGCTTGGGTTTTTCTCCGTGCCGATCAACCTGTCGCGCGAAGAAACCTATGAAAACCCGGCCGTGACGGACCCTGACGAGCGCATGGCTCATTTCGGCGGTACGGACCATCGGCGTTTCTATGGCCGCGACTTCAAGGCGAAGCTCGAAGCGGCTGGCTTCACGGTCGAAGCCTACCGCCGCGCGCCGCATGAGGAAGTGAAGTGGGGCCTGCTGCGCGACGAGTGCATTTACGTGGCGCGGAAGTAAGCCCGCGCGTCTCCTTCCGCCCATATTCGTCATCGCCCGACTCGATCGGGCGATCCATCTTTGCGTTACAACGGAAAGATGGATGCCCCGGTCAAGCCGGGGCATGACGCAACGTGGGTGGGGCCTATCAGGAGAGCAGGCCCTTCAACCGATAAAGCACGTCCAGCGCATCCTTCGGCGACAACTCATCGGGATTGATCTTCTTCAACTCCGCTTCAGCCGCGCTTTCGCGCGGGGCGGCAGCAGCCGGTTTTGCGGCGGCTGAAAATAGAGGCAGTTCATCGATCAGCGTTGTCGCACGCGCGCCTTGTCCGCCTTTTTCCAATGCGGCGAGAACCGATTGCGCGCGGGCGATGACGGCAGACGGCAGGCCTGCGAGTTTCGCGACCTGAATGCCGTAGGAGCGATCGGCCGCGCCTGCCGCGACTTCATGCAGGAATACGACGTCGCCTTCCCATTCCTTGACGCGCATGGTCGCATTCGTCAGGCCGCTCAGCTTTTCGGCAAGCGCCGTCAGCTCGTGATAATGCGTGGCGAAAAGCGCGCGCGACTTGTTCACCTCATGCAGATTTTCGACAGCGGCCCATGCGATCGACAAGCCGTCAAAGGTTGCCGTGCCGCGACCGATCTCGTCGAGGATGACGAGCGAGCGCGGGCCCGCCTGATTGAGGATTGCCGCCGTCTCCACCATCTCGACCATGAAGGTCGAGCGGCCACGCGCGAGATCGTCAGCCGCGCCGACACGAGAGAACAGGCGATCGACCGTGCCGATATGCGCATCTTCTGCGGGCACGAAACTTCCCATCTGCGCCATGATCGCGATCAATGCGTTCTGACGCAGGAAGGTCGATTTACCGGCCATGTTGGGGCCGGTCAGCAGCCAGAGGTTCTTCTCCGACAGGTCGCAATCATTGGGCACGAAGGGCGTCGAGGATGCTTCGCGTTCAAGCGCTGCCTCAACGACGGGATGGCGGCCGCCTTTGATTGCAAAGGCGAGGCTGTCATCGACGCGCGGGCGGCGATAGCGGCGTTCGGCGGCGAGTTCGGCAAGCGCCGAAGTGGCGTCGATCATCGCAAGGGCGGAAGCGGCGCGCGCAATCACATCGGTTTTTTCAAGCGCCGCCGCAACAAGCTCATCAAAGAGGCCGAGTTCGAGTTCGAGAACGCGGCCTGCCGCTTCGGCGATGCGGCTTGCGAGTTCGGCAAGCTCGGGCGTCGTGAAGCGCACGGCATTGGCGAGCGTCTGGCGGTGGATGTAATCGGCTTGACCATGCAGACGGTCGGCGTGGCGCGGCGGAATCTCGATATAGAAGCCCAGCACGTTGTTGTGCCGCACCTTCAGCACGGAAACGCCTGTGGCATCGGCATATTTCGTTTGCAGCCCGGCAATCAGCCTGCGGCTTTCATCGCGCAGCATGCGCAATTCGTCGAGCGGCGCGGAAACGCCCTTGGCGATGAACCCGCCGTCGCGAGCGATGAGCGGCAAATCGTCGGCCAGTGTTTCTGCGAGGCGATCATGCAATTGCGCGCCTGCGCTGCGAAGCGCGTTTGCAATATTTGCGATCTCGTCCGGCAGGGGCAGAAGTGCGGTCGGCGCGGCGTCGAGAAGCGAAGCAAGATCATGACCGGCGGCAAGCCCGTCGCGGAGTGCTGCGAGATCGCGCGGGCCACCGCGACCGAGCGAGAGGCGCGACAAGGCACGCGCCATGTCCGGCGCGGCTTTCAGCAGCGCACGCGCTTTCGCGCGCAGATCGCGAGCATCGAGGCACCATTCAACCGCATCGAGGCGCGCGTTGATGGTGTGCGGATCCGTCAGCGGCGCGGCAAGGCGGCTTCCCAATTCGCGCGCGCCTGCGCCCGTGACCGTTCGGTCGATGGTGGCGAAGAGGCTGCCGCGCGTTTCGCCCTTCAGCGTTTTCACCAGTTCGAGATTGGCGCGGGTCGCCGCATCGATCTGCATCGCCGCAGCGGTCGACACACGACGCGGGGCCATGAGCGCGGGCATGCGGCCCACCTGCGTCACCTCGACATAATCGAGAAGCGCGCCCATGGCCGCGACTTCGGCCTTGCTGAAACTGCCGAAGCCATCAAGCGCGCCGACGCCGAGATGCGCCTTCAGGCGGCGCTCGCCCATGCTCGAATCAAAACGCGAGGAGGGAAGCGCGGTGAGCGCGCGGGCATGATTGTCGAGAATATGGACGAGCGTTTCGTCGCGCAGGAATGCGTCGGCAACCAGCAATTCGCCGGGATCGAGGCGCGCAAGCTCGGCACCCAGCGCGCCGGGATCGACCAATGTCACCTCGAACTCGCCGGTCGACACGTCGGTCCAGGCAAGCCCGAGGCCCGTATCGCCGCCCGTGCGGGCGAGCGCAGCGAGATAGTTATGGGCCCGGGCGTCGAGCAGCGTGTCTTCGGTGAGCGTGCCCGGCGTCACGAGACGAACGACATCGCGGCGAACCACCGACTTCGCGCCGCGTTTCTTGGCCTCAGCCGGGTCTTCGGTCTGCTCGCAGACGGCGACCTTGAAGCCGTGACGGATCAGGCGTTCGAGGTAATTTTCATGCGAATGGACCGGCACGCCGCACATGGCGATGTCCTGGCCCAGATGCTTGCCGCGCTTGGTGAGCGCGATGTTCAGCGTTTCAGCCGCCTTTACGGCGTCATCGAAGAACATCTCGTAGAAATCGCCCATACGGTAAAAGAGCAGCGCATCGGGATAGCCGCGCTTGATCTCCAGATACTGGGCCATCATGGGGGTGGCATCAGGCGGAATCGCGCCAAAGGGCGCAGCCGCTGCGCGCGGCTGGTCTTGCGGCTCGTCACCGGACATTTCGGGGGCGTTGGGCGTGGGTTCGGGCATAGGCTCTGACATGGGCCGCAGCCTAACAGATCGCTCCCCACGAAAAAGGGGCGACGAAACAGCCGGGCCTGACCAAAATTCGTCAACTTCGCTTGTTATTGAGGGGTTGGCGTCCTAAAAAGCGGGCTGCCCGCCTGTGGACAAATTCGGGGCCTTCTGCCCCTGGAATTCAAAGTGATCATGAGCAAGAAGCGCCGCCAGTTTACCGACGAGGAAGCCCTCCTTTTCCATTCTCAGGGAAAGCCTGGAAAACTCGAGATTACCCCGACGAAACCGATGGCGACGCAGCATGATCTGTCGCTCGCCTATTCGCCCGGGGTCGCGGTACCTGTACGCGCTATCGCCGAAAACCCGGACGCGGCTTACGAATACACCTCCAAGGGCAACATGGTTGCCGTGATCTCCAACGGCACGGCCATTCTGGGCCTTGGCGATCTTGGCGCGCTCGCGTCGAAGCCCGTCATGGAAGGCAAGGCGGTTCTCTTCAAGCGTTTCGCCGATGTAGATGCCATCGATCTCGAAATCGACACGAAGAACGTCGACGAGATCGTCGGAGCGATCCGTTATCTGGGGCCGACGTTCGGCGGCATCAATCTCGAAGATTTCTCGGCGCCCGACTGCTTCATCATCGAAAGCCGGTTGCGCGAGCTGATGAACATTCCCGTCTTTCACGACGACCAGCATGGCACCGCGATCATCACCGCCGCCGGTCTCATCAATGCGCTCTATCTGACCGGCCGCGACATCAAAGACGTCAAGATGGTCGTCAATGGCGCGGGCTCGGCAGGCATCGCATGCCTCGAACTCGTCATGGCGATGGGCCTGCCGCATGAAAACGCCATTCTCTGCGACACCAAGGGCGTGGTCTATCAGGGCCGCACCGAAGGCATGAACCAGTGGAAGTCGGCGCACGCCATCGTCACCACGAAGCGGACGCTGGAAGAGGCGATGGAGGGGGCCGACGTTGTGCTCGGCCTTTCGGCCAAGGGCGCGCTGACACCCAAGATGATCCGCTCCATGGCGCCGAAGCCGATCATCTTCGCGATGGCAAATCCCGATCCGGAAATCACCCCGGAAGAAGTCGCGCTTATCCGCGACGACGCGATCACGGCCACGGGACGTTCGGACTATCCGAACCAGGTCAACAACGTGCTGGGCTTTCCCTATATCTTCCGCGGCGCGCTCGATGTGCGCGCAACGCAGATCAACGAGGCGATGAAGATCGCCTGTGCGGAAGCGCTGGCCAAGCTCGCGCGCGAAGATGTTCCCGACGAAGTCGCCGCCGCCTATCAGGGCGAGCGTCCGCGCTTTGGCCCGCAATACATCATTCCGGTGCCGTTCGATCCGCGCCTGATCCGCGAAATCCCGCCGGCGGTCGCCAAGGCCGCGATGGATTCCGGCGTTGCGCGCTACCCCATCGTCGATATGGAAGCCTACAAGAACACGCTGTCGGCGCGGCTTTCGCCCACCGCCGGCATGTTGCAGGTGATCATGGACAAGGTGCGGCGTGACCCCAAGCGCGTCGTCTTTGCCGAGGGCGAAGAAGAGCGCGTGATCCGCGCCGCTCTCACCTTCCGCGACACGGGCCTCGGCCATCCGATCCTCATCGGACGCGAGGAACAGATCAACGAGACTGCGAAAAGCATGGGTCTCGGCACGAATCTCGATCTCGACATCCGCAATGCGCGCAATTCGGCGCAAGCGGCCCAGTATGCCGAGTTCCTCTACAAGCGCCTGCAGCGTCAGGGCTATCTGACGCGCGACTGCACGCGCCTCGTCAACAACGACCGCAACATTTTCTCTGCCTGTATGGTCGAGATGGGCGATGCGGATGCGATGGTGACGGGCGTCACGCGCAACTATGCGGTGGCGCTGGACGATGTGCTGCGCGTCATCGACCCGATCGAGGGGCGGCGCGTCATCGGCGTCACGCTCGTCGTCGCGCGCGGGCAGACGGTGCTCGTCGCCGACACCAATGTGCATGAAATGCCGACGGCGGAAGAGCTTGCCGATATTGCGATCTCGGCGGCAGACATTGCGCGTCGTCTCGGCTATGAGCCGCGCGTTGCGATGCTCTCGTCATCGACCTTCGGCAATCCGATGCATGAACGCTCCGAGCGTTTGCGCGAGGCGGTGGCCATTCTCGAAACCAAGAAAGTCGATTTCGAGTTCGACGGCGAAATGGCTGCCGATGTCGCGCTGAGCCGCGAGGCAATGGCGCTCTATCCGTTCTGCCGTCTGAGCGATACGGCAAACGTGCTCATCATGCCGGCGATACATTCGGCCGCGATCTCGACAAAGCTCCTCAAGGTGCTTGGCCAGTCGACGCTTGTCGGTCCGCTGCTTGTCGGCCTGAAGCGCTCGGTGCAGATCGCGACGATCGGATCGAACGTCTCCGATCTCGTCAACATGGCAGCGATTGCGGCTTACAACCTCGACCGCTAGGCCTTTCCTCCTCGCGAATGTGCGAGCGCCCGCCAAAGCTCCGCCCCAGGCGGAACGAAGCGGGCGTTTGCGCGTTTTACAGCGACAAACGGAGGAGACCCCCCATGCCTCTCATAAATCTGGTCGTCATACTGATCGCCATCGGCGTGCTGCTTTGGCTCGTCAATAACTACATTCCAATGGACAGCAAGATTAAGCAGATCCTCAACGTGGTCGTCGTGATCGTCGTTGTGATCTGGCTACTGCAGGTCTTTGGCGTGCTCGGCAGCCTCGGCGACATCCACGTCGGTCGCTAGATACACGTTTGCCTGACTCTCGGGGCGCGGCGAGGCTTGCCCTTGCCGCGCCCCAAGGCGAAGATGCTCGCTCCATCCTGATGAATGGCGACGAAGGAGCATCAAATGCGCATAACACAATCCGCAACGATCAGATCGGCAACACTCGCCGCCGCGCTCATGCTCGCCGGCGCGTCATTCGCCATGCCCGTGCAGGCAGAAGAGGCCGCAAGCCCCTGGCCTGCAGGCGCCGAGGCCTACATCATCTCACCTGCGGACGGCGCGACGGTCAAAAGTCCGGTGACTGTGCTTTTCGGTTTGAAGGGGCTGGGCGTTGCGCCCGCCGGTGTCGAGAAGGCCAAGACCGGCCATCATCATCTATTGATCGACACCGATCTGCCCAAGGGCGATGAGCTGAACGATCCGCTCCCTGCGGACGCGCATCACATTCATTTCGGCGGCGGGCAGACGCAGACGACAGTCGAGCTGACGCCCGGCAAGCACACACTGCAGCTCATCATGGGCGATGCAGGCCATGTGCCGCACAATCCGCCGCTCGCCTCGAAGAAGATCACGATTACGGTGGAGTGACGCTCAGACGTTTTTCGACGAGCCGAATTTCGTCAGATAGCGTTCAGAAATCTGGGTGACGGGGAAAAGGATCAGCACATCGGTCGTGCCGAATTGCGTGTCGATGACCGCCCCGTCGCCGATATAACAGCCCGCACGCAGATAGCCTTTGATCATGGGCGGCAAAGCGCGCCAGGCTTCGCGCGGATTGATGTCTTCCTTCGCGATCAAATTCATCTCCACATAGCGCTCGTTGAGCGCACGCACGTACCATTCAGGCGGCGTCATGTGGAAGTGGTGGAGATAGGAGAGCGGCAACGCAAGCTCGCGCGGGTCCGTGCATTCAAAGCTCGCGCAGCCGAACATCACATCGAGATTGCGGCTTGCCACATATTGCGCGATGCCGTGCCAGAGCAGCTCCACGGTCGGCCGGTTGCGATAGGCGGGCAATACGCAGGAGCGACCCAGTTCCAGAAAACGCATGGCCGGACCGGCGCGCTGCAGGAGAGGTGCGATGTCGTATTCGCTGGCGGTGTAGAAACCGCCATGAAGCTCGGCAACGTCCTGGCGCAGCAGGCGGTAGCAGCCGACAACGGCCTCGGGCGGAAAATCCTCGCCCTCTTTGCCGCTCAGCTTGTGGTCGACGACGAGAAGATGGTCGCAAAACGAATCGAAGCGATCGACGTCGCGCTTCGTCGCGCGGGTCTGGGCATCAGGCGTCGCCGACATTTCCTCATAGAAGACCCGGTAGCGCAGCGCCTGGGC
>NZ_JBASBH010000074.1:0-41070 GCF_049651025.1 Parvibaculum sp. | reverse complement strand
GGTCAAGCCCGCGCATGACGACTTTAGGAGAATTTCGTCATGGCCGGGTTTGACCTGGCCATACACGTCTTCTTCCTGAATCGCGTGCGCAAGCCGCCCGACGCCACTAATGCCCGTTCGTCATTCGCAGGAATTCTTCGCGCGTCTTTGGGTCCGTCCGCACAGCGCCGATGAGATGGCTGGTGCTCAGCGAGGCTTCGGGGGTGTTGACGCCGCGCAGTGTCATGCAGGCATGTTCGGCCTGGATGACGACGCCGACGCCGCGGGGTTTCAGGATTTCGTCGATTGCCTTGGCAATGTCCGCGGTGAGCTTTTCCTGAATCTGCAGGCGGCGCGAGAAGCCGTTGACGACTCGGGCAAGTTTGGAAATGCCCACGACGCGTTTTGAAGGCAGATAACCGACATGGGCATAGCCGGTGACGGGCAGCATGTGATGCTCGCAGAAGCTCACGACACGGATGTTGCGCAGTACGATCAATTCGTCATAGCCGCCGACTTCCTCGAAGACGCGCTTGAGATATGCGCGCGGGTCGACTTCGTAGCCGGAAAACAGTTCGCTATAGGAGCGGACGACGCGGGATGGCGTGTCGACAAGGCCTTCGCGGTCGGGATCGTCGCCGGCCCAGCGCAGCAATGTGCGCACGGCGGCTTCCGCTTCATCGGCGGTCGGCTTGCCTTCGGCAGAGCGCTTCGGCGCGGTGGATTTTTTGGACGTTGCGGCCTTGGCCATGTTCGGACTCCTTCGATTTGAAAACTGTTTTCGGTTGCACGCGTCGGGCCGCGGCGTTTTTCGATTGCGAATGAGCGCGACATGCCCGGAGCGGTGTCACTCCTCGAACATGGCTTCCGATTGCGCATAGGGCGTGAAGCCGTGACGCTGATAAAGGCGCAGGGCATTTGGATGATCGAGTGTGCATGTCTGCACCGTGAGGCGCTCCGGTCCGCGCGACCAGGCAAGGCCGATAGCGGCGCAAAGCAGATAGCGGCCGATCCCCATGCCGATGAATTCCGGCATGACGCCGAGAAAACACAAATCGGCATCGGGCATCATGCGGAAATCGATCTCGGTGAAACCGACCGGCGAGCCATTGAGCCAGAGGACGTAAATCTCGACATCGTCATTGTGAATGATGGCGATGAGCTCTGCGTCGGTGAGCTTCTTGCGGCTGACCCAGGCGTAGTCGCGGCCAACCGTATTGTAGAGATAACGGTAGAAATGAACGGGCGGCTTTTCAGCGCGCACCAGCGCATATTTTCCTTGAGGCTTCGGCACGGGCGGCAGGCGCGGCTCGGCTCGCATCTCAAGATGGGTAATCGTCGTTTTGTGGACCTTGCCCATCGATTGTCTTCTCAAACCTCTATCGGTAAACCCGGGACAGCGCCCCATTCCGCCCATGAACCATCGTAAATCGCAGCCTGATCGCGCCCGATGACGGCAAGACCAAGCGCCAGAATGCAGGCGCTGACGCCAGACCCGCAGGTGGCGACGACCGGACGCTTGAGATCGATGCCTGCATCGCCGAAGAGGCGGGCAAGTTCGTCAGGCGTCTTGAGCGTCCCGTCCATATTGACGAGTTGAGACGAAGGAAGGTTCCGGCTGCCGGGAATATGGCCTCTGGCAAGGCCGGGGCGGGGCTCGGCCTCCTGCGCGTGAAAGCGCGGGCCGCTGCGCGCATCGATGATCTGCTCGGCGCAGGTGTCGAGGTTGCGGAGTATCGCCTCGCGGTCGCGGAACAGAGGCGCATAGCGCCGTGCCGTGAAGTGGCGCGGGCTTGCGACGCTGCGCTCATCGGTGACGGGGCGTCCTTCGGCTTTCCACTTCTTAAGGCCGCCATCCAGCACGACGACATCGGCATAACCCATGACGCGGAACATCCACCAGACGCGCGGGGCGCTGAAAATGCCTGCGCCGTCATAGACGACGACACGCGCGCCGTCGCCAAGCCCGAGCGCGCGGACGCGGGACGAGAACTTTTCCGGCGCGGGCAGCATGTGCGGATAGGGGCTCGACGTGTCGGCGATCTCGTCTATGTCGAAGAATACGGCGCCGGGAATGTGGCCGCTTTCATATTCGGCACGCGGATCGCGCTGCGCGGTCGGGAGATACCAGGACGCATCGACAATGCGAACATCCGGCGCGTCGAGATGGGCCGCAAGCCATTCGGTGCTGACAAGAGGGCTGTCGGAAACAGAAGGCATGGCGCGGTCCTCGTATCGAAACGAATTCATGCAACTTGCGTCATGCGCGGGCTTGACCCGCGTATCCACGTCTTTTTGCTAAACCCCAAGGAAGACGTGGATGGCCGGGTCGAGCCCGGCCATGACGGCGAATTTCAAAGCCAATCCGGTGCCGGCAGGTTTTTCTCCTTCAGGAAGACCGGGTTGAAGAGTTTACTCTGATAGCGCGTGCCGTAGTCGCAAAGAATAGTGACAATGGTGTGGCCGGGACCGAGGTCGCGGGCGAGGCGGATTGCGCCTGCGACGTTGATGCCGGACGAGCCGCCAAGGCAGAGGCCTTCTTCCTTCAGCAACTGGAAGACGATGGGGAGCGCCTCCTCGTCGGGGATCTGATAGGCCTCGTCGATTGGTGCGTCTACAAGGTTTGCCGTGATACGGCCCTGGCCAATGCCTTCGGTGATCGAGGAGCCTTCGGCTTTCAACTCGCCATGCTTGTAGAAATTGTAAAGTGCGGCGCCCATCGGATCTGCAAGCGCGATCCTGACGTTCTTGTTGCGCGCCTTGAGCGCGATGCCGATGCCTGCAAGCGTGCCGCCGGTGCCGACCGCGCAGGTGAAGCCGTCAACCTTGCCGTCGGTCTGTGCCCAGATTTCGGGGCCGGTGGTTTCGATATGCGCCTGACGGTTTGCGATATTGTCGAACTGGTTTGCCCAGATCGCGCCCGCGGGCTCCCTGGCGGCGATCTCGGCGGCGAGGCGGCCGGAATATTTGACGTAGTTCATCTCGTCCTTATAGGGGACGGCGGGAACTTCGATGAGGTGCGCGCCGCAAAGGCGCAGCATGTCTTTCTTTTCCTGCGACTGCGTGTCGGGAATGACGATGACGCTCTTGAAGCCGAGTGCATTGCCGACAAGCGCAAGGCCGATGCCGGTATTGCCCGCCGTGCCTTCAACGATGGTGCCGCCGGGGCGCAGCGTGCCCTTGGCGACCGCGTCCTGAATGATGTAGAGCGCTGCACGGTCCTTGACCGACTGGCCGGGGTTCAGGAACTCCGCCTTGCCCAGAATTTCGCAGCCCGTTTCCTCGGAGGCGCGTTTCAGTCGGATCATCGGCGTGTTGCCGATTGAGTCCACAAGTCCCTGTTTGATGTCCATGTTGATTCCCGGCGGCGTGAGTTGCTGTAGGGGCAACATACGGAGCGGCGGAGCCGCGTTCAAGGCGTGAGAGGCAAATCGACGTTCAACCGAGTTTTGTCTTATTGGCCGTAAGCCATTGAATCATCAATATGGTCTTGGCGTCGCGGATACGGCCATCCATTGCCGCTTCATAAGCTTCGGCAAGCGGCACAGCGACAGCGCGGATGTCTTCATGCTCATGGGCAAGGCCGTGGACGCCGCCGGCATGCGCAAGATCGGCGCGGGCGGCATACATGAAGGTGCGCTCGCCATAGCCGCCGGGAGACGACCAGACGGTGGCAATATGGACGGGTGCGGCGATGGTGCAATTGGCTTCTTCCATCGCCTCGCGGGCGGCGACTTCCGGCGGCGTCTCGCCCGGGTCGACGATGCCCGCTACAGCCTCGAAAAGCCACGTCGCCTCGCCCCAATAGAGGCCGCAGGTGCGGAACTGCTCGATGAGGATGACGGCATCGAGCGCCGGATCGTAAGGCAGGACCATGGCGACTTCGCCGATGGTGTAGAGATCGCGCGTGACGGTCTGCGACCAGTCGCCATCGAAACGACGATGGCGGAATGTGAAACGCTCCAGCTTGCCCCAGCCCTGACCGATGAGATCGCGCGACTTGATCTCCACGTCGTCGAGCGAACGCGGGGTCGGGATGAGGCGGGTTTCCATGGGGAGGCTCCGGACTGAATGGATGCACAGTCTAGCAGCCGGGAGGAAGCCCTGTCAGGTCAGGGTCGCGTGATCGTGAGTTGGGTCACGTCGACATGGCCGGTGCGGAAGCCCGCTTCGCAATAGGCGAGGTAATATTCCCACATGCGGCGGAAGCGTTCATCGAAGCCGAGGTGCTGAATCTCGGGCCATGCGGCGCTGAAGCGCTGGCGCCATTGCTTCAGCGTCTCGGCATAGTCGAGGCCGAAGTCCAGATTGCTGCCCCAGGTGAGGCCAGCGGCTGCGACCTGTTCTTTCAGGATTTTCGGCGAAGGCAACATGCCGCCGGGGAAAATGTAGCGCTGAATGAAATCGACGCCCTTGCGGTAGCTCGGGAATGTGTGGTCGCCGATGGTGATGATCTGCAAGCCCGCAACGCCGCCGGGCTTCAGGCAGTCGCGAAGCTTCTGGAAATAGGTCGGCCAATATTGCTCGCCGACAGCTTCGAACATTTCGATGGAGGCGATGCGGTCGAAACGCTCCGTCACGTCGCGATAATCCTGATAGCGAATTTCGACGCGGTCGGAGAGGCCTTTCTTCGTCATGCGTTCGCGCGCGAAGGCGAGTTGCTCCTTGCTGAGCGTGATGCCAGTGACGCGGCAGCCGATTTCGCTTGCCGCATATTCGGCAAAGCCGCCCCAGCCCGAGCCGATTTCGAGCACATGATGCTCACGCTTCAAACCGATGCGTTCGGCAAGCGAGCGGTATTTGTTGATCTGTGCGTCGGCGAGAGGTTGATCGGGAAAAGCGAAGCGGGCGGACGAATAGGTCATCGTGCCATCGAGCCAGCGCCGATAGAAGCTGTTGCCGAGGTCGTAGTGAAATTCGATGTTCCGCTTCGATCCGCTTTTCGAGTTGCGGCGCGCGATGTGATAGATGCGCGCGGCAAAGCGGGCGAAGGGGAAGCCTTTCAGCCTTTCGTGCAAGGCGTCCTTGTTGCGCGCGAAGAGCTCGAGGAAGGCGGTGATGTTGGGACTGTCCCACATGCCTTCGAGGAAAGCTTCGGCGGCGCCGAGATCGCCATTGGCGACGATACGGCGCGCCATTCCGAAGTCGCGGATTTCCATGATCGCTTCCGCGCCGGGCTCGCCACCCCTGAAACGCAACTGACGCCCATCCGGCAGGATGGCGGTCAGGCTGCCGCTCTTGAGGCGCAGCAGGATGCGAAAGGCAAAACGGACAAGAAGGGGGATGCCGGGCAGACGACCCAAATTCTCGGACGTGACGTCAATCGCCTCGACGCCGTTGCGTGGAACAGTATCGGCAAGCACGACCATACAAACCTCCCCGGATTGTACATGTAAGGACTATAGCGTGGTCGGGGCCGAACGCCCAATGACTCATTCGCTCCTGTCTACGCAGGCGGCGGCTTGCCGGTTCATCTGCGAAAGCCGGTGCATGGGGGGCGCGGCTGGTGGTAGGGTCGACCGAGGCGTGGTGAGCGGGGGCGGCGTGACGATGCTGAGTGTGAATCCAAAAGCTCTTTTGGCCGACAAGCGATTTATCGCGGCCTTCCGCATCGCACTCGCCTTTCTCATCGCCTCCTATGCCTATCTCTATGGCTCCGACTGGCTGGTGAGCGCCGTGGTGCCCAAGCCCTGGCTCTTTACGGTCAATCTCGCCAAGGGCTTCGTCTATATGACGGTGATGGCGCTGGCGCTGTTCTATTTCATTCATCGCGCGCTCGTTGCCACGCAAGCGGCAGAGGCGCAGTTCCAGCATATTTTCGATGCGAGCCCGCATGGCATCTTGCTGGCGACCGCCGACGGGAAAATAGCGGCGGCGAACCCTGCGCTTGCCGAGATGCTTGGGCGGACGCAAGCCGAACTCATCGGGCAGGGGCGCGGCATCATGGTCGATCCCGAAGCGCCGGAGGTGATGCAAGCGATCGAGGCAAGGCGACGTCATGGTGAAGCGCGGATGCGCTATCGGTTTACAAAAAAGGATGGCAGCGAAATCCCGATCTATGCGGCGTTTCGTTCATTCACGCTGCCCAATGGCGACGAGCGCATTTGCGGCATCGTTCAGGACCTGACGGAATCGGACAGGCTCGACGCGATCTATCGCGAAGGAGAGCGGCTGCGTCTTGTCGGCCATCTCGCGGGCGGCATTGCGCATGATTTCAATAATCTGCTGACGGTCATTTCTGGAAATGCGGAAGTGCTTGTCGACATAGAGCAACCGGGCAGCCCGCAATATCGCGCGGCGGAAATCATCGCGACGGCGGGAGATCAGGCCGCGCAACTCGTGCAGCAACTTCTCGCATTCGCGCGGCAGCAAACGCTCGACCCGGCGTCATTCTCCATTCCTGAACGCCTGACCGACCTGATGCCGCTGCTGTCCAAGGCAGCCGGTGCGCAGATGCGGATCGAGCTTGTCTGCAAGGATGAGATTTGGCCCGCCTATGCTGATGCGGCGCAATTTGAGGATGCTGTTCTCAATCTGGTGCTGAACTCGAAAGAAGCATTGCCGGATGGCGGCGCTATCCGCATCGAGGCCGAGAACGTGTCTGTCGGCGCCGACACGCGGATGTCAGGCATGCTGGTGCCAGGCGACTATGTGAAGCTGAGTGTGACGGATAATGGCGCGGGCATGACGGCGGAAGTGATGGCTCGTGCGATTGAGCCTTTTTTCTCGACCAAGGAGGCGGGGCACGGGAGCGGCCTCGGGCTCAGCACGGCATTCGGCTTTGCCAAACAGTCGGGCGGCCATCTCGAACTGCAGAGCAAGCCGGGCGAGGGCTCGACGGTGACGATCTATCTGCCGCGGTCGGTCGGCATGCAGTTGCAGCCGTCTGTTGAGGCGATGTCTGGAGCGATCAAGGGCAGGCAGGAGCGCATCCTCATCGTCGAGGACGATCATCTGGTCAGGACCTTCCTGCAGAATGCGTTGTCGCAACTTGGCTATCGTGTGATCGCCGTGGAAGACGCGGCTGGCGCGCTCGACATTCTGGGGACGCAGGGCGGCGTCGATCTGCTTGTCGCCGATGTGATGCTGCCGCGCGGCCTCGGCGGGCGGGAACTCGCGGCGAAACTTCGCGAAACGCAGCCGGACCTTGCGGTCGTCTTTATTTCGGGTTTCCCCGATAGCGACGCGGTAATGGCTGACGATGCCCATATGCGGGCATTGAGAAAGCCGTTCCACGTACAGGACCTCGCCCAGCGCATCCGTCACGCGCTGGATGTCCCTGCTTGACCGGCTGGGCCGCTCCATGTGCTAAAGTCGCCGAGAATCGAGAGAAAAGGCGAATCTGGTGCGGCGTGAGGTGAACAGGACGGTCGAGGCGCGCGAGCCCGGCGATGCGTTGCGAGAGGTGTTCGGCCTTCCCTCATTCAGGGGTCAGCAGGAAGAAATCATCCTCCACGTCGTGAATGGCGGCGATGCTGTGGTGCTGCTGCCGACCGGCGCGGGCAAATCGCTCTGCTACCAGATCCCTGCGCTTTGCCGCGAAGGAACCGCGATTGTCGTCTCGCCGCTCATCGCGCTGATGCGCGATCAGGTGGAGGCGTTGCGCCAGTCGGGCGTGAGCGCCGCTGCGCTCAATTCGACGCTGACGCCTGAAGAGGCGGCGCAGATTCGAAACGATCTCGCGGCGGGCAATCTCGATCTTCTTTATGTGACGCCGGAGCGTCTCGTCAGCGACGGGTTTCTCGGTCTTTTGTCGCGGGTACGCATCGGGCTTTTCGCGATCGATGAGGCCCATTGCGTCAGCCAATGGGGCCACGATTTCCGCCCTGAATATATGCAGCTTGCCATGCTGCGCGAGCGCTTCCCCGGCGTACCGCGCATGGCGCTGACGGCGACCGCCAATCCGCTGACGCGCGACGACCTGATCCAGCGCCTGCGGCTCGACGATGCGCGGGTTTTTTCTGCGAGCTTCGACAGGCCCAATATCCGCTACACCATCGTCCAGAAGGACAATGCGCGCGCGCAGCTCGGCGCTTTCCTGCAAGGACGCACAGGCCAGAGCGGCATCGTCTATTGCCTGAGCCGCAGGAAGGTCGAGGACACGGCGGAATGGCTGCAGGCGCAAGGCTTTCGCGCGCTGCCATATCATGCGGGGCTTGATCGCCGTGTGCGCGACGCCAATCAGGATGCGTTCCTCAAGGAGGAAGGGCTGGTGCTTGTCGCGACCATTGCTTTCGGCATGGGCATCGACAAGCCGGATGTGCGCTTCGTCGCGCATCTCGATCTGCCCTCGAGCATTGAAGCCTATTATCAGGAAACGGGCCGGGCAGGGCGCGACGGCGCGCCCTCCGACGGCTGGATGACCTATGGCATGGCCGATCTCGTGCAGCGCAAGCGCATGATCGACGATGGTGCATCGCCCGACGATGTAAAGCGCGTGGAGCGCGCCGCGCTCGACGCGCTGCTCGGCGTTTGCGAGACATCCGCCTGTCGGCGGCAAACGCTGCTGGCGCATTTCGGCGAGCGTCATCCCGGCAATTGCGGCAATTGCGATACCTGCATCACGCCTGCGGAAAAATGGGACGGGACGGAGGCCGCGCGCAAGGCGCTGTCTGCGATCTATCGCACCGAGCAACGCTATGGCGCGGGCCATGTGATCGACCTGCTGCGCGGCAACAAGACCGAGAAGATCGAACGCGCCTTTCACCACACCTTGCCGACATTCGGCGTCGGCAAGGATATAGACCAGCGCACATGGGGATCGGTGATCCGGCAATTGATCGTGCTGGGGCACATCTCCGTCGATCATGCGGGCCATGGCGCATTGCGGCTGGAAGAAAGCGCCCGCGCTGTGTTGCAGGGAACGCAGCCGATCGAATTTCGCCGCGACCGCGTCGCGCCGGGCTCAGGCAGGAAGCGGGCAGGGAAGGCGGCGACGGTGCAGGTTGCCGACACGCCCGAAGAGGAAGAACTGTTCCAGGCGCTTCGCGCCGAGCGGCTTCGCCTCGCACGCGAACAGGGCGTACCGCCTTACGTTATTTTCCACGATGCGACGCTCCGCGAGATGGCGCGGGTCGAACCGTCATCATTGACGGAGATGGCTGAGATTACGGGCATCGGCTCCGCGAAATGCGCGCGCTATGGGCGCGCGTTCCTCGCCGTTATCGGCGAGCACGGGAGCTAGGAGCAGCGATGCGCGGAACTTTGACGGCGGACAAGCATTAATTCGGACGACGGCGTTTGAGGGTTGGCTGATTGCAGCCAGTGCCTTGCAGAACGCGATCCGTCGAAAGTTGTTTTGTTCAAAGGATCCACAACATGCCCTCTCAGGAAAAACCTGACGCGATTGCTTTACTCAAGGCCGATCATCGCAAAGTTGAAGACCTGTTCGCAAAGTTCGAGGCCGCCAAAGGCACTTCGAAGAAAGCGGCGCTCGCCAAGCAGATTTGCACCGAGCTGATGGCGCACGCGACTATCGAGGAAGAGATTTTCTATCCCGCGTGCAAGAGCGTGGTCGAAAAGGATTTGCTGAATGAGGCCTATGTCGAACATGACGGCGCCAAGGTCATGATCGCGGAACTTCTCGACAGCGAACCGGATGCGGATTTCTACGATGCGAAGATGAAAGTGCTATCGGAAGAGATCAAGCACCACGTCAAGGAAGAGGAGAAGCGCTCCGAGGGCATGTTCGCCCAGGCACGTGCGGCCGGGCTTGATATGGAGGAACTTGGCGAGCGCATGAGACGCCGGAAAGAAGAACTTCTGGCAAAGTTCAAGGCGAGCGGCTTGCCCGCACCCCAGACGCGCTCATTCACCGGCCACAAGCTCACACAGAGCGCTCCGGTCGAAGAAATGACCGCGCGCGCCTGACCGGCCAGATATCTGGAAAATTGAGGTGGCGTTGCCCACAAACATATAAGGCCCGGCTTCATGGAAGCCGGGCCTCGAATATGGCTCCCCGGGCCGGACTCGAACCAGCGACCAAGCGGTTAACAGCCGCTTGCTCTACCACTGAGCTACCGGGGATCACCGCCGTTAGTGATCGGCGGGAGTGGGCTGCATATAGCAAACCCGTAACGTGGATGCCAACCCTAATATCGCAGTCCTGAACTTGTCCTAAAGACTGGGCAAACCCATGTAAACGCAGATAATGCCCGAATGCGTAAGGGCTGATGGCTTGGCAAAGGATTTGGGTATGGCAGCGGTACGGCTGGGCAAGAAAAAATTTCACCTCCCCGGCTCCTCACTCGTACGTCAAACCATGGGATTCGGCCTCATCATCGGCGGCGTTTTCGGCTTTTTGCCGGTTCTCGGCTTCTGGATGATCCCCCTCGGCGTAGTGATTCTCTCGGTCGATAATCCGCAGATTCGTAGAATCCGGCGAAGGACGGAGGTCTGGTGGGGCAAGCGGCGTCAGGAAAAGCGGCGCGCGCGCTAGTCGATCCCGGCCGAGCCCATGGATTTTGCAAGCGCGAAGGGCAGGCCGCTCATCAAGACATCTACGATCCGGACGTCCTGATAGTCGCCATTGAGCGAGAGGCGCGGCAGCCGCATGAGGGCATCCGCGTGACCGGCATGGATGAGCCCCTTGCGGGTCGTCGTGGCGGAGCGGAAACCGAAATCTCGCGCAAGGTCGAAATCACGCTCGCCCGCTGAAGACGGGTCCCCGTAAGGATATGAGAAATGCGTCGGGCGGCGGCCAAGCTCTGCCTCGTGCCGCGCGAGACCTTGCTCGATCTCGGCGCGAGCGCGCGCTTCTGAAATCTGCGCCAGCGCAAAGTGGTTCGCGGTATGCGCCTCGACGCTGGCATAGGGCTGGGCGGCGAGCCTGCGCACGTCGTCCCAGCTCATCGCCAGTTCGCGCGTGATCGACGCCATGTCGAGCCCATGCTCGGCAGTGAGGCGACGAACTTCGGCGCGCAGGGCATCTTCACCGAGCGCGCGGAGGCGCCAGTAGATCGACGACCATGCCGCATTTTTATCGGCGGGCGAGGCGGTGCGGAAAACCTCTTCGCCTTCGGGAAAGATGACGCGCAAGTCGCTCGCCATTGCGATGACGCGCTCAAGCGCCACCCACCAGAGCTCCGCCGTGCCGTCGGGCAGGCTGGTTGCCAGATAGACGGTGAAGGGCACGCGATAGCGCTCGAAGATCGGCGCGGCGACTGTGAGATTGTCCTTGTAGCCATCATCCAGCGTGAAGACGGCGAAGCGCTCCGAGAAGTCACGCGCGGCGAGACGCTGCACGGCTTCGTCGAGACTGATGCAAACCAGACCGCGCTCGCGGACACGGTGGATCGTTTCTTCCAGAAAATCGGGACGGACTTCGAGAATGCGGTTGGGCGCAAAGCCGTTGGCATCGGGCTCGCGCACGCGATGCAGCATGAAGATCGTGCCGACGCCGCTGACGGAGGCAGGCGCAAAGCGATGCGCGCCGCTTGCGTAAAGCGCGAGCAGGGCATTGCGGGCCAGTGCGGGTTTCGCCACCGTGAAGGAGCGTCGAAGGTTAACGGTCATCTCTGCCTTTGCCGCATTGCCCCTTATGGGCGCGGGGAAAAGTAGCATGGAGCTTGCAAACTATCGGGCAAGGCAAGAATGCCCGTGCGGAATTGAGAAAAGGTTTCGGAAAAAGAACCGCTCAATCCCGCAATGAAACAAAAGACGTACCAGCTTGACCCTTCAGCATGGCGAGGCCCCCCGTGAAGCCGCTGACAAAGACCGAAGACAAGGCAGCCTATTTTAACCACGCCGCAGCGACGGCCGCTCAGCCGCAGGCCGACGGGCTTGTGATCGAAGGCCCATGGCGCGCGACGCCGGAAGTGCTTCTCTCGGTTCACAATGATTTCGCCTCGCTGCGCGCCACATGGACGGCGCTGGAAAAGACCGGCGATTGCACAGTTTTCCAGAGTTTCGCATGGCTCTCGACGTGGTTTGCCCATGTCGGCAAGGCGCAAGGCATCGAGCTTTGCATCGTTACCGGCTGGGACGCTGCCGTCGATGGCGCGCTGTTCATCCTGCCGCTCGGCCTGCAGCGCGGGCCGCTGGGCACGAAGCTCGTCTGGCTCGGCGGCGGGCTCTGCGACTATCAGGGCCCGGTGCTCTCCAAAGCTTTTCCGCGCTCTGTGCGCCACCGCCAGTTCAAGGCACTGTGGAAGCAGATCCGCGAAACCCTGCCCGCGCATGATGTGGTCGAGCTGACGCGTATGCCGAAAAAGATCGGCGGGCAGGTGAACCCCTTCATGCAGCTCGGCGGAATGAGGGCGCATGCATCGTCCGCCCACATGACGCGGCTGAAAGGCACGTGGGACGCCTATTACGACGAGAAGCGCTCATCCGGCAGCAAGAAGCGCGACCGCCAGAAGCGCCGCAAGCTGGAAGAATTCGGCGCGACGACGCTTGTGACGCCGACGGACAAGGCGGAAATCGCCCGCACCGTCGATGCGCTGATCGCCCAGAAGACGGCGAGCTTTGCCCGCATGGGCGTTGCCAATATTTTCGACAAGCCCGGCATGCGCGACTTCTACATGGCGTTGGCGACCGATGAGGCCGCTGGGGGCATGATCCATGTCTGCCATCTCGATGTGGGCGGCAAGATCGCGGCGGCGAACTGGGGTGTGAGCTTTGCCGGGCGCTACCATTACGTGCTGACGAGCTATGCCGAGCATGAGGAATTCGCCAAGCGCGGTCCCGGAATGATCCAGCTCATGGACCTGATGAAGCACGCCACGGAAACCGGCCACACGGAATTCGACTTCACCATCGGCGACGAAGGCTACAAGGCCGACTGGTGCGAGGTTGAAATCAAGCTCTACGACCATCTGGAAGCCGCGACGGTCCGCGGCCTGATGACGCTTCTGCCGGTCGCCGCTTTCCTGAAAGTTAAACGCTTCATCAAGCAGACGCCGGTACTTTGGGAAGCATTCACCCGCCTGCGCGCCGCGGCGGGCTCGTTTCCCGGGGCTTCTGCCATCCGGGCCTGAAGGTCGGTTGCCTCAATGAATGCCTCGGCATTGCCAAACCGCATGAAGAAGATCGCTGCACCGTTGCTCGCGAGGCTTGCCGACGCGCATCTCGGCGGCGTTGTGCGCGGGGCGGCAATGGTCATGGGCATTCGCATTGCCGGTGCCGCCATTGCGTTGATGAGCCAGGTTCTGCTCGCGCGCTGGATGGGCGTATTCGAATACGGCATTTTTGCTTATGTGTGGGTATGGGTCATCATCCTCGGCATTCTCGCGCCGATGGGCTTTGGCACCTCGACGCTCCGCTTCGTGCCTGACTATCGCGTCAATGAGAAATGGCGGCGCCTTGCCGGCATTCTCGATGCGTCATGGCGCATGGTGCTGATCTTCGGTCTTGTCGCCATGGGGCTGGGGCTGGCGGCGCTCGCGATCTTCCAGAATGAAATCGCACCCTATTATCTGCTGCCGCTTGCTGTCGCGTTGATCTGCGTTCCGGTTTTTGCATTGACCGACACGCTGGAGGGCACCGCGCGCGCATTCGGCTGGGTCTCTCTGGCCTATCTGCCCGCCTAGATCGTGCGGCCGCTCGGCATCGTCGCGGCGGGCGGCATCATCTATCTGGCGATGGGCAGGCTGACGGGGCTTGCCGCTGTCGGCGGTGCGCTCACGGCGGCGCTGCTGACGCTTGTGGGACAACGCCTGATCCTCAGTCGCCGCATCGCCAAAACGGTGCCGAAGGCGAAGCCCTTTCATCACACGCGCCACTGGATCGCGGCGTCGATGCCCTTCCTGCTGACGGAAGGGCTTTATCTCGTGCTGCTCAACAGCGATATCGTGCTGCTCGGCGTCTATGTCGATCCAGAACAGGTCGGCATTTATTTCGCCGCGACGCGGATCGTCAATCTCATCACCTTCATCTATTTCGCAGTGGCGGCGCTCGCCGTCCCGAAATTCGCCGAGCTGCATGCCAAGGGCGACCGCGAGGGGCTTCAGGCTTTCGTGCATGACATCATCCAGTGGATTTTCTGGCCGACGCTGGCCGCCGCCGCATTCATTCTGATCTTCGGAAATTTTGCGCTTCGCCTGTTCGGACAGGATTTCGGCGCGGGCTATCCGCTGCTGGCAATCCTGATGCTCGGCTTTCTCGCGCGCGCCTCGACAGGGCCGATCGAATATCTGCTGAACATGACCGGCAACCAGAACGTGACGGCTGCCGCCTATGGAAGCGCTGGTGCGCTTAACATCATGCTCAATCTGATTTTCATTCCGCGCTTCGGCCTTGAAGGCGCAGCGGCGGCGACGGCCGTGTCGCTGGTCTTTGCAAGCCTCTGGCTTTTCATTGCCGTGCGCCGCCGTCTCGGCATCTCCGCCTTTGTATTCACGTTCGCCCGCGCAGATGCGCTCGGCCCCGCGCGACCGGACCAGATATGACAGACCTCAAGCACCAACAATCATTCCTTTTGCGAACCCGCCCCAAAGCACATGCGGCGGGATCGGCGGCCAGCCTGGAGTGCGGCCCCGACATTCAGTTGCTTGATAGCGCAGAGGCCATGACGCCATTCATCGGTGCGCTGGATGAGCTTGCCGCCGCATCGACGGATGGCAATCCGCTTTTCGAAGCGGCAACGCTTGCTGCTGCCATGACGCATTTGCAGAGCGGCGGGCCGGTCAATGTGGCGCTTGTCTGGAAGACGGGTGCCGATGATGCCGCACGGCTTCTGATCGGTGCCTTTCCTTATCAGGCGCGGCGTTTCTATCTCGGGCTGCCTATTTCCGTCTGGTCGATCTGGACGCATATTCACAGCTTCATCGCGACGCCGCTGGTGCGCGCGGGCCATGAGCGGGATGCGATCCGCAGCTTCATGAATTTCGCCGACCGCTCGGGCGCGCCGCTTATGCGCTTCCCGCTGTTTCAGGCCGACGGCGCTTTTGGCCCGGCGCTGGCCGAGGTGCTTGGCGAGCGTGGGCGCGCGACTGTCGAAACGGGAAGCCATGAACGCGCCTTCCTGAAATCTGATCTCGATGGCGAAGCTTATCTCGCTGCGCATATGCGCAAGAAGAAGCGCAAGGAATATAACCGGCTCTGGAACAGGCTGGCGGAAGCGGGCGAGCTGAAATTCGAGACGCTGGATAGAGATTTCAATCTCGGCCAATGGCTTGATCAGTTCTTTGCGCTGGAGCGCAGCGGCTGGAAAGGCAAACGCGGGACGGCGCTTGCCGAGCGGGACAATGAACGCGACTTCTTTGAAGTCATGTGCCGCAAGGCGCATGAGGCGGGGAAGTTTCACGCCGCCCAGATCACGCTCGACGGGAAGCCGCTGGCGATGCTGGCGAGCTTCATCTCAGGCGGCGGCGCCTTCAGTTTCAAGATTGCCTTTGACGAAGACTATGCGCGCTATTCGCCCGGCGCGCTTTTGATGATGAAGGTCATCGGCGCATTCCATGACGATGCGCGGATCGCATGGGTGGATAGCTGCGCGATCCCGAACCATCCGATGATCGATCATATCTGGGCGGAGCGGCGCGCCATGCGCGAAGTCAACGCCGCAACCGCACACATGTTGAGCCCTTATCTCATCGCGTATTCGAGCGACATGACGGGTGCGGTTGAACGCGCCTGGGCTGCGATGCGCAAACTTTACCATCGCCTGCGTAAGGAGGTTGAGCGTGACTGATCTCGTGAAAATCGAACCCGGCACAGTCGGCGCGGAAATGCCGACAGCCACATTCCGCCTGAAGCATCAGCTTGCCGATCATCCGCTGTTCAAGCTCGACCGCTTGGCGCGGCTCGCGGCGACGCTGCCTGCCGATCAGGTGGAGTTCAATGGCCCGGTGCAGTCGAACCAGGACCCGAAGCTGACGCCGCAAAACGGCCTGAGCGCGGAAGAGACGGTGCGACGCATCGAGGAATGCCAGTCCTGGATGGTCATCAAGAATGTCGAGGCTGACCCAGAATACAAGGCGTTGCTCGATGCATGTCTGGATCAGGCGGCGGCGCAGACAGGCGGCGTCATGGGCGGCGCGAAGAAGCGACAGGCCTTCATCTTCGTCACCTCGCCGAACAACGTGACGCCGCTGCACATGGACCCCGAATATAACTTCCTGCTGCAGGTGCGCGGCACGAAGCGCATGTCGCTTTTCAATCATGAGGATCGCGGGATCGTCACCGAGGAGCAGCTTGAGCTTTATCCGGGCAAGCACCGGAACCTGCCTTACCGCGAGGATTTCGAAGCACGGGCGACGCAGCAGCATCTGGAACCGGGCGACTCGATCTTCGTGCCGCTCTTCGATCCGCATTGGGTGCAGAATGGGCCGGAGGTTTCGGTGTCATTCTCGATCACATGGCACACCGACCATTCGCTGCGAATGGTGAAGCTCTCTTATGTGAATGCCGGTTTGCGTCGGCTCGGTATGCCGCAGGCGACGGTCGGCACGCATCCCGCGCTCGACACGATCAAGGTCGCGGCCTATGACGTCGCGCGGTTCGGCTATGACGCGATGAAGCGCGTTCTGGGCGGGCGGCAGAAGGCTGTTGCGCTGGTGTTCGGGCGGAAGGCTGTGGCCTAAGCAACCCGCGCCGGGCGTGCCGGATATTCCTCGATCACGCTATCGGTATAGCGGCGATAGCGGCGCAGGTTGACGCGCGTGAGCAGGATGCCGACGCGGCGTCCGCTGGCGGCCGAAAGCATTTTTAATACACGAGCGACGACACGGCGGCTGGTGCTTGACCAGCGTGTGACGAGAACGGTGACGTCGACGATCTTCGTCAGCACCTGCGCATCGGCAGCGGCCATGGCGGCGGGCGAGTCGATGATGACGAAGTCATAAGTCTGGTCGAGCGCCTTCAGCACCCATTCCATTTGCGACGAGGCGAGCGCGGCTGTCGGATTCGGCAGCGGGCCGCCCGCCTGCATGACATGGGCGTAGCTGCCGAAATCCTGACGGATGACCTGACCGAAATTGGCGCGACCGGTGAGGAGTTCCGACAGTCCAGCCTGTTGCGGCATGCCAAGCGTCAGATGTACGCAAGGCGCGCGCATATCGGCATCGACAAGGATCGTGCGATAGCCGCCCATGGCAAGAACGCGGGCGAGGCTTGCCGCCGTTGTACTTTTGCCCTCGCCCTTATGCGCTGAGGTGATGAGCACGGTGCGGGCGCGGCGATTACCGACGCGGGCCAGCATGACGCTGCCTTGCAGGCCGCGAATGGCTTCGGCGTAGAGACCCAACGGTTCGCGCACGACCTCGGCAGCAGGCCCGCCCGGTGAGCGGCCCTCAAGCTCGGGGATGAGGCCGAGGAAGGGCGTGCCGGTGATGCGCTCGATCTGCTCGGCGGTGCGGAAGCCGCGTGAGAAGACTTCGGCAAAGACACTGATGATGAGCGCGAGGAACAGACCGGCGAAGATGGCGAGCGTCAGCACCGCGCCTTTCTTTGGGAATGTTGGTTCGGAAAGTTCTTGCGCGCGCGAGACGATGGCGGCATTTGCGGTGCGCGCATCGGCTTCGGCGCGGGCATTCGCTTCCTCGTAGCGCTTCAGGAAAGATTCCAGCAGCGAGCGATTGGTGGCTGCGTCGCGTTCGAGCGCGCGAAGCTGCACCTCATCCTGATTGAGCGCGCCCATGCGCGACTGAAGCTTGACGAGGCTGGCGCGCAGCGAGGCGGCACGGGCGCCTGCGACGCGGGCGTCGTTCGCAAGGCCCTGAATGATCTTGTCGACTTCCTTGCCGATCTGGCGATCGAGGTCGGCGAGGTTCGCCTGCGCCTCGACCATCTTGGGATGCGAGGGAAGGAAGGTTTCGGACATCTGCGCGATCTGGGCGCGAAGGGCGACTTCCTGCTGGCGCAGGCTTTGAATCAGCGGCGACTGAAGGACGGCGGCGGCTGAGTTTACTGAATTGCCGGATGCGATGAGGCTGCGGGCGTTTTCAAGTTTCGCTTCGGCTTCCGCGCGGTCGGCCTGCGCTGCGGAAAGCTGCGAGTTGAGATCTGTGAGCTGCTGCTGGGGAACTGTGGAGCCGTTGGTAAGGAAGAGGCCGGAATCGCTGCGGAATGCTTCGACGGCAGCTTCGGAGCTTTGCACCTTGGCGCGCAGATCCTCGATCTGTTGCGCGAGCCACTTTGTCGCCTGACGATTGATGCTGTTCTTCTGCTCGATCTGCTGGGCGATATAAAGCTCAGCCAATCGATTGGCGAGCAACGCGGCCATGCGCGCGCTTGTCGATGTGAACTGGATCGCGACGACGCGCGACGTGCCTTTCTGATAGACGCTGAGCTTGCTCAGAACGCGATCGATGATGGCGTCTTCATCGGGAATGCCAGCTCGGCGGCCGAGCAAGCTGCCCATGGTGCTCTTGCCGAGAGCCGGATTGAATTCCGGCTCGTCGTTGAGCTTCAGATCGGCGATGAGGCGCGAGATGAGCGAGCGCGATGTGAGGATCTGGATTTCGCTCTGCACCGTTTCGGCATCGGGCGGCGTCGGGGCGCTGCTGGCATCGAAGGTGGAGATTTCACCGGTACGCGTGGAAAGCAGAACGCGCGTCTCGACCGTATAGGTCGGCGTCACCGTCATGATCCACAAAAGCGCCAGCGCCATGAAGGCGATGAAGGCGATGCCGATGAGTTCCTTGCGCGCCCAGATGCCGCGCAAGAGCTCCCACGGCGATATGTCGCCCGCACCCTGGACATCGGGAGCAGGGCGGCGGCGATCGCCAAAACTTACGTTTGGGGTGCTCTGAATATTGCTCATGCGCTCCGCCCGCACGGAATGCGGGATTTGTGTCCGCATGGAGTAGACGGTGTTTTGGTAACGAAAGATTTAACGTTGCGGCATCCAAACGCCGAAATGTGAGGCCGGGCCGCAAGATGGCCGATCGGTGCCGCCAATTGCACGCCCGCCGGTTGCGAAAAATTAACCACTCAGGGCCTACCTTCGGACAACGCGGGACATATCGAGGATCGTCTGCCCATGGCTCGTCACGCCATTGCTTTTCTATTGCTTTGCCTGGGTGTCGCAGGGAGCGGAATTGCGGGCTGCGCGTCGCGCGCGCCGGTCGGCGAAAGGCCGATTGCCGATGCGAACGAGCCCTATCAGCTCGACAGCGGCGACAAGCTGCGCGTGACGGTTTTCGGCCAGCCCGATCTCAGCGGCGAATTCGCGGTGGACGGGAGCGGCAGCATTGCCATTCCGCTCATACCGCCGGTTGCAGCGCGCGGCCTCACCACAAACGAACTTCAGGCAAGCATCGCCGACGCGCTCGGACGCACGCTGCTGCGCAATCCGAACGTCAGCGTTCAGGTGACGGAGTTCAGGCCCTTCTTCATTCTGGGCGAGGTGATGAAGGCGGGGCAGTATCCCTTCGTCAACGGAATGACGGTGCAAAGCGCTGTCGCAATCGCAGGTGGCTTTTCCTATCGCGCCAGACAAGACACGGTGCATGTGACGCGTAAACGCGGCGACAAGCTTATCGAGATCGATGTGGATGCCAGCGCGCCGGTGCGCCCGGGTGATACAATTCTCGTCCAAGAGCGGTATTTTTGATGAGTGATGCTCTGATCCCGTCGCCGTCGATGCGGATATTGCACGTCTTTCGCGCGCCGCTTGGCGGGCTTTTTCGTCATGTCTGCGATCTGGCCGAAGGGCAGCGCGGGGCAGGGCACAAGGTCGGCGTGATTTGCGGCGATGCGCCCGACGATCCCGTTTCGATGATGCGCCTGCGCGAACTCGCCAAACATTGCGAGCTTGGTATCCGTGTTCTGCCGATGAACCGCATGCCCGGCATTGGCGATGCAGCGAACATGCTGCGTCTGATGTCGCATGTGCGTCGCGTCCGGGCCGATGTGGTGCATGGGCACGGCGCAAAGGGCGGTGCTTATGCGCGCCTGATGCCGCGCTTCGTCGGCGGATTGCGTGTCTACACGCCGCATGGCGGCGCGCTGCATTTCGACCGGCGCAACATGCAGGGCTTCGTGTTTCTGGCCGCCGAACGGCTGATGCGCCAGCGCACCGATGGGCTGATCTTCGAGTCGGATTTCGGACTGCGCACATTCATCAAGAAGATCGGCGATCCGGCGACGTCATCGGCTGTCATCCATAATGGCGTGAAGGAAGATGAATTCGCGCCAGTTGAGCAATCTTCCGATGCTGCGGATTTTGTGTTTATCGGCGAATTGCGCGAGCTCAAGGGCATCGGAACGCTGATTGACGCAGCAACGCTGGCGGGACACGAGATTCATTTGCGCATTGTCGGCTCGGGAGCCGAACGTGCGAAGTTTGAGGAAATGGCAAGCAGCGCGCCGTCGCTTGTTCGCATTGAGTTCATGGGGCCGATGCCCGCGCGCAAAGCCTTTGCGCTTGGTCGCATTGTCGTCGTGCCCTCGCATCATGAATCCCTGCCTTACGTCGTGCTTGAAGCCGCCGCAGCCGGTATGCCGGTCATTGCGACGCGCGTCGGCGGCATGAGTGAGATTTTCGGGGCCGATGCCTCCAGCCTGATTTCACCACGCGATGTCGGCGGATTGGCTGACAGGCTTCGCCATGCGATCCACCATCCCGATGAAATGGCGGCGCTTGCCGAACGGTTGCGGGCGAGGGTGCGTGCCGAGTTTTCGGCAAGGCAGATGGTGGATGGCGTCGTCGGATTTTATCGCCGCCTGCTTGATGCCCGCATCGTAAGCTCTGTCGAGCATGACGACGAAGAGAGCGCAGGCGCTGAAGGAGTTCCTTCATGAGCGAGGGAGCCGAGCGGCGTGAGGGCATGAGCGCGGCCGCAAGCGATGCGACAGCAGGCATGAGCGACGGCTTGTCGCCGCACCGTGAAGGCCGCATGCATGGTGCAGCGCCGACACAGGAACGCCGCGCTCCGATCGTTCCGATGATTTCGCCTGCCGTTGTTCAGGGCTCGGTGCGGATCGCCGATGCGGTGCTTGTCGCCCTGACAGGATTTCTGCTGTTTCACGGCTATCTCGGCGAGGATGCCGGGACTTTGGGCTTCGTCTACTATCCGACGATCATCTGCGGCGCGTTGCTGACAGTGCTCAGCTTCCAGTTCAGCCGTCTTTACAGCATACCGGTGCTGCAACAGACGCTGCTGCAGATTGGCCGAGCGGGCATGGCCTGGAGCATTGTCTTCGTTACGCTCGCGCTACTGGGGTTCCTGCTGAAGATCGGCGGCGAATATTCGCGCGTCTGGTTTGTCGGCTGGTACGTTTGCGGCCTCGGCGCGATCCTGCTGATGCGCGGCGGCATTTCGGTGCTCATCCGTCACTGGATGAAGACGGGGCGTCTGGAGCGTCGTGTCGTCATCGTCGGCGGCGGCGAGCGCGGATTGCGGCTCATTGAAGCGCTGCGGGCATCGTCCGCGACGGATATCAAGATTTGCGGTGTATTCGATGATCGCGGCTTTCAGCGCGTGCCGGAAGAGATCGCGGGATATCCAAAGCTCGGAACGGTGGATGAACTGGTGCGCTTTGCGCGCTCGAACCGGATCGACCTTCTGGTCATGGCCTTGCCGCTGACGGCAGAGCGCCGTGTGCTGGAAATGATGCGCAAGGTCTGGGTGCTGCCGGTCGATATTCGCCTGTCGGCGCTTGATGCGCCGCTGCGCATGACGGCGGGCACTTATTCCTATGTCGGCAATGTTCCGTTCTTCAATCTCTACGACAAGCCACTGTCCGACTGGGACTATGTGCTGAAGCTGCTGGAAGACCGGGTGCTTGCGGCGATTTTTCTGCTGCTGCTTTCGCCGCTGTTTCTGATGATCGCCATTGCCATCAAGCTCGACAGCAAGGGGCCGGTGTTTTTCAAACAGCGTCGCTATGGTTTCAACAATGAACTTGTCGAGGTTTACAAGTTTCGCACGCTGAAGCATGCGCAGGCGGACGCCAATGCCGACAAGCTCGTATCGGCGGGAGACGACCGTGTGACGCGGGTCGGGCGTTTCCTGCGCCGGTCGAGCTTCGACGAATTGCCGCAATTCATTACGGTGCTGAAGGGCGATATGTCGATTGTCGGTCCGCGCCCTCATGCGATCCTCGCCAAAGCGGGCGACGAGCTTTACGGCGACGTCGTCGACGGTTATTTCGCTCGCCATCGCGTGAAGCCGGGCATCACCGGCTGGGCGCAGATCAACGGCTGGCGCGGCGAGACGGATACGCGCGAGAAGATCCAGCGTCGTACCGAACACGATCTCTACTACATTGAGAACTGGTCCCCCCTGTTTGACCTCTACATCATCGCGCGGACGCCGCTGTCGATGCTGAAGGGCGAGAACGCATTCTGAGGGGCGGCGTCATGGATGGATGGTTTCCCGGCGAGCAGAGCAACAGGGCGGCACCTGCAAAGCCGTTCAGCTGGAGCGAGCGCCTCGGAGACGCGCTGGTCTTTGTCGTCGTGCTGTCGAGCTTCTACCAAAAGAGCACGCCGGGCGTGAGCCAGCCGGTGCTTTTCGATCTCGTTCTGATCGTCTGCATGGGCGTCTTCTTTTTGCTCGGGCTTAAATTTCCGCGCGGGCTCGTCTGGCCGGTTGCGATGTGGGGCCTGGTGCTTGCGGGCTACAGCATTGGCGGCATGTCGGCGACCTATATCGAAAAGGTCACGAGTGTCTTGCAGGTTGCGGCCTATCTCGTCTGCGCCTTCATTTTCTTTGCAAGCTATGTGTTTGAAGCGCCGGATCGCAGGATGCGGCTGATCTTCAATGCCTATGCGATAGCCGCCTTCGTCGCTGCGTTGACGGGCATTGCGGGATATTTCGGCATGATCGCCGATGCTTCAGGCTTCACCGGCTATGGCCGCGCATCGGGCACATTCAACGACCCGAACGTCTTCGGGCCATATCTGATCGCGCCTATACTTTATCTCGGACTACGCCTCAGCACGGCGCGGAGTGCGAAGGCGCTGATGCTCGTGCCGGCTCTTGGGGTGCTGGTGCTCGCACTGCTGCTCAGCTTCTCGCGCGGCGCATGGGGCGGCTTCCTGCTGTCTGCTGCCGTCTTTGTGGGACTGACGCTCGCCACATCGCGCTCGTCCGCGCAAACCTATCGGCTGGTTGCCTTCTCGGCCTTCATGGGCCTGCTCATTATCGGCATTGTCGGCGTCGCGCTCTCGACGCCAAAGGTTCAGGAACTGTTCGAGCAGCGCGCTTCGCTCGTGCAGGATTATGACGTGGGCGAGGCAGGGCGCTTCGACAGCCAGCGCCGCGCATTTGTGATGGCGCTGGAAAATCCGCTCGGGATCGGGCCTGAACAATGGGCGATGATCAACAAGCTCGACACGCATAATGTCTATCTGAACGTGCTTGTTGCCGGTGGCGTCCTGTCGGCGCTCGGTTTCGTGGCCTTTCTCGCCATGACTTTCGTTGCGGGCAAACGAGCGATCTTTGCAAACGGGCCGGGTCAGGAATTTCTGATCGTCGCTTATGCCTGTCTTGTCGGCCACATGGTCGAGGCTTTCATCATCGACGTCGACAACTGGCGTCACCTGTTCTTGCTCTTCGGCATGGCATGGGGCGCGATCCTCGCGACAAAGGCCATGAAGGCGGCGCCTGCCCGCAGCGCAACGCGCGAGCCGCCCGTTCTCGCCTCGGGCTTCACAGGGTGATCGTGAAATCGGCGTGAATCGGCAGTCATGCGCTTCTGCATGCCGCCTGAGCGGGAGCCGAAACGGTCGATATCCGGTGATATGGGGATTTTCTTGGAGGCCACGCCCGGAATCGAACCGGGGTAAACGGATTTGCAGTCCGGCGCGTAACCACTCCGCCACGTGGCCATCCAAGGCGCGTGATATACCAACTCCCCACGCGGGGTACAATCTCAATTGCCGGTCATTTGGCCAGGATTTGGTCTCCTGGGCGCATTAAAGGAAGCCGCGACGGGGTCAATTGAGTTTGCCGGGATGGCGCTTTATAAACGCGCCGGACAAATCTGCTACTCTCCGGCCGGATCGCCCCCGGATATTGCTTCAGGAAACGCCATGACCGATTTTAACGCCGCCCGCATCAACATGGTCGAGAACCAGGTGCGCTGCAATGGCGTGACCGATTTGCGGCTGATCGCTGCGATGAGCACAGTGGCCCGCGAGCGATTCGTGCCCGAAGCGAATCGCGGCATTGCCTACATGGATGAAGACCTGGCCATAGGTAACGGCCGCCATCTCCTGCAGCCCCGTGTTTTTGCCAAGCTCTGCCAGTTTGCCGAAGTGACAGCCACGGACAAGGTGCTCGATGTCGGTTGTGCGACGGGCTATTCGACCGCCGTTCTGGCGCAGCTCGCGGCCTCGGTCGTCGGCCTTGAAGAAGATGCGACGCTTGCCGCTGCGGCCACCGCGGCTCTGGCTGAAGCTGGTGTGTCCAATGCTTCGGTCGTGACCGGCAGCCTGCGCGAGGGTGCAGCCAAACAAGGGCCCTATGAGGTGATTTTCCTCAATGGTTCCGTGCCCGTTAAGCCTGAACACCTCTTTGGCCAGTTGGCCGAGGGTGGGAGGCTGCTCGTCGTCATCGGTGGCGACCCTGTGGGGCACGCCCATCTCTTCGTTCGCGCGCAGGGAACCGTCAGCGGACGGGTTGTCTTCGACGCCAATGTCCGCGCGCTGCCCAGCTTTGAAGTCGCCGAGAGTTTCGTTTTCTGAAGGGGCTTTTTCTCTTCTCGCGCAGTTGAGTGCAATTTGCCGGTACCATAGCCAGCATGCGGCTAGGGCTTGGCCAGTTGCATCCATATATGTAAGTTGCCGGGGACGAACCGATGACACGTCGCGGAAGCGTTGAGGGGCGAAGCCGCGTTTTGCGGAGAGAATAAAGATGAAGCGACCCTTTGGGACGTGTGCGAAATTTGCTGCCCTGAACGCCGCCAGCGCGGTTGCGCTGAGCGCTTTGCTGCTTGCCTCACCCGCATCAGCCGAGAACCTGACCGACGCGCTGGCTGCTGCCTATCAAAGCAACCCCGACCTCATGGCGCAGCGCGCCCAGTTGCGCGCCACCGACGAGCAGGTGCCCCAGGCTTTGTCCGGCTGGCTTCCAACAGTGACGGCGCAGGGTTCATATGGCGCAGCGCGGAGCAGGGCGAAAGTCACCTCCAGCTCGCCGACCATCTCGCAAAACACCAACCCGCTTACCGGCGCGGTGACGCTGAACCAGAACATCTTCGCAGGCGGACGGACGGTCAACGCGACCGAGCAGGCCGAATATACCGTGCAGGCGGGGCGCAATGCGCTGACGAGCACGGAACAGAATATCCTGCTCAACACGGTCGCGGCCTATATGGACGTGATTACGAATGAGAGCGTTGTCGAGCTGAACCGCAGCAACATCGAAGTCCTGAAGCGCCAGCTTGAAGCGACCAGCGATCGGTTCCGCGTAGGCGAGTTGACGCGCACGGACGTGGCGCAGTCGGAAGCCCGCCTCAGCGGCGCGCGCACCAGCCTGACGCAGGCGGAGGCGCAACTGACCGCAAGCCGCGCCGCTTACGCAAAGATCGTCGGCCATGCGCCCGGCACGCTTGAGCGCCCCAAGCCGAACACGGAAGTGCCACAGAGCGAAGCGCAGGCGCGCGAGGCGGCGGCCAAGAACAATCCGAACGTTCAGGCAGCGCGCAACGCCGAGGCCGCAAGCCGTGCGGCGATCTCGGTTGCCAAGGGCGCGCTTCTGCCGAGCTTCGACGTGCAGGCCCAGTACCAGTACGGGCGAGAAGCGTCGAGCGGCATTAATGTCGCCGATGAATCCTCGATCGTCGGTGTACTGACTGTGCCGCTCTATCAGGGCGGCGCCGAGTATTCCCGCGTTCGTCAGGCAAAGCAGCTTCACAGCCAGTCGATGATGGAGATCGCCTCCGCACAGCGCGCCGTGGATGAGAATGTCCGCAACGCCTGGGAAGCCGTTCGCTCGGCACGAGCCAGCATCATCTCCAGCGAGGAGCAGGTAAAAGCCAATGAAATCGCGCTGGAAGGCGTGAGGCAGGAGGAGCAGGTCGGCTCCCAGACGACGCTCGACGTGTTGAACGCCGAGCAGGAACTGCTGAATGCTCGCGTTACGCTTGTGACGGCGCAGCGGAACCAGGCCGTGGCCGAATATGGCCTGCTGGCAGCAACGGGCCAACTCACGGCCAAGCAGCTTCAGCTTCCGGTAAAATACTACGATCCGGCGGAAAATTATGACGATGTCCATTACAAGGCCATCGGCTTCGGTACCGCTCAGGACGAATAAAACGTTTCGGCTTTCATCTGGCGGCGCGATTGTTGGCTTTGCAGTCAACTTCTCCTAAGCTTTTGTCAGTTAAAGATATTGCATTCGCGACCGTCAGGATGAAGGCATGAGCAACCAAGGCCCGGCACAGGAACCGACGATGGAGGAGATTCTTGCCTCCATTCGCCGGATCATCTCCGAAGATAGCGGGGGCAAAGATGAGGCTGCGGACGCCGCGCCGCCGCCTGAGCCCGCCTATGAGGATGAGCTGGAGGAATATGAGGAGCTGGCAGCGGAGCCAGAGCCTGTGCACACGCCCCAACCCGAGCCGGAGCCGCTGCCCCTTTTCGAGGAAGAGGATATCGTATTCGACGAGGAAGAGATTCTCGAACTCACCGAACCGCTTGAGCCCGAACCTCTGCCTGAGCCCGTGGCACCACCGGAACCCGAATATGTTCCAGAGCCAGTGGCAGCCTATGCCGAGCCTGCGCCCTATCAGCCGGCTCGCCATGAACCCGAACCTGAATATATCGAGCCCGAGGAAGATATTGCCTTTGAGGAGCCTGCGATGAGCACTCAGCCGACTTATGGTTCAACAGCCCCCGCCGCAGGCCCGGCATCCAGCCTCCTGTCGAACGACGCGGCAAACGCCACATCCGCTGCTTTCGGCACGCTGGCCAGCACTTTGGTAACATCGTCGGGCGGCTCCAAGACGCTGGAAGACCTGGTCGCCGACATTCTGCGGCCGCTTCTGAAGCAGTGGCTGGACCAGAACCTGCCGACCCTGGTCGAGCAGCTCGTACGCGAGGAAATCGAGCGCGTAGCGCGTCGGCCCCGCTAAGACCTTAACGTTTTAATCGACGGTCACGGCGGCGCCCCCAAGGCGCCGCCGATTTCGGCGTTTTGGGCGCTTGCCGTAGAGGCCCGCCCCGTGCTGTAAGACGGGACGCGCCAGCCCCCTCTGAACAGGCACAAACCTATGCTCGACAAGACTTTTCGCCCCCAGGACGTGGAAGAACGCCTTTATCGCCAGTGGGAAGAAAGCGGCGCTTTCCAGCCCGACCCCGCGCGTGCCGCGGCCGGAGCGCCCTCCTATTGCATCGTCATCCCGCCGCCGAACGTGACCGGCAGCCTGCATATGGGCCACGCGCTCAACAATACGTTGCAGGACCTGCTGATCCGCTTTGAGCGCATGCGCGGCAAGGACGTGCTCTGGCAGCCGGGCCTCGACCATGCGGGCATTGCGACGCAGATGATCGTCGAGCGCCAGATGGAGGCCGAGGGCAATGTGCGCCGCCGCGATCTGGGCCGCGAGGCGTTTCTCGAGCGCGTCTGGAAGTGGAAGGCCGAGAGCGGCGGAACGATCATCGACCAGCTTCGCCGCCTTGGCGCGTCCTGCGACTGGAGCCGCGAGCGCTTCACGCTGGATGAGGGCCTGTCGAAAGCGGTGCTCAAGGTCTTTGTCGAGCTGCATCGCGATGGGCTGATCTATCGCGACAAGCGCCTCGTCAACTGGCACCCCGAATTGCAGACGGCGGTTTCCGATCTCGAAGTCGAGAACATCGAGGTCAAGGGCCACTTCTGGCATTTCCGCTATCCGCTGGCCGACGGCAAGACGGTTCGCTATGCGAGCGAGTTCGACGAAGAGGGCCAGCCGACCGCCTGGGAAGATCGCGGCTATATCATCGTCGCAACGACGCGGCCTGAAACGATGCTGGGCGATACCGCCGTCGCTGTGAATGCGGAAGACGAGCGCTACAAGCATCTCGCGGGCGCGTTTGTGGAACTGCCGCTGGTTGGTCGCCGCATCCCGATCGTCTTTGACGAGCACGCGGATCCCGAGCAGGGTTCGGGCGCGGTGAAGATCACGCCTGCGCATGACTTCAACGACTTCGAGGTCGGCAAGCGCCACAACCTTCCGCAGATCAACATTCTGACGCCGGATGGCAAGATCAACGATGAAGCGCCGCAAGCCTATCGTGGGCTTGATCGCTTCGCCGCGCGCAAGCAGGTTGTCGCGGACATTGATGCGCTCGGTCTTCTCGACAAGATCGAAGATCGCAAGATCATGGTTCCCTATGACGAGAAGTCGAAGCTGATCGTCATCGAGCCCTATCTCACCGACCAGTGGTATGTGGACGCGGCGACGCTCGCCAAGCCCGCCATCGAAGCAGTGGAGAAGGGCGACACGAAATTCGTTCCGAAGAACTGGGACAAGACTTATTACGAATGGATGCGCAACATTCAGCCCTGGTGCATTTCGCGTCAGCTTTGGTGGGGCCATCGTATTCCGGCCTGGTATGCGCCCGACGGTGAAATCTTCGTCGCCTATGACGAGGCGGAAGCGCAGGCCGCCGCCGACAAGCATTTCGGTCACAAGGTTGAACTGCGGCGCGATGAAGACGTGCTTGATACGTGGTTCTCGTCGGCGCTCTGGCCTTTCTCGACGCTGGGTTGGCCCGACGATACGCCGGAACTGAAGCGCTATTACCGGACCAATGTTCTCGTCACGGGCTTCGACATCATCTTCTTCTGGGTCGCCCGCATGATGATGATGGGCTTGCACTTTATGAAGGAAGTGCCCTTCGACGATGTCTATATTCACGCGCTGGTGCGCGACGAGCGCGGCCAGAAAATGTCGAAGACCAAGGGGAATGTGATCGATCCCCTGAAGCTTATCGATGAATATGGCGCGGACGCGCTGCGCTTCACGCTGACGGCGATGGCCGCGCAGGGCCGCGACATCAAGCTCGCAACCAATCGCGTCGAGGGCTATCGCAACTTCGGCACCAAGCTCTGGAACGCCGCGCGCTTCTGCGAGATGAACGAATGCGCCCGCGTCGAGGGCTTCGATCCCAAGGCGCTGAAGCAGAACGTCAACAAGTGGATCGTCGGTGAAGTGGCGCGTACGGCTGCGAATATCACTGCCGAGATTGAAGGTTATCGTTTCAACGAGGCCGCGGGCTCGGCCTATCGCTTCGTCTGGAACGTCTTTTGCGACTGGTATCTCGAACTCATCAAGCCGTTGCTGATGGGCGATGACGAGGCGGCCAAGGCCGAAACGCGCGCGACGGCAGCGTGGGTGCTCGATCAGATATTGCTGATCCTGCATCCCTTCATGCCCTTCATGACGGAAGAGCTGTGGGCGACGACGGCGGGCCCGAAGCGCGAAACGCTTCTCATCACCGCGCCATGGCCGGTGCTGACAAGCCTTGGCGACGAGGCGGCGGATGCCGAAATGGGTTGGGTGATCCGGCTCATTTCCGATGTGCGCTCGGTGCGCGCGGAAATGAACGTGCCCGCAGGCGCAAAGATTCCGCTGATGATAAAAGGTGCGAGTGCTGACAATCTCGCGCGACTTGCGCGACACAAGGACCTGATCGTCCGCCTCGCGCGACTGTCATCCGCCGAGGTCACGGAAACGGTGCCCGCAGGTGCGCTTCAGATGGTGCTGGACGAAGCAACGGTGCTGTTGCCGATTGCCGATGTCGTAGATCTGAAAGCTGAAACCGTTCGCCTGAAGAAAGAACTCGGCAAGCTCGACGGCGAGATCGGCAAGATCGATGCGAAACTCGGCAACGAAAAGTTCATCGCATCTGCGCCGGAGCAAGTTGTGGACGAGCAGCGCGAGCGCAAGGCCGATGCGGAAGCGGCGCGCGCGAAGCTGACGATTGCGCTGAAGATGCTGGAGGGCGCGGCTTAATTAGTCCGTTATCGCCATAAATAGCTCGATTGCCCAACGATTTCGGGTAGAGTCCTCTAGTTGGTCTGGCGGGGGCTGGGCCGTTTTTGGGGGGCGATATGAAGCACTTGGTTTTGCTCGGCTGCGCCGCATTGGCGCTGGCCGGATGCTCAACGATTGTCGAAGGCAGATCGCAGTCGATCAACATCAACACAAATCCGGCTGGCGCCGATTGCGCGTTGAAGCGCCAGGGTGGCGTTATTGGACGTGTCAATCCGACGCCGGGCGCGGCTCTGATCGAGAAATCAAAGCACGATATTTCAATCGAGTGTTCAAAAGCGGGTTATCAAACTGCCAGCTTCAACAATCACTCGGATGTCGCGGGAGCCACTGTCGGTAACGTATTGATCGGCGGACTCATCGGTTGGGGCATCGATTCGGCGACGGGCGCCGACAATAAATACGATGGCAACGTGAATATAACGCTCGTGCCGGATGTTGCTGCAACGACTCCTTCAGCCTCGCTGGCACCGACGACGCCGGGCGACAATAAATCGGCAGCGCTGACGAATTGAGTGCGAAGTTGCTGTCGGCGCTGAAGGTGCTGGAGGGCGCGGCTTAAGGGCGCTCGAGTAATCCAGTAACGTCATCCCGGGATTTATTCCCGGGATCCATGAAGCGTTGCAGCGATCAGAGAGTCAGATGGGTCCCGGGAACAAGTCCCGGGACGACACTTCTGATTGACGTTAGGCACGGGGAAAAAAAGGCGGCTCATTGAGCCGCCCCAAGTCGTTCGCTGCCGTGAAACTTACACGCTGGTTGCGTTGTCTTGCGCGCGGCGCTCGGCCATGAACTGGTCGAACTCGGCTTGATCTTTCGCACGGCGTAGGCGTTCCAGAAATTCTCCAAAAGCCTTTTGCTCCTCTTCCATGCGCTTCAGCGTCTCGTCGCGATAGGCATCGAAGGCGGAGTTGCCGGTCGAGCCGTGACGGCGAAATTTTGCGGATGAGCAGCCATAGCCGTGTTCACGCTTCCATGCCTGCATCTTTCCGCTCCAGATCAAATAGAAAAGAATTCCAAGACCGACCGGCCAGAAGAGGATGAAGCCGATCACCATGAGGGCAATCCATGCGCCTTTCGGCAAGTCGTCGAGCATTGCAACAGTGGGCATTGGCTAGTCCCCTTCGTCAGGCTCAGATTGAACGCCCGATTCAGGTAATATCGATTGCCCCCGCGTCAAGGCGTCGCAGGCCATGTGAGACTCAAAAAAACGGGCGACCCGCAGGCCGCCCATTTCACCATTGCTACGGAATTATGGGTCAGGCGTCGAAGACGATGACGGAGCGCGCGAGTTCGCCCTTTTTCAGTTCGTCGAAAGCCTCGTTGACCTGCGAGAGCTTGATGCGGCGCGAGATCATCTCGTCGAGCTTCAGCTTGCCCGACATATAGAAGTCGACGAAACGCGGCATGTCGACGGGGAAGCGGTTCGAGCCCATGACGGAGCCTTGAATGCGCTTTTCGCCAAGGAAGTCCGCGCCATGCAGCTCGATGTTCACACCGACCGGGATCATGCCGATGATGTTCGCCGTGCCGCCGCGCGCGAGCATGCGGAAGGCCTGTTCGGCGGTCTGCTTGAGGCCGACGGCTTCGAAGGAGTGATGAACGCCGCCCTTCGTCAACTCGAGGACCTGCTGCACGGGATCGCCGTCTTTCGCATTGACAACATCGGTCGCGCCGAACTGCTTGGCAAGGTTGAGCTTCGAGCCCTGCATATCGACGGCAATGATGCGGCCTGCGCCAGCAATTGCCGCGCCGTTGATTGCCGCGAGGCCGACGCCGCCGCAGCCGAGCACGGCAACGGTTTCGCCGGGGCGCACATTGGACGTGTGGATCACCGCACCGATGCCCGTCGTCACCGAGCAACCGATGAGGGCCGCGCGGTCGAAAGGCATATCCTTGCGGATCGCGACGCAGGCATGCTCGTGAATGAGCATCTGTTCGGCAAAGGACGAGAGATTGAGGAACTGGTTCATCGAGCCGACGGCATTGCCGAGGCGCGGCTCTTCATCGCTGCCGCGCTTCGTATCGGGGCTGACGCAGCGCGACATGTGGCCGGTCAGGCAATGGTCGCAATGACCGCAGAAAGCCGAGAGGCAGGTGATGACGTGATCGCCCGGCTTCACGGTGCGCACTTCCGAGCCGACCTGTTCGACGATGCCGGCGGATTCATGACCCAGCACGGCGGGGAGCGGATAGGGGTATGAGCCTTCCACGAAATGCAGATCGGAATGGCAGACGCCCGCAGCCATGGTGCGGATCAGCACTTCGTGGGGGCCGGGCTTGTTGATCTGAACATCTTCGATGGAAAGCGGGGTTCTCACCTGGCGCAGTACGGCGGCTTTCATGTTTTCGTCCTTCCCTGAGACCGGTTTTCGTTCATGTGCAAAATGCCGGATTGAAGGGATGTTGGCCCGAGGCTCCCTATATGGTCAATGTGCAAAGAGCCGCTTTGTGCCAGAATATCGGCCCGACCAACCGGAGTTGCCTATGACCGTTCGCAAAAGCCTTGCCGCTCTCGTCGCCTCGCTCGGAATGACGCTGACAATGACGGGGGCTGTGATCGCCAGCCCGACACAGGCGGCCAATTCCGCATTTGAGAGCGGCATCGAAGCCTATCGCACCGGCGATATCGCAGGCGCCGTCGGCGATTGGGAAAAGGCATCCGATGGCGGCCATCCGATGGCGGCCTATCTGCTTGGTCAGCTTTACGAGCAGGGACGCGGCGTCGAGCAATCCGCCGCGACATCGTTCCACTATTATCAGGTGGCGGCTGCCGCCGGACAGGCGCAGGCAGGCGTGAAGGTCGGCCTCATCTATCGCGATGGCAACAAGGCGCTGGGCATCAAGCGCAACTATGAAAAGGCGCTGGAGAATTTCGAGAAGGGCGCCGCGGAATCATGGCCGGAGTCGCAATATTATCTCGCCGATATGTATCGCCGCGGCCTCGGGACGCCCGCCAATCGCAGCGAGAGCATGCGCTGGTTGATCCTCGCCTCGAAGAAGCATCACGCGCCGAGCCTTCTGGAGCTTGCGCGCATTCACTTCGAAGGTGAGGGCGTCAATCCCGATCGCGTTCTGGGCTGGTCATATATCGAACTCGCCAGCCGCTTTGCGGATCAGGCTGAAGGCAAGCGCGTTAACGACGCCATGGACAAATATGGCAAGCGCATGAAGGCTGGTGAGAAGGACGAAGCCAAGAGCATTGCGGATGAATGGATGACGAAGTACGGCGCGAGCTAGAAACTCATCCGAAGATGACTTTCTCTTCGCCGAACCAGAGCGGCGATTTTGTGAAGTCGATGAACTTCGCTTCGTCTTCGAGAAGTTCGCGTCCGGCGGCCAGCGCCTCCGGCGTGCTGGCGGCGAGGTCTTCGGCGGTTGCCCACCAGAGCTGCGCGACACCGTCATAGATTGCGGGTGCATTTTCGAGCTTGCCGCCGACGCGGCTCATGCGGATCACATCGGTAGCGTCGAATGTGCCGGTGTGAAGCTGAACGTAACGCGCAATGCGCAGCGCCTTGCGATGGCGGGCGACGAGCGGCGCATGAATGTTGAGCCAATAGTGCTGAAACGCCTCGGGCGTCATGCCGGGCTTGCGGGTCAGGCAGTAGGTAATCTTTATCATCGGTCGTCCTCCCAATTTTCGTTAGAGTATCCTGATAGCAAGACCTCTGGAGTAGCTCATGCGCATAGCGGTTGGCGGATTTCAGCACGAAACGAATACGTTTGCGCCCTCGAAAGCGGACTTCGCCGCATTTGCGCAGGCGGATTCATGGCCGTCCTTGCAGCGCGGTCCGGCCCTGCTCGACACATTCAGGGGGATGAACATTCCCGTCGCGGGCTTCATTGACGCCGCGCAAGCCGCAGGACACGAGCTGGTGCCGCTGGTCTGGTGCTCGGCAACGCCGTCGGCGCATGTGACGGAAGATGCCTTTGAACGCATTACGGGCATGCTGATCGATGATCTGAAAGCGGCCGGTTCGATCGATGCCGTTTATCTCGATCTGCATGGCGCGATGGTCTGCGATCATTTCGATGACGGGGAGGGCGAGATACTTGCCCGTGTGCGCCACGTCGTCGGCAGCAAGATTCCGATTGTCGCAAGCCTCGACCTTCACGCCAACGTCACCGAAAAAATGGTCGCCAATGCCGACGCGCTGATCGCATATCGAACCTATCCGCATGTCGATATGGTGGAGACGGGCGCGCGAGCGGCAGCGCATCTCGATGCGATATTTGCAGGACTGCCGCGACAGGCAAAGGCACTTCGCAAGATCGACTATCTGATTCCGCTGACCGCGCAATGCACGTTGACCGAACCGGCTGCGCATCTCTACCGCGCGCTTGGAAACTTTGATGGCGCCGTGCTTGGCAATGGCCGCGTCAGTTCGATTTCGCTGACCACAGGATTTCCGCCCGCCGACATCAAGGATTGCAGCCCGTCGATCATCGCTTATGGCGACACGGAAGCGGCGGCGGCGGAAGCTGCCGACAAGATTGCGGCCGCTGTGCTCGCGAGTGAAAAGGACTTCCGCGAAAAGCTGTGGCAGCCGCGCGAGGCTGTCGCTTATGCGATTGCAAATTCGGCGGCGAATGGCGGCCCGATCATCCTCGCCGACACACAGGACAATCCCGGCGCAGGCGGCAATGGCGACACGGTCGGCGTGCTGGCGGAGTTGCTGGCGCAGAACGCACAACGCGCGGCGCTTGGCGTGCTCTTCGATCCGGAATCAGCGGCGCAAGCGGCAGAAGCGGGCGAGGGCGCGCATGTGCGATTGAAGCTCGGCGCGAAAACGGGCGGCGCGGATGAAAAGCCGATCGACGCGGAATTCGATGTGGTGAAGATCACCGACGGCGAATTTCTGGCGACCGGGCCGTTCTATGGCGGCTCGCGCATGTCGCTCGGCGTCACGGCGCGGCTTCGCCATGGCGGCGTCGAGATTGTGGTTGCGTCGCGAAAGGCGCAATGCGCGGACCAGCAGATGCTCCGCCATATCGGCATAGATCCGACGCGGCTTGCCATTCTCGTCGTGAAAAGCTCAGTGCATTTCCGTGCCGATTTCGGGCCGCTGGCGCGCGAAGTGCTGGTAGTCGAAAGCCCCGGCCCCAACACGGCTGATCTGGCAAAGCTGCATTACAAGCATTTGCGCAAAGGCGTGCGCGTGATGCCGGAGGGCAAGGCTTTCGCCTAGAATTCCAGTTCGGCCCAGATCGGCACGTGATCTGAGGGCTTTTCGCGGCCACGAATTTCCTGATCGATGTCGCAGGCTTTGAGGCGATCCGTTGCTTGCGGCGAAAGCAGCAGGTGATCGATGCGGATGCCCTGGCCCTTTTGCCAGCGGCCTGCCTGATAATCCCAGAACGTGTAGCGATGCGGCTCGCTGTGGCAGGCGCGAAACGCATCGGTGAAGCCGAGATTGATGAGTTCGCGCAGTTTCGCGCGGCTCTCGGGCTGATAAAGCGCATCGCCTTCCCAGGCCTTCGGATCGTAAACATCGTCCGGTGTCGGAATAACATTGTAGTCGCCGGCGAGAACCAGCGGCTCTTCGTAAGCGAGAAGCGTTGTCGCATGGCGCTTCAGGCGATCCATCCAGGCGAGCTTGTAGGTGAATTTATCCGTGCCGATGGGATTGCCGTTCGGCAAGTAGATCGACGCGACGCGCAGCACCGTCTCGCCGACCGGAATGACGCATTCGATATAGCGCGCATGATCGTCGCCATCGCCTTCTGGCAGGCCGATGGTCACGTCTTCAATGGGGCGCTTGGAGAGGATTGCGACGCCGTTATAGGTCTTCTGGCCGTGGATCGCGAGGTTGTAGCCCAGGTCCTCGATCTCTCCGCGCGGGAAGGTTTCGTCGGTAGATTTGGTCTCTTGAAGGCAGACGACGTCGGGATCGGCCTCTTTCAGCCAGTCCTTGAGATTGCCCATGCGGGCTTTAAGCGAATTGACGTTGAAAGAGGCGATTTTCATGAGGTCCGTGATCTTGATGAGGTGTGAGGAACCATAACATGACCTGGTGCCCTGAACCCATGACGCTAAAAGGGAATTGACGGACAGTCCCCCAAGGTTCAGCATAACTCATCGCTATTTGTTCGCTCTGGGGAGGGAGTGCAAATGGGTACACGGGTTGCGGCGCGTATGAGCGCCAGAACGATGGGTCGGCGATATACTTCGCCGGAAAATCTTTCGCAGCGTTGTCTTCTCTGCATTGTCGGCGTTTTGGCCAGCTTTATGGCGCTTGTGCACGGAATGATCGCCGTGCAGGGCCTTTCGGTCACGACGCCGCAGGAACTCAGCACTTATTGGCTTGTCGCTGCGCTTGGCGTCTGGGTGCCGGCTATCGCGCTTTTCGCATCGATCGTGGGAATCGTGATTCGCGACAAGATGGCCATGTCGCTATTGCTGCTGTCGCCCCTTGCCTCGATTGGCGGCTATTGCCTCTATACCTACGGGCCGACCGTCAACTTCTTCTGAGGTCAGAGCGCGAATGAGGTGCCACAGCCGCAAGAGGCTGTGGCGTTCGGATTGACGATCTTGAAGGACGAACCGATGAGGTCGTCCACAAAATCGATTTCCGAGCCTTCCAGATACATTGCCGAAACGGAATCGATCAGCACCGTCGCATTGGCCTTTTCGAGCACAAGGTCATCTGCGGCGCGCGTGTCGTCGAGCGTGAAGCCATATTGAAAACCCGAGCAGCCGCCGCCCGAAACGGAGACGCGCAGGACGACGCCTTCACCTTCGTTTTTCAGGATTTCCAAAACCCGATGTGCAGCACGATCCGTTATTGTGATCGGCTTACCGGTGCCGGGCATGATCTCGGTCAGCGTTTCGCTCATAAAAGGTCCGCTTTCACTCTGGAGCCATACTGGCTATAGCCTATCAGAGATTTAGGCATTCCGACCCTGGATTTCAAACAGAGGTTTCCTTGTCCCTTACAAACCCTGCTGCGACAGCCATTTACGCCACCCGAGCCGAGGAAAGCCGGGGCCGGCTCTTTCCCGAACCTGAAAGCGCGACCCGCACGGCTTTTCAGCGAGATCGCGACAGGATCATCCATTCCGGCGCATTTCGGCGACTGAAATACAAAACCCAGGTCTTCGTCTATCACGAGGGCGACAACTACCGCACAAGGCTCAGCCATTCGCTGGAAGTGGCGCAAATTGCCCGCTCGATCAGCCGCGTGCTGGGGCTCGATGAAGACCTCGCCGAAACGCTGGCGCTGGCGCACGACCTTGGTCACACGCCTTTCGGCCATGCGGGCGAAGATGCGCTTGATGCCTGCATGACGGGTTTTGCGGGCTTCGACCACAATGCGCAGACGCTGCGCATTGTCACCAAGCTCGAGCATCGCTATGCCGAATTCGACGGGCTGAACCTCACATGGGAAACGCTTGAAGGGCTGGTGAAGCATAACGGCCCGATCCTGACCGCAACGACGCGGGTGGAAGACCTGCCGCGCGCGCTGGTCGAATATGCCGAAACGCAGGATCTGGAACTGGCGACTTTCGCGGGACCGGAAGCGCAGGTCGCGGCACTGGCCGATGACATTGCCTATAACAATCACGACGTCGATGACGGGCTGCGCGCCGGGCTTTTCACCATCGAGGACTTGCTCGCCCTGCCGCATGTCGGCGATGCATTTCGCGCGGTCATCAATCAATATCCGGGTCTGGAAACGACGCGCGTGATCCATGAATCCGTGCGCCGCCTCATCGGCAGCATGATCGGCGATGTGATCGCCGAAACGAAGCGGCGCATCGCGGCGGCGAATCCGCAATCGGCGGCGGATGTGCGGGCGCTGAATTCGGCACTGGTCAGCTTTTCAAGCGAGATGAGCGCGCATAATGCGACGCTGAAGAAATTCCTCTTCGAGCGCATGTATCGCCACTACCGCGTCAACCGCTCGATGAGCAAGGCAAAGCGCATCGTGCGCGATCTCTTCGAGTTGCTGCATGCCGAGCCGGAGCTGCTTCCGCCTGAATGGCAGCAGGGATGCGACGGCGTGCGCGGAATGAAGACATCGCGCCGCGTCTGCGATTTCATCGCGGGCATGACCGATAAATTCGCCATCGAAGAACACAGGCGGCTGGTCAATCTCGAAGATCCGCGGGCGTAACGACGTCTGCTTCAAAGAAAATGTCACCCCGGGACAAGCCCGGAGTGACACTGTTTTTGCGGCTCGCAGCTAGTGGTGCATGCCTTCCATGCCGTCATGCGGCGCCATCAGATCGACATAGGGCGCGGGGTTCTTCAGGTCGTGCGGGCTCTGGTCGGGCTTGGGGACCTGGTTCCAGCGCACAGTCTTTGCGCCGCAAGTCTGCGTGACCGGGAAGAAGATGCGCATGACGTCCTTGTCGTCGGGCAGTTGTGCCAGAAAGACGAATTCGTCATAGCGGTCGTCGGCGAGCGAGCCGCCACTCCAGTCGACGGTCTTCACGCCTTCGGTGATCGGCTTGCCGTGAGACTTGAGCGTCTTGGCATATTTGCCGACAACGGTGGTGATCTTCCAGCCGGATTTTTCCATCGGCTTTACGGAAATGACGCCTTCGGGAATCTCGACCGAGATGCCGGTCGTCGCCGCGCCATCGCAACCATGCGGTACACGGAAGACTGCCTTGTAGTAGGAGCCCCATGACGACATGCCGGTTTCAAGCGTGATATGGGCCGATGCGGTGCCGGAAAGCGAAACAAGAGCCATGCTTGCGGCTGCGATAAGAAAGAGACGTTTCATTGGCGTTCTCCTCAAAATGATGCAGTGAAGCCGACGAAGACACTGCGGCCTTCACCGGGATAAAAAATTTCCTGTGTGGGAACGTAACTCGTGACGGTCGTATAGCTGGCGATGTAGCGCTTGTCGGTGAGGTTCCGGCCTTCGGCAAAAACACGGAGACCTTTGGTGATGTCGATGCCGCCTTCGAGGCCGAGCGTCGCGTAGCCGGGCGCTTTCTGCGTATTGGCATAATCGACATAGCCGCCATCCGGCACCCATTCGAGCTTCGGCGCTATGTCCCAGCCACTGGCGGAGCGATAGCGAAGTGCTGCAACGTAAACATGCGGCACGGCACCGGCGAGCTTGTTGTCGCCATAGGTCGCATCGCCTTCGAAGCGGAAATCGCTCCATGTATAGACCTGCTCGAAGATGAACCTGTCGCCTTCGGGCATCGCGCTGCGCAGGACGAGCGCACCGACATCGAGCGAGAGAGCGGCTTCGATGCCCTGATGAAGCGTGTTGCGTGCATTGAAGGTTGCAGCAGGAATGCTCGGGCTGGTCGTGAAGTTGACCAGCTCGTCTTCGACCTTTGCGCGATAGATCGCGACATCCCAGGCGGCAAGCCCGAGCGTGCCGCGCGTGCCCGCCTCGAAGGTCAGGGCGCGTTGCGGGTCCATCGGCGTGAACTGTGTGCCAGCGCCGAGCGTCTGTGTGAGGTCGCTCATGATCGGCGGCTCATAGCTCCGCGTCACATTCGCATAAGCCTGCGCGGCGGGGGCAATATCCCAGAGGAGGCCGAGCTTGGGACTGAGTGACGTGAAATCGGCATCGTCGCTTTTCTGAATGCCGGTTGCCGCAAGCGTCGTTTTATAGTCGCGCGTGGCGTTGATGCCTTGCAGGCCGGTCACGAGTGCGACAGTCGGCACGACATAGAAAGCATTCTCCGCATAGATCGCCGCGGTCGTCGAAATCTGCGTGCTCTCTTGAAGCAGCGCGCCGCGATTGCCGGATTTGTTGACGTAATTGTTTCCGGTCAGCGCCGTGTAACCGTAACGAACGCCCGCCGTCACGACATTGCGGTGGCCGAACAACATGCCTTCATCACTGTATCGCGTGAAGGCGCCGACATTGCTGCTGCCCTGATCGAGCACCTGATAGATCGGATGGAAGAGGGAGTGATAGCCGCCATAGACGCCGACATCGAGCTTGCCGTCGTCACCAATGGCGAAGGTGGTCTTGTTGGCGAAACGCAGCGAGCGGGCATTGCGCTGCTGGTTGCCGGTGGGTGCGCTTGTCGCGCCGACCGAGGCTGAGGTGGGGTTGGTGAGCGCCGTGTTGAGCGTCAGCGTGCCCGGCAATTCCTGATCGACTGAATTGTAGTTCAGATAGAAACGCGTCTCGGTATCGTCATTGAGGCGGTAGCCGAGATTGGCGGCAAAGCGCCCGGTCTTTTCCTTGCTGTGATCGCGATAGCCATCGGAAGTGAGGCCGGTCAGCGAGGCGAAGAAATCGACATTATCGATGATGCGCGCCACTTCGCCATGTGCGCGGATCGTGCCGAAGCTGCCGCCATCGACGCGGAAGAGGTTTTCCGCCGTCGCCGTATGGGCTGTCGGCGTGACCAGATTGATCGCGCCGCCAAGCGAGGCCGCGCCATATTGCAAGCCGTCGCCGCCGCGATAGACCTCGATATGTTGAAGGATCAGCGGATCGACTTCCTGAAAATCGCCGCTGCCATCTGCGTCATTGAGCGGGACGCCGTTCTGCAGAAGCTCGATGCTGCGCAGATGATAGCCGCGGCTGAGGCCCGCGCCACGGATCGAGAGGCGAACCTCCTGCCCATAGCGTTTGCGCGCGAATATGCCGGGCGAGAAGGTGAATGTGTCTTCAAGGTTGGCTGCGTATTTGTCCTTGAACGTGTCGGCGGGAACGATGCCGACCGCACCCGGCATGCGGGCGAGTTCGCGCTGCATGTCCTTGACGCCGGGCGAGGTGAGGGTGCCGGGCTTCGCGTTGCGCGCGTCGAGGCCTTCAAGCGGCGTCGGTTGGTCGCCCTGAACCGTGATGGGCATGAGTGCAACGGCGGGCGCTTCGTCTGCAAAAGCGGGAAATGCCGAAAAAAGCGCGGCAGCGGCCGTCGCGAGGCCGCGGTAAACGTTTCTTTTCATGTGTTTCTCTGACAGGTGACGAACGCCGGACGCGCGCGATGCGGCGTTCGACGTCAATTAAACTTCATGTGTGATGGAAGCTTGCCTGTCAGGCAGGGGGGCCGCGTGGATGAACGCTGGCAAGAAAATAACTGAAGACGGTGGCGGGTAAGGCCGGAGCCACAAAGGTGGCGAGCCAGCGCGGCGCGTCTGTCGAGAAGACGGCGATGGCGAGCGCGGCGCAATGACTGACGCAGGACGTGCAGTCGTGACGATCGACAGGAGCCGGTTTGACCGGCTTGCCGTCGGCATCGAGATAGATCTCCATCATCTCGCCGCCAGCGCAGATCGTGGTCTGCATC
>NZ_JBASBH010000073.1:0-22894 GCF_049651025.1 Parvibaculum sp. | reverse complement strand
TGATTTAACGTGGTTAAAAAGTGATTAAAATTGTCGATTACTTGAGAACATAAGAAGAACAAAATATGGACCATTCTGCCCGTTCAATATTCGGCCGGTATGGTGCAAGCGCGGCGCCGGCATGACGATATCGAGGCGCTCGATCCCTGGAAGTTTGAAATGTCAGATGGCCTGTAAGCCGGGTTCTGTACCCTTGCGGGCGATGGCCATTCATCTGGGACGTTCGTTGCCGAACGCCTCGTGCAACCAACCCGGGCGGCGTCCCGGAAACGGGTTTGCCGAACTTGCGTCCGACATGCCGCCCCTATTTGGTCTTGCTCCCGGTGGGGTTTGCCGTGCCGCTTCCGTTGCCGGTCGCGCGGTGCGCTCTTACCGCACCGTTTCACCCTTACCTGCGTCAAACACAGGCGGTCTGTTCTCTGTGGCACTTTCCCTGAGGTCGCCCTCGCCGGTCATTATCCGGCACCGTGCTTCCGTGGAGCCCGGACTTTCCTCCACCCGACTTGCGCCGGGCAGCGGCCATCCGGCCATCTGACCCTTTGGACATAAGGGCCTTTGACCGCTTACGCAAGTTTAGTGCACGGCAGGTCCTTGTGGTTCTCACTCATAATCCCGACATTCGGCCAAAGCGATAATCACACAAAGGGGAGTGAGACGATGAAAGCCGCTGTCTATTACGAAAACGGCCCGCCCAGCGTATTGAAATATGAAGACGTCGCAGACCCGGAATGCCACCCCGACGGCATCCTGATCAAGGTCGAGGCCGTCAGCATCGAAGGTGGCGACACGCTGAACCGCGCCGGTGGCGCATTGCTGAGCCATCCGCATATCGTCGGCTATCAGGCCGCCGGCACCATTGTCGAAGTCGGTGCAAACGTAAAACATCTGAAACCCGGCCAGAAGGTCACGACCGTGAACTTCGCAGGCTCCCATGCGGAGCTTCGCGCTGTCCCGGCCCGCAACGCCTGGGTCGTGCCGGATAATCTCGATATCAAGCTCGCCGCCGCCATCCCCGTCCCTTTCGGCACGGCCGATGACTGCCTCTTCGAGTTCGGTCGCCTGAAGGCGGGCGAAACAGTGCTCGTGCAGGCGGGCGCAGGCGCTGTCGGCCTTGCAGCGATCCAGCTTGCCAAGCGCGCAGGTGCAACCGTCATCGCCACAGCTTCAAGCGATGATCGCCTCGCCCGGCTCACGCAATACGGCATGGATCACGGCATCAACTACAAGACGCAGGATCTCGTCGCCGAGGTGAAGCGCCTCACCGACAATAAGGGCGTCAACCTCGTGGTCGATCCCGTGGGCGGCTCGACGCTGCAAAAGTCGATCCTCTCGCTCGCCTATCGCGGTCGCGTATCGCTGGTGGGTCAGGCCGGTCGCGACCCGGCAAAGGTCGATGTCTCAACGATGATGGGCGGCAACCAGTCGCTTTCCGGCGTCTTCCTCGGCGCCGAGATTTTCACCGACCGCGTGCACAACAATATCCAGCGTCACGTCGACGACGTGGCCAAGGGCACGCTGAAAGTGCTGATCGACAAGACCTTCCCGCTGAAGGACGCAGCCGCCGCACACGAATATATCGAAAGCCGCAAGGCAGTCGGCCGTGTGCTGCTGATCCCGTGAGGCCCTAGACCTTATCGAGAAGAAGACGGAGTGTGGCGACGGTCGAAATATCCGCCACCCCGTCGACTTTCGCAGGCCGGAAATGGCGCTGGAACGCCCTCACCACAGCTTCCGTTTTCGCGTCATATACGCCCAGAACTTCGATGCCATAGCCGTAATTCGCCAACCGGAACTGAAGTTCCGACACGGTATCCCCCCGATCGCCGAGCTCGAGCACCGGCCCATCCATGATCGACACGGGCTCAACCCAGACGCCGACACCCGCCCGCGCGAGGCGCGCCCAATCGAACCATTCGCCGGGGTCTGACTTCCGCTCCGGCGCTATGTCGGAATGCGCAACGACAGAACGCGGCTTGATCGGGTGGCGCGATACGATTTCCGCACAGAGCGCTTCGACAGACTTCATCTGGACATCTGGATATGACGGGCACCCCCCATCATGGCCGCCATTGGCGATCTCGATCCCGATGGAGCGACCGTTGACGTCCTGAATGCCCGCCCAGCTTGAAACACCCGCATGCCAGGCGCGCATTTCTTCCGGTACAAGCTGCGTGACCCGGCCCGCCTCATCGACCACGTAATGCGACGAAACCTTGGCATGCGGCGAACACAGCAACTCGATTGCCGCCTCGGCCGTCTTCATGCCCGTATAGTGCAAAACCAGAATGTCGATGGGTGCAGCCTCAGGCCGCTCATTGAAATTCGGCGATGGCCGCATCGCGATGGGAAGGCTCATTCAAGCGCCACTTTACGTCAGGGACCGACATCCACGATTTGCTTCTGCCGTATCGACACGATCAGAATGCCGGTGAGCGCGATCAACGCCCCCACAATCATCCGCGTCGTCAGCACGTCGCCAAGCAACATGACACTGAAGATGACGGTGAAGATCGGCGAAAGCAAGGTCAGCGGCGCCGTCTGCGTCACCTCATAGCGCTGCAGAAGATAGTAAATGCCCGCATGCCCGATCAGGCTCGAGGCAAAGGCCGTATAAAGAGCGCCGCCCCATTGCAGCACGGACGCCGTCTTCACAAGCTCCCAATGGTTGCTCTCAAAAGCGAAAGAGCCCGCCAACATGATCGGAGCGGCAACGAAAGCGATCCAGGCCTGCATCTCGAAAACGCCGACATTCCTGATTTGTCGCTGGAAGATCGTACCGACAGCGGTGACCAATGCGGACAGAATGACGAAGATCACGCCGGTCAGAAAATTGAACACGGTGGGGTCGAAGCTGATGACCATCACGCCGATGAACGAAAGCGCGATGCCGAGCCAACGCTTCCAGCGAACCTCTTCCTTGAGGAAAATGACCGACAGGATCGTCGCGAAAGGCACCCCGAGCTGACTGACAACAGCAACCACCGACGGGTTCGACAGCGCGACCCCGGCAAAGAAAAACCCGAATCCCACCGGCCCGGCACATAGTGCAATGATGAGCACCTGCTTCATCCGTCCCTCATGAAGTTTGAGGAACGGGAACAGTACGAGGACAATCAGGATGAACCTGATGGCCGTGAACATCATCGGCGGAAAATGCCCAAGGCTCACCTTGGCCGCGACAAGCGCGAACCCCCAGATGAGGTTGATGAGCATCATGAAGGCGAGGTGCTGGTGGGTCATAAGGTCCAGAGGACGGCGGGGGCGGTGAAGCCGGCTCTTGTTAGCCCAAGCCGGGCGGCGCGCCTAGCCCTGCCCCCCGATCCCGACGCTAGAGTCCCCTCTGCCGCAGGATTTTCTCATAAGCGACATTGATCATCGCCAGCTTCTCATTGGCTATGGAAACCAGTTCCTTGGGCACACCGCGGGCCATCAGCGTATCGGGGTGATTTTCCCGCACGAGGCGCCGATATGCCTTCTTGAGATCCTCGCTCGAAATATCGGGCGTAATGCCGAGCACCAGATAGGGGTCGGCCCGGTCGGTGCCGAGATGGCTGGCCCTGATGCGCGCGAACTCCACCTCCGAAAGCCCGAAAACATCCGCAACCGTGCGGAGATATTCAAGCTCTGCCGGATGAAGATGCTTGTCCGCCTTGGCAATATGGAAAAGCGCGTCGAGCACGTCTTCGAGCATGGCAGGCCGGTCGCGATAAATTCGCGCCACCTGCGCTGCATAAGCCTGAAACCCGGCCACATCCTGCTGTGCAATCTGATAAACACGATAAACGTTTGCACGCTCCGACTCAGGAACCTTCAGCACTTCTTCGAAAGCGCGGATTTCAGCCTGGGTAACTTCCCCGTCGGCCTTCGCCATTTTGGCGGAAAGCGCGATCAGTGCGACCGTGAAGACCACTTCGTCATCAGCCAGCGCCCGATCGATGACCAGATGTCCGGCAACCGCGCCGACAAGCGCACCCAAGGGCCCGCCGACAGCAAGTCCGACGCCGGCACCAGCAATTTTTCCCCAAATGGACATGATGAAAGTTTAGTTGGAATTTGCCTCTACCGCACTTGGCAAATCTGCACAGCTACCTGACGATTTCGTGACACCACGCAATTTCGGCCAAAACGACAGCGACCGGCCACGCATATGCGCACCGGTCGCTGCTTCGTTTCTGGCGAGAACTCTAGCGGCCGCCCGTGATCGCGTTACCGATGACCGCGCCGCCTACCGCGCCGCCAATGGTCGCGGCGGTCTTGCCGTTGCCCTTGCCGATCTGGTTACCGGCAACGCCGCCCGCCGCGCCACCAACAAGCGCGCCACAAGCTGTAATGCCGAGCGGAGACAAGGCAAGCAATCCGATAACACCGATACGACCGGCCTTGGAAGCGAATGACGACATACGCATGGCATAACCTCTGCTGTCTATGTTCCCTAGTGAAGTAACGCCCGGGTTCCAATTGCGTTCCGAGCCTGTTTGGCAATCCGGCGTTCCGGCTCGCCCCGCTGCGCGACTTATGGCAGGTTCACGCACATGAGCGAGCAAGGAAAAACATCGTCGCGCTGGGATTTCTGGATCGACCGCGGCGGCACATTTACCGATATCGTCGCGCGTGCGCCGGATGGAACTCTCGCCGCGCACAAGCTGCTGTCGGAAAACCCGGAGCGCTATGAAGACGCGGCGCTGCAGGGCATTCGGGATTTTCTGGGTGTGGCCGCTGACGCTCCGCTGCCATCCGCACGCATCGGCGCAGTCAAGATGGGCACGACGGTTGCGACCAACGCGCTTCTGGAACGCAAGGGTGAGCGCGTCCTCTTCCTGACCACGCGCGGGTTCGCGGACGCGCTGCGCATCGGCTATCAGAACCGCCCTCACCTTTTCCGCCTGAAGATCGAAAAGCCCGACATGCTTTTCGAGCGCTCGGTCGAAGTGGATGAGCGCCTGACCGCCGAGGGCGAGGTGCTGACGCCGCTCAACGAAGACGCAACACGCCGCGCCCTTGCCGAAGCCTATGAAGCAGGCATCCGCGCCGTCGCCATCTGCTTCATGCATGGCTACCGCTATCCCGCACATGAAAAGGCCGCCGCCCGCATCGCTCGCGAGATCGGCTTCACGCAAATCTCGGCCAGCCACCACGTCAGCCCCCTGATGAAATTCGTCTCGCGCGGGGACACGACGGTCGTCGATGCCTATCTCTCACCTATCCTGCGTCGCTATGTCGACCACGTGTCGAGCGCGTTTGGAAACCGGACGCGACTTTTCTTCATGCAGTCCTCCGGCGGCCTGACCGATGCGGCTCTCTTTGAAGGCAAGGACGCCATCCTGTCTGGCCCTGCCGGTGGCGTGGTCGGTGCGGTGGAAACCGCGCGGCTCGCTGGCCTGCCCCGCATCATCGGCTTTGACATGGGCGGCACATCCACCGATGTCTGCCACTATGATGGCGAACTCGAACGCAGTTTCGAAACGGAAGTCGCGGGCGTGCGCATGCGCGCCCCGATGATGCAGATCCACACCGTTGCCGCCGGCGGCGGTTCGATCCTGCATTTCGACAATGACCGCCTCCGCGTCGGGCCGGATTCCGCTGGCGCAAATCCCGGCCCCGCCGCCTATCGCCGTGGCGGCCCGCTCACTGTGACCGATGCCAATGTCATGGTCGGCAAGCTGATGCCGGATTTCTTCCCGCATGTCTTCGGCCCGGACGCCGACCAGATGCTGGATACCAGCGCCGTGCGCGCGCACTTCACCGATCTCGCACGTGAAATTGGTCGCACGCCGGAAGAGGCAGCCGATGGCTTCATTCGCATCGCCGTTGAAAACATGGCGCAGGCGATCAAGAAAATATCCGTGCAGCGCGGCCATGACGTCACCGGCTACGCGCTCACCTGCTTCGGCGGCGCAGGCGGACAACATGCCTGCCTCGTGGCCGATGCACTCGGCATGTCGCGTATTTTCTTTCACCCCTTCTCCGGCGTCCTCTCCGCCTATGGCATGGGCCTCGCCGATATACGCGCAAACCGCGAACGCGCAATCGAAACTGCACTTGACGAAGCAGGGCTCGCACTCGTGGCCGGCGCCATAGCGGAACTCTCCCGCGACGTCCGTTCGGAAGCTGAAAAGCAGGGCATCGCCGCCACGAACGTCGCCCTCTTCCGGCGCCTCCACCTGCGCTATGCCGGAACAGACACGGCACTGATCGTCGATCACGGCGCGCTCGCCGCAATCCGCGCGAGCTTCGAGGCCGCACATCGCAAGCGTTTCGGTTTCATCGCCGATGAAAAACCGATCGTCATCGAAGCCGTGTCGGTCGAGGCGGTTGGCAAAGATGCGAACGTCACGGAAGAAAGCCGCGCCAGCCGCAGCGACGCACACATGCCGCCGCCCGCCCGCACAACGCGCCTCTTTACCGGCAATGAGTGGTACAACGCGCCTGTCTATCTGCGCGAAAACCTCGCATCGGGTGACAGGCTCGACGGCCCGGCCATCATTATCGAACCTCATCAGACCATCGTCATCGAGCCGGGCTGGTCGGCGGAAGTAACACCGCTCAATCACATCATCCTGACGCGCCGCGAGAAGAAACAGCGCATCCACGCAATCGGCACAGAAGGCGATCCCGTCATGCTCGAGATTTTCAACAATCTCTTCATGTCGATTGCCGAGCAAATGGGTTTCACGCTCGAAAAAACCGCCTACTCGGTCAACATCAAGGAGCGGCTCGATTTCTCCTGCGCCGTCTTCGACCGCTCAGGCGGCCTCGTCGCCAATGCACCGCACATGCCTGTGCACCTCGGCTCCATGGGCGCAAGCGTCCGCGCGGTGATCGAGCAAAATGAAGATATGGGACCCGGCGACGTCTTCGTGCTCAACGCGCCTTACAATGGCGGCACGCATTTGCCGGACGTCACCGTCGTCGCGCCCGTCTATGACGCTGCAGGCAAGGAACGCCTCTTCTATGTCGCCGCGCGTGGCCATCAGGCCGATATTGGCGGCATCTCGCCGGGCTCCATGCCCGCACACTCCAAGACGGTCGAGGAAGAAGGCGTTCTCATCGACAATTTCCGCCTCGTCGAAGCCGGGCATCTCCGGGAAGCTGAAATGCGCGCCCTGCTCTCCTCCGGTCGTTGGCCCGCGCGTAACCCGGACCAGAATATTGCCGATCTCCGCGCCGAAATCGCAGCCTGCGAAAAGGGTGCGCAGGAGCTTCGTAAAATGGTGCGTGATTTCGGCCTCGATGTGGTCGAAGCCTATATGCGCCACGTTCAGGATAATGCCGAGGAAAGCGTCCGCCGCGTCATTGGCAAACTGAACGACGCATCCTTCGAGCAAAAGATGGACGACGGTTCGGTAATCCGCGTGAAGGTCACCGTGAACCACGCCACACGCAGCGCGACGATCGACTTCACCGGCACGAGCGCCGAACTCAAGACAAACCTCAATGCGCCCTCCGCCGTCGCGCGCGCTGCCGTGCTCTATGTTTTCCGCTGCATGGTCGATGACGATATTCCGCTGAACGAGGGATGCCTGAAACCGCTCGACATCATTATCCCCGAAGGCTCGATGCTCAGCCCGCGCTATCCGGCCGCCGTCGTCGGCGGCAATGTCGAAACCAGCCAGGCGGTCACGGACGCGCTGTTCGGCGCTTTTGGCGTCATGGCATCGGCGCAAGGCACGATGAACAACCTCACCTTCGGCAACGACAAATATCAGTATTACGAAACAATCTGCGGCGGCGCGGGTGCAGGCGCCACATTTGATGGCGCAGATGCCGTCCACACCCATATGACGAATTCACGTCTCACTGATCCCGAAGTTCTCGAATGGCGTTTCCCCGTCATTCTCGAAAACTTTGCGATCCGCCGCGGTTCGGGCGGCAAAGGCGCGCATAAGGGCGGCGACGGCGTGACGCGAGCCATCCGCTTTCGCGAAAAAATGACTGTCTCGATCCTCTCCACACACCGCATCATCCCGCCCTTCGGACTTGAAGGCGGTGGCGCAGCTCTACCCGGCGAGAATTCCGTATGCCGACGAGATGGACGCATCGAAACCCTCGCTGGCTCCGATCAAATCGAGCTGGATGCCGGCGACATGATCGTCATCAAAACGCCCGGCGGCGGCGCATTTGGCCCAACTGATCTGTGAAATGCACAACAAGGCGATTCCACACACACATGTGCTAAAACGAGCCCTGCATTAGCGCATGGCGCAGAGACCACACCGGGCGAATTTCGGGCGGATTTCTGCCTCTTTCGGCGCCATGCGATCTCGCAACAATGTGACCCTAACGACGCAGCCGCGATTTGACTTGCACCCGCTTCCCGCGCCGCCACACTACGGTCGCACGCCCTCACAGGCACCCATTCGGGTTATAGGCGATAACCACTTCGGGAGGCCAAAATGACCTTATCCACGAAAGTCGGTTACCTGGTCACCTGTCTTGCATTCGTATTCGTCGGCGCAATCACGGTCGGGATCTTTTAGGATCCCGACGCGCCCTTGTTCCATTCTGAATATGCCAGGCGAAGCGTTGAAACGCGTTCTTAGGCGGCCGCTTCATTGGTCGGCGTGTAGTTGAGGATCGGCGCAAGCCAGCGCTCACATTCCTGAAGCGTCATGCCCTTCCGCGCAGCATAATCCACCACCTGATCGCGCTCGATACGACCGACGCCGAAATATTCGGACTGCGGATGGCTGAAATAGAAACCGCTGACGGCGGCCCCCGGCCACATCGCATAGCTCTCGGTGAGCTTTATGCCCGCTTCCTTTTCCGCGTCGAGCAGATCGAACAGCGTCCGCTTCTCGGTATGATCCGGCTGTGCCGGATAACCCGGTGCGGGGCGAATGCCCTGATATTTTTCCGCGATCAGGTCTTCATTCGAAAGCGCCTCATCCGCCGCATATCCCCAGAACTCACGCCGCACGCGAGCATGAAGATGCTCGGCGAAAGCTTCCGCGAGGCGGTCCGCCAGCGCCTTGGAGAGGATTGCCTTGTAGTCGTCGAGCTTCTCCGCGAACTGTTTTGCAATCGCGTCCTCGCCATGCCCTGACGTCACAGCAAAGCCACCGATATAATCGGCAACTCCCGTTTCCTTGGGCGCGATAAAGTCCGCAAGAGCCATATTCGCCCGCTCCGAACGCCCGCGCGCCATTTGCTGGCGAAGCGAGTGCAGAACGGCAAGGCGTTCGGTCCGTGTGTCGTCGGTATAAAGCTCGATATCATCGATACCGATAGAATTTGCCGGCCAGAAGCCGATGACGGCAGATGCCTTCAGCCACTTCTCCTCGACCATCTGCTTCAGCATTTCCTGCGCGTCGGCAAAGAGCGAACGTGCCGCCTCGCCGATCATGTCGTCACTCAGGATCTGTGGATAATGGCCCGCAAGCTCCCAGGTTGCGAAGAACGGCGTCCAGTCGATATAGGGCACCAGCTTTTCGAGCGGATAGTCTTCAAAAACCTTGGTCCCGAGGAAGTTCGGCTTTTTCGGCTTGTAATCCGTCCAGTCGATCTTGAGCCTGTTCTCACGCGCGGCATCGAGCGGCTGGCGCACTTTCGTATTGCGCGAATTCGCATGCGCCTTCGCCATCTTCGCGTATTCGTCGCGAATATCGTCGATATATTTGCCTTTAGCGGTTGGCGAGATGAGTTGCGAAACGACACCCACCGCGCGGCTCGCATCCGTGACATAAATCGCCTGCCCGCGCTTGTAGTTCGGATGAACCTTGACGGCGGTATGAATGCGGCTCGTCGTTGCGCCACCGATCAGCAGAGGAATGTCGAAACCCTCACGCTCCATTTCAGCGGCGACATGGCACATTTCATCGAGGCTCGGCGTGATGAGGCCTGAGAGCCCGATTGCATCGACATTTTCTTCGCGTGCGCGCTGCAAGATGGTCGCCGTCGGCACCATGACGCCGAGATCGATCACTTCGAAGTTGTTGCACTGAAGCACGACGCCGACGATGTTCTTGCCGATATCGTGGACGTCGCCCTTGACCGTCGCCATGAGAATCTTCGCGGCGGCCTTGTTCTGCTCAGCGCCCGTGCGGCGCTTTTCTTCTTCCATGAAGGGCAACAGATATGCGACCGCCTGCTTCATGACGCGCGCCGACTTGACGACCTGCGGCAAGAACATCTTGCCCGAGCCGAAAAGATCGCCGACGACATTCATGCCGTCCATCAACGGCCCTTCGATCACGTCGAGCGGGCGCACCGCTTCCTTGCGCGCGGCCTCCGTGTCTTCCTCGATAAAGGCATTTATGCCTTTGACGAGCGCATGGGTGAGACGCTCTTTGACCGGCAACTCGCGCCAGGAAAGGTCTTCTTCCTTTTTCTTGCCCGCATCGCCCTTGAAGCGTTGGGCGATTTCCAGCAAGCGCTCGGTCGCATCGGCCCGGCGGTTGAGGATCACGTCCTCGACACGCTCGCGAAGCTCCGGCTCGATCTCGTCATAGATCGCAAGCTGACCGGCATTGACGATGCCCATATCCATTCCCGCCTGAATGGCGTGATAGAGGAATACGGAATGCATCGCCTCACGCACCGGCTCGTTGCCGCGGAATGAGAATGAGACGTTGGAAACGCCGCCCGAGACATGCGCATAAGGCAAGCTCTGCTTGATACGACGCGTCGCATCGATGAATTCGACGCCGTAGTTATTGTGCTCCTCGATACCCGTCGCGACAGCAAAGATATTGGGATCGAAAATAATGTCCTGCGGCGGAAAGCCGATCTTGTTGACCAGCAGATTGTAGGACCGCTCGCAAATCTCAAATTTCCGGTTCGCGGTATCCGCCTGCCCTTGCTCATCGAACGCCATGACCACAGCCGCAGCGCCATAGCGAAGAATCTTGCGAGCATGATCCAGAAAGGCTTCTTCGCCTTCCTTCAGGCTGATCGAATTGACGATCGCCTTGCCCTGCACGCATTTGAGGCCCGCCTCAATGATCGACCATTTAGACGAGTCGATCATGATCGGCACGCGGGCGATGTCGGGCTCCGCTGCGATCAGATTGAGAAAGCGCACCATGGCCTGCTCGCTGTCGAGCATGCCCTCATCCATGTTGATATCGATGATCTGCGCACCGCTCTCCACTTGCTGGAGAGCAACGGTGAGCGCCTCGTCGAAACGACCATCGACAATCAGCTTCTTGAATTTCGCCGATCCGGTGACGTTGGTGCGTTCGCCGATATTGATGAAGTTGGCAGTAGCTTTGGTCATCTCAGTTCTTTTCTTCTGAACGCATCAAGATCCGGTGAAAGCCTCAAGTCCCGATAGCCGCAAACGCGGCTCGATTTCGGGCTTCTCCCTTGGCACCATACCCTTCACCGCCTCCGCGATCGCATGGATATGATCTGGCGTCGTGCCACAGCAGCCACCGACAATGTTGACGAGCCCGGACGAGGCAAACTCGCCGACCAGCTTTGCTGTTTGCTCAGGCGTCTCGTCATATGAGCCCATCTCATTGGGCAAACCGGCATTGGGGTGCGCGCTGACATTCACGTCTGCGATGCGCGACAACGTGTCGACATGCGGCCGCATTTCCTTTGCGCCAAGCGCGCAATTGAGCCCGATGGAAAAGGGCTTCACATGCGAAACCGAATTCCAGAAGGCCTCGGGCGTCTGGCCGGAAAGAAGGCGGCCCGACTTGTCCGTGATGGTGCCGGAAATCATGACCGGCAATTCGAAGCCCAGCTCTTCAAAGACCTCCGATACGGCAAACAGTGCGGCCTTGGCGTTCAGCGTATCGAATATGGTTTCGACGAGAATGATGTCGGCGCCACCTTCAATCAGCCCGCGCGTCGCATCCTTATAGGCTTCGCGCAGCTCATCGAAATTGACGTTGCGAAATCCCGGATCGCTTACCTTCGGCGAAATCGACGCCGTGCGGTTCGTGGGCCCGAGTACGCCCGCGACATAGCAGACGCGGCCCGGCGTCTCGCTCTCGGCGATATCAGCCGCCGCCCGCGCGATCCGCGCACTCTCGACGTTCATTTCATAGGCGACGGATTCAAGCTTGTAGTCGCCCTGCGCGATCACAGTCGCGCCGAACGTATTGGTCTCGGCTATATCCGCGCCCGCACGAAAATATTTCAAATGTATGTCCTGCAGAACATCGGGGCGCACGAGGCCGATCAGCTCATTGTCGCCCCTGAGATCGACGGGATGATCCTTGAACCTTTCGCCACGAAAATCCGCTTCGGTGAATTTATAGCCCTGGATCATCGTGCCCATGGCGCCATCAAGCACAAGAACGCGGTTCTTGACGTCGCTCTTCAGCCTGGCAATGCGTTCGTCTCTGGTCATTTGTCTATCCTTACCGCGCAAGCGCCGGGACGGGCTGCGTCCGCAGGCCCAGCACATGACAGATCGCAAAAGTAAGATCCGCCTGGTTGAGCGTGTAGAAGTGAAAGCGGTCGAAACCATAGGCACGCAGACGGTTCACCTGCTCAGCCGCAACATAGGCCGCGATGAGCTTGCGTGTCTCAAGCTCGTCATCGAGCCCGACATAATAGTCATCAAGCCACTTGGGAATACTGGCGCCGCACCGCTCAGCCATGCGCCTCGTGCCCTTGAAATTCGTCGTCGGCATGATGCCGGGAACAAGCGGCACGTCGATGCCCGCCTGACGCGTGCGTTCGAGAAACCGCACATGCTTTTCCGTGTCGAAAACGAATTGCGTGATGGCCCGCGTTGCGCCCGCATCGATCTTCTTTTTCAGAAGCTCGATATCGGCAGATGCTGACTGCGATTCCGGATGCACCTCGGGATAGGCGCTGACGCTGATTTCAAAATCGGCAATCTTCTTGATGCCCGCGATCAGCTCCGGCGTCGACTGATAGCCTTGCGGATGGGGCTGATAGGGCGCGCCAAGCTCGGGCATATCGCCCCGCAGCGCCACGACATGGCGAATACCCGCCTCCCAATATCCCCGGATCACGTCGTCGATCTCGTCGCGCGTGGCGCCAACGCAGGTGATATGCGCAGCAGGCGTCAACGTCGTTTCCTGCACGATCCGCTTCACCGTGCCATGTGTGCGCTCGCGGGTGGAGCCGCCTGCGCCATAGGTGACGGAAACAAATTCCGGCTGCAACGCTTCCAGACGGCGAATGGAACGCCACAGGTTCGCATCCATTTCCGGCGTCTTGGGCGGAAAGAATTCAAAGGAGACGCGTGTTCGCTCACCTTCATCATGGGCTGCGGGAGTGCTCATGCGTTTGTCCTCTCAAGTTCCGATATCTGCCGCGAGCGTAGCTCAGCACGTGCGGCTTGCTTGTCTGCCGCATAAATCACGACCGTCAACCCTGCATCCTCACCGTCATCAGGCGGCGGTAAATGACGCACCTCTGCAACAGTGAGCCCTGCCTGTGTCAGCCAGCCCTTCACTTCATCCTCGGCGAACCCGAGACGGCGATGCGCCTGCTCCTCGCGCAGAAAATCAAGTTCATGCGGCGCGAAGTCGGCAATAAGAAGCCGACCGTTCGGCCGCAGGATACGCGCAGCTTCGGCAACAGCCGCCGCCGGGTCGTCGAGATAATGAAGCACCTGATGCAGCGTCACCAGATCGGCGGATTCGTCATGCAACGGCAAATCATAGAGATCGCCCTGACGCAGCGAACAATGTTCAATGCCCGACTGCTCCAGCGTCGCGCGTGCGAAGGCGAGCATCTCCGGGGATAGATCTATGCCAAGACTCGTCTGCGCCCGGGGGCCCATCAACTCGATCATGCGGCCCGTGCCCGTACCAAGATCGACAAAGCTGTCGATGGCCGCGCCACCGTCACGCGCAAGGCCCAGCTCCACCAATGCCTGCTCTACCTTGGCTTCGGGCACATGAAGCGAGCGAATTCGATTCCACTGCTCGACATTGACGCGGAAGAACGCGGCGGCCTTCTCGCCTCGCGCCGTCCGAACGGCTTCAAGCCGTTCAAGGTCGCGCGCGATTGTCTGGTCGCCAGCCGGGATCAGATTTGTGAGCAGAGCCGCGAGCTTCATTCCGGCGCCGGACTGCGAGCGGCGATAGAAAACCCAACTGCCCTCACGAAACCGGTCAAGCAACCCTGCTTCACACATAAGCTTGAGGTGACGGCTGACGCGTGGCTGGCTCTGACGCAGAATCTGCGTGAGCTCGGTAACGGTCAGTTCGCTTTTGGCCAGAATGGCAAGGAGCCGCAACCGTGTCGGCTCGCCCGCCGCCTTCAGGCCCGTCAAAAGCTCTTCCATAAACCAACCCCAAAGAAAAAGTCAGCGTATATAAACATATCTTTATGTTTGAATTCAAGCGGCAAATGCAGCCCTCGCGAACCGATACATTTCCGCAACACTGACACGCTTGGGAGACGCAAAGGGGCCGCTGCCTTCTGGTTAACGGCCAAACCGTATGATAGCTAGATTGAAGGGGTCTGATTTTTGGGGCGGCGCCCGAACGCGCATATTGGCAATATTCATATAGAATTAAGCTAAATCACCGAATCTCACGGACTAGTGATGCGCAGCGTTGGTGCCGGTCTAAATCCTGCCGCCTTCTGAGGCCAAAAGACGGATAGATACAATGAATTTGGTGGCAAGGAGCCTGAACTTGAGTTTCAAAGGCGTCAGTCTGGGACTAACGGCTTTGCTCGCAGCTTGCGCGACGCAGCCCTCCCCCTCCAATGCGGCGGCTGTACAGGCCTATGAAGAAACCAACGATCCAATCGAGCCTCTGAATCGTTATTTCTTCGAATTGAACCGCTTCCTCGACATCATTGTGCTGAAGCCGGTCGCGACCTGGTATCAGGGCGTCGTGCCCGATCCTGCGCGCCAGGGCGTCCGCAATTTCCTCGACAATCTTTCAAGCCCCGTCGTGCTCGCCAATGACGGGTTGCAGGGCGAATGGGATCGCGCCGGTACGACCGCGACCCGCCTGGGCATCAACACGACGGTCGGCGTTCTCGGCCTCTTCGACCCGGCCACGGGCTGGGGCTATCCGCAGCACCGCGAAGACTTCGGCCAGACACTGGCGACCTACGGAACGCCGGAAGGCCCCTACATCTTCCTGCCGGTTCTCGGCCCCTCGCCGCCGCGCGATCTCGCAGGCTTCGCGGTCGACATGTTCTTCGACCCGCTCACCTATGTTTACTGGAATGGTCCGTATACGGTTCCCGTCACTCGTTTCGTCATCAACGGAATCGACGTGCGCTCGCGTAACCTGTCAACGCTCGATCAGATCGAGCGGACCTCGGTCGACTATTATGCGACTGTCCGCAGCCTGTATCGCCAAAGCCGCGCCAATGAAATTTCCAACGGCAAGAGCAGCAGCGAAACCCTGCCGGACATCGACAATCTAAATTTCGACACAAACGAACCGCAGGCTGTTTCTCCCAAATAGACGGGAACGATTACGGTTCTACATTGTTGTTGTTCCGCCGCCCTCGTCCAGGAGACCAGGCAATGACCCCGTTCACCTTCATGCGATCAGCGCTCGCGCCTCTCGCATTCTCGTTCGCTCTCGCAACCGCAATCGTTACATCCGGTGCACCCGCGCAAGCGGCGGATGCCGATCCGGCAGCGGAAAAATTTGTCACCGATGTGTCCGGCAAGGCCATCGACATCATCAGCGACAAGAGTTCCGATCGCGCCGCGCGTGAGGCAGCGTTCGGAAAGCTGCTGAGCGAAAACGCGGACATGCAGAAGATCGCCGTCTTCGCTCTCGGCCAGTTCCGTACCAAACCGGACGAGGCTCAGCGGGCGGAATATCTCAAGCTCTTCGACAATTTCGTCGTGAAGGTCTATGTCACGCGCCTCTCGGATTATCACAACGAGAAGTTGGTGATTACCGGTTCGGGCCCCGCCAAGGGCGGCGCCATGGTGCAGAGCCAGATCAATTTCACGACAGGCCGCGAGCCGGTGAAAATCAACTGGTGGCTGTTCAAGAACGGCGACACCTATAAGGTTTTCGACGTGAACGTCGCCGGTATCTGGCTTGCGCAGGAACAGCGCTCTGCCTTCACTTCGGTCATCAACAATCACGGCGGCGACTTCAATGCGCTCCTGACCCATCTGAAGACGCAGATTGCCAACGCAGAATCCGGCAAAGGCTCATCAGCCGCCGCGAACTGACCCGAGGCAACAATCGAAATGCAAACGGCGCGGGCTTCCACCCGCGCCGTTTTTGTTTGAACAATGCGCTCTGTTACCGGCTGAAGCGCTTGTACTTGATCCGATGCGGAACTTCGGCCGCAGCGCCGAGGCGCTTCTTACGGTCGGCTTCATATTCCTGATAGTTGCCTTCGAACCATTCGACATGGCTGTCGCCTTCAAAGGCGAGCATGTGCGTGGCGATACGATCGAGAAACCAGCGATCATGACTAATGACGATGGCGCAGCCGGCAAAGGCAACTAGCGCATCTTCAAGCGCGCGCAGCGTATCGACGTCGAGGTCGTTGGTCGGTTCGTCGAGCAGCAGCAGGTTTGCACCCGACTTCAGCATCTTTGCCAAATGCACGCGATTGCGCTCGCCGCCGGAAAGCAAACCGACTTTCTTCTGCTGGTCGGTGCCCTTGAAATTGAACGCACCGACATAAGCGCGGCTTGGCATTGTGATCTTGCCAAGCTCGATGATATCCGTGCCGCCGGAAATTTCTTCCCATACCGTCTTGGCCGGTGAGAGATCGTCGCGGCTCTGGTCGACATATCCCATGACCACCGTATCGCCGACCTTCAACGTGCCGCCATCGGGCGTCTCCTGCCCTGTCAGCATACGAAACAGCGTCGTCTTGCCCGCGCCGTTCGGCCCGATGACGCCGACAATGCCGCCGGGCGGAAGCTGGAACGAGAGATCGTCGATCAGCAGCCGATCGCCATATGCCTTTGAAAGCCCGGCCGCTTCGACGACAGTGCCGCCAAGCCGCGGACCAGCCGGTATGATGATCTGCGCCTTGCCGTCCTGCTGCTTCCCTGCATCTGCAAGCAACTCATCGTAAGCGCGGATACGCGCCTTGCTTTTTGCCTGACGCGCCTTGGGGCTCTGCCTGATCCATTCAAGTTCGCGGGCGAGCGTGCGCTGCACGGCCTCATCCTGCCTGCCCTCCTGCTCGAGCCGCTTCGACTTCTGCTCGAGCCAGGACGAATAGTTGCCTTCGTAAGGGATGCCCGAACCACGATCGAGCTCGAGAATCCAGCCCGTCACATTGTCGAGGAAGTAGCGATCATGGGTCACGAGCACGACGGTCCCGCTATAGGCTTTCAAATAGCTTTGAAGCCAGGCGACCGATTCCGCGTCAAGATGGTTGGTCGGTTCGTCGAGCAGTAGCAGATCAGGCGCTGCAAGCAGCAATTGGCAAAGCGCCACGCGACGCCGCTCGCCACCTGAAAGCTTCGTCACATCCGCATCGCCGTCCGGGCAGCGCAATGCGTCCATCGCCATCTCGACCTGACTATCGAGATCCCAGAGGTTCTGCGCGTCGATGATGTCCTGCAGCTTCGCCATCTCTTCGGCCGTCTCGTCCGAATAGTTCATGGCAAGCTCGTTGTAACGATCGACCAGCGCCTTCTTCTCCTTGGCGCCTTCCATCACGTTGCCGAGCACGTCCTTTGACGGATCGAGTTCCGGCTCCTGCGCCAGATAGCCGATTTTGGCGCTCTCCGCCGCCCAGGCCTCGCCCGTATGGTCCGTATCGACGCCTGCCATGATTTTCAGCAGCGTGGATTTACCGGCACCGTTAAGGCCGACGACGCCAATCTTGACGCCCGGCAAGAAGGACAGGCGAATATCCTTCAGAACCTGCTTGCCGCCCGGATAAGTCTTGGACAGCCTGTCCATGACATAGACGTATTGATAAGAGGCCATGCGCCGCTCGCTCTCGAATTTTTGGTGAATTGGTTGCGGCCTCTTCTACCGGATCGTACTCAAAGCGGCAATGTTTGCGCCCTCTCGCCCAGCGCCCTCGCCATGCTAGGGTGCGCCAGGAACACGACCCACGCTTACAGAGAGGAATGCGATGACCGTGCAAACCGGCTTTCAGCTTGCCGAAAACCGCAAATACGATATCGCGGCCCTGATCCTGGCAGGCATCGCCCTTTTTGCAGTTCTCCAACTCGGTCTGCTCGCTGCCTTCCTTGCCGGCATTCTTGTCTATGAGCTGGTTCACGTCGTCGCGCCGCCTTTGCGCCTTGGCGGCTTGTCGCACAGGGCGGGCAAGGCCGTGGCACTCGCGCTGCTTTCCGTTGCCTTCATTCTGCTGCTGTCATCGGGCATCGTCGGACTGACGTCTCTGCTGACCGACGGCTCAGATAACGTTGTCATTCTGTTGCGGAAAATGGCCGACGTCGTGCAGACGGCGAAGAACTACCTTCCCATCTGGACCCATGAATATATTCCCGAAAGTGCCGGTGACTGGCAGATACAGGCTTCGCACTGGTTGCGCGAAAATGCTGGCGCACTGCAAAGCCTGGGCGAAAATTTCGGCCGAATTCTCTTTCACATCATCGTAGGTGCTGTTGTCGGCGGCCTTGCCGCACTTGGGCCTGCAGCGCCCGCCCCGGCGAGCCTTCCGCCGCTGCGCGGCGCGCTACTGGCGCGCGCGCAACTTCTCGGCAACGCCTTTCGGCGTGTCGTCTTTGCGCAGGTTCGCATCTCGGCGCTGAATACATTGCTGACAGGCATTTACCTCGCCGTCATCCTGCCCGCTCTTGGCGTTCACCTGCCGCTCGTCAAGACGATGATCGCTGTGACCTTCATTGCCGGCCTTCTGCCCGTCATCGGCAATCTGATTTCCAACACAGTGATCGTTGTCGTCAGCCTCGGCGTATCGGCCTATGCCGCCATAGGCTCGCTCGTCTTCCTCGTCCTCATTCACAAGCTCGAATATTTCATCAACGCCCGCATCATCGGCACACAAATTCGCGCCCGGGCCTGGGAAATGCTCGTTGCCATGCTGGTCATGGAAGCCTGGTTTGGAATTCCGGGCATCATCGCTGCGCCGATTTATTATTCCTACATCAAGGACGAACTCTCAGCGCGCAAACTCATCTGATCTCAAGCGCGCGCGGCGAGGCAAGACGCCAGGCGGCTGCAAGACCGGCAAGAGCAACCGGAACGAACAAGGCAAACAGCCAGAAGCTTGCCCGCATCGCCGTTGGTGCGTCGATGCCCTCGGCAAAGCCGAGGAAGTTTGCAATCGTTCCCGCACCCGCAGACCCCGCCGCATAGCCAATGAGTTGCACGGTCGGCACAGCGGAAGAGGCAATAGCCCGCTCCCGCTCATGGACGCTGACGATTATTCGTCGCGCGATAAATGCCCATGAGAGGCCAAAGCCGCCGCCGAGAAACAGCGACGATACGGCGATTGCCGCAAGCGGCCCGGAACGCATGGTGAAGGCGAGCGAGGCAACGCCGATCACCACAGCAAGCGCACCAAGCTTGAGGAAAAGGCCGTGCCAACGGTCGGGCAGATTGGCGACTGCAAGTGCGCACACGGTCCAGGCCAGAGATTCCACGCCCAAGATATAACCGGCGACAAGTGGCGACGTGCCGAACAGCGATTGCATGATCGCCGAGCCATAAACGGAAAACCCGATGGCCGATGCTGCAAGTGTAAAAATCATTGCGTAGCCAGAACCCGCCGCGCTTCGAATGTCGCTGCTGGAGCGCGGCAGCAACGGCGATCGCGCACGCCCGTCGAGGCGAACAAACAAGGCAAGCAGGGCAAGCCCAAAAATACCGAGCAATACGGCTTGACCAATATCCGGCACGAGACCCGCTGCGGCGATGCAAAGAATACCGCCGGTCAGCACACCAAGCTGGCGCCACGGCAACGCATCGGAATCACTGCGCACCCTCATCGGGCTGAGCAGATAAAAGGCGGCAATACCAAAGCCGACGCCTTGCACGGCGAACACCCAGAAGGCATCGCGCCACAGCCCCGCCTCGGCAAACAGGCCGCCAATGAGCGGGCTCAAAAGCGTGGCCGCGCCCCAGACACCCGAGATCGTTGCCATCACCCGCGCCCAGAGGTGTTCGGGAAATGTGGTGCCTATGGCGACATAACAAAGACCGACGATCCAGCCTGCTCCGACGCCTTGCAGCAGACGACCGACAAGAAAGAAAACCATGTCGGGCGCTGCTGCGCTGACGACACAACCGATCGTGTAGAACGTAGCCGCCAACACCATGCCGAGCCGCAAGCCCAGCCGCATCGATATCCGCCCTGCGCTCGCTCCGGCGAGAATTGCACCAAGCATGAAGACGGCAATCGTCCAGCCGAAATAGGCATAGCCGCCGATATCGGCAGCCACGCTCGGCATGATGGTCGCCGTCATCAGCGAGTCCGCAGCGTTCAGCCATATGCCAAGACAGAGCAGCGCGAAGCGGGCGAGATGCCCCTTCGCAAGCAACTCACCCCAACCGGATTCTTTCGACACACTCATTTAAACGACAATCTTGTTTTCAAGCTGCAAGCGGCCGCGGCCATTTCCGCGGAAGCAAACTCAATCGCGCAATGCACGGGTCATCCTCTGAAGCCTGGAGAGCTTATGGCCGAATTCAGGGCCCATGACGATGGCGGTCTCTCTTCCCCGAGAATCACTATTCTGTCCGCACCGCTGCACCTGAATGCCAGAATCTCCGTAAGTCGGGATCGAATACATCGTGCGACGTGCTCCGCTTCGCGCGGGACATTGAACATATTACCGGCGCCTCCGATCAGCGCCCGAGGCCACGTCGATCAAATAACGGCCCTATAGCCGGACAAACCCTACGGCACCCGAAGCTTTAATCCGTCCACTCGAATCCCCCCTTCTTGCTTGTGCGAATTGGTCCGCGCGCCAGCGCGTCATTCCCGCTTGACTGAACGTCATTAGATCAATTGAATAAATCAAACGTTCGTTCAAAACGGACGAATAAATAAATTTGGCCGATGCAATAGCTCGCCTTGGGAGGGGCCGCGCTGAGGACGCCAATGCTTCGACCAGTTCAGAAGCACGCCTCCGCGCACATCACCCAAACGTCGATCACTCAACATCTGCTCGCTTCAAGCGGCAGGTGAGCGATCTGCCATTGCAAAACGGCCACTGACTTTGAAAGCCGCCCGCTAAACGCGGGCATTTGTTTGGGAGGACCAAGAATGACGATCTCAAATCGTCTGCCGCTAACGATTGGACTTGCGGGTGCCATACTCGCAGGCAGCGCGGGAAGCGCAGCAGCGGCTGACTATCAATTCGGCGATATCAAAGTATCGACAGCCACAACCATGTCCTTTGGCTTGGGCATCCGTACGCATGGACAGGATTGCTCGCATATCCATGTGTCCAATGGCGGTTGTGCAACCTCGATCGGCACCGGCCCGAACATCAATACCGATGACGGCAACATCAACTTCGACAAATGGGACCCCTACTCCGCCACGGCGAAAGCGGTGACGGATGTCGAAGCCAAATATCAGAATTATGGCGCCTTCATCCGCGTCAAAGCCTTCTACGACTATGTCGCAGCAACGCGGATCGGCAGCGAGACGACGCGCTTCGGCCGTCGGCCCATCGACGATTCAGTTCGTGGCGACGATGCCGGCAACGCCGCCAGCCGCGGCCTGAACCTGCTCGACGCATTCGTCTACGGCAATTTCGAAGTCGGCGAGCTGCCGCTCAACCTGCGCGCGGGTAAGCAGGTCGTGAACTGGGGTGAGAGCCTTGCGATCGCAGGCGGCATCAACCAGTTCCTCTCCGTTGATCTCAGCGCACTCCGAACGCCGGGTGCGGAAGTCAAGGAAGCGCTCCTGCCACAAGAAATGTTCTACGCATCGCTCGGCCTGCCAAACAACTTCAGCATTGAAGGCTGGATGGGCCTGCATTGGCGCAAGACGCGGCCCGACGCTGTGGGCACCTTCTTCTCGACGGCCGACGTTGCCGGTGCGGGTGGCGCTTACCTGAACATCATATCCGACGGCCCCAACGGCCCCGGACAGCTGCGGATCGATGAAGGCGATGAACCGAGAGATTTCGGCCAATACGGCGCGAAGCTCGGCTACTACGCCGACTGGCTCAACGACGGCACGGAGCTAGGTCTCTATTTCATCAACTATCACTCGAACCTGCCCTTCGTCGAATATCAGAACGGCGTGCCCGTACCTTTGGGCGGCACTGGCCAGAACTACAGACTCGCCTACCCGGAAGACATCAAGCTCATCGGCGCGAGCTTCTCGACCAACCTCGGATGGCTCTTTGGTGGCACGGCCTTCTCCGGCGAAGCACTTTATCAGCCGAACCTGCCCTTCTCCTTGTCGGCTGGTGAAACCCTTGTTGGGCGCTGGATCGACAATAGCGCCAACCTCACCGGCGCCGGAACGACGATCGATTATGATCGCACGCCAGGCGCTTACGGCGCGGGCTATCTGAAGACCGATTCCGTCACGGGCCAGATTTCGACGGTCTCGACATTTGCGACCTCGGAAACCATCACCCGTTCGCTTGGAGCCGATCTCGTCGTATTCGTAACGAACTGGGGCTTCCAGTATCTGCCGGATGTCTCACAGACGGAACTGAACGCCCTCGCCGTGTCGCGCTCTGAATCGCAGGCACCCAAACTCAGTGCGCGCTCGGCAGGATTTACAAATCCGCTTCAGCCCCTGATGCATCCCGACAGCTTTTCCCATGGCTATCGCCTGATCGCGAGCGTGCAATACAACAACGCTTTCGACACGCCCTGGACGCTGTCGCCCGGCATCCAGTTCGGTCAGGATTTCAACAGCTCTGCGGGTCCGGTCGGACCGGGCTTCCTCGACAACCGCAAGACCTTGTCGGTCGGCGTGCGCGGAAACTACCTGAAGGCCTGGAATGCCGGCGTTCAATTCACAATGACGCGCGGCAACACCTTCCAGAACCTCATGGATGACCGCGACTTCATGACATTCGACGTCAGCTACGCAT
>NZ_JBASBH010000072.1:0-44117 GCF_049651025.1 Parvibaculum sp. | reverse complement strand
CCCTGGGCGTGTAGAATTCGCCCGCGTTTCCAGCGCTTTGCAAGTCGCGGAGTATTTGCTCGTAAACATCACCAAACGTATGGCGGTCGCCAAGGTTGTTGAAGTCAATGTCATTGATCTTATTGATAACCTGCCGAAGCAACGTGCCGGATTTCATATAGTTTATCGCGTCTTGAAACACGCTGTAGATAACCTGGGCGCGCGACCGCTCCGCTACGTCAAGATTCAGTCCCTTCAAGCCAGGAAAGAGCTTGTTGTTAACGAAGGTCAGCAACTCGTCGCCAGTGATCCCTTCAGGATCCGCCGCCCATTCCGACCACCGCAACGTCAGCGGCATAGGCGACTGGTACTCGTCATCAAGGAGCGCTAGCTCCTCTTCGCGGTCGTCAAAAATCTTGAGAAAAAACATCCAGACGAGTTGGCCGATGCGCTGTGCATCGCCATCAACCCCTGCGTCCTTGCGCATTGTGTCCTGGATAGCCTTGAGGGCGTTAGTTACATCCGCCATCTCAGGCCTCCGCGTAAATTTGGGTTTCGAGTTCACGGACAGCGGCTTGGTATTGATCCTTTCCACCGAAGACGCGCTTTATGATCTCAACTGGCGTACCGATTTGGTCGAATGGCTTTAGGTGGAGGATTTTGCCGCTCTCCAACGTCGCACCGTCGTCGTCGGCGTATTTGTCGAGCAACGCATACAAGACCGTTCTCGCCCGCTCGCTGTAGGCTCCGAATGGCTGGCGGTCGCGAACGCGGGCAGCCCGCTCACGACGGGTCAAAAGGGGGCGGTCGAACGCAATGTGGCATACTAAATCGAACGTATCGTAGCCGGCTCCATTCGGTGCCTCTTCGCGCAGAGCATCTAGTGGAATGCCAAGTTCTTCGACCTCGGCAAGGATCGCCTGCTTCCGTTCAGCCTCCGTCCATCGGGCGAGAAAGTTCCCCAAGGTAAGGTACTTGTCCTGAAGTTTGCGCTTCACGTACGCGCTCAGCGCCTCGGTGATGAGCTTACCCTCAGCGTCTAGATATTGAACGCGGCGTGCGGCGACCTCCACCTCCACGCCGTCGATGTAGTATTTTCTAGGCCTGGCGCTATCGGTGGGTTGCTCCACCGCCGATGCTGCAACCTGATCGCTCTCAACGCTGTTCTCAAGTTCTTCGAGGTCTGCGTCGAGTGGGGGCTCAAAGATCTGGACGGGATCTCCATCGAACGCGGGATCAGCGAACAACTCAGTGGCGCGCTTAAAATCCATGATCGTGAAGAAGCGTTTCCCGTTTGCCTCATCAATACGCGTGCCACGGCCAATTATTTGCTTGAACTCCGTCATCGACTGGATGCGCTGATCGAGAACGATGAGCTTGCAGGTTTTTACGTCCACCCCCGTCGTGAGAAGCTTCGAGGTGGTGGCAATGACGGGGTGCGACGAGAAGGGATCAATGAAATTATCTAGTTCTGCGGTGCCCGCCGCGTCGTCGCCTGTCATGCGAACAACGTATCGGTAGTTATCTGCAACAAGATCGGCGTTCGCGTTGGCTAGTTCCTTACGCATACGATCTGCATGTTCGGTGTCTTCGCAAAACACGATTGTCTTTCCAAAGCGATCATTCCCTTTAAGAAACTCTGTTACTTTCGCGGCGACGAGTTTAGTCCGCGGGTCAAAAACCACCTTCGTGTCGACATCACTTTGCCCGTAAATGCGATCCTCGACGGCGTGACCATAGCGGTCAACGTCACCGACATGCGGCCGATACCCGATCAGATCGAGATCTAGATCGTATCGAATAACTTTGTATGGAGCGAGAAAACCGTCCTCGATACCCTGCCTTAGCGAATACGTGTATATCGGCTCGCCAAAGTAATCGGTGCTAGAAACGTCAGCCGTCTCCTTGGGCGTCGCCGTCATTCCAATTTGTGTAGCGCTGCTGTAGTACGCCAGAATATCGCGCCAAGCAGAGTCCGCTGCCGCGCTTCCCCGATGACATTCGTCGACTATAATTAGGTCAAAGAAATCAGGAGAAAACTGTTTGTAGATATCCTGTTCGTCTGTCGTTCCAGACACAGCCTGGTAGAGCGCGAGGTAAATTTCGTAGGACTTATCAACTTGACGGTTCGCGATTTTTGTCATCGCTCCGCCAAACGGAGCGAAATCGTTGCTCTTGGTTTGATCAACAAGGATATTGCGATCTGCCAGGAAAAGGATGCGCTTTTTTGCTCGGGCTTTCCATAGCCGCCAGATAATCTGAAAAGCAGTATATGTCTTGCCAGTGCCGGTTGCCATCACCAGCAGAATGCGATCTTGACCGTTCGCTACAGCAGCGACAGCGCGGTTAACCGCAGTGGCCTGGTAATAGCGCGGAGCCTTTCCATCGGGCGCGGCATAGTATCCCTGCTCGACGATTTGCGACGCAGGTTCGTCGAGCCCCTTCCAAACCTGAAACTTTCGCCAAAGCTCGGCGGGACTCGGGAACTCGGACATCTCAAGCTCCCGCTCTAGATCGCCCTGAGATGTCTTGTCGTGGAAGACGAACCGGCTACCGTTCGAAGAAAAAACGAACGGGACGTCCAGCATCTCGCCGTAGCCCAGCGCTTGCTGGAGACCAGCTGAAGGAGAGTGGCTTGCGTCCTTCGCTTCGATGACAGCTAGTGGAACGTTTGGGCGGTGATAGAGGACGTAGTCAGCCCGTAGCTGTCGACCACGAGTTGAGAGCTTGCCCCGCACAATGACTCGACCATCGGTAAGTGTAACTTCTTCGCGCAGTTGGGCGTTAACGTCCCACCCTGCCGCCACCACCGCCGGCGTGATCAGCTTCGTGCAAATGTCTCTCTCGCTCAAGCCCAACTTCCCATGCCCCGTCCGTTTCGCCTTCAAACCTGAGAGCACCGTTACCCGTCTGAGGCGTGCGCAAGCGAGCTGCGCCCACCCGGGATATGCCGGTACAGAGTGGAAGGCTGAACACCCATCTGCTTGGCAACCTCTTCCACCGTCACATTGGTGTCCATCAGCAGGCGTTTTGCACGGCTGATATCGGTGGGACCCATTGCTGGCTTTCGCCCACCTCGGCGACCAAGCGCCTTAGCCGCGGCTAGACCTTTGCTGGACTTTTCGCGCGCCAACTCCCGATCGAATTCAGCAATAGCCGCAAAAAAACGAAGCCCCATGTCTCCCGAGGTCATTTCGAAGGACAAGTCCGGAGCTAATACCCGCAGGCTTATGCGTCTCTGCTGCAGCTCGGAAATGGTATCGGTGAGTTGCCGGAGCGACCGCGCCAGCCGATCGAGCTTCCAAATTACCAGAGTGTCGCCCTGGCCGAATTCGCCAAGCACCGATCTCAGCTGAGGCCTGTCTCTTTGGGCACCTGTTAGCGTCTCGATGAAAATCCTCTCGCAACCCGCCTCTTCAAGAGCGGCGAGTTGGGTTTCTGGCGATTGATCCCGCAATGAGGGCCGCGCATAGCCGATTAACAAAGGATCCTCCGAAAACTCACCCTCTATGAACCATTCAGGAGAGCAAAACAAGAGACTGTTTTCGGAGGTATTTGTCGGCCGGAGCGCCATCTGTCAGATGTGCCTTGGGCGTCTGGGCCGATCGGCAGATTTACCGGCGGTGACGGCGAGCTTCCATTATGTAGTCGATCCAAGCTCGCTGGAGGGCTTCCGCGTCAGTGCTTGACAGGATTTCGCGGTTTTGCGGATGCCGCCGGGCGTCAAATTTCCTCAGGAGTGCCTGCTCCATTCGAAAGGCTTCGGCCGCACTATCCCAGAGTTCATGCAGGACGGTCCGGTAGCGCAAACCGCCTACCTCTGGCATGGCCGCTTGGTTGAATTGCCTTTCCCTCGTTCTCCAGTCGAAGGACCAGCCGATCTTGCAGCACGGCGTCGCTGCGCCTTCGATCCTCATGGCGTAGGTGAAAGCTGGCGCGCGCCGCATGTGCATGACGCCGGTGCGTGTGGTAGATGGCGGAGGCGCTCCGCGTCGCCGAGCGACTTCGATGCCAGAAATCCGAGCTTCGGTCCGTGCGGGCCTGAGCAGAGCGATTGGCTCGCGCGGCAATCGCAGCGCCGCTTCGGCTTCCTCTGGAAGAAGTGGGACGATCCCTTGCGCCGAATCCATGCTGAACCGTCGCGATGAGATGGCGGCAAACGGGGTGCGAGGTTCCCTGAAGCGCCACGCCTTCCGCAATTCGAGCCCGTATGGCCAGCGATAGCTTCCGGTTTCGTCATAATCGCGGGGGCCTCGCGCAAGATCGTAGTCGAGAGAGCTGACGATCGTCGTCGTTGGCTCCATCAGGCCGAGCATCATTCCCCGCTCCCCCGGTAGTGTTTCGTCTCCCATCGTGCCGACGATGACTACCAGGTCTCCGGGGCGAAGCATGTCGCGGGCACGGTCCCGCCAGCCGCGCTGACTGAACTGGAGGGGGCCGGACGGCGTTCCAAACCCCCAAGTCTTCGTCATGTAGGTCGTCACGCTGACCGCCCGGCTAGCCGCCCATGTTCCGCTATAAGGAAGGTCAGATAGCTGCGGATAAGATTGCAATAGAGCCGTGCCTCGTCGATCCCGAGGGCAAGGCCGTCTTTGAGATCCACCCCGTGGCGCACGCCGCCACCGGTCGGTGACGACAGATAGCCGTGGAGAGTTATCATCCACTGCAGGATCTGCTCCTGGTGACCGCGACCGCGCTGTCGCAGTTCGCCGATGATCTTATTGAAGTAACGGCCTTGGATACTGCCGTCCTCTGCATCTAGGCCCCTGAAGGCAGTGGAGATTGTTTCCAGCAGCCACAGCACCTCCTGGACCGCTTGTCTTCCGCTGCCCTCGCTCAGAGCGCGTTCAGATGCGTGTAGAGCCTGACTAATCAACTCTCGGGCTTGCTCATCAAGCGATGGAGGCGCGTCCGGAACACTGATCGGAATGTGGACACGTGTTGCGACGAGATGGGGCGGGTTGATCTGAAACCCGGCACCAGCATCGCTCAAGATTCGATTTAAGCGGCCGATTTCGGGCAGCGTGATGTCGGGCTGCTGCATACGCAGCTCTTCGCAGGCGTCGTAGAATGCCTCGATAAAGAGCGGAGTGTTTCCGCTAGCCTCATCCATTTTGGTGTCGAGGTCAGACGACGCCCAGCCCGCATCGCTGCTGGTGTAGTGCGGTACCCCGGCGGCCGCTGCAAAATGAGACTTGAAGTGTTCAAGGACCCACTTGCGTGGTGCTTGACCGCAGATGCGATCGATCAGTTCGCGAAACCCCCGTACCGCGTCGGCCCCGATCGGGCCGGGACTGTCAAAACGCCATCTGCCATCGAACTCAAGCATCGCGCCTCACATTGCCTCCCGCGCGTCGCGGCGAAGTGTCAGTTGAAGGCAGTCACGGGTCACTTCTGCTTCGCGCCTCTTCCATCGTTGATCGCCTTCTGCAGAGCACTCATCTGCTTGAGCAAATCGTCGAATGACGGCGGTGTCTGGTCAAACATCATCGGCGCCATCGCCCGATAATCGGCTCGCAGGTCTTTGATCCGAGCGTCGTCCGGCATCAGCCGGAGCGTGCCTGGTCGAGCCGTTTCGTAGCTGGCCCAGCCCGAACGGAAGAAGGTGGCTTTGTGCTGCGCCACCTGCGCCAGCAAACCGAGATCGGCAACGGCGGCTTGACCCTCGTCGGTGTCGAGGAGCATGGCGAGGTCGTAATAGTGCCGCGAGAAATACTGCGGCGTCGGTGACTCGGCAGGGCGATGCACCTCCGCGTGGAGCGCGGTCGCCTTCTCCCAAAAGGTCCGTCGGGCTGACAGCACGGTCACGCTGGTGTCAGGATCGGCGAAGAAGTCCGGATAGTCGTCGGCCGCGTAGGGGTGGATGACTTTCTCCTCGGTCGGCCAGGGATCGCCGCGCGCGCCGAGCTCGAATTTTACCCGCGGGGTAATGTAGGCCATGCCTTCGTATTCGGCGGCAGGCAGCGCGGTCGGATAGTGGAAGTTGACGGTTTGGGCGTCGCTGGAGTCTACCTTCAGCGACCACTCGCCGTTGGTTGGCTCGCCGAGTTGTTCGACGATCGCGGCGCGAAGCGCCGGGAGAAGCTTCTCGGCGATGTGCCGCTCGACGTCGCTGACCAGATCATCGATCAGCCGGGCCGCCTGCTTCCTGCTGATCCCCTCCTTCTCGGGGTCGCGCTCGCCGGTGTATCCGAGTTCAGCCCTGTCGAACGATAGGTCAATGTCCTCGGAGAACCGGCGGATGGCATTGAACGCCTTGGAGAGCGACGTGCCACCCTTGAAGACAAGGGACGCCGTGGCGCCCTTCGGCAGACCGAACAGGCGCTTCAGGCTCCAACAGACCCAGAAGTCCTTTTCGATAATCGTTTCGGCGACGCCCCGCCCGGCGCCGGTTTCCCCGAAGAGAGCTGCGCGATCGGCGCTGGGAAGGCGGGCGACATCATCCATCGATACTGGCCACCGCTGCGTTGGCGATCGAGACGAGCGTTGGCCTCATCCAGGCAGGCGCTTGAAGAGCGGTTGAGGCCAACGTCTTCTTGTCGTTGGCTGACAGCTGGCGCGCCGCGACTTGCGCGACATCAGCCGCCCGAATGGGGCCAACATGACGAAGCGCCTGAACCACCGTCCCGGCGGGACTGCCCGGTGCGATCAGATGCTTGGGCGAGGCATGGCGAAGATCCACGATACGCTTTCCCACCACGACGCGCCGCGATGGGCCGTCGGTCAAATAGGTGCTTTGGGCAGGGACCTGCGCCGAAAGGCCGAGCGCGTTCGCTGCCCGCGCGCCGGCGATCTGCACCTGCGAGCCGGTCTCCCGGGCAAGAGCATGGGCGACATCGTCCGGTGCGGGCGACAGTGGCCCGAGCTTCGGATGCAGCTTTGGAAAGTCGTAGAGCCCGCGCGCAAGCCGACGGAGCTGTCCGCCCTTTACTAACCGTGAAAGGGCCTGATCAACCGAGGAGCGAGCGGCGACAGAGAGAAAGTCGCTGGGCGTGAAGACGCTGCCGCGTCCGCTAGCGCGAACGCGTTTCATGACCTTATCCGGAACGGAGGCGCTTACCGTCTTCATATGTCAGAAAATAAGGCATGTTTTTCTGACTTGCAAGTAGCGGCGTGCCTAGGTTGGCAGCACCGCTACCCTGTCTGCTACGCGGCGGCGCGTTGCTGCTCATCGGCCACCTCGGCGGCATTCGGCACCGAAGCTTGTTGAAGGAAGCGAGCGAGTGCTGCGCGGCGAGAGTCACGGTCTACCGCGTAGGCCGTTTGCTTGAACTCGATTCCGTCGAGCAGGCCCTGGATGTAACCGGCAATCGTGTCAGCGGCCATGATGAGCGCTGTATCGAGCGTGTGAATGTAGTTGCTGGTGACCGAGCCCTTTGAGTGACCAACGAGAGCAGCGATCGTCACCTCCGTGAAGCCAAGATCGTTTGCGATGCTGGCAAAGCTGTGCCGCAGGACGTGGGGTGTAATGTCGGCCAGCGGCGTCTCTCTGAATATCTGCTCCCAATGGTTTGGAAGGCTTCCGAACGCATTGTCGTCTCCGTGTCCGGGGAACACGTAGGTGCCTGTGCCAGCTTTCCGACTTGCTTCGAGGTACTCGACGACAGGGAGGCCGATCGGGCGGATGGAGCTTCCTTCCTTACTATCAATCAGGCGCAAGCAACTCGCGCTGGTGTCCACCTCGGCCCAGGCGAGCGTCACCATTTCCGTTCGCCGGCACCCGGTGAGCGCGAGCTGCCGAATTATCTCGACCGATAGTTCGTATTTTTCGGTCTTGGCCGCCTTATCCAGAATCTCACCGAGCAATCGATATTCTGCCTCGGTCAGACGCCGCGCCCGGACGTTGTCCTTCGGCCGTCGGACGCCATGTGCTGGATTCAGATCTATGATGCCAGCCTCGACTGCGTAGGTCAGTATTCCGCCAAAGAGCCCGATGGTGCGCGTCGCCGTACCCGCTCCACCACGCACGATAGCGCGGCCGCGAAGCTTCTTCGTCTTGACGCTGCAACGAGTCTTGCCAGCCATGATGTCCTTCAGAGCCTTTGTGATATCGGCCTTCACCAGATCCTTGACCCTGCGTGTACCAAGCAGGGGAATGATGTGACGCTCGATGCGCCCGGTGTCGGAGAGGATGGTGCTGGCTTTCTTCGGGCGGCCTCCCTTACCGAGGATGAGTCCGGCTTTCAGATCGGCAACGTAGAGGTCACACAGCTCCTTGACGGTGATCGCCTTGCTGTCGAGCTGCTTCTCTTCGGCCGGATCTTCGCCCTGCGCGATCCGTCCCAACTGCACCTTCGCCTCCTGGCGCGCGCGCTCAGGCGTCCAGACGCCGTGCAATCCAATCGTGAAGCGGCGCGACCGCTTACCGAGCCGATACTGGATCACGTAGCTGCGCTTGCCGGACGCGAACACGCGGAGGCCGAAGCCGGGCAGTTCGTCGTCCCATATGACGTAATCTTTTGCGCAACTTTCTGCGGCGTCGACGACGCGTTTTGTGAGCTTAGGCATGGGCTTCCTCCGACCCTGCAGCTTCCTCTCGCGTAAGCACTACGTAAGCACGCGGGCGAAAACTGTGGCGTGCGGAAGAGTACGTTTGGCGGAGGATGAATGCAAATTGTTTAGGTTTTACAGTATGATAGGCGGGCATTGGCGGCTCCTTGCGCTTTTTGGCGGAGCCAGCGATATTCCCTCCGAAGGCAGAGGCCACACGTTCGAATCGTGTCGGGTGCACCATTTCCCCATTTCGCTCCAAGCGCCCAGACGGGCGCTTTTTTGTTATCTCCATATCGGCCAGCGATGCAGATGAGCCACACCTGGCTTGCGTCATGCGTCTGTCATCGAACTGGGACCTAACCGTCATTTAGCTCTGTTACTTCGCTCCCCAGGGGCGTTCGTGGGCATGACTCTCGGGGCGCGATCCTGCACAGAAGCTCAACCATCAAATATGGAGACGTCGCATGACGTTGAGAAAAATTCTGCTGGCAAGCACCGCGCTCGGTGCAGCAGCGATGCTCGCGGGCCCGGCTTTTGCCGGCTCGGCTGGTGCGTCGCAGGGCGAAATTGACGCGCTGAAGGCGCAGATTGAGACACTGACCCAGCGGCTTGACGATATTGCGATTCAGTCCGGCAACGAGATCAAGGAAATCAAGGAAAAGCAGGACGCCGTCCAGCTCGACTTCAAGGACGGCAAGCCGACCTTCCGCACGGGCGATGGCCTTTTCACCATGTCGATCCGCGGTCGTGCGCATCTCGACATGGCTTCCTACAATATCAGCGACTCAGATAGCGCGAAGCTCGGCACGCTCGGTTCGTCGACGACCGGCCTCAACTCCGGTTTCAACTTCCGTCGCGCTGAACTCGGCGCCGAAGGCACGTTCATGCGCGACTGGGGTTACAAGATGACCTTCCAGTGGGGCGATAGCGGCAACGAAAAAACGAGCACGATCAAAGATCTCTATCTCTCGTATAACGGGATCAAGGGCATTTCGATCATGGCGGGCGCGATCCAGACGCCCATGTCGCTTGACGACGTGACCTCATCCAACGACATCACCTTCATCGAGCGCGCGACGGCATCGAACCTCGCCACCTCGCTTGGCGCAGGCGATGGCCGCATCTCCTTTGGTGCGAAAGGCAATACGTCCGATTTCTACGGCTCGCTCTTCTACACGGCGGAAACGGTTGGCCAGGCCAATACGTCGAATGAAGGCTCGAACATCGTCGGTCGCACGGCCTTCCGGTTCCAGCCGATCGAAAAATCCAACGTCCATCTCGGCCTGTCGGGCACTTACGCGATGGATCCGAGCGCCAATGGCGGCACGGCCGGTCAGGTCCGTTTCCGCGACCGTCCGGAACTGCGCGTCGATCCCTCGCGCATTATCGATACCGGCAATCTTGTAGCCAGCAGCGCCTATGTCGTCGGTCCGGAACTTGCCGCGAATTACGGCCCGTTCAAGGTGCAGGGTGAGTATTACTACTACAAGGTTGACCGCGTCGGCACGATGCCTGATCCGGACTTCAACTCCTGGTACATTCAGGCCTCCTGGGTGCTCACGGGCGAAGAGTACAAGTACTCCATGGAAGACGCGGCCTATAAGGGCGTGAAGCCCGCCAGCCCCTTCAGCTTCGGTGGCAGCACCGGCGCATGGGAGATTGCGGCGCGCTACAGTCAGACCGACCTCAACTACAATGATGGCCTTACTTCTGCAGCAGGCGGCGTTGCCGGCGGCAAGCAGGACATCATCACGGTCGGCCTCAACTGGTACCCGATCAACAACGTGCGCGCGATGGTCGAATATCTGAACGTCAGCGCCGACAAGCGGGCAACCGGCGGTGCGGCTGTCCAGAACATCGACTACGACGCGGTTGCAGCCCGTCTGCAGTTCGCTTTCTGATCCGATCCTCGCAGGTCGTCAGGCAAAGGCCCCCGGAGCTTCGGCTCCGGGGGTTTTGTTTGTGCGGTGTGCAAGATCAAACCGTCATCCCGGGCTTGACCCGGGATCCATAGCGGCAGGCGCGGAGGAAGCGGCTCCTGGACCCCGGCACAAGGCCGGGGTGGCGATGGCGATTGGCGGAAGGGAAGTTTGGCCGTCATCGGATAAAAAAAGGCCCCGCCAGTTTCCCGGCGGGGCTACGAGTTTGCGAGGGGGTCTTCTCGCGAGGAATGCTTGATCGCCGCTGCGCCTAGCCGAAGCGGCCGGTGACATATTCTTCCGTGCGCCGCGACAGGGGATTGGTGAAGACTTCCTTCGTCGCGCCATATTCGATCAGCCGGCCGAGATACATGAAGGCCGTATTGTCGGACACGCGTGCGGCCTGCTGCATGTTGTGCGTGACGATGACGATGGTGTAGGTCGATTTCAGCTCTTCAATGAGTTGCTCGATGCGCAACGTGGCAATCGGATCGAGCGCCGAGCAGGGCTCGTCCATAAGCAGCACGTCGGGGTTGCCCGCAATGGCGCGCGCGATGCAGAGGCGCTGCTGCTGGCCGCCCGAGAGGCCGAGGGCGCTGTCGTTGAGGCGGTCCTTCACCTCGTCCCACAAGGCCGCGCCCTTCAGCGACGCCTCGCAGGCTTCAGCAAGCAGTTTCTTGTTCGTCACGCCGTCAACCTTCAGCGGATAGGTGACGTTTTCGGCAATCGTCATCGGGAAGGGGTTTGGCTTCTGAAAGACCATGCCCATGCGCTTTCTGAGTGCGATCACGTCGACCTGCGGACCGAAAATCGGCTCGCCCGAAAGATGCACTTCGCCTGCGACATGCAGATTGTCGATGAGATCATTCATACGGTTGAGCGAGCGCAGGAGCGTGGACTTGCCGCAGCCGGACGGGCCGATCAGCGAGGTGACCATGCCCTTCTGGATATCCATCGAGACGCCATGCAGCGCCTGCGCCTGCCCGTACCAGAGCTTGAAATCGCGAATGGAGATTTCGACGCCGGTCGGGCTTTCGACCGGGTGATAGACCGTCGGCTCATAAGTGTCGGTGCCTGCCGAAATCGGGGTTTCGTCTATTATGCGCGCCGTGGCAGTTGCCATGTCGGTATTCCTTTGGCCGAAATCAGAACTTGTCACCGGCGAAGCGACGCTTCAGCCGGTTGCGGACTTTGATCGAAACTGCATTGAGGGCAAGCACCAGTGCGAGCAGCACCAGCGCCGTCACGAAGACCATCGAGCGGCCTGCTTCCGAATTGCGCGACTGAAAGCCGACATCGTAGATGTGAAAGCCGAGATGCATGAACGAGCGCTCGAGATGCACGAAGGGGAAGATCGCATCGACGGGAAGCTCGGGCGCGAGCTTGACGACGCCGACGATCATCAGCGGCGCTACTTCGCCGGCGCCGCGCGCCATGGCGAGAATGAGCCCCGTCATGATGCCGGGCATGGCGCGGGGTAACACGATCCATTTGATCGTCTGCCATTTCGATGCGCCGCAAGCGAGCGAGCCTTCGCGCATGGAGCGCGGCACGGCGGCAAGCGATTCCTCCGTCGCGACGACGACGACAGGCACAGTGAGAAGCGCCAGCGTCAGCGATGCCCAGAGAAGGCCGCCCGTGCCGAAGGTCGGACTTGGCAGGCGCTCTGGATAGAATAACTGGTCGATGGAGCCGCCGAGCACATAGGCGAAGAAGCCGAGGCCGAAGACGCCGTAAACGATTGAAGGCACGCCTGCGAGATTGTTGACGCAGATGCGGACCAGCGAAACGATGCGGCCCTGGCGCGCATATTCGCGCAGGTAAAGCGCCGCAACGATGCCGAAGGGCGCGACGAGAAGGCTCATCACCACCGTCATCACGAAGGTGCCGAAGATGGCGGGCCAGACGCCGCCTTCGGTGTTTGCCTCGCGCGGCTCGGCGCTCAGGAATTCCCACCAGCGCGCGAGATAGATGCCGATTTTCTGCGCTGTCGTCAGATCGTTTGCGGGATAGTAGCGAACGAAATTCGACAGCGGAAATTCGCGCGTGGCGCCGCCGATCTCGGCGACCTTCACCGTGATGGCCTCATCCTGCGCGCGCACTGCGCGCACATCGGCCGACAGACGCTCGAAATCGACGGTGAGGCGTTTCGTTTCAGCGGCGGCGTGATCGGCGGCGGCTTTCATTTCAGCCGAGCCGGTGCCGTAGTCGATTTCCGCGCGGCGGACAGCGAGACGCAGATCGTTGATCTCGCGATTGACCTCGCCGACGCCATTGCGCTCGACGCCGATGCGTTTGTCGCGCAGCGCCCGCGCACGCGCATGCGCCGCGTCGAGCGCGGCCATGTCGGGATTTGCGATCACCTTGCCGTCAATGGTGAGGGCCTGAATGGTACCGGCAAAGGTTCCCCATTCCTGACGTTCGACCAGCATCATGTTTTTCGGCCGCGTGACTGTCTTCACATCGAAGATCGGCACCCACTCGAAATCATTGCCGTAGAAATCATAATTGCCGACGCGGTAAAGCGTGCGGTCGGCAAAGCCGCCATTGTTTTCGATCTCGGCCCGCACCTGCGCGGGCAAGGCCGCCAGCGCGTCCGCTGTCGGGCGGAAGGCTTCCGCGCGCATGGGCTCGCCCGCAATGACGCGACCCGACGTCATGGTGACAACGTCGATGGGCTTCGGCCAGAAGGCGGTGAAGCCGTTCCAGAAGATCAGGGCGAGAAAGCCGGTGATCATCATCAGGCCGAAGGCGAGCGAGCCGCCCATGGCCCAGACCATCGGCTCACCACGCGCGGTGAGGTCGCTCGCCTTGCGGCGGGTAACGACCGTGCGGATCGCAGGCGATGCGTTTTCCTCGTCGTTCGAATATTCGTCGCTCATGCGTGCCATATCGACCATGATTTAACCCGTCAGAGCTGCGCGGCGCGCTTGCGAAAGCGCTGGCGGATGATTTCGGCAAATGTGTTCAGAACGAAGGTCATGACGAAGAGCACGAGACCGCAGAGAAAGAGCGTGCGGTAGAGGCTCGAATCCTTCACCGCTTCGGGCAGCTCGACGTTGATGTTTGCCGAGAGGGCGCGCAGGCCGTTGAAGAGGCTCCAGTCGAGCACTGGCGTGTTGCCCGTCGCCATGACGACGATCATAGTTTCGCCGACCGCGCGGCCAAGGCCGATCATGATGGCGGAGAAAATCCCCGAACCTGCGGTCGGCAGAATGACCCAGGCGGCCGTTTGCCACTTGGTCGCGCCGCAACCGAGCGATGCGGATCGCAAATGTTCGGGCACCGCACCCAGCGCGTCTTCCGCAATCGAATAGATGATCGGGATCACAGCAAAGGCCATGCCGAAGGAGGCGATGAGCGTATTGCGTTGGATATAGGTATCGACGAGACCGCCGCGCGCATCAAAGCCCGCGCCGCCGAGAAGAAATGCAGAAACTGCAGCAACGGCAAAGGCAATCACCGTGAAGACGAGCCAGCGGCCAAGCTCCCATGCGCCTGCGACGTGATAGGCCTTTGTCCGCAGACGGTCGCGCCATGACTGCCCGAGAAGGCGATCCCCGAAATTGAAGACGAGGATAAAGGAAAGCGGCAGGACCAGAAGGAAGAGGAAGGGCGCCGCCGTACCGGCGCCGGATGTCCATGCCTTGAAGTCGCCAGCGAAGAAACCGCGCTCGATGAGCGGCCCGAGATTCATCGCCGCCCAGATGCCAAGGAAGATGGCGATGAAGAAGGCGATGAGCTTCGGGATACCGTCGAGACGCAGCGCCAGAGATTGCGGCAGGAGCTGCCACAGAAAGGCGAGGCCGATCAGTGTCAGCGGTATCACGCCGAAGGCGATGACGATGGCCGCGATCCAGTTCTCGACGATAGGCGAGAGGACGAGCGCGACGACGAAACCGATCACGACCGATGGCAGCGAGGCCATCAGCTCCATGACGGGCTTCACGACGGCGCGAACACGAAAGTGCATGAATTCGGCGGTATAGATCGCGGCGAGCAGGGCAATCGGGACGGCGAAGATCAGCGAGTAGATCGCACCCTTGATGGTGCCGAAAATCAAAGGCACGAGCGAGAGCTTCGGCTCGGCGCTATCTGTGCCCGATGTTGACTGCCATGTGTAACCGGGTTCGGGATAGCCTTCATACCAGACCTTGCCGAAGAGCGAGCCGATTGTCGTTTCGGGGTGGGGAACGTCGAAAGTCCAGTTGCGGACCTCCCCATCCTTGCCGATGGCAAGCGCGCCATTGTCGCGCGGCGCGAGGATCAGCGTTGCGACAGGCGAGAGCTTGCCTTGTGAGGGAAAAGTGAGCACGCGGCGCTCCGTCGTCGCGTGATAGAGCGCAACTTCACCGCGCGCATCGGCGCCGATGAAGAGGCGCGTGCGCTGGCTCACCGCGAAATGCTCGAGCGGCGCAGGCTGCGGGCCGAAGTTGTGGATTTTCGTCAGCACATTGCCGTCTGTCGTATCGGGCGACTTGCGGTCGATCTGGCTCCAGATGGAAAGCGAATTGTCGGCACCGCCGACGATCAGCGAATTCTCGCCATTGAGATAGACAATGGCGGTCGGCTTCACGCCTGCGGGCAGAAGCCGCGCGCTTTCGGCGAGCTTCGCATGGGCGGGATCGCGCGTGTCGAAACGGCGGACCATGCCGTCATTCGTGGCGACGAGAAGCCTATCGCCGGGCGTGTTGAGCAGGACGGCTGCGATGTCATTCACATTGAGGCCCGTCGGGACTTCGCTGTTTGTGAAAGTCGTCGAGGTCTCGCCGGTCATCATATTGACCTGGGCATAAGCGGTGCTGAGGCGCGCCGTGCCGTGCTCGTCGATGGAGACGAAAGTTTTCAGCGGGCGTTCCGCCGTGCCGCCGACGCGGTAGTCGAGGAAGCGGATCGGCGTGCCTTGCGGTGCGACCTGAGCGGAGGCTTCGAGGGCAATGGTGGGCTGAAGACGGCGCACCTGATCGCCCGCGACATTCAGATAGATCGCGACGCCATCCGTGCGGTCGCCGCCGGGCAGCGTCGTCAGATTTGCGGGGAGTGCGGTTGCGGGCACGATGGAGCTTGCAATGGCGAGGCTGCCGAGGCGCACCGTGCCATCGGGAAAACCGAAGGCGACATTGTCGCCCTGCAATGTGCGGGCGAAAGCGGTCGGTACGGCGCCGCCGAAATCGAAGGCGAGGCCGTTGATGCGTCTGCCCGTCGGCACATGGAAGGCGGTGAATTTTCCCTCTTGCGAGAGTTCAAGGCCGAGGGTCCGGTATTCATCGACGGAGGTCGAGATGACGTGCTCGCCGGTCAGGTCGAGCGTATAGCGTTTTGCATCGCTCACCGTGCCGCTGCCGAAAAGCGGCATGGCGACCCAGACGAGAAACAGCATGATGGCAAAGACGGTCAAGATGACGAAGAAGCCGCCAATGGTAATGACGCGCCCGGCGAGACGGTCTGCCCAGATGACGGACGACTTCGTTTTCTTGTCACGCGTATAGACGATCGAACGGCGCGAACCGTCCGGCGCGGGAACATCTGGCATCGTGGCGTCGGTCATGTGTCGCTTCACGCAAATTGACGGGCGGGGCCGCTGGTTTCCGGGGCGAGCGGTAGCGGCAAAAAAGCCGGCGGGGGTTGCCCGCCGGCTTCGTTCTTATTTCAGGCCGAGCTTGCCGAGTTCCTGCTGTGCAAACACATAGGGCATCGGGAAATAGCCGTCCTTCGACGTGTCCTTCTGCCCGTCAAGCGAGAGCAGATAGCGGAGGAATTCGCCACGCAGCGGATCGAGCGGCGTCGAGGGGTTCTTGTTGACGTAGATGTAGAGGAAGCGCGTGATTGGATAAGCGCCCGTATAGGCGTTCGCCTGATTGGCTTCCTGGCACTGGCCATCGCGACCGGCGACCTGGATCGCCTTCACGTCGGCGGTCTTGTAGCCGATGCCCGAATAGCCCATCGCGAACTTGTCGGCGGCAACACCCTGCACGACGGCAGAGGAACCGGGCTGCTCTTTCACCGTGTCGAGATAGTCGCCGTTCACCATCGCCACTTCCTTGAAGTAGCCATAAGTGCCCGATGCCGAGTTGCGGCCGAAGAGCGAGATCGGCTTGCCTGCCCATTCGCCGGTGAGACCGAGCTGGCCCCATGTCGTGATGGCGGGCGAACCGGAGAGGCGGCTCTTGGAGAAAATGCCGTCAAGCTGCGTCAGCGAAAGGCAGGAGAGCGGATTGTCCTTGTGGACGAAGATCGCGAGCGTATCGACCGCGACGCGCACAGCCGTCGGCTTGTAGCCATACTTCTGCTCGAAGCTGTCGATCTCGGCGGCCTTCATCGGACGCGACATCGGGCCGAACTGCGAGGTGCCGGCGATCAGCGCGGGCGGGGCAGTGGACGAGCCCTTGCCTTCGACTTCGATTTTCACCGTCGGATATTTGGCGCGGAAATCTTCCGACCACAGCGTCATGAGATTGTTCAATGTGTCGGAGCCGATGGACTTCAGGCTGCCGGACACGCCGGTTGTCGGCTGGTACGGCTGGTACCGGCTGTCGATGTCAATTGCGAACGCGCTGGTGGCTGTGATGCTCACCGCGAGCGCGCCCAGGAAAGTTCCGATGCGCTTCATAAGAGTGATGACCTTTTGATAATGAAGGCTTGCGTGCGGCGGCTTCCCCGCCCCGAGGCTGTTCTTAGTTTCGGGTCGTGAAGCCCGTGCAACGCTTTTGTGACCGTCTGATGACAGGGCACGGCGCAGCGCGAAAAGCGGCGTAAAGCCGGGATTTTCGATGCCTATAAGCTGGAAAGATTTTCGCGCGCCGTGGCGGCGATGTCACAAAAGCGGGGACAAAGTAAAAGGGCGCACACTCATCGTGCGCGCCCTACCCCTCCCGCGACGTCCGCGTTAAACGAAGCTCTCAACCACCGTATTGCGCGCGCGCCGAGGCGATGATGAAGCCAATGGCCGTCATGCCGAGCGCCACTGAAAATGGCACGACGATGACCTGGATCAATGCGCTCCACCCGCTCAGGGTTCCGGTCCACGTTTGCACGTCGCCGTGCAGAAAATCGGCGAAGCTGCCGTGATGTTCCTCGCGTTTCAGAAAGCGGTCGGCAGTGCGTTTCAGCAAATAGGGCGTCCCGAAAAAGACGGCGAGAAAGGCCGTGTCGACGGCCATCATAAAGGCGCCTTCGCGCTGACCGCCGAAAACCAGCCAGAATGCGCCGAAGAGCCAGGCCCAGCCGCCGATTGCGGCGACGAAAACGCCGGGGTGCAAGTCGGGTGCAAGCGGCACGTTACGGCCGTGCCAATCGTGATGTGGGGCTACGCTCATGGCCTTTTCCCTCCAGTCTGAACTGCGGCTATATGCGGCTTGCGCGAGGGATCGGCGGAATTGGGGTTGAAGAACATCCCCATCTGCAAGCTCTCGGCGATGCGCGCGGCGCGCTCCATGAAAGCTTCAGCCGTTTCCGGCGTGCATAATTCTTCGGTCGTTTTGTGAAAGAGGCCGAGCCAGCGCTCGAAATGATGCCGCTGCACCATTTTCAGCCGCATATGCGCGACCATGGGCTGGCCCTTGTAGCGACCCGACATCAGCATGACCGACGACCAGAAGGCGAACATCTTCTGCAGATGAGGTTCCCAATTATCGCCGATCACGCGCTCAAAGATGGGGCCAAGCTGAGCGTCGGCGCGCACACTCTTGTAAAAGGTGCGCACAACCCTCTCGATTTCTTCTTCATTCGTTACCGGCATCGGCAGTGGCCGTCGTCTTGGGCTTGCGGATTCGTCGCTCACTCGCACCTCCTATAAGATGCATACCATATACTTCTTTAGTATCTTGCCTATCCGGCGGAAAGCAATATGATAAATGCAGGTTTATCTGCGACAAATAATACAGGTCATGGCCAATGCGGCTTACTCTCTATACCGATTACTCGCTGCGGCTCTTGATGTATGTCGCGCTCAAGGGCGAAGAGCTGTCGACGATTCAGGAAATCTCCGATGCCTATGAGATTTCGAACAATCATCTGATGAAGGTCGTGACGGAGCTTGGCCGCCTCGGGATCATCGAGACGCTGCGCGGGCGCGGCGGCGGGCTGCGGCTGGCGCGCGCGCCGGAAGACGTGAATATCGGTGCGCTGGTCCGGCGCATTGAAGATGACGGCCAGCATGTCGAATGCTTTCAGGCTTCGACGAACAAATGCCGCATCACGGCCTCATGCAAGCTGCGTCACGCACTCCGTGAAGCGCTTGAAGCCTATTACACGGTGCTCGACGGCCTGACGCTTGCCGATCTGGTCGCGCGGCCACAGCCTTTGCGGAAGCTGCTCGAACTGACCGCCTGATCTATTTCAGCCCGTGCTGCCTTGCGCGCTCGATGTCTTCCTTGAGCGTGCGAGCGGCGAGGACGAAGTGAAGCGCTGCCCAGAGCCAGACGACTGAAATCGTCAGCAGGGAGTAGCGCAGCGATTCATCGCCATAGGCCGGGTTGTAGAGATCGCTCAGAACGCCCGCGAGTTGCGGCCCAAGACCCATGCCGATCAGATTCAGAATGAGGAAGAGAACGGCGGAGGCTTGCGCACGCATGCGCACCGTCACCAGCGCCTGCGTCATGGCCAGCGCCGGGGCGACATAGGCGGCGCCTGCAAATGCCGGATAGACGAAGAAGGCCAGCGCCATCACCTTGTCGCCCGAGAGATACATGGCGACGGAAAAGGGAAAGCAGAAAGCGCCGACAATGGCGACGACCCAGACATTCCAGCGAATGTCGCGCTTGCCATAACGATCGGCGAGATAGCCGGTGAGGAATGTGCCTGCACCGCCTGCAAAGCCGATGATCAGCGCCAGCGATGTGCCGATTTCGCCCGACGACATTGCGAAGGACCGCGCGAGAAAGGCGGGCAACCAATTGACGCCCGCATAGCCGCCGATAGCTGCCAGCGCCGCGCCAAAAGAAATATGGCGGAAAGATTTCTGCGACCAGAGAAGGCTGAAGACTTCGCCGATGCGCGGTGCGGCAGCCGCCCCCTGGCTCGTCAATCCATCGGCCTGGCCGCGCCGCGGCTCTTTCAAGGTGAAGCGCACGAGAGCGGCAATGATGAGCCCCGGCGCGCCGACGACCATGAAGGCTGCACGCCAGCCATACCATTGCGTGATCCAGCCGCCGACGAGGAAGCCGATCAGAATGCCGAGATTGATGCCGAGCGAGTAAATGCCCAGCGCCGAGGCGCGCTTTTCCGGCGGGAACATGTCGGAGATCATCGAATGGGCGGGCGGGCTTGCACCCGCCTCGCCGATGCCAACACCGATACGAGCCAGGGCCAGTTGCGCGAAGCTCGTCACGAAACCGCACACGACCGTCATGCCGGAGAAGATCGTCAGTGCCCAGCTTATGATGTTGCGTCGGTTGGAGCGGTCCGCCCACATGGCGATGGGCACGCCCAGCGTCGCATAGAAAATCGCAAAGGTGAGACCGGAGAGAAAGCCAAGCTGCGTATCGGAAAGGCCGAGTTCCAGTTTGATCGGCTGCATCAGGATTGCGAGGATCTGGCGGTCCACGTAATTCGCCGTATAGGCGAACATCAGCACCATCAACGCATAGTTGCGATAGGCTGGCGTGAAGTCAGCCGCAGGAATTGCACCTGCCCCCTGCACCGCAATTCCGGCGCTTGCCCGATCCGTCATTCTATCTCCCCTCCGCTTGCGGCTCTTCGAGCTCCCCGCCCGCGGCCGCTTTGCCGAGGAGCCTATCAGGGGCGCAAGCCGACGCAAGCGATTGAGGGCGGACAAGCCGTTGAAAGCACGTACATTTCTGTCAGCATCTGAGGCCTTTCAGCAGCTTCCGCAGGGGCGACGGACATGTCCGTTTTTGGCGAGCGAGGTTTTTCGCATGGGACTAGACTTCAGCCCATGAGCACCGACCTCGACACAGACCTCTGCTACCGCGCGTTTCTGGCGAAGGATGCGCGTTTTGACGGTCGCATTTTCGTTTGCGTGACCTCGACGGGGATCTATTGCCGCCCGATCTGCCCGGCGCGCGTGCCGAAGAAATCCAATTGCCGTTTCGTGGCGAGTGCCGCCGCCGCCGAAGCGGCGGGCTTTCGCTCCTGCTTGCGGTGCCGCCCGGAAACGGCGCCCGGCACGCCCGCATGGGTCGGCACACAGGCAAGCGTGAGCCGCGCGCTCAGGCTGATCGAGGAAGGCGCGCTTGATAAAGGCGGCGTTGAAGACCTCGCCGAACGTGTCGGCCTTGGCGCGCGGCAGTTGCGCCGCCTCTTCCTCGCGCATGTCGGCGCGACGCCGCAGGCGGTCGCCGCAAACCGGCGGCTGCTGGCGGCAAAGCAGCTCATCAGCGAAACGGATATGGGTTTTGCCGACATAGCCTTCGCGGCAGGCTTTCAAAGCCTTCGACGCTTCAACGATGCCGTGCGCGCAAGCTATGGCGTGCCGCCGACGGCACTCAGGCGCGGCGCGGCGCGCGAGAATGTGGGCGATGCGATTACGCTGCGGCTCGGCTTTCGTCCGCCCTTCGAGTGGACGCAGATGCTCGGCTATCTCTCCTTCCGCGCCATTCCGGGCGTCGAGGAAATAACAAGCACACAATATCGCCGCAGCTTTCGCCTCGGCAATGCGCGGGGTCATCTGACGGTCGCGCCGGGCAAGAAGGTGAACACGCTCGACATATCCATTCGCGCCGACGTGCATGCGCGCGCCAATAGCTCGCCGCCGATCCGCCAGATCGCGGCGCGGGCAAGGCGCATTTTCGATCTGGACGCGGAACCCTCCGCCATTGCCAGCGCCTTTGCGGACGACCCCGTTCTTGCCCCACGGCTTGCACAAGCCGGCAGCATTCGCGTGCCCGGCGCGTTTGACGGTTTTGAACTAGGCGTGCGCGCCATACTCGGCCAGCAGGTTTCGGTCAAAGGCGCGACGACGCTTGCGGGGCGTGTCGTCAAACGCTGCGGCGAGGCGCTGCGCGAAGCCGATGGCGCGATCACGCATCATTTTCCGACCGCTGAAGCGCTTGCCGATGGCGATCTTTCGGGGCTCGGCCTGACGGGTGGGCGTATTTCGGCGCTCAAAGCTTTCTCGCGGGCGGTTGCGGACGGCAAGGTCAACTTCAGCCCGGCCACCGGCCTCGATGAAAAAATCGAGGAGCTTTGCGCCGTGCCGGGCATCGGGCCCTGGACCGCTCACTACATCGCCCTTCGCGCCATCGGCGAGCCGGACGCATTTCCCGCCGCCGATCTCGGCCTTCGCAAGGCGGCGGGCAACGGCGTTCCGATTTCGACGCGGGCCATGGAGGATATGGCGCAAGCCTGGCGGCCATGGCGCGGCTATGCAGCGCTTTTGCTCTGGATGGAGCCCGACATACAAACAACCGCCCTCGCGGCGGATTGAGGAGGCACAAATGGAACAGACAGTGACGAGCGGCCTCGCTTCCGCAAATCTCAAATCGCCCATCGGCGACCTGCGCCTCGCCGCAACCGAAGAAGGCCTGATCGCGGTCGTCTTCCCAATCGAGACCAAGCGCACTTACGCCAATGCGCGCGGCAGCGTTCCGGCGCGCATGCATCTCGATGCAGCCACGGAAGCGCTGAAGGAATATTTCGCGGGCAAGCGCACGGAGTTCAAGGATCTGACGCTCGCGCCCGCTGGCACGGCTTTTCAGTTGAGCGTCTGGCAGGCGCTGCTGCAAATCCCCTTCGGCGCGACAAGGAGCTATGCCGACATCGCGCGTGCCATCGGCAACCCCAAGGGCGTCCGCGCTGTCGGGCTCGCCAATGGGCGCAATCCCATTCCCGTCATCGTGCCGTGCCATCGGGTCATCGGCTCCAACGGCTCGCTGACGGGCTTTGGTGGTGGCCTGCCGACCAAGAAATGGTTGCTCGCGCATGAAGGCGTTTCGACACCCGCATTGCTCTGAGGACTTACACTCCGGACGCGGACACACTAGATTAGTGCCGTATCGCGACCTTTCAGGAGTGAGTGAAGATGATTGGACACGGCTATGGCGGGTTTCTCTGGCTGATCGTGGCCGTCCTCGACATTTATGCGATCATAAAAATCGCGCAGAGCAGCGCCGAGCCGATCTGGAAGGCAATGTGGATCGTCATCGTGATCGCGCTGCCGGTTCTCGGCCTCATTCTCTGGTGGCTGTTCGGTCCGAAGGGCTGACGAGCCCTCATTACCTGCATCGTCATGCCCGTGTATGACGAGCCTTTATGTAAGCAATGCTGCCAAATTCTCGGCATCGCTTTGCTTGCTCACACCATTTCACGATGGCGAAGAATCAATGACGGCTATCGGCCAGGCTGGTAGCCTTGTGATTCGACGTAGGCTGACGTTTGAAATGGAGAGATCATGAACTGGCAAGCGTTTCTGAATTTCGATCGCATGATTGCCACTTCGGTTATCAAATTTCTTTACTGGATTGGCATCGTCCTGATCATCCTCGGCGGATTGATCACATTCTTCGGCGCCTTCGCCACGATGGGATATTCCTTTGGCGCAGGCCTCGGCCAATTGATCATGGCCGTGCTCGGCACATTGGTGGGCCTGATCCTCTGGCGCATTCTGTGTGAACTTTACATCGTGTTCTTTTCGATCCACGACCGGCTCGGAGATATTCGCGACCGTCTGCCGCCGCGTACCTAAATAAGCGCGGCGAGATCGGGCGTTCCGTTGCGCGGCAGGGCGATGACACGCGTGTCATGCGCAAAGCGGGCAATGGTATCGACGGTTTCGGCCAGCGGAACGGGGCTCGCAAGTGACTCGCTGACGATGATGGCGCGAGGCGCCAGATCGTTTTTCTGCATCACGTCGAGCGTCGTCAACGTATGGCTGATCGTGCCGAGATAGGAACCGACGACGAGGAGCGGCGCGAAGTCCGGGCCGTTCAGCTCGCTCATCCAGTCGAGCACGGTATGCGTCGCATCGAGCGGCACCATCAATCCGCCAACGCCTTCGATCAGTAGCGGATCGTGAAGGCTGATGCGGGCCTTGCAGTGATTGACGAGTTCGGTGAAGTCGATCTCCGTGCCCTCGCGCGCCGCAGCCATGTCGGGCGAAAGCGCCGCCGTGAAACGCCAGCGCGAAAGGTCTTCCGCATTTTCAAACTCGACGGGCTCGCCAAGCGCGGCAAGCAGCGCTGCCGGATCGCTCGCAGCAAATGTCGCCTCGTCGAGGCCGCTGACGATCGGCTTGATCGCTCGAACGGGAAGGCCCCTGGCGCGCAACTGGCGGATCAGAAGCGCCGACACATAGGTCTTGCCGATATCGGTGCCGGATGAGGTAATGAAAATCGTGGTCATGTTTACTCGGCGGCCTCACGCGGAAGAATGCGCTCGCGCACGAGGTTTGCGAGACGCGTAATGTCCTCGTCCTTGTGCTCGGCGGTAAAGGTGAAACGCAAACGTGCGGTTCCAGCCGGCACGGTCGGCGGGCGGATGCCGGTGACGAGGAAGCCTTCCGCCTCGAGCAATGCGGATGCGCGCAATGTCGCCTCCGCCTCACCGATGATGAGCGGCACGATGGGGCTTGCGGCTGCGGGCAGGTTCAGCGCACGGGTGAAGAGGTTCGCCTTCTTCACGGGCAGCGTTGCGTAGTCGGGATTTTCCTCGATCACATCGAGTGCGGCAATTGCGGCGGCGACGGAGGCGGGCGGCAGGCCGGTCGAATAGATCAGCGTGCGCGCACGCGTGCGGATGAAATCGACAACGGGTTTCGATGCGCAGAGATAGCCGCCATAAGAGCCGATGGCTTTCGACAGAGTGCCCATCTGCAAGGGCACATCGGCCTTCACGCCGGTGACGAAACTCGATCCCCTTCCCTCACCCATCACGCCGATGCCATGCGCATCATCCGTCATCAGCCAGGCATCGTATTTCTTCGCAAGCGCGGCCAATTCCATGACGGGCGCGAGATCGCCGTCCATGCTGAAGACGCCGTCGGTGAGGATGAGGCAATGCCTGGCCTTGGCGCGATGAGTGGCCAACAGGCTTTCAAGATGGGTGAGGTCGTTGTGGCGGAAGATATGCGCATCCGCGTCTGAAAGCTTCGTGCCCGTCAGCAGGCAGGAATGAGACAGCTCATCGGCAAGGATCAGATCGCCCGGCCCGGCAAGCGAGGGGACGATGCCGAGATTTGCCAGATAGCCGGAGCCGAAGACGACGCAGTCCTCAGCCTGCTTCAGCTTCGCAAGGCGCGTTTCAAGTTCAGTAAAGAGCGGATGATTGCCGGTGACGAGGCGCGAAGCGCCCGAGCTTGTGCCATAGCGCGCCGTCGCCGCAATCGCCGCCGCGACCACGCGCGGGTGATGCGAGAGGTTGAGATAGTCGTTGCAGCAAAAGGAAATCAACTCGCGACCGTTGCGACGCACCTCGACCGCGCTATAGCGATCTGTCTCCACGAGGCGGCGGCGCAGAGCGCGGGTTTCAAGGTCTGCGAGTTTCGCGCCCGCGAATTGATCGAGCGAGCTGCTCATGCGTTGACCCGGATCACGGGCTTGCCGACCATGTTGCGGTCGAGCAGGCGTTGCAGCACCGCGCCCGCTTCAGCCAGCGGGAAGCTTGCGGCAGGTTCGGGATGGATTTTGCCATCGACCACCCATTGCGTGAGCTTTGTCAGCAGTGGGCCGTTCGCTCTGGGATTGGCGCGGATCTCGCCGCCCCAATCGACGCCGACGAGGGAAGCACGCTTCAGCAATGCAAGGTTCAGCGGCAGTTTCGGGATCTCGCCATTGGCAAAGCCGACGACGAGATGACGGCCGCCCGGCGCGAGGCAGCGGAAGGCTGTTTCGGAATAGGCGCCGCCGACCGGATCGTAAACCACGTTGACGCCGCGCTTCTCGGTGAGCGCATCGAGCGCCTTGCGCCATTCCGGCAGCGAATAGTCGAGAACCATATCCGCGCCATGGGCTTTTGCCGCCGCGCGCTTGTCTTCGGATGACGCCGCCGCGATGACGCGCGCGCCCATGGCCTTGGCCACATCGATCGCCGCCATGCCGACGCCGCCCGCCGCGCCGAGCACCAGCACGGTTTCGCCCGCTTTCAGCGCGCCGCAATTTTCCAGCCCGTAAAGGGCCGTGCAATAGGAGACGAGGAAACCGGCGGCGGCTTCGGCGCTCATGCCGTCGGGGATCGACGTGCAGATTGCAGCCGGGATCGCCAGTTTTTCGGCCAGCGCACCGCGATTTGAGAGCGCCATGACGCGACTGCCGATCAGATCGCCCGGAACGCCCTCGCCGACCGCCTCGATGGTGCCCGCGATCTCGTTGCCGGGAATGAAAGGCAGGGGCATCTTCACCTGATAGGTGCCGCGCACGAAAAGCGCATCTACATAGCCCAGACCCGCCGCCTCGACCGCCACCAGCACTTCACCGGGGCCGGGCACGGGCTCGTCCAAAGTCTCGACATTGAGCCCCGACGGCTCCCCGTAATTGACGCAGCGTACCGCCCGCATTGACACAACTTTCAGTAAGGATTGAGCTTTCGGGCCGACCCTAGCGCGCCTTGCATTGCGGGGAAAGCCGCCTATGCTTCGGCGAATTCCTGTTTCAACCCCATGCATTCAGGGGAAATCCGCGTCCATGACCATCCAGACACGCATCGAAGAAGCGGCCTCGCAGGCAAACCCCCGCGTGACCGCCAGGACGAATCCCGATGAGGTTCGCCACGACTGGACGCGGGAAGAATTGCAGGCGCTTTACGATCTGCCGTTCAACGATCTTCTGTTCGAGGCGCAGCTCGTTCATCGCCGCTGGTTCGACGCCAATCAGGTGCAGAAGTCGACGCTGCTTTCGATCAAGACAGGCGGCTGCCCGGAAGATTGCGGCTACTGCTCGCAAAGCTCGAAATTCGACACGGGCCTCAAGGCGACGAAGCTGATGGAAGTTCAGCGCGTGCTTGAAGAAGCCAAAAAGGCGAAGGAAGCCGGAGCCTCGCGCTATTGCATGGGCGCTGCCTGGCGCTCGCCCAAAGATCGCGACATGGATGCCGTCTGCGCGATGATCGAAGGCGTGCGCGCCATGGGCATGGAAACCTGCATGACGCTCGGCATGCTCTCGGTCGAGCAGACGCTGCGCCTGAAGGATGCGGGCCTCGACTATTACAACCACAATATCGACACGTCGGAAGATTATTACAAAGAGATCGTCACGACGCGGACCTTTGCCGACCGGCTGGAAACGCTGGAGCGCGTGCGCGAAGCGGGCATCAATGTCTGCTCGGGCGGCATTGTCGGTATGGGCGAGGAAAAATCCGACCGCATCGGCATGCTGATGGCGCTGGCCAATCTGCCGGAGCATCCGCAAAGCGTGCCGATCAACCAGCTCATGCAGGTTGAAGGCACGACGCTCGGACACTCGAAGCAGATCGACGCCATCGACTTCGTGCGCACCATTGCGGTGGCGCGTATCTCTATGCCGAAATCGGTCGTGCGGCTTTCCGCCGGACGCGAGAACATGTCGGACGAGACACAGGCGCTCTGCTTCCTTGCCGGCGCGAATTCGATCTTCATCGGCGAGAAGCTGCTGACGACGAAGAACCCGGAAGCCGACAAGGATGCGCAGCTTTTTGCCAAGCTCGGCCTTGAGCCGATGCCCGCGCACACCTGCCCTTCGGCGAAGTAGGCTTTAGCCGACTGCAAGGCCCGCGCCGAGTTCCGTGCGCCAATGCGCGATGCGTTCTTTCAGGAGCGCGTCGAGGAGATATGGCGTCAGGTCTTCATTCTCGATCTGCTCGACGACCTCATAGGCAAATGATGCTTCGCCGTGCGCATTCCATACGGCTTGCAATGCCTTGTTAGGATGCGTGCCGAGACGCAGCGTGAACCAGATGCCGTTTTGCTGAGAATCGAGATTGCGGCTCGGCGCGATCCAGATATCGCCCGTCGCCGTGCAACGGATTGCATAGACGCCCGGCGATGCTTTTCGCTCTTTGTAGTTGCGCGCGATCTGGCGCTTTCTGTCCTTATCCATTCTTCAAACCCGTTTCAGCGCACGGCGCGCTTCGAGCGGCGGCACGATGCGGGCCAGTTTCTGATTCAGCCGATAATGCGCCTGACGATCGAGCGGCCTTGCCCAATCGCATCCGATCAATGCCCAATCAGGGTCGCGCACATCAATGCCGAGACTCTTCAGAAGCCCCGCTTCGCAGACGACGAACTGATTGCGATAGGGGAAGAGAAAGCGATCCTTGCGCGTGAGTGCGGCATGGGCCTCTTCATAAGTCACGAACCAAGCATTGAGATAGAAGCTCGTCTTGGGCGGAAAGAGCCGCGTCGTGTCGAAGGCGGGCATTTCCAGATGGGCTTCCGCCGTCAGATGCTGCCAGTCGCGAAAGCCCATTTCGCGCGCGATGACGGCAAGCGCGTGCTTGCGCTGCACGCGCGCCTTGTCCGCGAGCAGCTCGCCGGCATTGCCATCGGGCCAAAGGCTTGCGAGGCGATGCGCAGCCGCATAGGCACGCCGCTTGTCGGTGCTGGCGAAATCTCGCAGCAGTTTGCTCGCGCGAATTTTATATTCGTCGAGCGCCGATATGTCTTTTGGGGATATTGGCTCCGTTCGCACGGATTCCTCCTCTTGTCTGACTGTCGTCGGTCCGAAGCAACGGCAAACAATGTGAAGGCGATGCGAACTGAAAGGCGTCGTCTCGTTGGTCAGGCGAAGGTGAGATCCTCTTTCTCGGACGGCGGCGCCCTTCGCGGCACCGGGCGCATCTTAGAACCGGCGCAGAGGGCTTGCCAAGCCGCCGCCTGTTGCAGACTTGCCATGACGGCGCAAAATCCGGCTATATGCCTTTCCGCTTGATACAGGGGCGCAATGCACATGTCTTTCCCTCCTCCCAATCCGCTCGTGAACAATCCGCCAGATTGGCTTGCGGAGGGCGCGAAGCATCTCTGGCTCCCCTATACGCAGATGCAGACGGTGCCGATGTCGCTGCCGGTCGTCAAAACCGACGGCGTGCGCCTCACGCTTGCCGATGGGCGCGAATTGATCGACGGCACCTCGTCCTGGTGGACGGCGGCGCATGGATATAATCATCCCCATATTCGCGAGGCCGTGACGGCGCAGCTTCAGAAAATGCCGCATGTGATGCTTGGCGGGCTTGCGCATGAACCGGCGCTGACGCTCGCGACGCGGCTTGCGAAACTTCTGCCCGGCGATCTCCAGCACACCTTCTTTTCAGAATCGGGCTCGGTCTCGGTCGAGATCGCGATGAAGATCGCTGTCCAGTATTGGATCAATAAGGGCGTCAAGGGACGCACGCGTTTCATTTCGTTCCGCGGCGGCTATCACGGCGACACGCTGGCGGCCATGTCCGTCTGCGATCCCGACGAGGGAATGCACTCGCTCTTCAAGGGTGCGATTGCCGAACAGCTCATCACCGATCTGCCGACCACGCCTGAACGCGAACGGGCCTTCGATGATTTCCTCGCCCAGCATAAGGGCAAGGTTGCCGCCGTGATGACCGAGCCGCTGGTGCAGGGCGCGGGCGGCATGATCTTTCACGATGCAGAGACGCTGCGGCGTCTGCGCGCTGCCTGCGACCGGCATGATGTGTTGCTGATCCTCGACGAAATCTTCGTCGGCTTCGGGCGCACCGGCGCCATGTTCGCCAGCGATGCCGCAGGCATTGTCCCCGACATTCTGACGCTGTCGAAAGCGCTGACCGGCGGCACCATGGCGCTGGCGGCCACCGTCGCACGAGCGCATGTCTTCGAGGCGTTTCTGAGTGATAGCGGCTCCAGCGCGCTGATGCATGGGCCGACCTATACGGGTAATCCGCTTGCCTGCGCGGCGGCAAATGCCTCTCTCGATCTGTTCGAGCGCGAGCCGCGGCTTGCGCAGGTCGCCCATATCGAGGCGCAATTGAAACGCGAACTTGAGCCTGCGCGCGGCATTCCCGGCGTCGTTGACGTGCGCGTCAAGGGCGCGATCGGCGTCATCGAATTCGGCGTCATGCCCGATATCAACGTGATGAAGCGCCGCTTCGTCGAGGAGGGCGTCTTCATCAGGCCCTTCGGGCGCATCGTCTATACGACGCCGCCGCTTGTGATCGAGGAAACCGACCTTACGCAGCTTACCGCCGCGATGCTCAAGGTCACGGCAGAGCTATCGCCTGCATAAAAGTGGACTGTGACTCGCACGACACTGATACTCGCGAGAGTTATCCACATGCATACCAGATGTTGAGCCAAATTGGGTCACGCACTAATGTGCCCACTGGTTCCGGGGGGAGCTGATTCGCGCTCCATCAAACGTCACGTCTGTTGAGTGAGTGTTGCGGACCATCGAGGCGTCGGGCGCGCTTCATGGTCCGGATCTTGCGTCGTCGCCTGCATACCCGCCAGAAGGCGGGCATCAAAGAGCACGGGGAAGCCGAGAGCATGCACGTCATAGCGTTCGCATCACAAAAGGGCGGGTCGGGGAAAACGACGCTTGCCGGCCACATCGCGGTCGAGGCCGAGCGGCAGGAAGCCTGGCCGGTCGCATTGGTCGATACCGACCCACAGGGCAGTCTGTCGCAATGGTGGAACGCACGCGAAGCCGAGCGCCCCTTTTTCGTCAAGGCGTCGATTGAAGGGCTCGCAAAGGATCTGGCGCGGCTGAAAGACGGCGGCGTCCGCCTTGTCATCATCGACACGCCGCCCGCGATCACCGACACGATCGGCCATGTCATCGGCCTGTCCGACCTTGTCGTCATTCCGACAAGGCCCTCGCCGCATGACCTGCGGGCCGCTGGCGCAACCGTCCGGCTTTGCGAGGCCGTCGGCAAGCCGCTCGTTTTCGCGGTCAACGGAGCATCGCCGCGCGCCCGCATCACCACGGAAGCGGTGATTGCGCTGTCCCATCACGGCCCGGTGGCGCCCTCCATCGTTCACCAGCGAATCGATTTCGCGTCGAGCATGATCGATGGACGAACCGTCATGGAGATTGCGTCCCAGACGAAATCACCCGACGAAATCAGCGAATTATGGGCTTTTCTGAGCGATCGGCTCATGGGGCGCGAGACATCGCCTTTCGTGTCGGGTAGTTTCGCCAACGCTACCCTAAGAGGGGCCGCCTAGCCGGAATTGAGTCTGATGTCCAAGAAGCCTGCCTCGTTGACCAGTGATCTGCTTGCGCGCAAGGGCGAGGCCGAGCCCTCGACTATTGACCCTACCGCGCGCATGACGCTGTCAGCGGGGCCGGGTTTTTCCTCCTATGGCGATGACGGCCATGGTGAGGGCGGCCACGGCGAAGGCGAGCGCGGCGAAGAAGGACAAGGCGAAAGCTCGCGTCCGATACCGCCCGAGCCCGAGATCATCTATACGGCGGAAGAAAACAGCGGCGGTGGCGGCAGTACGCGCCTCATCATCGGCGCTGTGCTCGGCCTCATCGTGGTCGGCGGCATTTTCCTTTCCATGTCGGGTAAATCTGAGCGCGGCGTCGCGCCGGTTTCGCCCGATATCGTGGCTCAGGCCCCGGCCGAAGCCCCAGTGACCACACCTGCCGAGCCGAGTACGTCAGCGCCGGACACATCGGCCATGGTTCCGCCGGCGGTCGATGAAGACATAACGGAAGCCCCGACATCGCAAGACGCCAACGTGCCGTCCTTGCCGCTGGCTGGGCCTGCACCTGCGGATCACGCATCGGTCGACCACGCTCCGACGGACCTTCGCCCCGGCGCTGAAACCGCGCAATTGCCCCAGGCGGCTGCGCCTGTTGAGCCCGCTGCTCCCGCGGTCGAGGTTCCGGCTGCCCCCGTCGAGGCGGCAAAGCCGGTGCAGTCGGCAGCCCCGGCGCAAAAACCGGCAGCAGCGGTGAAGGCCTCGTCCAAGGGCGCTTATGTAGTTCAGCTTCTCGCATTGAAAGACGAAGCCGCCGCCCGCGCGTCATGGGCGCAGCTCACCAAGCGTCATTCGAGCGTTCTCGCGGGCCATGCGCTCGACATCGAGAAGGCCGATCTCGGCGCAAAGGGCACCTGGTATCGCGTCCGGGCCGCTGGCTTCACGACCAAGGCCGCCGCCGCAAGCGCCTGCACGAAGCTCAAGGCTGCAGGCCAGGACTGTATGGCGAAGAAGCGCTGAGGCTTTCAGCATCGGTTTTCCCGGTGTAGGTTCCGCGCCAACAGACATTGGCAGGCGGAGCAGCATTCATGATCGAGGCAGTTATCTGGGATTTCGGCGGCGTTCTCACGTCGAGCCCGTTCGAGGCCTTTGCGCGGTACGAAACCGAACGCGGATTGCCGAAGGATTTCATTCGCGGCATCAACGCGACCAATCCCAACACCAATGCCTGGGCGCTTTTTGAACGCTCCGAATGCACGCTTGATGAGTTCGACGAACTCTTCGCGCGCGAAGCGCTCGCCAAGGGCCATGATGTGCGCGGCCGCGCCATTGTCGAACTTCTGTCGGGCGACATTCGCCCGGCCATGGTCGAGGCGCTGAAGCGCTGCAAGGCACGCTTCAAGGTCGGCTGCATCACAAACAACGTCTCGGCGGGCGAAGGCGCCGGCATGGCGCGCGGTCATGACAAGGCGGCTGCCGTCGCCGAAGTGATGAGCCTTTTCGACCATGTGATCGAAAGCTCGAAGATCGGCATGCGCAAGCCCGATCCGCGCATCTATCAGCTCGCCTGCGAAACGCTCGGCGTTTCTCCTTCGGCTTGCGTCTATCTCGACGATCTCGGCATCAACCTCAAACCGGCAGCACAGCTCGGCATGAAGACCATCAAGGTCGTCGAACCGGCAAAGGCGCTGGCGGAACTTGAAGCTGCCGTAGGGTTTCCTGTCGGCTAGACCTCTTTGCCGTCATTGCGGCCGCTTGAGTGCCGTGCCCGCAAGGGCCTATCCTCCCCTCAAAGAAAAATGAGGGAGAGAAGTCATGCTGCGGCCAAAGACCGAGAAACTTGAGCTCGACGGGGCACCGGACCTGAAAGATCCAGACCTCTATATGCGCAACGAGCATCACGACGTGTTCACGAAGCTGCGCCAGAGCGATCCCGTCTACTGGAACCCGGAAGCCGATGCCGCGGGTTTCTGGGCAATCACGCGCTATGACGACATCGAGGCGATCTCGAAAAATCCTAAACTCTTTTCCTCCGCCAAGCAGAAGGGCGGCCATCGGATTTTCAACGAGAACGAGATCGACGAGAACCAGACCGAAGCCAGCATGATCTCCCTCGATCCGCCGGAGCACGCCGCCTATCGGCGCATGGTGACGCCGGGCTTCGTGCCGAAACGCATTACGGGCATGGAGGATCGCATTCGCGCCCGCGTGACGCGGCTTCTCGACCGACTTGCGGAGCGGGGAAAAGACGGCACGGAGGTCGAGTTTGTGGATGCCGTTGCGGCGGCGCTACCGATCGAAGTGCTCGCCGAGCTTTTCGGCGTGCCCGAAAGCGACGGACCGAAACTTTTCGAATGGTCGAACGCAACCGTCGGTGAAGACGATCCCGAGCTGCGCGTCTCGGACGACTATATGCGCAAATGCGTCATGGAAATGGCAGGCTATGCGGCGGGGCTCTGGCAGCAACGTCTGGCGCAACCGGGCGACGATCTGATTTCCATGCTTGCCCATTCCAATATTCCCAATGCGGACGGCAAGCCCGAGCCGATGAGCTTTCCCGCCTATATCGGCACCTTCATCCTGCTGGTCGTCGCCGGAAACGAGACGACACGCAATTCGATTTCTGGTGGCCTGCTTGCGCTGTCGGAAAACCCCGAACAGCGCGTGAAGCTTCTCAACGATCCATCGCTCATGCCGAGCGCCGTGCAGGAGATCATACGCTGGGTGAGCCCCGTGCTTCATATGCGTCGCACGGCGACGGAAGACACGGAAATACGCGGCCAGAAAATCGCCAAAGGCGACAAGGTCGTCATGTGGTATGCGTCGGCCAATCGCGACGAGGAGAAATGGGCCGATCCGTTTACGTTCGACGTCGCGCGCTATGCACACCCCAATGTGCCCACGCAACTTGGCTTCGGCGTCGGCCAGCATTTCTGCCTCGGCTCGCGGCTCGCGGAGTTGCAGCTCTCGATCCTGTTTGAAGAGTTGTTCAAGCGCTTTCCCGACATTCATGTGTCGGGTCCGGTGCGGCGCCTGCGCTCGAACTTCATCGCGGGGATCAAGGAAATGCCTGTGCGGCTCAACGCCTGATATCCGGCCCCATTGAAAACAAAAGCCCGCGCCAGAACATCGGCGCGGGCTTTGTCATTTCAGGCCAGTAACGTCAACGCGTGGCTTCAACGGCCTTGCGTGCAGCCTCGGACGCCGTCGCATCGAGGCCGATTTCCTTTGCCAGCCTTTCGATCATCGCCGCTTCGACACGGTGCAAGTGACCGTCGGCGAGCGCCACTTCCCAAAGCATGCGGACGACATCCTTGCGCTCGTCCATGGTGAAGCTCTCGGCGATCGTGCGCGTGAAGATGGACTCGCCATAGGGCAGACGCTGACGCTGCTCGGCAAGAGCCACCAGCGTCTGAGCTTCCTCGGCAGAGAGATGGAAATTTTCACCGACGATGCGGACAATCGCCGCGCGCTCATTGCCTGCAAAATCCTGATCGCGGCGCGCCGCCTCGACCATCAGGGCCGCCGCCGCCAACCGCTTCACGTCCGGCGATACGGGCGCCGCAGGTTTCGGCGCCGATTTCCTCTTCAGCGCATCGATGATCTTTTCCAGCATATCCTTGGCTCCCGATATGGAACCACCCGGCCTCCGAGCGGCTCACCTACTCGTTGCACACACAGTCTAGCGCGGCGGAAGAGGTCTGTCTTTTCCGCCGCGCAGGTCCGTTCATCGTCTTCAGTGAGCAATCAGGCTCTTGCGGTGCTTCACCGGCGCGCGACGCGGAAACAGCATGTCGAGCACAACGGCAAGGGCCGGAAGAACGGTGATCGCCATAATCATGTTGATCATGAACATGAAGGTCAGAAGCAGTCCCATATCGGCCTGGAACTTCAGGGCCGAGAAGGCCCAGGTCGAGACGCCGATGGCGAGCGTGATGGCGGTGAAGACCGTCGCCATGCCCGTTTCAAGAAGCGCGAGCTTGAAGCACTCGGTGATATTGCGCCCCTCGGCCAGATGGAACTGGATGCGGTTGTAGATATAGAAGGCGTAGTCGACGCCGATACCCACCGCCAGCACCATGACAGGAAGCGTCGCCACGGTGAGGCCGATCTGCAGCACCTCCATGAACCAGTAGCCAAGGAAGGTTGCAAAGGTCAGCGGCAGACAGCAGGCAATGACCGCGCGCCAGTCGCGATAAGTGAGCGTGACGAGCGCGATGATGACGACATAGACCCAGAGCATCATCGGCAATTCAGAGGTCGATATTTCCTCGTTGACCGCTGCCTGAACGCCCATGTTGCCGGATGCCAGACGGATATTGACGTTCTTCATCGGAAACTCGGTGCGGAACCTCTTCACCGCCTCGATCACCGGCTTGATCGTCGTCGCCTTGGCGTCGGTGAGGAATATCTGCACCGGCAGGATCGAGCAGGACTGGTTCATCAGCGCGGCACGCCCCGGCACGGTCGCGACGGCTTGCGCCAGCGCATCCTTGTTGCGCGGAATGTCCTGCCATTTCAGATTGCCTTCGTTCCAGCCGGCGGCGGATGCCTTGACCGCGAAGGGGAGCGAAACGACAAGGCTGACGCCCGGCACGTTCTCCATGTACCAGGAGAACTGGTTCAGATATTTGAGCGTCGGATAATCGACGCAGGCATCGGGCGGCGTTTCGACCACGACCGTCAGCTGATTGAGGCCGAGAGCGAACTTCGAGGCGATGTCGCGCGAGTCGACATTGTAGCGCGCATCTTCGCGAAGCTCCGGCGTGCCCGCATGAAGCGCGCCGACGTGCCGGTTGCGGCTTTCGTAAACCGCGATGCCGAAGAGGACGAAGGAAACGCAGAGCACGACGACCGAGGTGCGAGGATTGGCGACGTTGCCAAGCCAGCGCATGATTTTCAGGCGGAACTCACGCGCTTTTGCGACGCGGGCGGCAAAGCCATCGTCGAATTTGAAGTAGCTGACGACGAGCGGCAGCATGATGAGGTTGGTGACGATCTTGAGCGCCACACCGATGGATGCGGTGATGGCAAGTTCGCGGATCATGTCCACCGGGATCAGATAAAGCGTACCGAAGCCGACAAGCGCCGTCGTCAGCGCCATGGTGCCCGGAATGAGCAGGCCGGAAAAGGCCGTACGCGCAGCCTCGTCGGTGGATTTTCCTTCGCTCAGCTCCGCCGTTATGAGGTTGATCTGCTGCACGCCGTGACTGACGCCGATGGCAAAGACGAGGAACGGCACCAACACCGCCAGTGGATCGAGACCGTAGCCCAGCAGATTGAGCAGCGCGAATTGCCAGACGACCGATGTGAGCGATGCAAAGAGCGTTGCAAAGGTGAGCGCTATCGAGCGCGCATAGAGATAGACGGAAAGCGCGGTCAGAACAAAAGCGGCAAAGAAGAAGACGAGCACGCCGTTTGCGCCATCGGCAATATCACCGATCGATTTCGCAAAACCGATGATGCGCACCGTGAACTTGTCGTTTTCGTATTTCTGACGGATCTGTTTTTCAAGCTTCGCGGCAAGATCGAAATAGTCGAGCTTCTGGCCGGTCGAGGGATCGAAATCCTGCAACTCCGCCGAGACCATCGCCGCCGTGAAATCGTTCGAGACGAGACGGCCGACGAAGCCGCCGCGAATGACGTTGCTCTCGATCTTGGTGAGCGCCTGCGGCGTCATCGTGTCGGCGGTCACCTTGCCGGAAATCACGTCTTCGGCGCTGATGCCGTCTTCGGTGATTTCGATGTAGCGCGTGTTCGGCGTCCAGAGCGAGGTCACGGTCGGTCGTGAAATGCCGGGGAGGAAGAAGACCTCGTCGGTGAGTTCCTTATAGGTCTTGAAAAAATCCTTGTTCCAGATCGTGCCCGATTTCGGCTCGATGACAACGATGATCCGGTTCGATCCGAATAGCTGGTCGCGATATTGCTGGAAGGTTTTTATGTACTCATGGCCGATGGGCAACTGCTTGTCGAAGCCGGCGGTCATATGAAGGTGGAAGGCGAAATACAAAGCAAAGACGGTGACGACAGCCAGTGCCGCAAGAATGATCGAGCGGGCACCGAATACCAAGTTCTCAAGGACCTTAATCATGGATACCTATCTCCCTCGCCGCGCTCCGGTTGACGGAGGCGGTACCGTTACGATTTCCAGTTCACTCTCGCCAGCAGTTCACCCGCACATTGTTCCGTGTACGGGAAATCTGCCGGCATAATTCTGCCGGATCGTCTCGGAGGATTCTGACAGGCATAGGCCGCAACGCTCCGCACACGGAGATCACGGGACACATGTAATCCGTCAGGATTACCCCTCCCCTTTTCAATGCCGCCCTCTTTTGCTTGCCCACAGTCCCCACTGCCTGCAAACGGGGCGATCATTTCCCTCTTCCTTTCTCGGATACCACAAATCAGGCCGACCTGTAACGGCCCCTGAGAAAATTCAACCACTTACAATTGTGAAACTAACGCCTCGTTTGCCAACAGGAACGAATCCGGTCCAAAAATGACGCTAACGTCACTTTCGGCTTGACCCTGTGCAAAGATTGCCTATGTTTTTGTAAGTAACGTAATAACTGCGAGCTGCGCCTTGAGCGTCGGCCGCGATTTATCGAAGCGCCAGATTTGAACCGGGAGACGAAGTCACATGACTGAAGTGCGACAGATTACCAAAGATTACGCCTATGACGCTGTCGCGCCGGAAGACTTTCCCGCGATGATGGAAGTCGACCGTTACAATGCGCGCTCGACGGCCTTCGACAAGATCATTTCGGCGACCCATGACCATTTCTGGGATCCGCTCGACAAGAAGTACATCGACTATGCCGAGCCCTTCGACATCGAGAACGAATTCATCCTGCCGGAAGAGTTCATCATCGAGCTGCGCCTGCCGAGCTTCGAAAAGCTGACGCACAAGCAGCGTGTACGCTTTGCCAATGAAAGCGCACGCTGGATGCTTTCCTCGATCCTGCATGGCGAACAGGGCGCGCTCGCGCTTTCGGCCTCGCTTTGCCACATTCTCCGCGATCCGGGTGCGCAGGAATATGCCGCCAACCAGGCACGCGAAGAAGCCCGCCACGTCACCGGCTTTGCGAAGTACATCGAAGCGCGTTGGGGCAAGCCCCTTCCCGTCGGCAAGACGCTGGGCGACCTGCTCACCGACCTCGTCGGCGCGCGCGAAGTCTACAAGAAGATCGTCGGCATGCAGATGCTGGTCGAAGGCCTCGCAATGGGCGCTTTCGCGACGTTCTACGCCAATTCGCGCGACCCGCTGATGGTCAAGCTGATGCAGCTCGTGATGACGGACGAAGCCTTCCATCACAAGTTCGGCAAGATCTGGGCCGACCGCACGATCCCCAAGCTCAGCGAAGAAGAGCAGAACGTCATTGAAGACTGGGCCGCGTCCTGCTTCCAGACGCTTCTCTTCAACCTCGTGAACCCTGAGCAGAAGCAGATTCTCTACAAGGAATTCGGCATCGACTGGCAGACGGTCACCAACGAGATGATCGAAGCTGTCAGCGACGACAAGCGCCGTGAAGACATGAAGGAAGCCACGAACATCTTCCGTGTGCTCATCAAGACGCTGCTCAAGGCCGGCATCATCACCGACCGCACCAAGGCCTTCTACTCGACCTATGTCGACATGGAAGAGCTGAAGAACGAAGGCGACCGCATGGTCGGCGACGACATTGCCGAGGAAGGCATTCGTTACCTCCAGAAGATCAATTTCGGCGCCAATGTGGATGCACTGAAGAACATCAGCGTTTCCGCTGCCGAGTAAGTTGTAGCGTCCCTCATCTACCTCGATCCCTTAAAGGGCGGCCTCGATCGGGCCGCCCTTTTTTCATCCGCGGCGCGGCCTTGCGCATCGCAAAACCGCTTACAGTTTTTCGGATCGCACTCTAGTCTCGGCGCCCATGTTCGATTTGCCCACGCTTCACGCCCTCTACAAGGAAACCGCCCCCCATACGGAAGCGCTTGCGCCGCCGCCATGGGCGCTTGCGGGCGAAGGCCTGTGGGGCAGCGTCTTCGATCTTGGCGACGGCACGATGCTGAAGGTCGTGCGGCGACATGGCGGGCTTGGCTCCGGCGAAGCGCTGCATCACCGCGAGGCAAGCGCGCTCGCCTTTCTCGGCGGGCTCGCGACGGATTATGTCCGCGTGCCGCGCCTGATTGCGTCGGGCGCATTCACCAACAGCTATATCGGCTCGGCACCGCCGCTGGCGGGCTGGCTACGGATCGAACGGATTGCGGGCAAGCGTCTCACGACGGATGGCGTGCTCACCATGAATGCGCGCGAGCGCGATCTTCTGGGCGAGCGCATCGGCGCGGCGGTTGCCGATTTCGGCGTCGAGGCGAGCGCGCGTGCGACAGCGGCGGAGAGCAAGCTTGCCGATACGGTTACACGCAGTCTGATGCTTTCGCGCGCGCAACTCAGCACCGCCGAACTTCACCGCGCGGCGGACGCGATTTCGCTCGGCTGGGAAAATCTCCGCGCGAGCGGGCCGCTCGTATTTGTGCATGGCGATCTCAACCCCGGCAATCTCATCGATGCAGGGCCGCGCGAGCCGCTTGGCTTCGTCGATTTCGCCGAAGCGGGATGGAGCCTTGCCGAAGCGGAGTTCCGGCATTTCGAACCACTTGGGGCTTTGCGCGACTCAACCTTTCGCGGGGTGACGGCAAGGCGGGGACGCGGACCCGATATGCGCGCCTATTATCTCGCAGCCGCCGCCGACGCGCTGATGACAATTGCCATTCAGGGCAATGCGGGCCATCCGCGCGACGCGATGCGGCGCATGGGGCTATTGCGCCATTGCCTCGCTGAAGCCGGGCTCGACTGAGGCGCGCTTGCCCCGCGCCATCGCCAATTATAGCCTCGCATCATGAGCGCCGAAGACGAGATCGAAGACAGTTTCCGTCTATTCGACGGACGGCAATCGGCGACGGCCGCCGCCGTGCAGCGCGGCTGCGCGCGCCTGCTCGCCCAGATGAACTTTGCTGCAGTGACGGAACTGACGCTCGCCACAGGCCGCCGCGCCGACATGATCGCGCTCGGCCCGAAGGGTGAGATCGTCATCATCGAAATCAAGTCGAGCGTGACGGACTATCTCACCGACGCAAAGTGGGAAGACTATCTCGAATTCTGCGACAGATTTTTTTTCGCAGTCCCGCCCGAATTTCCGCGCGAGCTTCTGCCGCTCGATGTCGGCTTCATCGTTGCCGACAAATATGGCGCCGAGATTTTGCGCGAGGGCGCGCATGACGCGACCTTGCCGCCCGCACGGCGCAAGGCGCTGACGCTGCTTTTTGCGCGCGTGGCGGCGCGCCGGGTGTTCAGGTTTCTGGACCCGGAGTAGTTCGGACCTCGTGCTCGTCTCAACGTTATCCATCCTGTCATCCCAAGACTTGTTCCCGGGATGACATGGAGTTTGTGGAAGTTCTTGCGCCAGACCTTGCCGGGTCGCAATGACGGATTTTACTTCGGCGCGCGTTTGGCGAGGATGCGCTGCAAGGTGCGGCGATGCATGTTGAGACGGCGGGCGGTTTCCGAAACGTTGCGGTCGCAAAGCTCATAGACGCGCTGAATATGCTCCCAACGCACGCGGTCCGCCGACATGGGGTTCTCGGGCGGATTGGCCTTGTCACCTTCCTTAGCAAGAAGAGCCGCCTCGATCGCGTCGGCGTCGGACGGCTTTGCCAGATAATCGACAGCGCCGAGCTTCACCGCGGCAACGGCGGTCGCGATATTTCCGTAACCCGTCAGCACGACGATGCGCGCTTCCGGCCGCGCATCCTGCACCGCGGCGACGACATCGAGGCCGTTGCCGTCTTCGAGCCGAAGATCGACGACAGCAAAGCCCGGCTTTTTCGCACGGGCCTGTTCCTTGCCCTCTTTCACGGTACTCGCAACCGTCACGTCAAAGCCGCGCGTTTCCATGGCGCGGGCAAGCCGCGTCAGGAAAGGGACGTCGTCATCGACGAGCAGGAGTGTCCGGTCTTCAGGGATAAAGGGTGTCGCGCCGTCGTCTATTTTTTCGGTCATTTTCTGCACGTTGCCGCCTTTCACGTCCCGGTCCGCTCCGGCTCCGGGACATATTATTGAATTCTAAGACCTTTCGCCCGGCAAGACCAACTAAGGGAATATCCTTGGTTTGTCAGGCTTTCAATGGGAATGGCGACTCCGCCTCTATGGCCTCGCGCGGCCAGACCACGGTGACGAGAGCGCCCGCCTTGCCGTCATCCCTGTTCGCGATCTCGACCCGCGCCCTGGTGCGCTCGAGCAGCGTCTTGGCGATAAAAAAACCCAGTCCCATGCCTTCATGTTCGCCATCGGGCTCAAGCGAGCGCCCGGCGCGCGGCCGCGTCGTCACGTAAGGCTCGCCAAGCTTTTCGATCACTTCGGGGGCAAAACCCGGACCGTCATCCAGAATGGAAATGGCGATCTTGCGGCTGTCATAGACAACGGTCAGCGACACCTCGGCGCGCGCAAAATCGGCGGCATTTTCGATGAAGTTGCCCAGCCCATAAAGAATCTCGGGGCGACGCCAGATTTCAGGCTCGCTGACATCCTCCTCGGCGGCGACGACGGAGACGCGGAAGCGCACGTCGAGATCGCGATGCGGGTTCACCACCTCATCGAGCAGCACATGGAGGGGAAGGCGTGAATAGAGCGCGTCCTCGCCCTTGGGTTCGCGCGACAGGCGACCGAGGATTTCCTTGCAGCGTTCGGCCTGGCTCGCGAGAAGGCTAAGGTCGTCCTTCATCTCCTGATCGTTCAAACCGCCGCGTTGGAGCTCCTTGGCCACAAGCGCGATGGTGCCGAGCGGTGTGCCAAGCTCATGCGCGGCAGCGGCGGCGAGACCGTCGAGCGCGGAGAGACGCTGAGCACGCGCCAGCACAAACTGTGTCGCCGACAGCGCCGCCGACATGCGCTTCGATTCCTGCGAGATGCGCCATGCATAGGCCGCCATGAAAGCGAGCCCCAGACAAATCGCCGCCCAGTGACCGATGAGATAGAGATCAGGCACATTGAAAGTCTCGCCGGGCTGCCAGGGCAGCGGCATGTGGAAGAGAGCGAGCAGAGTGACATAGATGAATGAGAGCACCAGCAGCGCGATGGTGCTGCGCAACGACAGCGTCGTCGCCGAGATCGTCACCGGCGCCATGAAGAGAAGCGCGAAGGGGTTTTGCAATCCGCCCGTCAGAAACAGAAGCACTGCGAGCTGCGCAAGATCAATGGCGAAATAGACCGCCGCCTGCCAGTCGGGAAGGCGCACGGTCGTGCGGTAGCGCAGGGTGAGAAAAATATTGAGCCCGGCGGACGCCGCTATCGTTCCAAGGCAAAGGCCGAGCGGCAGCGGAAAGCCCAGGGCCAGATTGACGAGAAGCACAGCGACAAGCTGGCCGGCAATTGCGAGCCAGCGCAGCAGCACCAGCGTCTGAAGGCGCACACGCCCGGATTCGACCGTGCCCAGCCGCACTTCATGACTGGAGAGAAGCCGACGCCTTACCCAGCGCATGCCTCCCTGATCTTCGTCCTCGATGACCGCCATGACCTTCACCCCGCCGGATACTGGCACCCCGCCAGAAACTGGCTGCAAGTGTAGCGCGGCGAAGGCGCAAGCTCACCTAAGCAAACTTACCGATTGCGAACTTATTGGTTCGAGGGCCAGCCGCGCAGCGGCCGGGTTTCGCCGATGGCCATGATCCAGACATCGTCTTCGGCAAAGCCCTGATCGGCGCCTGCCTGGCGGAAGCGCACCGGCGGCTCGAATGGCGGCTCGACGGTCAGAAGCACCGTGCCCCAATGCATGCCGACGACGCGACGCGCCTTGAGGTCGAGCGCCATCTGCACCGCCTCTTCCGGATTTGCATGGCTCGCCTTCATCATCTTGCGCGGCTCGTAGGCACCGATGCCGAGCAAAGCCGTGTCGAAGGGGCCATATTGCTCGCCAAGCTCCTTGAAGACGGGGCCATAGCCGGAATCGCCACCGAAGAAGAGACTGTGATCCTTGCTCTGCAGCTTGAAGCCTGCCCAGAGCGTGCGGTTGGTATCGAAGCCAGAACGGCGCGACCAGTGGACAACGGGGAGCGCCGTGACGCTGACGCCCTTTATGTTGTGGCTCTCATGCCAGTCGAGTTCGACGACATTGGGAAATCCGCGCTCGCGAAAAAACTCACCGAGCTTCAGGGGCACAACCACCGTCATGTGCGCCTTGTTCGGCAGGCGCGCCAAAGCGCGCTCGTCCAGATGATCGTAATGATTATGGCTGACGACAAGGAGATCGACGCGCGGCAGAGCCGATACAGGCACACCGCATTTGACGAAACGCTTCGGGCCCAAACCCGCCGGGCCCGCATAGCTCGTCAGATAGGGGTCGGTGAGGACCGTCAATCCGTTGATGCGCATCAGAAAGGCGGCGTGACCGAGCCAGGTCAGAAAGTCGCCCTGGGCCTCCTGATGTTCATTCAGGAGACGTACCGCATGATCACGCGGCAGCACATGCCCGGCCGGAATCTCGACCTTGCGTGCGCCGCGTTTCAACATTTCAAGAAAGAAGGGCCCCGCATGTTTCATGCGCCCGAGGCTGCGTATCGGGCTGCCCATGGGATTGCGAAAGGTGCCGTCCGGCATGTGGTGCCAGGGCTTCCCGCCATCTACTGGAATTTCGGTCCCGGCACTTCGCTTGCGCCTGAGAATGCGGGCGGGCCTGCTGCGAGCCGGTTTTTCGGTGATGTCCATCACTTTTCAACATAGGGTGACGAGATCGCAACGGAAAGGGGCGGTGAGCAATTTGCTCCGCCTAGCCCCCGTCTCCGCCTCTCTCCGCACGACGCAACATGGCGGCGATATCGTCATAATTATGCTCAAGAGCGAGATCGAGGGCCGTGCGCCCGGTGACATCCGTATCCTCGAAATCGACCTTATGTTCCAGCAACAGCTTCACGACGGCCGCGCGACGGGCGCGGACGGCGATGAAAAGCGCCGTGTCGCCGTTCTGCGCCACGAGATTGGGATCGGCACCGGCGTCGAGCAGAACGGACACGATGGTCGTGCGGCCCGCCTGCGCCGCGACAGCAAGCGCGGTGCGGCCGTCGCGGGCCTTGCGATTGGGATTTGCACCGCGCTTGAGCAGATATTTCACCGCTTCCAGATGGCCATAATCGGTGGCGACGATAATTGCGGGCACAAAGTCTATGCCGCCATCATCCGGCGGAATGCCGCGCATCAGAGCATCGCGAATGCCCGCAACGTCGCCATCGCGCGCCGCCACGATCAGATCATTGTCGGGCAGTTTCATATCCTGGCCCGGCGGCGTATCGACGGCACTGGCTGACTGCATGCCGAGAGCGAGAGCGCCCGAGCAAATGGCCACGGTCAGAACGAGGCGGAATATACGTGTCATTTGGTCGCTCATCGCTTTTTCAATCTCCTTGTAGTGTATTTTAACCCTCCGGGAGATCAAATCCGTCGGACCGGGAGCATTCGAGCGCTCTATAGGCCGCCGCGGCCTCCATGTTCAAACTGAAAAGACCGTAAAGCCCATGACACGCAACCGCCTTCTGATCCTCATCGCGGCTCTCGCCGTTGCCATTATCGCCGCCTTGTGGCTCTGGCGTCAGGGCGACGGTCTGGTCAGAGAGGGCAAATCCGGCGTTGCAGGTCAGGTGCAATCAAGTGGACAGGCGCTTAT
>NZ_JBASBH010000071.1:0-20478 GCF_049651025.1 Parvibaculum sp. | reverse complement strand
GTCGACAATGGCTTCCGCCGTGCCGGCAGCGGGCGCGCCTTCGGTTGCGCCGGCGCTTTCGACGATGCGGTAATCCGCAATGCCGTGCTCCGCGAAGAAGCCGCGCGTCAGGTTCAGATATTTCGTTGCGATGCGCAGGCGGCGACCGTGGCGGCGGTGAAAGGCCAGCGCCACATCGTCGAGATCGGCCATGGTCGATACGTCGATCCAGCTTTGCGGCACGGCGACGACGACATCGGCATAGCCAAAGCCCAATGGCAGCAGCAGCTCGACCGTATTGTCGGCATCGGGCAGTTGCTCGCGGATCAGGTCTTCGCCAGTAACGCCGAAATGGATCGAGCCGTCTTCGAGGCGGCTGACGATTTCGGAGGCCGAGAGGAAGGCGACGGCGACATTGGCGACGTCGGAGAGGCGGCCCACATATTCGCGACCGCCCGCGGCCTGTTTCACGTTGAGACCGGCGCGGGCGAAAAAGCCGTTGGCGTTTTCCTGTAGGCGGCCCTTTGACGGGATGCCGATGATGAGGGCGTCTTTGATGGGCTTGCTCATTTCGACGGGCTCCCCTTCGATGCAAGCGCTGCGGTCAAACGCTCCAGAGTGATGGCGCAACCGACAGCGGGCACGCGCGTCGGCGCACCGAGGCTTTGCAGCAGGCCGTCGTAACGTCCGCCGCCTGCGACGACGCCATCAGCGCCTGCACCCTTGGCGCGCAGTTCGAAAACGAAGCCGGTGTAATATTCAAGCGTGCGGCCAAAGCCGGTTTCGAAACGCGCGCGGGAAAGATCGACGCCTTTTTTCTCGATCAATTCAAAGCGGCGCTCCAGCGCGCCGATCTGCTTTTCGATTTTTATGCCTGCGGCTTTCGTCAGATCGCGGATGCGCTTCGCAACATCCTGCGGCTTCAGCGACAGAGCGAGGAAGGTGTCGATGAGCTTTGCTGTTTCCTTCGAGAGGGGCGCGGCGCTCTGGTCTGCTGCGCGCTCAAGGAAACGTTCGGCGATTTCAGCGACGCTGCGACCGCCGACCGGAGCGATCTTGGCGAGATCGAGCACGTCTTCGATGACGCTGCGCGCGTTCTTCTCATCCAGCGCATCGAGCGCGGCGAGAAGGCCGGTGCGCTCGCTGGCGCGCTCCGTTGCGCCATTTGTGGCGAGACGGGCGACGAGTTCCTTGAAGTAAGCCGGCCGCCAGAAGTGGCGCTTCAGCCTCGTGCGCCAGCCGCCGGGAATGTCCAGCGCATCGACCAATGCGTCGAACAGAGCGAGGTCGCCCATTTCGATATCGAATTTTTCAAGGCCGCCCGCGCGCACCGCATCGACGGCGAGCGCCAGCATTTCGGCGTCGGCGGCGTCGGCATCCTTCGCGCCGAAGAACTCGGCGCCGGTCTGCACGAATTCGGTGGGCTTGCCCGAGCCTTGCGGCTCGAAACGAAAGGCGGCTGCGGAATAGCAGAAGCGCGCCTGACCCGCGCCGCCATTTTCTTCAAGATACAAACGGCAGGTCGGGATGGTGAGATCAGGGCGGAGGCAGATCTCCTGCCCGCCCGGATCGGTGAAGACATAGAGGCGGCGGCGAATGTCTTCGCCGGAGCGGTCGAGGAAAACATTCGCGGGCTGAAGAAGCGGCGGCTCGACGTCGGTGAAACCGGCGCGCTCGAAGACGGCGCGCATGGCGCCTGTGCGGGCCTCGCGCGTGTTGCGGCCTTCTTCTCGAGCTGGCGTTTTTGAAGGTGCCATGATGATCGACCTTGTGGGGCGCTCCGGTTGGTCCGGTCGCGCTCTGTTTAGCATGATTTGGGTAAATGACAGGAGAGCGAAGACGAGTTCGGGTCAGGCCCGATGGAGCCCGTGGCGCGACAGGATCGCCTTGACGGCTTCGACAAGCTCGGCGCGCGGCACGGTGACCTGCGCGGCCTGGCTCTCACGCCATTCGGTATTGTCGGAGATTTCGCGCGAGACTTCGGAGCCGAGGATGAGGTCCTTCAGCGTGATCTTGCCTTCGGCGCGTTCATCCTCGCCCTCGATGACCGCGACGGGCGCGCCGCGCTTGTCGGCATATTTCATCTGGGCGCGCATGCCCGAGCCGCCGAGATACATTTCGGCGCGGATGCCTGCCTGACGCAGCTCGGTGACCATCGCCTGATAGCCGGCCATATTGGCGGCATCGAGCGTGAGGACGACGACGGTGGGAACGACAGTGGGCGCAGCTTCCGATTGCAGCATCTGCAATGCGGCCTGAAGGCGGCTGACGCCGACGGAGAAGCCGGTCGCAGGCACCTTGATGCCCTTGAAGCGCTCGATCAGCCCGTCATAGCGACCGCCCGAACCGACGGAGCCGAAGCGCACGAGATTGCCCGCCTCGTCTTTCGTTTCGAGGAGAAGCTCGGCTTCGAAAACGGGGCCGGTGTAATAGCCAAGACCGCGCACGATCCACGAATTGAACTCGATACGATCGGGGCCGTAGCCCGCGGAGGTGAAAAGCGCGTCCATCTCGGCAAGCTCGTCGAGGCCTTCGCGGCCGATGGCGCTGTTGCCGACGACGCTGCGCCAGCCTTCGAGCACAGCCTTGCGGTCTGCGCTGTCTGCGCCGACGCCGGACTCCACATAATCGAGCACGCGGGCGATCTGTTCAGGCGCGAGGCCAGCGCCTTTCGTGAAGTCGCCGGATTCGTCCTTGCGGCCAGCGCCGAGCAGAAACTCGACGCCGCGACGGCCAAGCTTGTCGAACTTGTCGATGGAGCGCAGCACCGTCATGTGCGTGCGGTCGCTCGCGTCGCTGCCCACGCCTATCTCTTCGAGGAGGCCGTCCAGAACCTTGCGGTTATTGACACGGATACGATATTGGCCGCGCGGAATGCCCAGCGCTTCCATGACATCCGCACCCATCATGCACATCTCGGCGTCAGCCGCGATGACGGGCGCGCCGACCGTGTCAGCGTCGAATTGCGTGAACTGGCGGAAGCGACCCGGCCCCGGCTTCTCGTTGCGCCAGACCGGACCGGACTGGTAACGGCGGAAGGGCTTGAGCAATCCGTCATAATGCTCGGCGACGTAGCGCGCGAGGGGGGCCGTCAGGTCGTAGCGGAGCGAGAGCCACTGCTCGTCATCATCCTGAAACGAAAAGACGCCCTCATTGGGGCGGTCCTCGTCGGGCAGGAACTTGCCCAGCGCATCGGCATATTCGAAGGCAGAGGTTTCCAGCGGGTCGAAGCCATATCGCTCATAGACCTCGCGAATACGGGCGAGCATGTCCGCTTCCGCGCGCACGAGCGGCGCAGAAACGTCACGCAGACCCTTGGGCACGCGAGCCTTGGGGCGAAATGTCTTTTCCTGTTTGGCCATGACCTCAATCGAACCGTTTTACCTTCGCGCGAACGGCGCGCGCATACCTAACCCATCGCCCAACGAGGGACAAGGCTGGGCGGGAGCGGCGCAAGCTGCCGCCGCACGAATCAATCAAATGCAACCAATGTCATCCGGGGCTTTTGGAGCGGTGGAAATAGCGGGCGGAAGAACAGAATTCGCAAGCAACGGGCGAACAAGAGATTAACACCTCATTCACACAGGCCGCGGCGCCCGTTTTCGGCCAAGACTTTGACGGGGTTCACTTTTCTCCGATGAAGTAAGGCCATGCCCCTTGTGGGTTACTCACACAGTTTCCACAATATGGGCGATTTATTTACGAAGTATTTACCAAACAAGCAGATCGTAGAAACCGAAGGCACCGATATGCGTCAGCCTTAATGCGCATATCCGACCACTGCCTTCGCTCAGGCCCGAAACGGCCCCGCAGGGGAGCGAAAGCGGGTCACTTCATGACAACACAATACGGGGTTCATCAGGGATTGGGGCAAGTGCAAAGGGCAACGCCGATGGTCAGCCAACCCCATGAGGCAGACGCGAAAGCCGGGCAAGATCGCCGGATGGGCGATGACGTGCAAGCGCTGCCGCTCCTTGCGATCCATGCCGTGAGCGACAGCATTGCCTTGCGCGACGGGCTGATGGAGCTTGCCCATTCCGGCGTCGCCGGGCCTGTCACATTCAATTTCTCGCAAGCCGCCGAAGGCATTCAACCGCTGCTGGAGCCGGGCCTCGATGCGCTGATCGTCGATATCGGCGCGGGCAGCGCGGCGGATTTCGCATTCATGCGCCGCGTCATTTCGCTGGGGCCGGACGCGCCGGTGATCGCCGTCGGCGTCGACGATGCATCGCTGCAGATGAGGGCCATCGCGGCGGGCGCGGAGGACTGTTTCAGCATCGATCTTCACGCGACGCGCGCGCTCATGCTCGCCATTCGGCGCGCCATCGCACGGCGCAATGCGCGCGATAGCAGGCGGCGGCCCGAAGCGGTGCAGCCACGCGTCGAGCCGCGTCAGGTCACGCTCATTCAGGAAACCTCCGAAGCCATCGTCATTCTGGACAGCCAGGGCAATGTCCGCTTTGCCAATGGCGCGGCTGAAGAGCTGCTGGGACGCAAGGTTGGCGAGCTTATCGGCAAGCCTTTCGGATTGCCGTCGGAAGTCGGCGAGCATGAAGTCGCGGTGGTGCGGCCCGATGGCGACAATCGCTTCGCCGAAATGCGCATTGTCGATACGCGCTGGGGCGGGCTGCCCGCACGCGTGGCCGCGCTCAACGATGTGACGGTGCGGCGCAAGCTCGAGCGCACCATGCAGGTGGCCGAAGCACAGAGCCGCGAGACACAGAAGCGCAGCCAGACATTCTTCTCCAACGTCAATCACGACCTGCGGACGCCGCTGACGCATATCATCGGTTTCTCGGAGCTGATGAAGAACGAACAGTTCGGCCCGATCGGTCAGGAACGCTATCGCGACTATGCCAGCGACATTCATTCAAGCGGGACCATGCTCCTCGACATGATCGAGGATCTGCTCGGCATTGCCGAAGCCGAAACGGACCAGATCAACCTCACGGATGAAATCTGCAATCTCGGCCAGCTTCTCGAAATCGCGGTTGCGAGCCAGAAGGCGCGGGCGGGTGCGGAAGGCGTGACGCTCGAAATCGACGCTCCGGCGAAGCTGCCCGGATTGCGCGGCGATGCGCGGCGCTTGCGTCAGGGCCTGTTTCGCATAATCGCGGAGGCCATTTATGGCGCGCGGCGCGGCGCGACATTGAAGCTCGTCGTGCGTGAAAATTCGGGCGGCATCGTCGTGACAGTCCGCGAACAGATCGCAGCGACGGATGATGCGTCGGCGCAGACGCCCCTGCCCTATCTGTCGGACGATCCCTTCGTCAGCGCCGAGAACAGCGGCACGGCGCGGGACGAAAGCCTCGCGCTTTCGCTCACACGCAAGGTGATGGAGTTGCATGGCGGGACGCTGGAAGTGTCGCAAAACGCAGCCCAGACGATCGCCATTTCACTGAGCTTTCCCGCCGAGCGCGTGATTCGCTAGGCCGCGCGCCGCATCAGCAATGCCGCTTTTACAGTCGCCTGCCTCATGTATAGTCATGAGCGGAGGTGACCCATGTCGGAAATCGATGTCGTCGTTCTTTCGCGGCTCCAGTTCGCCTTCACTATTTCCTTTCACATTATCTTCCCCGCGCTGACAATCGGCATTTCGGGCTTCCTGGTCCTTGTCGAGGCGCTATGGCTCAGGACGGGGGACGAGGCCTGGCGGCGGCTTTATCAGTTCTGGGTTCGCCTTTTTGCGCTTTCCTTCGGCATGGGCGTCGTCTCCGGCATCGTTCTCTCCTACGAATTCGGAACGAACTGGGGCGAGTTTTCGCGCATCGTCGGGCCTGTCATCGGGCCGCTCATGGCCTATGAGGTGCTGACGGCCTTCTTCATGGAAGCCGGTTTCCTCGGCATCATGCTTTTCGGCTGGGACAAGGTGGGGCCGCGGCTCCACTTCCTCGCGACATGCCTTGTCGGCGCAGGCACGACCGTTTCGGCTTTCTGGATCGTCTCCGCCAATAGCTGGATGCAGACGCCGCAGGGCGCGCATTTCGACATGGCTGCCGGGCATTTCGTGCCGGATGACTGGTTTGCAATCATCTTCAATCCATCGTTCCCCTATCGCCTTGCGCATATGGTGGCTGCGGCCTATCTCGCTTCCGCGCTGGTCATTGCGGGCGTATCGGCGATCTATCTTCTCGCGGGCAAGCACACGATGCTGGCGCGCAAAAGCTATTCGATCGCGCTCTGGGCGGTTCTCGTTCTCGCACCGCTTCAGATTTTCATCGGCGATCAGCACGGGCTCAATGTGCTTGAACATCAGCCGGTGAAGGTTGCCGCGATGGAGGCGAACTGGGAGCGGCAGGCACGCGCGCCGATCATCTTCTTTGCCATTCCCGATGCCGAGCACGAGAAGAACCATTTCGAGATCGGCATACCGGGTCTTGCGAGCCTCATTCTCACGCACAGCATGAATGGCATCGTGCCGGGGCTGAAGGACGTGGCCAAGGAAGACCGCCCGCCTGTCGGCATTGTCTTCTGGTCCTTCCGCGTCATGGTGGCGCTTGGACTTCTGTTTCTGCTGATCGGCGCGTGGAGCGCCTGGTCGCGCTGGCGCGGCAAGCTCGACACGGACAAGTGGCTCATGCGTCTGGCTGCGGCGACGACGCCCGCCGGGATCGTCGCCATTCTCGCGGGCTGGTATGTCGCGGAAGTCGGACGCCAGCCCTTCACGGTTTACGGACAGTTGCGCACCTCGGACAGCATCTCGTCCGTCGTCAATGCGAGCGCTGTGACGACGAGCCTTGCCATTTTCCTGATCGTTTATGGCGGGCTGTTCGGAGCCTATCTCTACTACTTCACCAAGATCATCCGTGTCGGTCCTAAGCCGTTCGACGCCGAACCTGAGGCCATGCAGGGCGCGCGGCCCGGCCTCGTGATCCCGCCGGAAGACGCCACATTCTCGGAGGTGCGCCCATGATCGACCTTCCGTTCATTGCCGCGGGCGTCATTGCAGCAGGCATTCTGCTCTATGTGGTGCTTGACGGTTTCGATCTTGGCGTCGGCATTCTCTTTCCCTTCGCGCCGGACCACACGGCGCGCTCGACCATGATGAATTCGATTGCGCCCGTCTGGGACGGCAACGAAACATGGCTGGTGCTTGGCGGCGGCGGGCTGATGGTTTTCTTTCCCGTGGCCTATGCCATTCTGCTGCCCGCCTTTTACATGCCGCTCATGGGGCTTCTTTTCGCCCTCATCTTTCGCGGTGTCGCCTTCGAGTTTCGCCATAGCGCGACGACGAGCAAATATATATGGGACCGCGCCTTCTTCGGCGGCTCCGTCGTCTCCGCCCTCATGCAGGGCGTGCTTCTGGGCGGATTGATTCAAGGCGTCACGGTGGAGAACGAGCGCTTTGCGGGCGGGCTTTTCGACTGGCTCTCGCCCTTCTCGATCCTCACCGGCATCGGCGTCGTTTGCGGCTATGGATTGCTCGGCGCGACATGGCTCATCGTCAAGACCGAAGACAAGACGCAAATCTGGGCGCGGCGCGCGGCGATGGTCATGGGTGGCGGCGTCATCATTGCCATGGGTGCCGTCAGCATATTGACGCCGCTCATGTCGCCGCTGATCGAACAACGCTGGTTTGGCGGCGCACAGATTTTGCTCTTCGCGCCCGTGCCGCTTCTCACGGCTGTCGCCTTCGTCGCGCTTTACTGGGCGATCATCACGCATCGCGAACGGCTGCCGTTCATTTTCGCGATCCTGATTTTCATGCTCGGATTTCTGGGGCTCGGCATCAGCCTGTGGCCGCATATCGTGCCGCCTTCGATCACCATCTGGGACGCGGCCGCGCCGGACAAGACGATCATATTCGCGCTGATAGGCGTCGCGATCACGCTGCCGATGATCCTGTTCTACACCTGGTATGCCTATAGCGTCTTCAAGGGCAAGGCGCCCGCCCATGGCGGCTATGAAGAATAGCGCAACACGGCGGCTGCTCTGGTTTGCAGGGCTGTGGGTCGGCGGTGTCGTGGTGACGGCGCTGTTTGCCTATGGCTTGCGCGCGATCTTCTCGCTTTAAGGCGCCTGCACGACGAAGGGCGAGACGCCGCGCACGTGATCCTCGATGCGGAGACGCTGCTTCAGCGGCGGGAAGGCGCGCTGCGAACAATCGGTGCGCTCGCAGAGGCGGCAATTGACGCCGATGGGCGTTGCGCCGCGCTCATCGTCGAGATCGTAGCCCTGGCTGTAGACGATCTTTCGCGCATGGCTGATTTCGCAGCCAAGGCCCACGGCATATTGATCCCCCGGCACACCGATGCCCGAGCCGCCACGGCTGACCGTGCGCGCGATCGAGAAATAGCGCGTACCGTCTTCCATCTGAATGACCTGCGTGTAGATATCGCCCGGCACGCGGAAGGCGTCATGCACGTTCCAGCGCGGGCAGGTGCCGCCGAAGCGCGCGAAGTGGAAGCCTGCTGCGGAGAAACGCTTCGAGACGTTGCCCGCATTATCGACGCGAATGAGGAAAAACGGGATGCCGCGCGCGCCGGGGCGCTGCAGCGTCGTGATGCGGTGGCAGACCTGCTCGAAGCTGGTGCCGAAACGCCGGCCGAGAAGGCGCAAATCGTAGCGCGTGTCTTCCGCCGTCTTGAGGAAGGGCACATAGGGCATCAGCAAGGCGGCGGCGAAATAATTGGCGAGAGCGACGCGGCAAAGGGTGCGCGTTTCCTCTCCCTCCAGCCCTGAGCTTTCGACAATGTCTTCCATGGCGCGGGACTGCTCGAAATAGCCGAGCTGATAGGCGAGCTGGAAGGAGCGGCCGGGCTGGTCGAGAAGTTCGGACAGGAAAATCGTCTGGCGGTGGCGGTCGTAGCGGCGGAGTTCGCCCGACATCAGATCGGCGGGCACGACGCGGGTCGTGACGCCATGCGCGGCACGCAGATAATTGCGCAGGCTGACATAAGGCTCGTCGGCGCCCAGCGCGGCGCTGCGGTATAGTTCTTCCGCCGTTTCGTCGAGAGCCGGGAAGTGGTTGTTGCGGCTGTTGATGAAGTCGCGAACTTCTTCCAGCGGCGCCGTGACCGCCCCGCCACCGTCGAGCAGGTCGCGGTCGGCCAGCCGCTCGGCCAGCAATGAGGTATTGGCGACGGCCTGCTGATAGGCGCGGTAGAGCGTCGCGATGGCTTCGGCGCTGGTCGGGCTTGCGGCGGCGACTTCCTGCAGGTCCTGAGCGGTGAGGCCGCCGTCGCGGAAAAGCGGGTCGGCAAAGACCTCGCGCAGCGTCGTCAGGGCGCGGGCTTCGTCGTCGCCGCCGAGGCTGCGCAGCTCGATGTCGTAAACTTCCGCGAGCTTCAGAAGGATCTGAGCGGACATGGGGCGCTGGTTGCGCTCGATCAGATTGAGATAACTTGCCGAAATGCCGAGGTCGGCTGCCATGCGCGCCTGAGTGAGGTTCCGCTCGCGGCGTAACCGCCTAACGCGCGGACCCGCAAAGACTTTTTTCTCCGCCGCCATGAAGCAAATCCTCGCAATTGCCCCGGAAGACGGCAATATAATTTACAAAATTTACATACACAACAGAATTTCAGTCGAGAATTGTGAAGTTCTTTACTTTAACAATTTCAAAGACTTAGGATTGTTTTGGACTTTTGTTTGTCGTGCCTGTATGACCTCGGCAACATAGTCAAGCGGAGGTCAGCAATGAGCCAGGCGACATCAAAAACCAGCATCGACGGAATCAAGGTGCGCGGGGCGGTAAAGCCCGGCTTTGAACGCGTGCTTACGCCCGAGGCTCTCGCCTTCATTGCCGAGCTTGAACGCAAATTCGGCGCGCGCCGTCGCGAGCTGATTGCCGCGCGGGCCGAACGCCAGAAGCGCTTCGACGCCGGCGAGCTTCCCGATTTCCTTCCCGAGACGAAATCGGTGCGCGAAGGCGACTGGAAGATTGCGCCCATCCCGAAAGACCTGATGGATCGCCGCGTGGAAATCACCGGCCCCGTCGACAATCGCAAGATGGTCATCAACGCGCTCAATTCCGGCGCGCAGTCCTATATGACGGACTTTGAAGATGCCGCCGCGCCGACATGGGACAATATGATCGGCGGCCAGATCAATCTGATGGATTACTGGGACGGCAAGATCGGCTTCACGGAAGCCGCATCGGGCAAGACCTATAATGTCGCCGACAAGCATGCCGTTCTCAATGTGCGCCCCCGCGGCTGGCACCTTGAGGAGGCCCATATCGAAATCGACGGCGCGCCCATGTCCGGCTCGCTTTTCGACTTCGGCCTCTACTTCTTCCACAATGCGAAGAAGCTGAAAGGCCACGGCACCGGCCCCTATTTCTATCTGCCCAAGATGGAGAGCCACAAGGAAGCCCGCCTCTGGAACGATGTTTTCGTTCATTCGCAGAAGGCGCTCGGCATTCCCAACGCCACGATCAAGACGACGATCCTGATCGAGACGCTGCCTGCCGCCTTCGAAATGCACGAAATCCTTTTCGAGCTGAAGGATCACATTGTCGGCCTCAATTGCGGCCGCTGGGACTACATCTTCAGCTACATCAAGCGTCTGGGCAAAAACCCGAACTATCTGCTCCCCGACCGCGCCGCAGTCGTCATGGGCGATGCGTTCCTGAATGCCTATTCGCTGCTGCTCGTCAAAACCTGCCATGAGCGCGGCGCTTTCGCGATGGGCGGCATGGCGGCGCAGATCCCTGTGAAGGGCGACGCGGCGGCCAATGATGCGGCCTTCAACAAGGTTCGCGCCGACAAGGAACGCGAAGCGAAGAACGGCCACGACGGCACCTGGGTGGCTCACCCCGACCTCGTTTCCGTCGCGATGGAAGTTTTCGGCAAGCTCACCGGGCCGAACCAGCTTGCACGTCAGCGCCAGGACGTGCATGTCGGCCAGAAGGAACTGCTCGAGCCGCACAAGGGCGAGCGCACGGAAGAAGGCATGCGCGAATGCGTGCGCGTCGGCGTGCAATATATCGAAGCCTGGCTCGGCGGACGTGGCGCGGTGCCGCTCTACAATCTGATGGAAGATGCGGCGACCGCTGAAATCAGCCGTACGCAGATCTGGCAATGGCTCTATCACAGCGCGGCGCTGAAAGACGGCCGCAAGGTGACGGTGGAGCTTTTCCAGGACGTTCTCGACGACGAGATGAAGACCTTGCGCGAAACGCTTGGCGAGACGCGCTGGACGGATGGTCATTTCGACGAGGCGATCCGCCTCTTTGCCGAAATGGCGACCGCCGAAGAATGCGAAGAGTTCCTGACCCTTCCGGCCTACCGGCTGCTCATCAGCCACGAAGCCTGAACCAAACCCTGTCCCGACCCCGACTGACCGAGGATTAGATCCATGAGCAAGACCTTCTACGACATCATTCCGAGCGCGCCGAAGGGCCGCTTCGACGACGTGAAGCGCAACTACACTGTTGAAGACGTGATGAAGCTGCGCGGCTCCTTCCCGATCGAGCATACGCTCGCCACGCGCGGCGCGAACAAGCTCTGGGAACTTCTGCACACGGTCGATTACGTGCATTCGCTGGGCGCGCTTTCGGGCAACCAGGCCATGCAGATGGCCCGTGCAGGCCTCAAGGCGATCTACCTCTCGGGCTGGCAGGTTGCCGCCGACGCCAACACCGCCGGCGCCATGTATCCCGACCAGTCGCTCTATCCCGCGAACGCCGGTCCGGAACTTGCCAAGAAGATCAACCGCGCCCTGAAGCGCGCCGACGAGATCGAGCACTCGGAAGGCGGCGCGAAGCGCGACTGGTTCCTGCCGATCGTCGCCGACGCAGAAGCCGGTTTCGGCGGTCCGCTGAACTGCTTTGAAATCATGAAGGCCTACATCGAAGCGGGCGCCGCCGGCGTTCACTACGAAGACCAGCTCGCCTCCGAAAAGAAGTGCGGCCATCTCGGCGGCAAGGTTCTGATCCCGAGCCGTGCGCATGAGCGCAACCTCAACGCAGCGCGTCTCGCCGCCGACGTCTCAGGCGTGCCCACGCTGATCATGGCGCGTACCGACGCTGAATCCGCGAACCTCATCACCTCCGACATCGACGAGCGCGATCACGAGTTCATCGACTTCGACAAGGGCCGCACGATTGAAGGCTTCTACCGTCTGAAGCCGGGCACGGGCGTCGATCATTGCATCAAGCGCGGCCTCTCCTTCGCGCCTTATGCCGACCTGCTGTGGTGGGAAACGTCGAAGCCGAACCTCGACGATGCGAAGCGTTTCGCTGAAGCCATCAAGAAGAAGTATCCGAACCAGCTTCTCGCTTATAACTGCTCGCCTTCCTTCAACTGGGAAGCGAACCTCGACAAGGACACCATCGCGAAGTTCCAGCGCGAAATCGCGGCGATGGGCTACAAGTACCAGTTCGTGACGCTGGCCGGTTTCCACCAGCTCAACCACGGCATGTTCGAGCTGGCCTCGGGCTACCGCGACCGCGGCATGGCTGCTTACTCGGAACTGCAGCAGGCCGAATTCGCTTCGGAAGCCAAGGGCTACACGGCGACGCGTCACCAGCGCGAAGTCGGCACGGGCTACTTCGACCTCGTCGCCATGGCGGCAGCGGGCGGCGAAAGCTCCACGACGGCGCTCGGCGACTCGACCGAAGCCGACCAGTTCAAGACCGGCACCGACCACTAATCGGCACCGCTAAAACATCAAAGGCCGCAGAGAGAAATCTCTGCGGCCTTTTTGTTTGCGTGTGGCATCAGGCTGTGCGGCGCAAGCCGACATATTGCAGCTCGGCGAAGAGGCCGCCGATGAGGGCCTGCCCTACGACGAAGACATAGCCGAGCGCGGTTGGTTCGATCCAGCCGCTTGCGAGGAGCGCGATGCTGTCGATCACCCAGAGCGCGTTTAGGATGACGATTGCCATTGCGGCCTTGCGCGAGATCGGCTGGCCGTTTGCGGTGAGGTAGACGAAGCCCGCAAAGGGAATGAGCAGCAGGCCTGCGTAGAATATGAGATTTTCGTGCAGGCCGAGCAGAGGCGCGAGGAGCGATGCGGTGGCGGCCATGAGCAGGCCGGTTGCGCCGGTGGCTATCGCATCGACAAGCAATGCGTTTCGCAGAAGCGAGGGGGACGAGAGAATGGCTTGCATGGGTTCTTCTCCGTTCATGCAGTTGGCATCTGGTCGAGGAAGCCGGTGATGGCGGCGAGGCGGCCGTCATTGCTCACAGTGCCGAAATCGGTTCCGGCGACGCCGATTTCGTTGCCGTCAGGACCGACAAGCACCCAGCTGAAGCGCAGGCGGTCATTGTGGTTGTCGGCTTTGCCGATCTGGCGGAAGACGTGGCCGGGGAACTGCGCCTGCGCGCCCGCAATCATCCGGTCTATGCCGTCATGGCCCTCGCCCGACATGATGGGATCGAGATAGGCGGCGTTTTCGGCCCAGGTTTTTGCAATCAGATCGCGGCGGCGCTCCGCCTTCGTCTCGTTCCAGACGGCGAAGTAGCCGTCGATAAGGCGATTTATGTCAGTCATAATCATCTCCCTGACAGTTGGGTGAACGAAGTCGGCTGCGATCCTCGCCATGGGAAGCACGCAAGTCGATTACATCGGAGGTAATTGCCGCCATGCCCGCGCCTGTGAAGACTGAGGCCATGTTGAACACGCATCAGACGGCACCCGTGGGGGAACTCTTGCGCATATGGCGGCAGCGTCGCCGGTTGAGCCAGCTTGCGCTCGCCTGCGATGCGGAGGTTTCGGCGCGGCATTTGAGTTTTCTGGAAACAGGGCGTTCGCGACCGAGCCGGGAAATGCTTGCCCATCTGGCCGAGCTTCTCGACATTCCGCCGCGTGACCGCAATTCGCTGTTTCTCGCGGCGGGCTTTGCGCCGCTCTATAGTGAAACGTCGCTCGATAGTCCGATTGCGGAACATGCGCGCCACGCCGTCGAGGCGGTGTTGCGCGGACATGAGCCGCATCCTGCCCTTGCCGTCGATCGGCACTGGACGCTTGTTGCCGCCAATCGCGGCATCGGGTTGTTTCTGAGCGACATTGCGCCCGCGCTGCTGGAACCGCCGGTCAATGTGCTGCGCCTGAGCCTGCATCCCGATGGGCTTTCGTCGCGCATCCTCAATGTCGGTCAGTGGCGCGCGCATGTGCTCGCGCGGCTGCATACGCAGATCGCGGCGACGGGCGACAAGGGGCTGATCGATCTATATGGCGAGCTTGAGAGCTATCCATGTGCGCCGTCGGATTCCAGATCGACGATGGACCATCCCTATAGCGAGATTGTCCTGCCGCTGCGGATCAGGCATGGCGGGGATGTGCTTTCGTTTCTCACCACGACCACGGTTTTCGGCACGGCGGTCGATCTGACTTTTTCGGAACTGGCGATTGAATCGTTCTTTCCAGCGGATCGGTTTACGGCGGAGGCGTTGCGGGAGGCGCTGCCTGCATCGGGTTGATGGCGATCCAATAAATGCCATCCCGGCTTTATGCCGGGATCCATCTTGCGCCAGTGAATGCGTGGAAGATGGATCCCGGGGACAAGCCCCGGGATGACACAGAATTTGACGCCAAGTTCAATCCGCCGCCACCGGCCTGCCCTCGCCGGGCGCGCCTGCGGTAACGGCACCACTGGTGCGGGCGCGCATGTTGTATTCGGCGAAATGCGGGCGGCGGGTTCGCCACCAGTATTTGAACGTGTAGTTCGCCCAGTTGTTGGTGACCTTGCCTTCGGCGGTTTTGTACCAGCTTGTGCAGCCGCCCGACGCATAGACGGAATGCGCGTTATCGTCCTGCACGACTTTATTCGAGGCGCGCTGCACATCTGCCTTCACGTCGAGATAGAGAAGATTTTCGCGCGCGATCTTCTGCACGCAACGGGTGATGTAGTTCGCCTGACACTCGATCATGAAGATGATCGAGTTGTGGCCGAGGTTCGTGTTCGGGCCGTAGAGCATGAAGAAGTTCGGGAAGCCCGCAACCGTCATGCCGTGATGCGCTTCCGCGCCGCCCTTCCAGACTTCCTTCAGGTCGCGGCCTGCAAGGCCCGTCACTTTCATCGGGCCGAGGAAATGCGTCGTGTCGAAGCCCGTGCCGTAAATGATCGCATCGACCTTCTGGAAATTTCCGTCCGCCGTCTCAATACCGTCTTCGGTGATGCGCGTGATCTTGTCGGTGACGAGGTGAACATTGTCGCGGCCCAATGCCGGGAACCAGTCATTGGCAAACAGCACGCGCTTGCAGCCGGGCTCGTAATCGGGCGTGAGCCTGGCGCGCTTCACGGGGTCCTTGACATAAAGCTCCATCTCGTCGTTCGCGACTTTCTTGATCGCGTCGCCCATGTGATGGAACGTGTAGAAGAGCATCTCGCCCTGCCAATAGACCTTGTAACGCTGAAAGTTCATCGTCCAGGGAAGCGCCTTGTAGAGCGGGCGCTCCCAGCTTTTGAATTCGCGCTGCGGACGCGGCGCGACCCAGCTTGCGGTGCGCTGATAGATATAGAGATCGCCGACTTCCCTGGCGATTTCAGGCGCGAACTGGATGACGCTGGCGCCGGTGCCGATCACGGCGACCTTCTTGCCCTTCAGGTCGTAATCGTGATTCCACTTGGCGGAGTGCCAGCTTGCACCCTTGAAATTTTCACGACCCGGAATGTCTGGATAGAGCGGCCGGTGAAGCTGGCCGGTGCCTGCGACGAGCACGTTGGCATCGAAGGACGCCGCGCCCGATTTCAGATGCCAGAGCCCGCTTGCCTCATCGAAATGTGCTTCGTCAATTTCGGTGTTGAAGCGGATGAAGGGCCGCAGGCCGTATTTGTCGACGACGAATTCGAGATAGGCCTTGATGTCGGCGGCCTGGACATATTTTTTCGTCCAGCTCGACTCCATCTCGAAGGAGAATTGATACATGTGCAGCGGCACGTCGCAGGAGCAGCCCGGATAAGTGTTCTCGCGCCAGGTGCCGCCGATCTCGGCAGCCTTTTCATAGATCGTGAAATTCGTGTTGCCCGCCTGCTTGAGCTTGATCGCCATGCAAATGCCGGCGACGCCAGCGCCGAGAATGGCGACCGAGGGTGCGGCCGCAACCTGTGTTTGAGCCATCTTCTCTTCTCCCTGACCGGCTGAAGCGCCAAGGAGCGGCATCTTCGCCGGCCACTTTTTGATATGACAGGTAGAGCCTAGACATATTTCAGGGATCGTGGGAACACCTAGACCCGCCCGGATCACCCCATTTTATGTGAATTGCAGCCATGACAGCTCAGCTTTCCGCCCCGGCAACGACCGATCTTTCCGACGCACATCCCGATCTTGTGCGTCATTGCGCACCGATTTTTCGCGATTTTGGCGGGAAAACGGCCTTTTACGGCCCGGTGACGACGCTGAAGACCTTCGACGACAATGTGAAAGTTCGCGCCGCCGTGGAAGGCCCGGGCCATGGCCGGGTGCTTGTCGTCGATGGCGGCGGCTCGACGAATTGCGCCCTGTTCGGCGGCAATCTGGCAGCGCTTGCGGCGCAAAATGGCTGGGCGGGCGTCGTCATCAATGGCTGCATCCGCGACACGGGCGAGCTTGCCGCCGCAGCCGTGGGCGTGAAGGCGCTTGCGGCGCATCCCAAGCGCAGCGCCCGCGCGGGGATCGGCGAAGCTGACGTGGTCGTCAGCTTCGCCGGTGTCACCATCACTCCCGGCGATTGGCTTTATGCCGATGCCGACGGGATCATTCTTTCCAGCGCGAAACTGGGGTAGCGCCGCGAGAAGGACTCGCCCGAAGAAGCCGTCACCCCGGACTTGATCCGGGGTCCACTCTTTGCCATCAGCAAGGAAGATGGATGCCGGATCAAGTCCGGCATGACGGGGAAATGAGGTTCAAACGGCTGGCGTTTTGAACGTCGATTGGCCCTAGACCGGGAAGCAGTCCTGAACGTAACGCGGCAAGGCGAAGGCCGCCTTGTGAACTTCCGGCGTGTAATAACGCGTCTGGAAGCCTGCGGTTGCGAGGCGATGGCGCAGGGTTTCCACCGTCACCGCCGTCAGAAATTCATCGTCCGTGCCCCAGCCCATCGCCATGGGTCCGCCGACATAGGTCGGGATGGACGCAAGGTAGCAATGCGCGCAGGTGAAGAGGCGGCGGAATTTATCCATCGTGCTTTTCAGCTCGGCAGCCTGCAGAAAGGGCACGCCGTTCTGCGTGACGATGACGCCGCCCGGCGCGAGACGCGCCTTGGCGTTGCGATAGAAGCTTTCCTCAAACAGCACCGCGCCCGGACCGATGGGATCGGTCGAGTCGACGATGATGACGTCGTATTGCTCTTTCGACTGCGCGACGAATATCGTGCCGTCTTCAAAGACGAGATCGAGGCGCGGATCGTCGAAGGCGCCTGCCGACACCATCGGAAGATGCGTCTTGCAGAAATCGGTCACGGCCGGGTCGATCTCGACCATCGTGATCTTCTCGACGCTTTTATGGCGCGTCGTCTCGCGCAGGATGCCGCCATCGCCGCCACCGATGATGAGTACCTTCTTCGCGCTGCCATGCGCGAGGATCGGCACATGCGTCATCATCTCGTGATAGACGAACTCGTCGCGTTCGGCGACCTGCGTCGCACCGTCGAGCGTCATCATCCGCCCGAAGAGCGAATTGTCGAAGATCACCAGTTGCTGCTGGCCGGTATTCTCTTCGTAGAGAACCTTGTCGGCACGGTAGGATGTGATGAAACCCTCTTTTTCATGGAGGGTTTCAGTGATCCACCGGCTGCTCATACCATGCCTCGCCCGCGACGAATCTCTTCGACACGCACATTGGTCGTGCCGAATGCTTCCTGCAGGACGGCGATCGCATTATGCGGCTCGGCAATGCCACACATGAAGACGTCGAGGGCGGCGTAGTTCGCCTCGGGCCAGGTGTGGATCGAGATGTGGCTTTCCGACAGCACGGCCACGCCCGACACGCCGCCATTGGGCGTGAAGTGATGGAGGTGGATGTGCAGCAGCGTCGCCTTCGACACTTCGACGCAACGGCGCAGCGTCGTCTCGATATGCTCGAGATCGTCCAGACGGCTTGCATCGACCAGATCGATGATGAGATGCGTGCCGGCGTAGCGCTCACCATCGCGCTCGATGAAGAAATCGGTGCGCTCGTCGGTGGTCGTGAACTGACCGGGCGTCGAGGCTTTCACCTCGGTTACGTCAACGGGAAACTCAAGCACGTCGGCTTGAAGAAGGGCATTGGATTTGGGCATTGTGCCACTCCCCAACCAAAGATGAACTGGCTTGCCGACCGGTCGCGCAGATTGCGGACACGCCGGGGCCGTGAACTAAAGCTGTTGCGGGAGAAGAACCGCATTGGCTTGATGAAATTTTTGTGGGTGTCGAGTGCGGGGCGATCTCGCCCGGCCTGCTCACTCTCAGCGAGTGATACGGCTCGACTTCATCCGGGGCGTTAGCCCCTCAGACTATAATCCGGCATATGCATTCTCCCCAGAACCAGCGGTCTCGCCGCGTATGGCTACCGCAAAACATTCCAAAAGAGACGCGTACGTCGTTACGTAACCAGAGGGCCAGAGGCACGTGCGATTGCGTTCTGTGCGCTGTGTAGAACGAGGGGTGGGGCCTGTCAATTAAAACCTAGGAAACCCGCCGATTTGTCACATGATAAAGATGCATCCGAGCAACACCCCAATTCAGCGGCGAATGAGGATTTCACCCGCCGCGCGGATACCGGACTGGAGCGCACCGTCCATATAACCGGCCCATTCCGTGGCTGTTTCCGTTCCGGCCCAATGCAAACGGCCGACAGGTTCGCGGATCTGGTCGCCGAACAGCGTCATGACGCCGGGCGCCATGTGGCCAACATAGCAGCCGCGGCTCCATTCCTCCGCCGTCCAGTCCTGATCGACATAATCGATGGGTTCGGCGGCTTTCGGCCCGAAATAATCGACAAGTGCGGCGATTACATGCTGGCGGCGGGCATTGTCGCCCATGGCGCTCATCTCGATTGCGTGTGCGCCGTCTATAAAGCCAACAAGAATGCCGACACGCTCATCATCCGGCGACTGGTCGAAGACGACGTTGAAGGCGTGGCCGTCGCTTGCGGCCTGACCGGACAATCCCGCCTTGCGCCAGAAAGGTTCGGCATAGGCGACATGCACCTTGATGACGGAACCCATCGGCATGCGCTGGAAAAGCCCGTCGTGTTTTGCAGGCAGCGGCGCGTCGAAATGGATGCGGGAGGCAAGCGCGGGCGGGACGGCGATGATCGCGTGGGATGCCTCGAATGTGCCCTTGTCTGTCCTGACGCTGACGCCTTCATCTGTCTGGGCGATGGCGCGGGCCGGGGCTTCGAGCACAATGGGCGATTTGAGGCTATCGGCAAGGCGGCGCGAAATGCTGTGGGCGCCGCCGCGAAACTTCGCTTCCTGCGCGCCGCCCTTCACGCCGATCAGATGTTCGACGCCGTGGCCGGAGCGGAGGTATTCGAGGAAGAAGAGATAGGAGATTTGTTGCGGCTCGGCGCAGAAGACGGCGCGGGTGACGAGACGGGCAAAGGTGCGCGCGCCTTTGGTGCGGATGTTGCGCAGGATCCAGCTTTCAAGCGTTTGCGCGTCCCAGTCGAGCGCCTTCAGCGCCGTCCATGGCGCATCCATTGGCAGCGTTGCGGCTTCGCGGTTCCAGCGCTTCACGACGCGGTCGAGTTCGAGCAAGGAGAGAAGCGGCAGTTTCGGCGTGTCGCCGCTATAGGTGCGCCGCGTGCCGTCGTAATGGAGGACCTGATTGCCCTTGTCATATTGGGCATAGGTTTCGATGCCGAGGCGGGCGGCTTCCCCGAGCAATAGTTGCTGGCCGGGGCCGACCCACTGGCCGCCGCGATCGATCACCTCGCCTGCGATCATGCCGGGCATTGTGCGCCCGCCAACCCGGTCGCGCGCCTCGATGACGATGACGGAGCGGCCACGGGCTTCCAGCTCCTGCGCCGCTTTCAGACCGGCGAGCCCTGCCCCCACCACGATCACATCGACTTTCGCTACCATCTGCTCCCCCCGGTTTTGCGATGATTATGCCGCTGCGCGGCGCCAGAGCAATTCCAGGAAAAATGGCACTCGGGTTTTGGTCCGGAATTGTTCTCATCGTCATGCCGGACTTGATCCGGCATCCAGCTTTCGCAGGCATCGTCCATGCGGAAGCCGCGGCAAAGGTGGACCCCGGGTCAAGCCCGGGGTGACGGATTGGGGTCGGGGTGACGGGAGGGGGGGTCGGGGTGGCGGCGTCTCGAAATTTGCCCCCCAGCCGCAAAACGCCGGCCAAGATAGTATTTGCGACTAATTCTTAATTGCGATAATTTTGCCTTCCTGTCGCAGAAGGAGAACCGCAATGAGACCGACCGACCGTGCGTATTTTGCCGCCCCCTCTCCTCGCCCGTCATTCCGGGCCGATCAGCCGGTGGGCGAGCTTGGTTTTGCCGAGCAATTCCTCATCTGGGCGATGCGGGTTCAGTGGACGCATATTGGCGACGGGAGGCAGCAATCGCTGGTGGTACAGCGCGCCTGCGTGGCAGCCGATATGCCGGAAGGGGCGGCCCTCGTCGCGGAGCTGACCGG